>JAFAMD010000028.1 GCA_019233755.1 Acidobacteriaceae bacterium | reverse complement strand
GGCCATATCCTAGTCGTCAAACTGCCCCACCATTTCGCGCGGCACCAGGTGGTTGAACTTGGCTATCTGAAGAGTGCGCACGCAAGCGAAGAGGCCGATTCGGTTGCTTTCAACGTCCGGCAGAGGAAAAATGGCGAGCTTCTGATTGGATCGTCCCGCCAGTATGGCGCCGGGAATCCGGCAGTGGAACCGGGCATGTTGCGGCGCATGCTGGATCGCGCGGTCGAATTCATGCCGACGCTAGCGGCCGCACCCCAGGTAACAAGCTGGACGGGTTTCCGCGCAGGAACTCCGGATGGTCTTCCGCTGATCGGGCTGGTGCCGGAAAGCAACCATGTCTATGCCGCGACCGGGCACGAAGGATTAGGCGCGACGACCTCGATAGCGACAGCACGCCTGTTGACCGACGAGATTCTGCGGCGTCCAACCGGGATCGCTGCTGCAGCGTTCTCCCCGGCAAGGTTCGCGACGAAGGAGAGGTAAGATGCAATCCATGAATTGGCAAGGCGTCATTCCGGCGATCACTACGCCTTTTCGCGAGAATGGTTCGGTCGACCACGACTTTCTGGAGCGGCACTGCGGCTGGCTCATTGAGAATGGCTGCACGGGCGTCGTCGTTTTGGGATCGCTCGGCGAAGGCGCTACGCTGCGATGGGAAGAGAAGCTCGCCGTTCTGAACACGGCAGCGCGAGCGCTCAAAACGAAGGCTCCGGTTGTCGCAGGGATTTCGTCCCTAAGCACAGCAGAATCGGTAGAACTGGCGCGCGCCGCCGAGGCGGCGGGCTGCAGCGGGCTCATGGTGCTGCCGCCATATGTGTACACTGGCGACTGGCGCGAGATGAAGGCTCATGTCAACGCTGTGCTCGAGGCGACTCCGCTCTCATCGATGCTCTACAACAATCCCATCGCTTACAAAACCGACTTTCTCCCGGAGCAGGCTGCCGAGCTCTTGAATGAAGACGCCAATCTGCATGCCATCAAGGAATCAAGCGCCGATGTGCGCCGGATCAGTACGCTGCGAAGTATCGCCGGCGAGCGGCTGAATATCTTATGCGGAGTTGATGACATGATCGTTGAGGGCGTTTACGCGGGCGCGACCGGCTGGATCGCCGGCCTCGCCAACGCCTTTCCGCGCGAGTCGGTGGAGTTGTTCGAACTGGCGGCCAGAGGCGAGAAAGATAAAGCATTCGAACTTTATAAATGGTTTTTGCCGTTGCTACGCTTTGATGTTGTGCCGAAATTCGTGCAATTGATCAAGTACACACAGGAAGCAGTCCAGATGGGCTCAGGCCGGGTTCGCGCCCCGCGCCTCGAATTGAGCGACGACGAAAAAGCAGTGGTTCGCGACACGGTTGGGGATGCTTTGTCCTCGCGCCCGTCCTTCGCCCGCACTTCTCAACAAGCAGAGGCGCATGCAAACCGGTAGCGTGCACTCGAGTATCGAGACCGTAGACCGCAACGCCGGTTTCATCCGCGAACTGGGGTTGTTCGATTCCGCGATGATCGTTATCGGCGCGATGATCGGCTCGGGCGTCTTCATCGTGCCGGCCGATATGGCGCGCAATATCGGCAGCCCCGGGTGGCTGCTGGTCGCCTGGCTGTTCACCGCGGTCGTGACGGTTGCCGCAGCTCTTTCGTACGGCGAACTGGCCGCTATGATGCCGAAGGCAGGCGGGATGTATGTCTATCTGCGCGAAGCGTTCTCTCCGCTGCTCGGGTTCCTTTACGGCTGGACGCTCTTCACAGTCATTCAGACCGGTACAATCGCGGCGGTGGCCGTCGGGTTCGCCCGCTTTACCGGAGTACTCTGGCCGGCGGTCTCAGAGACGCACTATCTGATTCAGCCTATCCACCTCTCGAAAACATACGCGATCTCGCTCTCTGTCGGGCAGCTCGTCGCCATTCTCGTCATCGTGCTGCTCACGTGGACTAACAGCCGCGGCATCCGCTACGGCAAAATCGTGCAGAATCTGTTTACCTCGGCGAAAGTGATAGCGCTCGCCGCTTTGATTCTGTTGGGTCTGATCTTCTGGAAGCAGGATGCCGTCGCAGCGAACTTTCACCAGTTCTGGACGCCGCACGATGTCACTCCACTCACGGCGACGCTCTCCGCTCTCACCGGCTTCGGGCTGTTCGCCGCCCTTTGCGTGTCGCAGTCAGGTTCGCTGTTCTCGGCCGATGCGTGGCATGACATTACATTCGCCGCGGGTGAAGTGAAGGATCCAGGGAAAGTGATGCCGCGAGCCCTCGCTATCGGAACCATCTGCGTTACCGGGCTCTACCTTTTGGCGAACGTTGCATACCTCCTGGTGTTGCCGCTTTCCGCGATCCAGCATGCGCCTGCCGACCGCGTCGCCACCGCCATGTTGCAAGTCATTTTTCCGGGTTGGGGCGCGGTGCTTATGGCCGTAGCCATCATGATCTCCACGTTCGGCTGCATTAATGCACTGGTGCTGGCCGGGCCTCGCGTTTACTATTCCATGGCGCTCGATGGTCTGTTTCCCAAACAGGCGGGAACCCTGAATCGCGCGTCTGTGCCTGGGTGGTCGCTGGCGGTTCAGGGGATTTGGTCGGCAGCCCTGATACTCCCCAGAACGTATGATCCGTCAACCAACACCTACGGAAACCTGTACAGCAATCTGCTCGATTACGTCATCTCCGCTGCGCTGCTGTTTTACGTGCTGACGATTGCAGGCGTCATTCGCCTGCGAATCAAACGGCCCGATGCGCCGCGTCCCTATCGGGCGCTCGGGTATCCGGTGATGCCGCTCATCTACATCGCCGGCGGCATCGCCGTTCTCTATTGCCTGTTTGCGTACCGGCCCGCAAGCACCTGGCCCGGGCTGTTGATCGTCCTCTGCGGACTCCCTGTTTACTGGCTGACCCGGACCCGCGCAAACCGCTGAAGGATTATGCCGAGATGACAGCTTCCTTTTGCGAAGCGCTGAGGAAGTTTTCAATCTCGCCGACTTCCTGATCAGAGAGCCGGAATGAGAGCGCTCCCGCGACTCCCGCCACCTGATCGGCCCGTCTGACTCCGACGATGGCTGCTGTTACCGCCGGGTTTTGCAACGTCCATGCGAGTGCCACTTCGCCCGGCGTGCGTCCGTGTCGGCTGCCAATCTGCCGCAGAATTTCTACAAGCTGCAGGTTACGGCTGAGATTCGGTTCCTGGAAATCCTTGTCACGCGAACGCCAGTCGTCCTGCCCGAGATTCGCCGCGCGTTCCTTGGTCATCTTGCCCGCCAGCAGCCCGGCGCGCATAGGCGAATAGACGATCACGCCGATACCGTTCCTGCGGGCGAAGGGAAGGATTTCGGGTTCCACTTTCCGCACCAGCAACGAATACGGCGGTTGCAGCGAGGTGACCGGCGCAATCTTCTGGGCTCGCTTCAACTGCTCCACGTTGAAGTTTGAAACGCCGATCCAGCGGACCTTTCCCTGCTCCCTGAGACGGGCCATTTCGGTCCAGCCTTCCTCGATGTCGGCGTCCGGGTCCGGCCAGTGAACCTGGTAGAGGTCAATCACGTCCACCTTCAAGCGCCGCAAACTGTCTTCACACTCTTTGCGGATCGATTCGGCTTTGAGCGACGGAAAGATCTTGCCGTTTTCGTCCCAGCGCCGCTCACACTTGGTGAAGATATAAGGTTTCTTCGACACGCCCTCCAAGGCTTTGGCGACAACTTCCTCAGAATGGCCTAATCCGTATACCGCTGCCGTGTCGATCCAATTCATTCCGGCGTCGAGTGCCGCCCGGATCGCGGAAATGGAGTCGTTATCGTCCTGCTCTCCCCAGGCAAACTGCCAACCGCCCCCGCCCATGGCCCACGCACCCACGCCAAGGCTGGTGATCTGAAGATCGCTGTTTCCTAGTATTCGCACGTTATTCATAAGGAATGAGCTCTCGATTTCATTGTCCACGACAGGCCCGCGGGAATCGGCCTGCTGCCTCAGTGATGGGCCTGGAGCACCGGAGGACCGTGGGCCGCCGACCGCAATTCAAAAGGGTAGTGGCCGGAATTACAAGCCGGATAGGGCGCGCCGCGATAAAACGCAAGCCCGTATGCCCAGTCGCGCGAGATCCAGTTGTCGCAGATGGCAGCGTCTGGCGTGCGGATCTCGCGCCACAGCCCGCGGGCGGATACCTGACGATCCAGCAGCGGATAGGCAACTGTCTTGAGATAAATGCCGCCCGCAACCACACACAACGCGAGCAGCCAGCCAATCCAGGAGCGTCTGGCGACAAGCACCGCTGCGACCGGCAGCACTACATAGAACAACTCGGTTGCGGAGATGCCTCGAATCGCAACGGAAGACAACCGGCCCGCAGCCAGAGCTTGCGGCAAGATCTGCGCCAGGAGTGGAATGGCGCCAATGAGCAGTGCGCATGGCAGGAGCCAGAGCCGCGATAACTCAGCCAGGCTTTTCGTTTCAAAACAGGCGCCGATCAGCGCGAATACGCTCGGCAGAAGGGGCAGCAGATAGCCGGGCAGTTTGTTGAGAGAAAAGCTGAAAAAGACGAACCCAAACACGAATACCGCCGCCAGGAAGCGCCGGCGCTCATCCCAGCGTTGGTCGCGCAAGCCAAACAGCCCGAGCAGCGGAGTCCAGGGGAACAATCCGGCCAGTAGTATCGGAACATAGTAATACCAGGGCTGGACATGCTGCAGAGCCGCAGAATACAGGCGTTCGAAATGATGCTTTAGAAAGAATTCTTGAATGAATGGGTAGCCATTCGCCACATAAACTGCCACATACCAGGGAGCGGCCACAACCAGGCAGGCGGCAATGGCAAGCCACCACTTGCGCCACAGTCCTCGTAAGAACCAGATAAGAGGAGCGGCGAGCACCACCGGCACAAGCCCCTTCGCAAGCATGGCCAGACCGATACACACGCCGATTGCGAGCAACCTGATGTTCTCGTGCGCGCCGGCGCAGCACCGCTCCTGGACAAGCGGAAGCGCGATCAGCACGGCTAGCGAGAAAGAAACAGCGAGCGGCAGATCTGTCAGGCACAGACTGCTGTACGTTATCCAGCCCGCTGAAGTCGCGAGCAACGTTACGGTGATCGCCGCCGCTTCGAAGCCGAACTCACGCCGTAGCAGTTCGAAAGCCGCAATAAGGAATAACAGACTCAGCAATGCAACCGGCAGCCGGCCGGCCCCCTCAGGGCTTAGCCCGGCCCAGGCTCCAGCGGCCGTCAGCCAATAGAGAAGAGGCGGTTTTTCAAACCAGGCAGCCCCCCAGAGCTTTGGCGTAATGAAGTCGCCGGTGTGCGCCATGGCACGGCCGATAGCCGCATATCTCGGCTCGTCCGGCCCGAGCACTCCTACCCTGTTAAGGCCGTAAAGGTAGAAACAGGCGATTGCAAACGCAACGGTGAACAGCGGCAGATAGCGGCGAACAAAAGGCAATCCCCAGTATAGTGAGCAGGCATTTCAGACGTGTGATCGCCGCTTGCTATGCAACACTGAAACAGAAATATGCCGAAATCGAAGCTCTATAAGGCGAGACTGCACAAGACGATACTGCTTCTGTTGCTTGCTATCGCCGCTTGCTCATTGACGGGCACCGTTTCGGCTGCGCAGCCGGAGCCACCAAAACTGGATAAGCAGCGGCTCGAGACCTATCTGCGCTACGCCGAGGGTTTCACGCCCGGCGTTAAGTTTGCAATCGACGACCCTACCCCGAGTCCGTTCAAGGGCTATTACCGAGTGCTCGTCCATCTCAGTACCGAGCAGACCAAAGTCGACCGGGTGTATTACGTTGCGCCGGACGGGCGGAATTTCATCAACGGATCCATCTGGAACCTCGACGCCAACCCGTTCCTCGACACGCTGCAGCATTTGCCGACCACCGGTCCTTCTTTCGGGCCTGCAAACGCGAAGGTAACGCTCGTGATCTTCAGCGATTTCGAATGCCCGTACTGCCGGGCGTTTGCCAAGACGGTTCGCGATAACATTTCGCAGAAGTATCCGAACGATGTACGCGTCGTGTACAAGGATTTTCCCATCCCGAGCATCCATCCCTGGGCATTCGCAGCGGCCGAAGCAGGACAATGCATTGCGGCTCAGAAAAGCGAAGCATTCTGGCTGTTTCACGATTGGATTTTCCAGCACCAGCAGGAGATCAACCCGACGAATTTACGAGAGAAGACGTTGGGATTCGCTAAGGATCAGAAGCTCGATACCGGCAAAATCGGAACCTGCATCGATACCCACGCGATGGCGGACCAGGTGAATCAAAGCCTGAAGGCCGGAGAGGCTCTGCAAATCCAACAAACGCCGACCAGCTTCGTGAACGGCCGGCAACTCTCGGGCGCGGTGGAGTGGGGCACGCTCGACTCCGTAATCAAAGTGGAGCTGAACCGCCCTGCGTCGGTTCCGGGGCCGACTTCAGAAAAGTGTTGCGAGGTCTCGATGCCGACCGCGATGAAGCACTAGAGTGCATAGGGATATTCCCCGGCCGGTGTAAGGCCCTTATTGCCTCCAAACGCGTCATCTTTCGGGTAATGCTGCCGATACGCTTCCTTGCGGGTTGGATTGACCTCCGCCCGGACCTGCGCAATTTTGGGTACACTCACTTGAAAGCCATAGCGGAAACATCCATGAGGACGGCCGGCACCGAATGCTTCCGACTTCCCCCGTTGATACTACATCCGTTCTCTACCTCGGAAGATACGTCCGTCTTGATGGAGAGTTCGCGGGCAAGCCTCGCTCTCCAAGGGTTCTTGCCGCGGGATGCCACACCTCTGGAAGATCTCGATCGGCAGTTGCTCCGCGGAAGGTATGCCGAACTTCGGATGCTGTTCTATATCGGTAAGGACATCACGCGCTGGACCGATCAGTGCACTGAAACCGTGCGTGCCTACGAGGATTTCATCTGCCGCTGCATCCGGCCCGAAACCTTCGCCGTTCTGCTGATCCGTCACACGCCCGCCCCTGTCCGCTTGAAGCTGGAGGCGTGGGGGGTGCTTGACTTCACCGCGCTGTTCCGGCGCGCTTTCGCGCTGCACGCGGTCTTCCAGGAACTCCCGACTGTTGACCTTCTTTCGCCTGATTTTCTTAGGCGCTATCACCCTTACCTCGACCAGTGGTATGAGAGTCGTCTGAAGGAATTCGTGTTCGAAAACCCGACGCCGAATCAATTCGTTTTCGACCTTTACGCTTCCGGCGAATACACCAGCATGCTTGAAGAGAGCTGGGGCAGCAGCGACGCGTAGACTTAGCAGGCTTAGTGATAGCTTTCAGGAGAGCATTCAGCTTTCAGTTCAAGATTATGAAGGATTTCCGCGAACTGAAGGTGTGGCAGTCCTCTTGCTTTCCGCGGGAAGAACTGTACGGTTTAGCCAGTCGGCTCCTACGCGCCTGCTCCTCTATCCCGCCAACCTCGCTGAGGGATGCGGAAGAAACGGCAGTGCCGAATTTTGCCCGTTATTGCTCCATCGCGATGGGATCGGCGAACGAGTTGGAGTATCACCTGCTGCTTGCCAGATCTGGAGCTAATAAGATGTGAAGCTAATTGATCCAAAGGATCACATGGAACTGCCACGGAGTTGAAACGGATGCCTGCCGCGCTGTTTCAGTTGAAGCGCACAGGCGCGCTTTGTGCCGTTGTGCGCGGTTGAAAAAAGCTGAAGGCTGACTCCTCTCCTGAAACTGCTCCGCTACCTTCTCCCACTGTGCCACTACCGCCAAGGCTTCGAAGCAGTTTCTCTCACTCACAACGCGCCCCAAGCGCGCCCGTTGCTGATGGCTGAACGCTAACTCCTGATGGCTGAAGTCTCTCCTGATGGCTGAAGTCTCACAGCCCGTTTTATGCGTTGTGCGCGCTCAAAACTTAGGTAGACTTAGCAGGCATTCAGCCGGGCAAAGAGTATGCTAAAAGCATGAATTTCCCGAGATTCGTGCTGGCCCGGCAACATTTCCCCAATCGTGCCATCACCAACATTCGCGAGCATATCCGAAAAGAGCTCTCCGAATCGGGCCTCTCGTCCCGGATCCCCAAAGGCGGCAAGCTCGCAATCGGGGTGGGCAGCCGCGGGATCTCGAACCTCGGGACGATCGTCAAAAGCGTCGTTGATTTCTGGAAAGAACAAGGTGTACAGCCTTTCCTCTTCCCGGCGATGGGCAGTCATGGGGCCGCGACGGCCGAGGGGCAGGCGGACGTTCTCGCTCATTTCGGCATTCACGAAGCCACAATGGGCGTACCCGTCGTGAGTTCCCTGGACGTCGTCCCCCTCGGCAAGACCCCGGAAGGCATTGAGACGTTCATGGATAAGAACGCCTTTGAGGCAGAGGGCATCTTCCTGGTCGGCCGTGTAAAGTGGCACACAGATTTCTCTGGAGCACTTGAGAGCGGGCTCTTCAAAATGATGGCCATCGGTCTCGGTAAATTCGCGGGAGCGCGCCAGTATCACACGTTCGGCTACCGGATCGGGCTTGAAAAGATGATTCGCAGCGTCGGCGCGAAGGTGTTTGCGAGCAACAAAGTCATCGGCGGACTCGCCATTCAGGAAGGCGCTCATCACGAAACCGCCGGCCTGGTGGCGGTAAATGCCTCCGTCGGGCTCGATGCGATGATCGCCAAGGAAGAACAACTGCTCAGCGAAGTCAAATCGTGGAAGGCAAACCTGCCTGCTCCCGATATCGACATCCTTATTGTTGACGAGATCGGCAAAAACATCAGCGGGGCGGGGATGGATACGAAGGTGATCAATCGCAGCGTGAATTGCACCTATAATCCTTGGCCGGAACTCCCCACCGTTCATCGCATCTACGCGCGGAGCATCAGCGAGCTCAGTTATCACAGCGGTGTAGGTCTCGGCATGGCGGATGTGGTGCATGATCGCCTGGTAAACGATGTCGATTGGAAGCCTACTTACATCAACTCGCTTACCGCTTCCACTCCGGCTTGTATACGAACCCCGATTCACTTCCCTACTGATCGCGAAGCGCTTACGAACATCGCCCCTACAGTCGGGCGCATTGACATTTCAGAAGTCACTTTCTGCCGCATTCACAATACGCTCGAGTTGATCGACCTCGCTGTCAGCGAAAACCTTGTGCCGTCGCTGAACTCGAATGTCGAAGTCATCTCGGCGCCTTTTGAAATTCCATGGCAGGCGAGCGGCGATCTTGGGGACTTCAAGGCAGCCGCTGAATCCGCCGCGGCGCGGCCTCACGCATTGGCCTAGTGAGGCGGTGCGGCCTCACGCATTAGCATAGTCGTTTGCTGACCGGGTATCCGGAGAAACTGACTCTTCCGCCCGGCGTCTTACATCAGGAAGCGAACGCTTCCCGAGAAAGTTACGCACGTGGCGAGAAATCAGAAGTACTCGGCGGCCCAGTGGGTTCCGGCGACCGGCAATCTGACAGCGCTGCGTGCGGCAGCATCGGAGTGCCAGGGGTGCGAGCTCTACGCTCGCGCCACGCAGGTGGTTTTCGGCGAAGGTCCGCAGGACGCCAAAGTAGTGATGGTAGGTGAGCAGCCCGGTGACGAAGAGGACCGGCGCGGGCATCCTTTCGTCGGTCCCGCCGGTCGGCTATTGAGTAAGGCGATGGGCGAAGCCGGGCTCGATCGAGAGAAGATCTACGTCACCAACGCGGTAAAACACTTCAAATTTCTCGAACGTGGCAAGCGGCGCATCCACGCCAAACCGAGCGGTATCGAGATTTCGGCTTGCCGGCCGTGGCTCGAAGCCGAGCTGACTTCTATCGAGCCGGAACTGGTGGTTTGTCTCGGCGCCACCGCGGCGCAATCGCTCATGGGCCGTGACTTCCGCATTACCGCCGAACGGGGCAAATTCTTTCCCCATCACTGGGCCAAGGAATTGATCGCTACGGTTCACCCCTCCGCGATTCTGCGCGTGCCCGAGAGATACGAAGAAGAGTACGCGCGATTCGTCCAGGACCTCCGGCTTGTAGCCAATCGGGTCCAGCAGCTTAAGGGAGCCGCGCACACTTAATTCGTCAGTTCAACCCGGCCTTCCATCGCTCAATTAACAGGAGCTGCCGCTCGACCTGTTCCCGTTCCGGTGAGTTCGGTTCCAGTCGCAAATACGCCTCCAGGTCCGCTTTGGCCGCTCGGTGGTTCAATTGGCGGAGGTGAACAATCCCGCGGTGACGATACTCTTCCGCATAATCGGGCATTGCCTGAATCAGGAGATCGAGAACCTGCCGGGCCTTGTCGAACGCCTCCCCTCTCAAGTAGATGGATTTGAGGTTGGTGAGAATCCGAACCAGGATTTGCCTATTCGTTACCGGCGCTAAAACCGCGGGGTTCACGCGAAGGTCGACGCCCGCCGCCTCTTTCGCCAGCGCACAGCAATCGGCAAACGAAAGGATGCGTCCGCCATGGAACGGATCGATCCAGTAGCGCACACCGACATCCTCATAGACGACGATGAAATGTCCAGGTAGCCCGACGCCGTAGACGGGCCGGCCCAGGCGCCGCGCGATCTCCATGTACACGAGCGATAGTGAAATCGGGATACCGAGGCGCCGCATCAATACCGAGTTCAGGCAGCTATTGCGCGGGTCGTAATACTGCTCTTCATTGCCCCTGAATTGAAGAACGTCAAATAAGAGCTCATTGCAGCACTTGATGAAATCAAGCGCGTTTGCGTTCGGCGACAACTGCGAGTTCACCTGTTCCGCCAGATTGTCGAGCCGGAATGTGGCGGCACCGGCGTCCAATCCGGGAAATTCGATGCTCGCTATCTCAAGCGCGGCAATATCCAGTGTGACCTTCGAGCGATCGTCGCGAAGAGCATCGAGAAGACGCTGCACGCGCTTTAGCTTACCACTTGTCTGGAAGAACCGAGGGTCACAACATTCTGCGGAGGAATGTTCAGGTCTTCCTAGCGCGCCGCAACATGGGCCCGGTCCAGTCCTGCCTTTTTCAGATCTGGCAGGAACGCCGTCAATAGGCCGATGGCCGGAAGAAACGAGCACACGTGATAGACAAAATCGATGCTCGTGACGTCGGCGACTTTGCCCAGCACGGCGGCGCCGATGCCGCCCATGCCGAACGCGAACCCGAAGAAGATGCCGGATATGGTTCCGACACTTCCCGGCATCAGCTCCTGCGCATACACGAGAATGGCCGAGAAAGCCGACGCCAGAATCAGTCCGATCAACACCGTCAGAACCGCTGTCCAGAAGAGGTTGGCATACGGCAGCACCAGTGTGAACGGAAGAACTCCCAAAATGGACCACCAGATAACCAGCTTCCGCCCGAATCGATCGCCAACCGGTCCACCGATAAGCGTGCCCACAGCCGTAGCTCCGAGAAACAGGAAAAGATAAAGCTGCGAGCTTCCAACCCCCACGTGGAACTTACTCATCAGGTAGAACGTGTAGTAACTCGAGAGACTCGCAAGATAGAAATACTTCGAAAAGATAAGAGCAACTAACACCGTAAGTGCAAGCACAACCTTCTTGCGTGCAAGCCGTGGCTGTATGCCGCTTTGCGTCCTCTTCGAATTACCCGTTCTAGCTGGATGCCCTTTGTACCAATGGCCCACATTGGTAAGAATGGCGATTCCGGCAAGAGCTGCTATTGAAAACCACGCAATGCTGTGCTGTCCATGCGGAAGCACAATGAAGGCGGCCAGCAGCGGACCGAGCGCCGTGCCTCCATTTCCGCCCACCTGAAAAACCGATTGCGCCAGCCCATGCTGGCCACCGGAAGCCAGCCGCGCCACACGCGAAGACTCCGGGTGGAATACCGCCGAACCTGTTCCAACCAGCGCTCCGGCTACAAGCAGCATACCGAAGTTCGACGCCCACGCGAGAAGTACCAAACCGACGAGCGTAAAGCCCATCCCTATCGGCAACGAGTAAGGGTGCGGTTTGCGATCTGTATAAATCCCAACGAACGGCTGCAGCAGCGACGCGGTGATTTGGTAGGTCAGCGTAATCAGCCCAATCTGGCCGAAGTCGAGACGAAAGGAGTTCTTGAGTATCGGGTAGATCGCTGGAATCAGCGACTGCACCATGTCATTCAGCAGATGACAGAAGCTAATGGCGCCAAGAATCGCAAATATCGTTTTCTCTCGGGTAAGCGGCGCAACAGTCACTACGCTCTCGCCGAAATCGGTTTGCTGGCGCGACACTTACCGATGACCCTCCGGCCTGCACTCGCCCCTGTAGCGTAATCGGCTGCAGCCGGCACGATAAAAGACCGGAATAGAGTCAGGCCAGGAGGTAGATCCGGGATAAGGTATCGTCATGGAGTCCTTCTCTCAGTGTAATGAACGGATGTAAACAGCCTATGAGTGAAATCATTCGCATCTCTTCCGATTCAGTAAGCGGGTTCCTGCATAAGCCCGAACATGCCGCCGATGACGGCCTGGTGCTGACCCATGGCGCCGGCAGCAATTGTCAGGCGCCGCTGCTGATCGCAGTCGCAGACGCTTTCGCATCAGCCGGCCTCGCGGTCCTGCGATGCGATCTTCCGTTTCGGCAAAGAAGACGGTTTGGTCCCCCTTCGCCGGCGAGCGCGAGCGCTGACCGGAGCGGCTTGAAAGATGCTGTTTTCGAGATGCGGCACACCGTTTCCCGCCGTGTTTTTCTCGGCGGCCACTCTTACGGCGGGCGACAAGCAAGCATCCTCGCCTCCGATGATCCCGAGATATGCGACGGCCTCGTCTTGCTCTCCTATCCATTGCATCCGCCAAACAAGCCGGAGCAGCTACGAACAGCTCATTTTTCCGCTATTCGCATACCCTGCCTGTTCGTTCATGGGACCAGCGATCCCTTCGGCACGATACAGGAGCTAACGACCGCGCTTGAAGAAATCCCGTCGAAGACGGAATTGATTGTGATCGAGAACGCGGGCCACGATCTGGCGAAGGGCAGATTCGATGTCCCGAACGTTCTGGTGAAACCCTTCTGGACTCTAATGCTGGGACGCCAGCCGGCACTATTCGGCGCGTAGAACACTCGCCGGATCGGTCCGGGCAGCACGCCACGCAAGTATCAAGTCCGAATCACCGGGCGGCGGGATCACTCTGCATCACTCCAAAGATATGGCCCTCCGTGTCTTTGCAATACGCCAACCAGCCAACTCCAGGAATGGGCATCTTGGGCACGACACACGTTCCGCCATGGTGCTCGACCGATGTCAAAGTCTCGTCGAGGGTCGCGACAGAGATGGTGTTTACACACGGCTGGGCTGGGTCTCTCCGTGGCATAAGTCCCCCATTGATGCCAGGTTCTTTCTCGTCGCCTGTCGTGATTAGCCAGTAATCTATCGGCGAGTCCCATTTTTGAAACTTCCATCCAAATATCGCTTCATAGAATGCCATCGCCCGCGCCGGGTCCTCCGCCGGTATTTCGAAATGTATTGGTCTAGCAGCCCGTGGCAGAACCCCTGGAATTTCTGAGATAACAGCAGGGCCGAGATGAGTAAGTTCGTCGAAACAGAATAGAGGCTGAGGTGGAGTATGTGGCGCCGGTGCGTCGATTTTCGCTGTTTCGGCTGCTACATAGCAGCAA
>JAFAMD010000058.1 GCA_019233755.1 Acidobacteriaceae bacterium | reverse complement strand
TGCTCACTCCGGCGGTCTATGCTGCCGTAAAGAAGGCGCGCGGCCCCGTTCTGCCGTATGTATTCATTTGTGCGTTCATCGCAAATGCGGCCAGTTTCGTCCTGCCTATCTCGAATCCGGCGAATCTGGTAATTTTCGGCAGCCGGATGCCGCCGCTGCTCGAATGGCTGGCGATTTTCGCCGTGCCCTCCTCCGTTTCCATTGCCGCGACGTACGCTGTTTTGAGGTTCCTCAGCCGGAAAGAACTGGCCGGATGCACCAACGCGGAGGGAGAGCAGCCCGAACTTTCCGCCTCGGGCCGTCTCATCGCCTTCGGAATTCTTGCAACAGCGGTCGTGCTTATTCTCGCGTCGGCACTCGGCAAAGACTTGGGCCTGCCCACGTGTATCGCAGCGCTTGTGGTGTTCGCCGCTGTACTCGTTAGCGACAAGACTGCGTTTGTACCAGTGTTGCGGCACGTCCCATGGGGCGTACTGCCGCTGGTTGCGGGATTGTTTGTCATCGTAGAAGGGCTGGACGCGGCCGGCGCCATAAACGATGCGCGGGCCGGAATGCACTACCTGGCATCATGGGCTCCGGTGGCGGGGACACTGACCGCGTCTTTTTCGATCGCCGCCATATGCAATCTTGCAAACAATCTACCGGTCGGCTTGCTTGTGGGACACGCAGTGCAGGATCATGTGCCGGAGTTGATCCGGAACGCTGCGGTGGTCGGCGTGGATCTTGGACCGAACTTTTCGATTACCGGTTCCCTTGCCACCATCCTTTGGCTGATCGCATTACGGCGCGAGGGAGTAACGGTCGGTTTCTGGCATTTCCTCAAGACCGGCATTCTGGTGACGTCCCCGGCGCTGCTGCTCGCAACACTTGCGCTGCTGCTGGCGACTTGAAGGTCAGCGGAGTTCCGAAATCGGTCGAAAACGGCGCGAACCAGCATCCGTGAACGCGGATTATCCTGAAGTCCATGACCGCCCGGCGCGACTTCCTCAAATCCGCTTTTCGTTCCGCGGCTGCTGTGCCGCTGCTAACCAGCCTAGGCGTTTCGGCCGACGCTGCTCAGCAGACCGGTTCTTCGCTACCTCATGCGGATAACCCCGACTACTGGGCCAGAGTACGGGATCAATTTCTGCTGGCGCGCGATAAAGTCTTTTTCAATAACGGAACGATCGGGGCCATGCCGAAGGTCGTGTTGGACCGCGTCGTAGCGCATCTGCACACCATGGCTACCGATCTGGCGGACTGGGATTACAAGGGGCCTAATTGGATCGGAGGCTACGATTCGTTCACGGATATAAGGGCAAAAGCCGCACGCCTGGTGAATGCGGATGTGAAAGAGGTAGCGCTCACCGAAAACGTGACCGAATCGATGAGCTTTGTCGCGAACGGCCTCGATCTGAAGCCCGGCGATGAGATCCTCATCAGCGATCAGGAGCACCCGGGCGGTCGTAGTTCCTGGCTGCTCGCCGAGAAGCGGCATGGCGCCGTCGTGAGAATGGTGAAGCTCCCGCGGCCTGCTCACAGCCAGGCAGAGATTTTCGATATCGTCGCGAAATCGATCACTCCGCGGACCAGAGTAATCGCGATATCGCATGTTATTACCGTCAGCGGCGCGATTGTGCCCGCCAAGCAGATCGCGGACGAGGCACAGCGGAGAGGCATTTTCACCGTATTTGACGGCGCCCAGGCGCTGGGGCACATACCGGTGGACGTGCGGGAGATCGGCTGCGATGCGTATGTGAGTTGCTTTCACAAGTGGCTGCTCGCACCGGCAGGAAACGGGTTCCTCTACGTGCGTCGCGATGCGGCACCGCACATCTGGTCGACGCTCGCCAGTACGAACTGGGATAACCACGAAGACGATGGCTATCGCTTCTCGCAGCGCGGGACCGGCAGTTTATCGTTGCTGATGGGGATGGATGCGGCGCTCGATTTTCACTTCGAGATCGGCCCGGCGCGTGTCCAGGAACGAATCAAGTTCCTTGGAGATCGCTTGCGCGACGGCTTGCGGGAAAACGCGAAGGTGAAGATTTTCTCGCCGAGCGATCCAGCGCTGTGTGCAGGCATTACCGTTTACAGCGTCGAGGGCATGAATGGCGGGAAACTGCAGGAGGAGTTCTGGAACCGAGGTCGCTTAAGGCCCCGGTCCCTGGGCGAGGTAAACGGAGTTCGCCAATGCACGCACATATTCAATAGCCCGGAAGAAGTGGACCGGACTGTCGCCATCGTGAATGAACTCACCAGCGCGTGATTACGATGCTAGGACGTTGACGGTTTCTTATGAGCGAGCCGGCTGCACGCGTCTGGAGCGCCAAGCATCTTTACCGCGTCGCCGCCCTGCTCCATAAACGCAATCTTGCCTTCTTTGTCGATCACGAAGGTGACTCGATTGGCTACCGCATACTTCGGGATAAAGATTCCGTATTCCTGTGAGACCTTGCGATCGACGAAATCGCTCAATAACGGGAACGATAGTCCAAGACTCTCGGCGAAGGCTTTCTGCGAAGGGCTGTTGTCCGTACTGATGCCGAAGACCTTTGCGCCGGATTCTTCATACTTTTGCATACCAGCCTGGTATGCTTTCATCTCAGCCGTTCAACCACCGGTGAACGCCGCGGGAAAGAACGCCAGCACAACGGTGCTCTTGCCGATGTAGTCAGCCAGGTGGACGGATTTGCCGTCCGTTGAAGGCAGGGTAAAGTCTGGCGCCTTGTCACCGACTTTTAGTGTCGACGACGGCGGAGCCTGTGCAAACAACCCGACAGTGATCGAGCCCGCAAGAGCGAGCAGCGCAGCCAATCGCATATTGCTCCTTTGGTGTGAAGGTAGCACGGGGCGCTTCTGTTCGGCGTGGCGGCTAATCTCGAGCCGCTTGTTTCATATACGGAGTCAACCGAAGTTGTGAAGCCTTCCGCTGCCAACTGACGAGCAGTACAAGCGATATAGCGATCAGCGCTAACGTCAGTCCCCACCAGAGGCCGTACACGCCGCGGCCGTAGTGGAAGCAGAGCACGTATCCGATAGGCAGCCCGAAGAACCAGTACCCGGCGAGATTGACGAACATGGGGATGCGCGTATCCCCTAACCCGCGGAGAGCACCCGTAGCCACTGTTTGAATGCCGTCGAAGAGCTGAAACCATGCGCCAATGGCCAGCAGCCCGACCCCGATCTGCAAGACCTGAACGTCAGTCGTGTAGACGCGAAGAATCTGTCGCGGGATGGTAAGGAAAGCAACCGCCGAGCACATCATGAACGCGCACGCGAGCACAACCGCAATGAATCCGCTGCGCCGGGCGGCATCCGGGTAGCCTCGGCCGATTGCATGACCCACTGCAACAGCCGCTGCAGAGGAAATACCCAAGGGAACCATATAGCTTACGGCCGCACAGTTCAGCGCGATCTGATGGGCCGCCAGCGCAACGGGATTAAGACGCCCGGCCAGAACGGCGGCAGAGCCGAACGCGCCTATCTCGAGCAGAATCTGCATAGCCGCCGGCAGGCCAATGCGCCCGAGCGCGAGCAAGCGATCCCAATCGGGCTTCTGGAACAGATTGCCGAACCCAGGCCGAAGTCCTCGCTCAAACCACCAGATGAAGAAGGCCAGCGTGCCCGCCATGTACACGCGCGCCAGACAAGTCGAAAGCGCCGAGCCCACCACGCCCAGCGCCGGAAAGCCCCAATGCCCCTGAATGAAGAGCCAGTTAAAGAACCAGTTGATCAGGTTCGCGCTGACCAGCGCGAACATCACAGGCCGGACGTGACCTATGCCTTGCAGATAGCGTCGGAACGCTCCGTAGAGCAGCAAGGGAAGGGTGGAAAAACTAAGGGTAGTAACGAAGGAGCCGGCCAGCCGGCTGACCGTGGCATTGATGCCGAGTGCTTTGAACGACGGCGGCATGCACGCGAAGATCGCCATGAGCGGAACGGTGAGAAACAGGGCGCCATACACGCCCTGCGCGAGCGAGCGGTGGCAGTCTTCGCGATTTCCGGCGCCGAACGCCTGCGAAACCAGGGTATCCAGACCGAGCAGCAGACCCATGCCGAAAATGGCGAAGGTATAGAACGCACTGTTCCCTACCCCAATCGCGCCGATCGCGGCGGGACCGAGACTGCCGACCATAATCGTGTCCACTACGGTCATGGCCATCCAGCCCAGTTCGCCCAGCGCCACCGGAACCGCCAGCTTGATCACGCGCCGCACGTCGGCGGAGAGGTCGGTTGGTGCTGTACTCGTCGCCGCGCTCATACGAACTTCCAGGATGACATCCGGGGCGAGCGTCTCCGCCATCTATTTCAATTCACCTGGCCGCTGGCGCCGATCGCACTTCGGATAATGGAACTTATGGACGATGTACTGAGCATTGCCGGGCGGACCTTTCGTTCCCGACTGTTCGTTGGGACGGGGAAGTATAGAAGCAAACCGTTGATGGCGCGGTGTCACGCCGCGGCCGGAACCGAAATGGTGACCCTGGCGGTGCGGCGCGTCAATTTGACGGACCGTTCGAAGGAATCGGAACTCGACTTTATCGATCGGTCCAAGATCCACATTCTGCCGAATACGGCTGCCTGCTACACGGCAGAGGATGCCATCAGAACGGCACGCCTGGCACGCGAGGTAGGTCTCTCGAACTGGATCAAACTCGAAGTGATCGGCGACGAGAAGACACTCTTTCCCGATAACGAAGGCCTGCTGGAAGCTACACGAGTGCTGGTGAAAGAGGGATTTGTGGTGCTTCCCTACACCACCGATGACCTGGTGAATGCGCGCAAGCTGATCGATGCCGGCGCCGCTGCCGTCATGCCGCTGGCCGCTCCCATCGGCTCGGGCCTGGGAATTCAGAACGTAACCAATCTCAAGATACTGCGCGAAGCCATCACAAACGTGCCGCTGATTGTCGACGCGGGGGTCGGGACGGCTTCGGATGCCGCGATCGCCATGGAACTCGGCTATGACGGAGTGCTGCTGAACACCGCCATCGCCGAAGCGGACGACTCCGAGCGTATGGCGCACGCCATGAAGCTTGCAGTTGAGGCCGGCCGCGCCGCCTTTCTTGCCGGGCGCATGCCGCGGCGCGAGTATGCAGTGGCAAGTAGCCCGCTTGCCGGGACGATTGCCAGCACCGCATAGCATCCAAGCTTCGCTGAAGAATCTCCGCCAGGAGGGAAGGCGCCGGCCTGACTCTTCACGTCGCTGCTAAACAGCGGGCTCATTAAGGCACCCTTGATAATCTCAGTTGGTGCGCGAATCTCACCGGCTATCGAGATCGCCAGAAAGGATGTGCGGGTGAAGTATATCCTCGCATTAGATCAGGGAACAACCAGTTCGCGAGCAGTCTTGCTTAGCCAGGACGGCCAGGTTCACGGCCGGGCGCAGGCCCTCTTTCGGCAAATCTACCCGAAACCGGGCTGGGTCGAACATGACCCCGGTGAGATCTGGTCCACGCAGTTCGGCGTTGCAATGGATGCTCTCGCCCAAGGCGGCGGCCAGCCCGAGAGCATAGCTGCTATCGGCATCACAAACCAGCGCGAAACCACAATCGTCTGGGATCGGCAGACCGGCGAGCCGGTTTACAACGCCGTCGTCTGGCAAGACCGGCGAACCGCCGGCTTCTGTGATCAGTTACGCGAGCAGGGCTGCGAAGCGAAGATCCAGCACAAGACCGGGCTGGTGATTGATGCCTACTTTTCGGCCAGCAAGATCCGATGGATTCTGGATAATGTGCCCGGTGTCCGCAAGCTCGCAGAGCAGTGCCGCCTGGCATTCGGAACGGTCGATAGCTGGCTCATTTGGAAACTCACCGATGGCGAACGGCATGTCACCGATGTGACGAACGCCTCGCGCACAATGCTGTTCAATATCCGGACCGGGCAGTGGGATGACGAACTGCTCGACCTGTTTCAGATTCCGCGTTCGATGCTCCCTGAAGTCGTGAGTTCGAGCGAGGTCTGCGGCAAGTGCCATGGAGTGCTGGCCGGTGTTCCCATAGCAGGAATTGCGGGCGATCAGCAGGCGGCGCTCTTTGGGCAGGCCTGCGTTCAGCCCGGAATGGTGAAGTGCACATACGGCACCGGCAGCTTCATGCTGTTGAACACGGGAGATCAGCCGGTTGAATCGCGCAACAAGCTGCTGACCACAATTGCGTGGCGGCTGGATGGGACGACGACGTACGCGCTCGAAGGCAGCGTCTTTATCGCCGGCGCTGTGGTTCAGTGGCTGCGCGATGAGTTGCAGATCATCCGCAGCGCTTCCGAGATCGAAGAGCTTGCAGCAAGCGTGCCGGACACAGCCGGCGTCTACCTGGTTCCGGCCTTTTCCGGACTTGGCGCCCCGCATTGGGACCAATACGCCCGCGGCGCCATTCTAGGTCTTACGCGGGGCGCCAATCGGGCGCATATCGCGAGAGCTGCACTCGAAGGCATCGCATTCCAGATTGCCGACATCATATCTGCGATGGAGAGCGACTCGGGAGTGCCGCTGAAGGAAGTCAGAGTGGATGGCGGCGCAGCTTGCAACAACCTTCTGATGCAGATTCAGGCGGACCTGCTTGGCGTTCCGGTCACGCGCCCGTCGAACCCGGAGACTACCATCCTGGGAGCTACCTACCTGGCGGGCTTGGCGATAGGGTTCTGGCCCGATCAGGCTGCCATTCAAAAACACTGGACCGCAGACGCCACCTTCACGCCGCATATGAGCAAAGCGCAACGGTGCGCACGGCTGGCAGGTTGGCGGCGGGCGCTTGAGCGCGCCCGAGATTGGGAAACCGCGTGAAATGATCAGCGCAATCATTAACCGTGACGATGTACTGCGCGAGATAGGCACGGAACGCGAATGGGATTTCATCGTCGTGGGCGGCGGCGCGACAGGTTTGGGCACGGCGGTCGAAGCTGCTTCGCGCGGCTTCCGGACGCTGCTTCTCGAAGCGCAGGATTTCGCCAAGGCGACCTCCAGCCGAAGCACGAAGCTCGTCCACGGAGGGGTGCGGTACCTGCAGCAAGGGGACCTGAAGCTTGTTCTCGAAGCGCTGCGCGAACGTGGGCGCATGCTGCGCAATGCGCCTCATCTTGCCCACCGAAGAGCGTTCGTGATTCCGGCGTATTCCCTATGGGAACTGCCTTTTTACGGCGTGGGCCTCACTGCGTACGACCTGCTGGCGGGCCGGGAAGCAATCGGCCGTTCGCGTATTCTGTCGAGCCGCACCGCGATCAAAGCGCTCCCGACTGTTAGAAAAGAGGGACTAAAAGGGGGAATCCTTTACTATGACGGGCAGTTCGACGATGCCCGTTACGCGATCGCGTTGCTTCGAACGCTATTCGATCTCGGTGGAATGGCGCTCAACTACACTCGCGTTACCGGTTTGATCAAGCGGAACGGCGCCGTTTCGGGCATCGCCGCAACCGAGGCGGAAAGCGGCGCGAATCTCGTGTGCAAAGCGAAGGTGGTAATCAATGCCACCGGCATCTTCTCCGACACGCTGCGGTGTCTAGACGACCCCCAGAGGAAACCGGCGGTTACGGTGAGTCAGGGAACGCACCTGGTGCTGCCACGCGAATTTCTCCCCGGCGACTCGGCGATGATGATCCCGAAAACCGCGGACGGCCGTGTTCTGTTTGCCATCCCGTGGCACGACCGCGTGGTCGTCGGAACCACGGACGATCCCGTGCCGCGGCCTGAATACGATCCATATGCCATGCCGAAGGAGCGCAAGTTCCTTATTGATCATATTGAGCGCTTTCTGGGACGGCGGCCAAAGGAGAACGAAGTCCGAAGTACGTGGTCCGGCCAGCGGCCATTGGTGCGGCAGGAAGACGCCGCAAGCACAGCAGCGATCTCGCGGGACCATACCATTCTGATTTCGCCATCGAAGCTGGTAACGATTACCGGAGGCAAATGGACGACCTACCGCAAGATGGCTGAAGACGTGGTCAACCGCGCGGCTCCCTTGGGCGGCCTCGCAGCGGGCAGTTCGCAGACAGCCAATCTCAGGCTGCATGGCTGGACAACTGCCCCTGAAGCGAGAAACGACTGGGAGCGGGTTTACGGGGCGGATCTGCCGCTCCTGCACAGCCTGGGCGAAAACGCGGAGCTGAACCAGCTACTGCACCCGCGCCTGCCTTTCCGTAAGGCGGAAGTGGTGTGGGCGGTGCGGCACGAAATGGCCCGAACAGTCGATGACGTACTCTCGCGCCGCACCAGGGCGTTGTTCCTCGATGCGGCGGCCAGCATTGAGGCGGCTCCGGTCGTTGCGGATTTGATAGCGCGCGAACTGGGCCGTGATGAGAATTGGCAGAAGGCGCAAATTGATTTGTTCCGGAATCTGGCCCAAGCCTATCTTTGGAACGACGCGGCCTGAAGTCACAATACGCAGTTAGCAATCGGATCGCAAAGGAAAGGCGGACACTGCTCTAGCATGCACCTGGACGCAGCGGTTTTGGGAGAGTTTGTCGGGACAATGATCCTCATCCTGTTAGGGAATGGGGTGGTAGGCGGCGTGCTGCTCGCGCGATCGAAGGCCGAAAATGCCGGCTGGCTGGCAATCACTACCGGATGGGCGCTGGCGGTGTTTGCAGGGGTTGCGGTAAGCATCTCGATCGGGGATAAGGACGCACATTTGAACCCTGCGTTCACGGTTGCATCGGTACTGATGACCGGTCACGCCGAACGTCTCTGGACCTACATTCCGGCTCAGGTATTGGGCGCCATTACCGGCGCGATTCTCGTCTGGCTATTTTATTTGCCCCACTGGAAGCCGACCGACGATGCCGCAAAGAAGCTTTCCTGCTTCTGCACCATCCCCGCGATTCGCCGCCCCGCCAGCAATTTTCTTAGCGAAGTGATCGGAACGTTTGTGCTGGTGGTGGCCGCATCCGCGCTGGTCTCGCGGCGACTGGCTCCGGGCGGGGTGGCACCCGGGCTTGGTCCGCTGCTCGTCGGCGGAGTTGTCTGGAGTATCGGCTTATCGCTCGGCGCAACCACCGGCTACGCCATCAATCCGGCCCGTGATTTGGGTCCGCGTCTGGCGCATAGCTTCCTGCCCATACCAGGCAAAAAGGATTCTGATTGGAGCTACTCCTGGGTGCCGATCCTGGGCCCGCTCTGCGGAGCTGCCATCGCGGCGGTTTTCATTCGGCTCACTGGCATCTGAGCGAGCGTTGGCACTTACCGCAACTGGTAAAGCCAGAACCCATCTACGGGCTTCGAGGCCAGAGGCTCCATGAACTGAAGCAGGTCTGCGGAGGGCTGCCGGTCAAAGGCGGCATACTTGATTCCAAGTTCCTTTAAGATTGGATCCGCCGGGCTCACATCCCACTGAACGACCACGGGACTTGGCCGTTCCAGCCTCATCTTTTCCTCCGGACCGCGGAGATGGGCATCGAGGTAGCCCGAACGGTTCAGCGTCTGCAAATCCAAACCATGGGCGGCAAACACCGGGAAGTGATCCACATCGGGCAGGTAGTGTGTGCCCGTGTAGACGTCGCACCCGGTGGCGGCGAGAAAACCGGAATTCACAACTGAATCCGAAAACATGATCCATTTGCCGTTGAGCAACTGCGGATTTTGCCGAACGAACTGGTGCAGCTCTGACTTTGTGAACACGCCCATGCCTTGTTCGACAGGGTTCGCCGCTCCGAAGACAATCGCCGACGGGAGAACAAGAGCCATTGCGAACGTCAATTTCCATCCGCTCAGAAAAAGGAAGACGAGAACCGTTGTGAACAGGGCGGCGAACAAAACTTGCTTTCCGGTAAAGAATGCCGCCAACTTTCCGTCTGCCCAATGCAATGCAAGCCAGAGCATCGCAAATCCGGCCGCAGCGGCAGCCAGTCGTATCCACGGTGTTTTGATCCGGAGGCTATTGGCGCGCATCGTTGCCGCGCAAAGAACGACGATGGCAACATTCGCCAGACCCAGCGCCGGGGTTACGCGCGCGCCGAACGTCCGGTTCAGACCAAGAATGCTTCCGACGCTCGCGGGAACAGGAAAGATCAGCCACGCTACCAAGAGACAGAAGGCAATTGACAGCGATGCCAACGCCAACTTCTGG
The DNA here is from genome assembly GCA_019233755.1 of Acidobacteriaceae bacterium. Classification (GTDB taxonomy): domain Bacteria; phylum Acidobacteriota; class Terriglobia; order Bryobacterales; family Bryobacteraceae; genus Bog-105. The sequence goes on along the minus strand of JAFAMD010000058.1, from coordinate 8,455 downwards.
AATTTTGTCAGGCTGAGCCGCGACAGGCATATCAGCGCAAGCGGTGCGAGCCAAAGAAAACCGGACCCCTCGCAGATATTGCCTACCGCCAGAGGCACGCGCTGCTCGGTTTCGGACCATTGCATGAAATGCGAGACCAGAAAGTAAAGCGGCGTCGAACCGCCGGGCACGATGCGCCGGCCGGGATACACCGTGTTCGCGATTCCGATAAGAGCCTGTTGAAGGTCTCGGTAGACATACAGGCCGACGGCCGCGACCACTAATACGGTAAGGACGACCGCGGCGATCCTCAAAGCTAATCCTTGCCGCCGCACGATGTCGCGCCAGTTGGCAATACTCCAGGCAACGAAAAACAACGCAGCCACCCAGAACAGCGGGATCATGTGCGGAACGTAAGCGCAGATGGCGAAATCGATAGCGCAGATCGCAGTCCCCGCGCTTGCAAGCAGCAAACCCAATTTGCTTCTGCCCACGGTCAGGTAGCACGCAAAAACCGTTCCCAGGCACAGAAGCCCAATCATCTCAGGCAGTGCCGAAGGCCAGGAGTAACTCCACTGGGTGAACGGTGAAAAGAAGTACCACAGACTGCCGGTCGCGGACCAGAAGGTAGACCGTGTCAGCAGCAGAAGCCAGGTAAACACGCCCAGTACAAGCAGCAGCGCTTTCGATTGCCAATAGAACGCAAATGCATAGTCAATCGGCAGGAAGAAAAAGGCCCAATATTGCGGGCGGAATAGCGTCGAGGCGTGCCGGACAGGAATATTGCCGGTCAGTGCGGCCGAATGGCCGCCCATCTCCGAGTGGACCGTTTCGAATCGATCCGCGCGAAAGTACTGGTTCAGGATATCGGGCGTGACATAACTCCACTCATCCGCCCGGGATGATCTTGGCTCTCCGATCCAGATCCTGGCCCCGGCTCCGTGCCGGTAGCCGGAGGGATACATACCTGCGGAAGAGCCATTTAACCGGGCCCCAACTGCCGCTGTAAAGACCGCCAGACAAGCCGCGTAGAACCAGATTGCGCGCGAATCGAGCGTGAGAAACTCGGGGCTGGATACGCTTCGAGCGGACCGTCCGAACGCGGCATCGATTCGTTTTACCGGAGAGCTTAGGACGCGGATCCAGGCGCACACCCCGCCACGCAGTGCTATCAGCAGAACAGACACGGCGAGCAGTGCACTGAGCGCCGCGAAGAGGGAATGAAAACGCTGCCGGCGGATAGCCCGCTTCAGACTCAACGGCTGGCGGAGCTTGAAGGTGAGCGAGGGACCGGTGGCACCCGGAAGGGCCGTGAAATACACCGCATCCCCGTGCTGCACTCTTGCCGCAATATCGCGGAATGCAACGATATCCGACGCGGGAATCCGCAACAGCACGTGATCGCCCCACCGGACGGCTACGTTCTTCACGGCAAAAGCACCAGCGCTCGCAAGCGGATCGAAGCGCAAGCTCCAGATGTCGTACCCGGGCAGTTCGAATTCCAGGCGCCGAAAGGAATCGATGGAAGTAGATGATACGGGCACCGAACGCGAATCGTCGTCCTGGTAACCGCGGCCGACGTCGTAGAAAAGGCGGGCAACGGACGGCTTGGCCGAGGCCACATCGAGAGTCAGGCGCACGCCCGCCGAGACATTGAAAATGTAAAAGTAGACGGCCAGGCTGCTCAGAAGGAGGAACAGGCCGAGTTTTTTTAGATAGCCGCGGAGCGACACCTCGATTTCAGATCCCGTTCTGACGTGCACTGAATACTCATCCATTTGCAGTTACCCGAGAATAACGCACAAAAAAGGCGGGCCTTGAGGGCCCGCCCGCGTAACTATTGCCGAACTGCGTCCGCTATTCCGATTTCTCGGCGCCCGCCTTCAGTTTTTCGCGCTGCTCCTTCAAGATCGCTTTGCGGCTCAGCTTAATCTTGTTGCCTTCAAGCGCCAGCACCTTCACCAGGATCTGATCGCCTTCTTTGAGCTCGTCGCGAACGTTCTTGATGCGGCTTTCGGAGATCTCACTGATGTGAAGAAGTCCGTCCGTGCCGGGGAAGATTTCGACGAAGGCTCCGAAGTCCGCAATCCGGACAACCTTCCCGAGGTAGGTCTTGCCTACTTCCGCCACAGCCGCAATATCGCTCACCATCTGCAGGGCGCGGTTCGCCGAGTTGCCGTCGGAAGCGAAGATGTTGACCGTACCGTCGTCCGACACGTCGATCTTGACGCCGGTCTGATCGATGATTCCCTTGATGACCTTACCTCCCGGGCCGATGAGCTCGCGGATCTTGTCGGTCGGAATCCTGGTGGTGTAGATCCGCGGAGCGTACTGCGAAAGCTGCGTCCGGGGCGCTTCGATTGTCGCCACCATCTTGGCGAGAATCTCCAGCCGGCCCTTGCGTGCCTGCTCCAGCGCCTCGCGCATGATCTTGGTCGTGACCGTGGGCACCTTGATGTCCATTTGCAAGGCGGTGATGCCTTTGCTGGTGCCGGCGACTTTAAAGTCCATATCGCCGTAGTGGTCTTCCGCGCCTGCGATATCGGTCAGCACAGCATACTGATCGCCTTCGAGCACCAGACCCATCGCAATACCCGCTACAGGCGCCGCAATTGGCACACCGGCATCCATCAGCGAAAGCGTGCCACCGCAGACGCTTGCCATCGAGCTGGAACCGTTCGATTCCAGAATGTCGCTTACGACACGCAGCGTGTAAGGGAATGCCTTTTCATCTGGAATGACCGGAGAAAGTGCCCGTTCCGCAAGCGCGCCGTGGCCGATTTCGCGGCGACCCGGACCACGCATAAACCCAACCTCACCAACGCTGAACGGCGGGAAGTTGTAGTGCAGCATGAACCGTTTGGAGGTTTCGTTCGGATCGAACATTTCAATCCGCTGCTCGTCATCTTTCGTACCGAGCGTAGTGGTGACGAGCGCCTGGGTTTCGCCGCGCGTGAAGATCGCGGAACCGTGAGTGCGCGGCAGAACGCTGACGTCGCACGTAATAGGCCGAATTTCGTCGAACGCACGACCGTCCGGGCGCCGCCGCTCCTTCAGCATTTCGTCACGGAAGATGCGCTCTTTGAGATGGTCGAAAATCTTGGCCGCTTCCGCCTGCTCGGCTTCTTCAGTGAAGAGTGCAATGGCCTTTTGTTTCGCCTCATCGACGCGGCTGTAGCTCTCGAGCTTGCCGTATTTCTTGGTGTCGAGAGCGTCACTGAGCTCCGTACGCACGAAAGCGGAGATCTTCGCCAGCATATCTTCGTTGATGGCGGGCGAAGTAAATTCGCGCTTCGGCTTGCCGGCAAGTTTCACCAGCTCGCGGATGCCAGCGGCGATCTTCTTGCAGCAATCGTGGCCGAATTCGATGGCTTCGACGACTTCCTCTTCCGAGGCTCCGTTCGCGCCGGCTTCCACCATCACGATGCCTTCATCCGTGCCCGCGACGATGATGCTCAGCTTGGCGTCCTTGGTCTCCTCATAGCTCGGATTTGCGCGGAAGGAGCCACCAATTAGGCCAACCCGCACGCCGCCGAGAACATGATGAAAGGGAATATCTGAGGTTGCCAGCGCCGCGCCGGCGCCGATAATGGCGAGAACGCCGGGATCGTGCTCCGGATCGGCCGAAAGCACCATGGCGATGAGCTGGGTTTCACAACTGAAACCCTCCGGGAAAAGCGGACGGACAGGCCGGTCAATCAACCGGCTCGTCAGGATTTCCTTCTCCGACGGACGGCCTTCCCGCTTGATGAAGCCGCCCGGAAACTTGCCGGCGGCGTACATGTACTCACGGTAATCGACCGTCAGCGGGAAGAAACTTGCGCCCGGCTTCGGCTTCTCCGCCGAACAGGCGGTAACCAGCACTACCGAGTCGCCCGAGCGAACAACAACCGAGCCGTTCGCCTGCTTGGCAATCTTGCCGGTCTCAAGCGAGACCTTTGACCCTTGAAGGTCTATTTCAACTGTGTGTGACATTCAAATTCCCGATGCGTGATCCGCATCCACATTCGCTATATGTAAACGCTCGCCAACAGCAAGCTGGCGTGGCGGACCAACTTCGGGATTAAGTCAGGACTTAGAGTTTGAAGCGGGAGGAACCATCCTTCAAGATGGTGTCACGCGGTTTGTACGTCGGGCAAAAAACGGAGCCCGACCCGCGCCTGCTTGGAAACCGAACTAGCGGCGAATGCCGAGGCTCTGAATAAGAGTCTTATAACGCTCTGGACTGCGATCCTTCAGATAGTTAAGCAGCTTTCGACGGCGAGCCACCATCGTCAGCAAACCGCGCCGGGAGTGGTGGTCCTTGTGATGCGTCTTAAAATGCTCTGTGAGCTGCAAGATTCGCTGACTCAGAAGCGCTACCTGGACCTCCGGCGAACCGGAATCCGACTTGTTGATCCGGTACTTACTAATGACTTGAGACTTCTCTTCTACCGCCAGGGCCATGCTAGAAACGATACTCCTCGTCTTTACCTTAATCTCGATTTATTTACCTTTTCAGGGTAACACAGCCCCACACGTTCGTGCAGAAATGTTTCACGAAGGTAAACTCCTTGCGATTCATGAACCTGGAACTGGTTCCGGCGCGCCTTACCGCCAATCGAGCATCGTCACTTTACCGTCGTCCCTGGTCTCGCCTGCTATGGCGTGAAGCGTTAGCGCGGCACCCTGAGGGCGGAAGGCGGCTTCGACCCATCCCACCGGGTTCCCGTCGGCGAAGTTATAGCCAACCGCCGGCAGGTTCACCAGATGCAATCCGTCCTGCTTGTCATACGCGTAGAAGTGTGTATGTCCGAAGAGCAGCGCCTTCACCGATTTTCGCGGCCGGAGAATTGCCAGCAGCCGCTCGGCATCCACCAGCGCCGCATCACCCTCCGGATCCGGATTGTGGTGCACGAACACGATCAGCGGCTTGCTGCCTTGTTCGTCCAGATACTCTGCCAGCCAGGCGCGTTGAGACTTCCCCAACTGGCCCGCCACGATATTGGTCGCCATCAGCGAATCCAGCATGACGAGCTGAAACGGACCCGTATCTATGGTGGTCACCAGCTTTTGCTCGACCGGCTGCACCTCACCAGCGCGTTTCACGAGTGCCGCGCGGGCGTTCTTCCGGTCGTCATGGTTGCCGAGCGTCACCACGAGAGGCATCTGTGCGGCCAGTGGGTCCAGATATTTCGCGAACTGCAGGTAGTCCTCAGGCTGGCCGTTCAGGCGCGCCAGATCGCCGTTTACGACCAGCATGTCGAACCTGCTCGCCGCTACCTGATCGAGTGTCTTTTTCAGGTTGGAGTGCGGCGAGAATCCCCGAAATCGGTCATTCGGATCGGCGGCGATATGCGTATCGGAAAGCACGGCAAGCCGAACCTCGCCCGCATCCGCCAGCGTCCTTCGTCCCGCTGCCAGGACAAACGCGCCGGTCGAAGCTTTCAGGAAATTACGACGGTCAATGAGGAACGACATTGAGTTAGCGAACGCGTTCGTTCAGCCGCGAGGATTCGCCCTGTGGCCCGGAACTGACCAGGTGCTTTACGTCTTCCAGTTCCTTTTTGAGGCGTGCGCCGCGCCGCGCCAGGCTGATGACATAGAGCAGCACAATCAGCCAGGCGGCCAGAAAGCCGTAGAACATGAACGCGAAATTACGGGAAGCCATACATTCCTCTCATTCACTATGCTGCGTGGGCGAGCCGCCGCAGGGAATCGATCTCACGGGCGGTCTGTTCCTGCCGCGTGCGGACCAGCACCAGGGCGGTTGCGAGCAGCAGAATCGCCAGCAGGTTCAGATAGATCATGTGCTCCATTGCGGGGTCGATCCTCCCACCTCCCGTGCGAATGCTGAGCACCGGCCCGGGATGCTGGGTCCGGAACCACTCGATCGATTTCCAGACGAGCACTACATCCACGCAGCCAAAGATACAAAGCGCAGCCGAGAGCCGCGCCCGCTGGGTAGGCTCTTCAATCGCCCGCCGCATCATGAGATATGCGCTGAAGATCAGTACGCAGACGAGCGCCGACGTCAGACGGTAATCCCAGGTCCACCAGATTCCCCAGATGATCCGCGCCCAGATGCTGCCCGTGACGATGTTCACAACGGAAAACACGACCGACACTTCCACCACCGAAGCAGCCAGCGAATCGAAGCGCAGATTACCGGACGACAGGTACAGGATGCTGAGCGTGAGCGCGACAAAGTAACCGATCATGCCTGTAATGGCCGCTGGAACGTGGAAGAAAATGATTCGGTAGATGGCTCCCTGGGCTGCCTCATCCGGCAGAACCATAAAGATCTGGTACAGGTTATAGGCCAGAAGCCCGGCTGCAGCCACTGCCAGCGCCAACACGACTTTTTCACGCATAGGGAGTTCACCACCCGTCTTCAACTAGTTCACCAGAATTGTTTCAGCCAGGCCAAAGGCCAAAGCTGTAAAAACAATATCGAATACTACCAGCACGCGTCCCCACAACAATTGGTCAGGAGTAAGCGGCTGGGTACCGAAAAGCGCGTTGGTCAACTCAATGGCCGCAATCAGCAGCGGAATCAGCAATGGATAGATGATTACGGGCAGCATCAGCTCGCGAAGCCGCAGATTCACAGTGAGCGCTCCAAAAACCGCTCCCAGCGCTGCGATGCCCCAGGTCGCCAGAACAAAGACCGCCGCCAGTTCGGCGGGGTGTGCCCACCAGCGCATGTCGTAGAAGATGCCGAAGACAATCATGGAGACTAACTCCACCCCGAGCAGCAGAACAAAGCTTGCCATCGCCTTCCCAAGCAGCAGGCTTGCGGCCGAAAGCGGCGAGGAGAGCAGCGCATCGAGACACTCATTCGGCAGTTCGCGCGCGAAGCCGCGGTTAAACACCAGCGCTCCCGCGAACGCGAAGACCAGCCACAGCAGCCCGCCGCCGATTTCGCGGGTGGCATCGGCCGCCGGGTCGAATGCGAAGCTGAACAGCAGCAAAATTACGATTGCGAACGCGCCCGCCGCGTTCAGCGATTCTTTTGTACGAAACTCGATCGCGAGATCCTTGCGGGCCACCGAGAGGGCCTGGCGCAGGGTTCTCATTGAGGACGCAAGCCCGCGCTCACGCGGCACCCAATTCGGTATGGAGGCGGTATAGGAGTCCGGGGTCATTCAGCATCTCTTCGGTTCTCTCGCCGGCGTAGCGCAGGCGGCCGTTCTCAATCAGCGCCACGTGCGACGCGATTGCCATTGCCTCGCGCAATTGGTGCGTCGATAGAACAATCGTGGCGCCGCGCCCGCGTGCTTCGGTCAGGAGTTCGCTCAGCATGGCAATCGCACGATCGTCTAGCGAAGTGAACGGCTCGTCGAGAATCAGCAGTTTCGGTGTGTGCAGAAACGTCCGGGCCAGCGCCACCCTCTGGCGCATGCCTCGCGAGAATTGCCGCACGGGCATGGTCGCGACGCGCATCAATCCGACGCGCTCAAGCCACGCATCCACCACCCGCTTTCGATCGCGCACGCTCGCGACACGCGCAAAAAACTCCAGATTCTCTCGCGCCGAAAGGTCTTCGTATACCCCAATCCCGTGCCCCAGGAATCCTAGCTCGCGACGCGCCAGATCACTGCGCGGTTTTTCACCTAACACCCGCACCGTGCCGCGCTGAAATGGAGTCAGACCTGCAAGAATGCGCAGGAGCGTGGTCTTCCCCGCCCCGTTTCGCCCCAGCAGCGCGCAGCAAGAGCCCGGCGCAACCGAGAGCGTGTAGTCGCGCAAGGCGGCATAGTCGCCGTAGAACTTCCACACTTGGTCTAGAACGATGGCGTCAGGCATCAAAAAGGGCGTTCAGTTGCCGTAAGGAGAACGAACCGGCGAACTGCGGTAAAGCGCGATCAACCCTACAGCCAGAACCGAGAAGGCGAGTCCAATGAGCCACCCGAGGTGTTTGTAGATCTGCGGTCTGCCTTCGGTGACCTGGGGAGATTCGCTATCGTCCGTAGCCGTATCGTTTCCGCCGTTGCGCAGCGAGCCGATGCCGGTGATATCAACCGAAAAGCTCCCCGCGGCGGTAACGGTGTAAATGGTTGCCTGGGTTTTCGGCTCGGTACCAACGTTCTGGATATCCTTCCCGGCGATTGTTACCCCTGAGGGTGCAATCAGACGCAACGGACCCGCGGGCATTCCTTTCACATTCACAACGCGGCCCTGGAACGCGAGCGGCGTGCCCGTCGGGATCACGTAATTGATATCGAATTCCGTCTGGCCCGGTTTAATAGGAAAATCCACCTTGAAAATGCCCGCTTCTTGCGTCTTTTGAGCAGCCTGCGGCAGCGGCATTCCTTGCGGGCCCTGCGCACTCACCCGCACCTGACCATCGGCGCCGGGAGGGAGGAAGAAGCGCAGGCTGCCCAGTTCGCCGTTAGTGTAAGTCGTATTCGAACTGTTCTGAATGAGAACGGTTTCACTTACTGCCGTCTGGCTCGAAGACGGCTCAAACAGCAGCATCTGCTGGGCGATCTGC
>JAFAMD010000031.1 GCA_019233755.1 Acidobacteriaceae bacterium | reverse complement strand
TTTTTCCTCGAAGGGAAGGAGCGCTGATGATTAGCCTCAAGGTAAACGGGGCCGCAAAAGAGTATACGGGCGATCCGGAAATGCCGCTTTTGTGGTATCTCCGCGATGTTCTCGAACTCACCGGCTCCAAATTCGGCTGTGGCATAGGCCTCTGTGGCGCCTGCACAGTTCACATTAATGGCGAGGCCGCCCGAAGCTGCCTTATGCCGATGCAGAATCTGGCCGGGAAAGAAGTCATTACGATCGAGGGCCTGAGCGCGCATGGAGACCACCCCGTGCAGATCGCCTGGGAGCAGGTAAAGGTTCCGCAATGCGGGTATTGCCAGGCCGGCCAGATCATGCAAGCGGCAGCTCTGCTCAAGTCGAAACCCCATCCCACTGATCACGACATCGACGAAGCCATGCAGGGGAACATCTGCCGCTGCGGAACCTATCAACGCATCCGGCAGGCAATTAAGAGCGCAGCAGGGGGTGCGGCATGAGTGAAAACATTCGCCTCGCTTCGCGGCGCGACTTTCTGAGCGGCGTCTTTTCCGCAGGAGCGCTTATCTTCGCCGTCCGCATCGCCCCGGCCGCCGAGCCCACCGCGGGGGACGTCACGCAGACTGCCTGGAATCCAAGCGTCTTCCTTGGCCTGAACACCGATGGGTCAGTTATCATCGTCGCGCATCGCTCCGAAATGGGCACCGGCATCCGCACCAGTCTTCCCATGGTCGTCGCCGACGAAATGGAAGCAGATTGGCAGAGGGTGCGCATCGAACAAGCCCTTGCTGACGAGGCAAAGTACGGTTCCCAAGACACCGATGGTTCCCGCTCCATCCGTGATTTCTATTCCGTCATGCGCGAGACCGGCGCTACCGCGCGCCTGATGCTCGAGCGCGCGGCTGCCGAAAAATGGAACGTTCAGGCAAGTGAGTGCCGGGCCAGCAATCACCAGGTCGTGCATGGCCCCACCAACCGCACCTTCACCTTCGCCGAACTCGTCACCGCTGCCGCAAAGCAGCCTCTGCCTCAGAAAGCTGCATCCGAGGTGCGCCTCAAATCCCCTGCCGAGTTCCGCTACATCGGTAAAGGTCTTCCGATCGTCGACCTCAAAAACATATGCACCGGCCGCGCCGCCTATGGCTTCGACGCGCATCTGCCGGGCATGGTCTACGCTTCCATCGAGCGTCCGCCCGTTCTTGGCGGCAAGCTCAAGAGCGTAGACGACAGCGCTGCCAAACAGGTGCATGGGTTCCGGCAGACCGTTGTCATGGAAGAAGCAAAGCCGCCCTACGGTTTCCAGGCGCTCGGCGGGGTTGCGGTCATTGCCGACAATACTTGGGCCGCCGCGCAAGGCCGCAAGAAGCTGAAGCTCGATTGGGAGTTCGGTCCCAACGCTATCTTCGAAACCAGCTCTTACCGGAAGTATCTGCTGGAAACTGCGGGCAAGCCGCAGAAAGTGGTGCGCAGCGTCGGCGACGTGGATGCCGCCTTATCGAAAGCTGCCAAGGTTGTGGAAGCCAGTTACTACACGCCGCTGCTCTCCCACGCCCCCATGGAGCCGCCTGCCGCGATGGCCGTGTACCGCGATGGCAAGGTCGAAGTCTGGGCCGCCACGCAGAATCCGGGTGGCGTGCAGACCACCGTGGCTAAGGCTCTCGGCATTCAGCCGGCAGATGTGACTTGTCACGTTACGCTTCTCGGCGGCGCCTTCGGCCGCAAATCCAAGCCGGACTATGTGGCTGAAGCCGCCATCCTCTCGAAGAAGGTCGGCAAGCCGGTCAAGATCTCGTGGACGCGCGAAGAGGACATCCGCTTCGATTACTACCACTCCACTTCCGGCATGTACTTCAAGGCCGCGCTGGACGCCGAAGGCAAGCCCCAAGGCATCTTGATGCGCACGGTCTTCCCGCCCATCGGTTCCACCTTCGACGAAAAAGAACAGTACGGCGGGGTCGGCGAACTCGGGCAAGGGTTCGTCGACATGCCGTTTGACATTCCGAACATCCGGGCGGAAAACGGCCCCGCCCAGGCGCACGTGCGTATCGGCTGGTTGCGTTCTGTCGCGAACATCTATCACGCGTTTGGTGTTCAGTCCTTCATGGGCGAGTTGGCTGCGGCGGCCGGAAAGGATCCCGTCGAGTATTGGCTGGCCGCGCTCGGTGCTCCGCGCCAGATTGATTTCGAGGCAGAGAAAACGAAGTACGAAAACTACGGCAAGGCGCTCTCGTTGTATCCGGTCGATACCGGGCGCCTCCGCCGCGTTGCGGAAGTTGCGGCGGAACGTTCCGGTTGGGCGAAACACAAGTCCGGCAACGGCGCCGGTTGGGGCTTTGCCGCGCACCGCAGCTTCCTTACCTACGTTGCAGCCGTGGTGCAGGTCGAAGTGGACTCGAACGGCAAGCTCCGCATTCCGCGCGTCGATCTCGCCCTCGATTGCGGCGTCGTGGTGAATCCGGATCGCGTGAAATCCCAATTCGAAGGCGCGGCAGTCTTTGGCGCCAGCGTCGCGCTGCTCGGTGAGATCACCGCCGCCGATGGACGCATCCAGCAGGGTAATTTCAATGACTACTTGGTAGCGCGCATCAATGAAGCACCCGTCGAAACTCATGTTCACCTGGTAGAAAGCGAAGCGCTGCCGACAGGTGCCGGTGAACCCGGTGTCCCGCCGATCGCTCCAGCCATCTGCAATGCAATTTTCGCCGCAACCGGCAAGCGAATCCGCGAACTGCCTATACGCAAGCAGAAACTGACCTAGCCCGGGAACGCTCGGGAACTGAAACACGAACGCATGCTTCCTCCTCATACCTTTGAGGCGGAAGCATGCTGTTCGATGACGAAAGCCGCGAAGAACAAGTCGTAGCCCCGGATCTGACCGAAAAAGAAAAAGAGAAAGCTGAAGAGCGAACCTCGGTCAGTGCTCATGTTGTCCATGAGGCGATTCGTTATGACGGCGAAGACGAACTGCAGCGGCCCGTTTCCGCACTGGCATGGTCGGGTCTGGCAGCTGGCATGTCAATGGGCTTCTCGTTTGTTACTATGGCGCTCTTCCGCGCGTACCTCCCGTCTGCATCGTGGGCGCCTTTGGTCGTCAAGCTGGGATATCCGGTCGGCTTTCTGATCGTGATCCTCGGGCGGCAGCAGTTATTCACCGAGAACACGCTCACGGCGATCATCCCGCTGCTCGCGCGCCGCAACCTGCCGACTTTCCTGCGCGTAGCTCGACTCTGGGTCGTCGTCTTACTCGCCAACATGGTTGGCGCTCATCTTTTCGCCTGGGTGGTCGGCAATACGTCCATGTTCGATCGCGACGTACGGGCTGCGATGTTTCAGCTCAGTACGCAGGCCGTAGACGTGACATTTGGAACCGCCGTCCTGCGGGGCATCTTCGCGGGATGGCTGATCGCAATGGTGGTCTGGATGGGCGCCGCGTACCAGAATGGACGGCTCGCCATCATCGTCATCCTGACGTATGTTGTCGGGCTCGCCGGCCTGACTCATATTATTGCCGGCGCAGTGGAAGTACTCTTTCTTGCGATGGTAGGCGCGAAAAGCTGGGGCGCGATCGCGTGGGGTTATCTGCTCCCCACGCTCATCGGAAATAGTATCGGTGGTGTTTCATTGACCGCGGCCGTGAATCATGCGCAGGTAGTGGCGGGGATGGGCGCCCCCAGGAAGCCGCTCCCGTCCAAATCATAGCCGCCGGTCCACGGGAAGCGGAAACGCAACTGTGGAATGGCAGTACCGCTTTTGAGACTAGGAATTCCGCTCATAGATGCCCGCCGGCATTTGCAGGTTTTCCTATCAAGAAAGTAAGTAGTTATAAGCGCATAAGTTAGTCCGAAGCGGGAGAGACTTGCGAATGGAGACAGACGTGCCAAACAAGGTGCGCCTAAGGAGGTACCTGCCCGATGCGTACCATGTCTCCTGCATTTCATTCCGAAGAGCTTGCCGCAACGAAAGCGGCCGCAATCCGCAAGCATGAGCTGGTAACTCCTTACCGGCTCATGCTCTGGCTTGGCCTTGTCTTGGGGCTTATCTTGGCAAGGGCCGCGAATGCCCAAACGCCCGGTACGTGGAACGCGGCGGGGAACATGTCGGTAGTACGTCAAACCCCTACTGCAGCCTTGCTTCAGGATGGCACTGTCTTGGTTGTGGGCGGCGCATCGAGCGCTGCCTCCGATGTTTACAATCCAAGCACTAACACCTGGACAACCGTGGGCAGCATGAGCACTGGGCGTACGAATCAAGCGGGCGTCGTCCTGGCAGACGGGCGTGTGTTAGTCGCCGGCGGCGTGGATCCAAATGGCGTAACGCTTGCCTCGGCTGAAATTTACAATCCGGCAACGAAGAGCTGGACACTCACGGGAAGCATGACCACTCCAAGGTCCATGCATTCTGCATCTCTGCTCTCCAATGGGAAAGTCCTGGTCGCCGGAGGCTGGCCTACACCTTGCTGTTCAGGGCCACCCCAATATCCGCTTGCCACGAGTGAGCTGTGGGATCCCTCAACTGGAAAATGGACGGCTACCGGCAGCATGGCGAATCTCCACGCTAACCACACGGCTACCGTACTCACTAATGGCGACGTGCTGGTATCGGGCGGCGAGAATTACGGACAGGGAGCAGGACCGGGAGTAACTGCCGACACCGAAATGTATAACCCCACCAGCGGCACCTGGAGTCAGGTGGGAAGCATGACCACGGCTAGAGACTACGCAGCGGCGGCTCTTATGGCCGACGGCCGCGTGCTGGAAGCTGGAGGCAGCGCTGGCGGCTGCTGCAGTGGGCTCGCGACGGCAGAAACCTTCGATCCGGGCAGTCTCACTTGGACCGCAGTTCAATCCATGTCCACAGGCCGTAAAGGCCCTGCAGGGTCCGCGATTTCAAGCGGCAATGATGTCCTGCTCTCAGGAGGATATTCGTGCTGCTCAGACCCCAATCCGACGCGCTCCAGCTCTGAGTACTTCCAGTTAGCAAGTCAAACGTGGCACTTGACCGGGAGTTTGATTACAGCCCGCGCTTACCACACCTCCATAACGCTGCTGGACGGCACCGTACTTGCGGTTGGCGGAGGGTTTTCTTCCGCGGAGCGTTACTATCCCGACACCAGTTCGCAAAGTGTAACCATTCAAATCACGGGAAATGTTGCGCCTGCTACCTATACGGTAGCTGGGACGGGCTGCTCTCCTGGCACCTATACCGGTTACCCGAACGTCGCCGTCAACTGGAATCCCGGTGCGTCATGCCAGGTGACCGCGACGGGACCGAGCGGATACGTATTTACCAATTGGGCAGATGGATCGACAGCCAACCCGCGGACCTTTATTGCTCCGAGCACCCCAACTACATATACGGCAGATTTCAGCCAGTCTTCGGCTACCCCTTCATCCATTAAGGCCACCGGTGGCACGCCGCAGAGTGCGACCATCAACACGGCCTTCGCCAGCCGTCTCTCGGCGACAGTGACCAGCTCAAGCGGCAATGCGGTGAGCGGAGTTCTGGTGACATTCACGGCGCCGGGTAGTGGGGCGTCGGGTAGCTTTGCGGGCGGGGCGAATACAGCCACAACCAACTCTTCCGGAGTAGCAACCTCGGCGGTGTTCACTGCCAATGCGAAGGCAGGCAGCTACACGGTTACCGCGAGCGTGGCGGGAGTTTCGACATCCGCCAGGTTTTCACTGACCAATAAAGCCGGGACTGCAGCGTCCATCACCGCTAGCGGAGGAACGCCGCAGAGCGCGGCCGTCAACACTGCTTTTTCGGCCAGTCTTGCGGCGACCGTGAAGGATGCCGGCGGAAATCCAGTGAGTGGAGTCACCGTGACCTTCACGCCGCCCTCCAGCGGGGCTTCGGGTACGTTTGCAAGCGGAGTAAATACGGCTACAACCAACGCTTCCGGAGTAGCGACGTCCGCAGTGTTCACCGCGAATGCAACTGCCGGCAGCTATACAGTTACAGCGAGTGTCGCAGGAGTCTCGACGCAAGCCAGTTTTGCGCTGACCAACACGGCGTCGGGCGGCGGGGGCGGCCAGTCTACTGTGACTCTTGTTCCGTCGTCGTACGTCACGACCGTCGGGACGGATGGCGGTCAGCCCGTAGCTACCTCGATCGATCTGCTGGATGAATCGGGGACTGCGAGTGACTGGAACAAGTATGTCGAGTTTCAGAATCAGTACGCCGGTTACCAGGTGTTCACTCTACCTTCGAGCGTCGCTCCCGCGTCGGTGACGAACATTCAAGTTGAGGTCAATTACCAGGGGCCGGCTACCAGCTCACAAACGTGGACCTGGCAGATCTACAACTGGGTGACTGCGTCGTACGTGACGGTGGGAACCAACGCTGGCGCGCCTGATTGGGGCGCCTGGAAGCTGCTCACATTCACGGTGCCGGGAACGCTATCCAATTACGTTCGCAGCAGCGACGGCCAGATGCGAATCCAGCTTCTCTCCAACAATTCCAACGATGCGGCAGATATTGACTATGAAGCCCTGATCGTTACGTACTGATACGCGTCCTCCAATCGATGCACCTGTATCGCCAATAGGCCGGCGCGACACGGTCGGGGGCGGGAGCCTCTGAATCGGCGCCGGCGAGGCACTTTTCGCGTTCACTACCGTCCAACAGAACGACGATCAAGAATTCGTCGAGCGGCAATGTCGATTCCGGCTATCTGGAAACGACATCTTGGTAGGAGAACGGCCTGCTAACCGGAAGGATCGGCGGCCACGCCTCAACGGAGAAATCGAGAGGGATTGCCATGCACGAATCATTTCAGGTGGACCCGGCAAGCCGTCCTATCGGTCCGGTTGTTCTTGCGGCCGCGACATCCTTTTCAGAGAACGTCTACGACCTACGGCTCTCAAAAGAGGTCCAGGCCCGGTTATTCCCCCAAGTTCTGCCGCGATCGGCCGGGCTTCCGTGTGCGGGCATCTGCCTGCCGGCACGCGAGGTGGGTGGCGATCTGTATGACTTTCTGGATCTGGGTCCAGGGCGTTTGGGGCTGGTGATTGGCGATGTGTCCGGAAAGGGCTTTGCGGCCGCTCTCCAGATGGCCACTTTACAAGCGCAGCTTCGAACGCATGTAAGCCTGGGAGTTCGCGATCTATGCGAGCTGGTTCGATCGGTTAACCGGCTGTTTTACGACTGTACGCCGGCTACTAGTTACGCGACTCTCGTCTTCGCTGAATATGAAGAACGAACGAGGATTCTGCGATACGTGAATTGCGGTCACCCTCCACCCGTCATTCTTCGGGCTGACGGGGGAATCGAAAGGCTTGAATCATCCGCCACGGTTTTGGGCTTGACCCGTGAGCTGATTTGCACCTCGGTTCACACCCGGCTCGCCCCTGGAGATACGCTGATTCTCTACAGTGACGGAATAACGGAATCTATGGGCACAAACGGCCATGAATTTGGAGAACCCCGCCTCCACCGGATAGCGCAAGCCAACAGCCGGCTTTCGATATCTGGGCTGGTCAAAGCGATTATGGATGCCGCCCGGTCCTTTGCTGGTACAAAACCCGCCGATGATATGACGGTAGTCGCGGCACGCTGCATCGTTTAAGACCGTATAGCACTTGCGGGCTGCATTTTGCTGTCATTCACGAGTACCGCTGCAGCCGGAAACTACATCAGATAATGTGTTTCATAACGGCCCCTTTGAGGTCCGCTTTATGTCTCCAGAAACCGAGATGTGTGCCACGGGTCACTGGGAAGATTACATATCTGGATTTTTCTACTCAGGCGGTTCGGAGCGCCCCGAGTCACGCTACATGCTGCGCCACGCGCTATGAAGGAGAGCTGAATGTCAGTGCGACTTACCCAATTTCTTGATGAGCAGAAAGTCTCGTACAAGACGATTGTTCATGCGACCACGTACACGGCCCAGGAAACTGCCCAGATGGTGCATATCAAAGGCCGGGAGATAGCGAAAAGTGTCATCGTCAAGATTGATGGCGAAATGGTGATGGTGGTGGTTCCTGCTTCGCGTCAGGTCGATTTGGAGGCTTTGAAACGAGTGAGCGGCGCAAACGCCGTGGAACTCGCGGCCGAAGCGGAATTCCGCGGCAAATTCCCCGAATGCGATACCGGCGCCATGCCGCCTTTCGGGAACCTGTATGGAATGCGTGTCTATGTCGATGAGAGTTTAACGAAGGATAAAGAAATTGCATTCAACGCTTGCAATCACAATGAGCTGATCCAGATGGCGTACGATGATTTCGCAAGGGTGGCACGCCCGCAGGTCGTTGCAAGTGTCGCATCGGCCGCAGCGGCCTAAAGAGTCGAATTCAAGCGCAATTCATATTGAGGCGGTATTCTTCAACCGGCTCAAGGACTGTTAACATCACAAGCGGCGATTCGCGATTACGCCCACTGTTTTGTCACGATAAAGCGGCGTACCCCAGTCGCGAGTACCGGTCGAATCTGAAAGGAGAGTTCCCTAATGGCCACCCACGCTACAACGGCAATCGATATTGACCAACTTTGCATCAACACCATTCGTACCCTCTCCATGGACGCAGTCCAGCAGGCGAATTCCGGCCACCCGGGGACACCGATGGCACTGGCTCCGGTCGCCTACTGCGTTTGGCAGAAATTTCTCCGTTTCGATCCGGACCATCCCATCTGGCCCAACCGAGATCGCTTTGTCCTGTCGAACGGGCACGCGTCGATGTTGCTGTATTCTCTGCTGTATCTTGCCGGTGTGCAGGCGGTCAATCCGCAGTACGAGACACTCGGTCAACCCACCCTCACCCTCGACGACATTAAGCGTTTCCGCCAGCTTGACAGCAAGTGCCCGGGACATCCCGAGTACCGTTGGACTTCCGGCATCGAGACGACAACCGGTCCTCTCGGTCAGGGTGTGTCCACCAGCGTAGGCATGGCCATCGCCGGCCTGTGGATGGCCAGCCGGTTCAATCGCCCGAGTTTTGAATTATTTGATTACAACGTTTATGTGATATGCGGCGACGGTGATCTGATGGAGGGCATTTCGGGAGAAGCTGCTTCCATAGCAGGCCACCTCAAAACTTCGAACCTCTGCTGGATTTACGACAACAACCACATCACGATTGAGGGCCACACCGAGTTGGCTTTCAGCGAAGACGTCGCAACCCGATTCATCGGTTATGGGTGGAACGTCACGCGCGTAGGCGATGCCAATGATCTAGGCATGCTGGCGCGCGCGTTAAATGTCTTTCACAACACAAACGACCGGCCGACGCTCATCATCGTCGACAGCCACATCGCTTATGGCGCGCCGAACAAGCAGGACACCAGCGGCGCGCACGGGGAGCCGCTTGGGGAGGATGAAATCCGGCTGGCGAAGCGTAATTACGGTTGGCCGGAAGACGCAAAATTCATGGTGCCCGACGGTGTGCGGGAGCATTTCGCCGCTGGAATAGGAAAGCGCGGCCATGATTTGCGCGAAGCCTGGATTGAGAAGTTCGACGCATATAGCAAAGTATTTCCGAACCTGGCAGACGAACTCTCTCGAATGCAGCGGCGGCAACTGCCCGACGACTGGGACCATGATCTGCCAACGTTTCCGGCAGATCCCAAAGGCCTGGCCACGCGCGACTCGTCCGGCAAGGTACTAAATGCACTCGCGAAGAATGTGCCTTGGCTCATGGGTGGTTCGGCGGACCTGGCGCCTTCCACCAAAACACGGCTCACGGCTGACACCTTCGGGGATTTTGAGCTCGACAATCGCCGCGGCCGCAATCTTCATTTTGGGATCCGTGAGCACGCGATGGGCGCCATTGTGAATGGGCTTTCGCTATCCAAAATCCGCGCCTACGGTTCTACATTCCTGATCTTCAGTGACTATTGCAAGCCGGCGATCCGCTTGAGCGCCATCATGGAGCTCCCGACAATTTTTATCTTTACGCACGATTCCATTGGCGTCGGAGAAGACGGCCCCACACATCAGCCGATCGAGCAACTGGCCTCACTGCGCGCTATTCCGGGTCTCATTACACTTCGCCCCGCCGATGCCAACGAAGTCCTCGAAGCCTGGAAGGTCATCATGAAGTTGCGACACAGCCCAGTGGCGCTTGTGCTTACCCGTCAGGCACTACCGACGCTGGACCGCACGAAGTACGCTTCAGCGGCAGGCGTTGAGAAGGGCGCTTATGTTCTGGCGGATGCGCCGGACGGTAAGCCGGACGTTCTGTTGCTAGCGACCGGGAGCGAAGTCTCGCTGGTCGTCCAGGCGTTTGAACAACTCTCGTTGGAGGGAATCAAAGTACGCGTGGTCAGCGTGCCCTCCTGGGAACTGTTTGCCCAACAGACGCAGGAATATCGCGATTCGGTCTTGCCGCCGGGAGTGACAGCGCGTGTCGCGGTAGAGCAGGCATCGACCCTCGGCTGGGAGCGCTTCGTCGGCCCGAAAGGCCACATTATCGGCATGGGAACGTTTGGTGTATCGGCGCCGCTGAAAGATGTTCAGAAAAAGTTCGGGTTCCTCTCGGAATCGGTTGCTGAAGCCGCAAAGCGGGTGCTCCGCGGATGATGGTTTGTCAGCGCTACCGCTGTTGGTGTCGCTAACTTCGTTTGTAGGTGCCAATCAGTTTGCCTTCGGCAAGGATGTGCCCCTTCATCGCGGTCTCCGCCTGGCTTTTTCGTAAACCGGTTTTGCCCAGTGAATCCTTATCAAGCGCGTACACATGAAAGAAATATCGGTGCGCGCGGCCGCGGGGAGGACAAGGACCGCCATAGCCGTTCTTCTTGAAATCGTTCACGCCCTCCTTACCGCCACCGGACGATCCCTCCGTTACTTCCGTCGTTTTCCCGGGGAGATCGTACAAAACCCAATGTGTAAACGTGCCCGACGGTGCATCCGGATCTTCGCACACGATAGCTATGCTTTTGGTATCGGCAGGCACCCCGCTCCATCTGAGCGGCGGCGATACATCTCGTCCGTCACAGGTATACTCTTCAGGAATCGGCTGACTTTCCGAAAACGCGCTTGAGGTAACGTGAAGTGCCATTTTCTTCCTCCCTTTTCAGGTCTCAAGGGCTACCATGATCAGATCCGATTGTGTCAATAATTTGCATACGTAGAAAGGAGTAAATCGATGTCAGGAAATCGCGGTGTCGCATACATCGGCAAGGGCAAGGTCGAAGTAAGAAATATCGACTATCCGAAGCTGGAACACAACGGCCGTAAGCTGGAGCACGCCGTCATCTTGAAGCTGGTCGCAACGAACATCTGTGGAAGCGATCAGCACATGGTGCGCGGGCGCACCACCGCTCCGCTGGGAATGATTCTCGGGCATGAGATTACCGGCGAGATCATCGAGAAGGGCAGTGACGTCGAATTTTTCAATTTGGGCGATCTTGTGTCGGCGCCTTTCAACGTCGCTTGCGGGCGATGTCGCAACTGCAAAGAAGGGAAGACCGGCGTGTGCTTGAACGTAAATCCAGGGCGGCCCGGCGGTGCTTACGGATATGTCGATATGGGCGGATGGATTGGGGGACAGGCGGATTACGTGATGTGTCCTTATGCTGACTTCAACTTGCTGAAGTTTCCAGATAAAGACAAGGCGATGGCCAAGGTCAGAGATCTGACTCTGCTATCTGACATTTTTCCAACCGGGTATCACGGCGCAGTTACGGCAGGGGTAACTACCGGCTCCACTGTATACGTTGCGGGTGCAGGTCCGGTAGGTCTTGCCTGCGCGGAGGCATGCCGTCTCCTCGGTGCCGCGGTGGTGATTGTGGGTGACATGATTCCAGAGCGGCTCAAGCAGGCAAAGAGCTTCGGGTGCGAAACTATCGATCTTCGGCAAAAGGCAGAACTTGGTGATCGTATCGCTGAGATCCTCGGCGTACCCGAAGTAGACTCAGCCGTCGACTGTGTCGGTTTCGAAGCGAAAGCGCACGGTGAAAAAGGAGATGAAGCGCCTGCAACGGTGTTGAACGGGCTCATGGAAGTAACCCGTGCCGGCGGCGGGATCGGAATTCCAGGCCTTTACGTTACCGATGATCCTGGCAGCACAGACGAAAAGGCGCAAAAAGGTGTTCTCGGCATTCGCATTGGCCTCGGCTGGGCAAGATCGCATAGCTTTGCCACTGGCCAGTGTCCGGTCTTGCGCTATAACCGGCAGCTCATGATGGCGATTCTGCACGAGAGAACCCATCCCGCTAAAGCTGTCAACGTAACTGTAATACCGTTAGAAGAAGCTCCGCAAGGTTATAAGGACTTCGACAAGGGCGCTGCAAAAAAGTTTGTTCTTGACCCTCACGGCATATTGAAAAAGGCTGCTTAGCGGCTTTGTAAGCTGCCTATTTCAGGCCACGATACTAGGCCCGAGCCT
This sequence comes from Acidobacteriaceae bacterium, assembly GCA_019233755.1. Classification (GTDB taxonomy): domain Bacteria; phylum Acidobacteriota; class Terriglobia; order Bryobacterales; family Bryobacteraceae; genus Bog-105. The sequence continues at coordinate 121,521 of JAFAMD010000031.1, read as the reverse complement.
CCGGAGGCTTCAGAAATGTTCCCCGCTCGAGATCCTCAAAGGCCTGCCGGAGCTGCTCCTGCGTGTTCATCACAATGGGGCCGTACCACGCCACGGGCTCCTGAAGCGGCTGCCCCGAGACCAGCAGGAACCGGATCCCGTCGTCCCCGGCCTGCACCGTGAGTTCATCGCCGCGGTCAAAGAGCACCAAGGAACGGTTGTCCGCTTCCGAGGGCGGGGCAGTGTCCGCCCACCCGACCCCCTCGGTGGGTACCGCGAGCGGACCCGACGCGTTGCAGAACTTTCCAGATCCCGCAAAAACATACGCGAACGCATGCCGGGTTGTCTCGATGGGAAGGCTTTTTCTCCGGCCTGGAGCTACCGACACATCGAGGTACATCGGGTCGGCCGCGATCCCGTCCACCGGGCCCCTCTTTCCCCAAAAGCTTCCGCAGACGACCCTCACGTGGGTGCCGTCGTCATCGGTGATCTGTGGGATGTCGGCCGCTTTCACCTCCTGGTAACGCGGCGGCGTCATCTTGAGCGATGAGGGAAGGTTCGCCCATAGCTGAAAGCCATGCATCCTGCCGTTCAGGTCGCCCTTTGGCATCTCCTGGTGGATGATCCCGCTTCCTGCCGTCATCCACTGCACGTCACCGGCGGTAATGGCGCCATGGTTCCCGATGCTGTCGCCGTGCTCGACAGTTCCTGCGAGAACGTAAGTAATTGTCTCTATTCCCCGGTGGGGGTGCCACGGAAAGCCGGCCAGATAATCCTCCGGAACGTCATTGCGGAAGTCATCGAGCAAGAGGAATGGGTCGAACTCGGATGTATTGCCGAAGCCGAATGCGCGGCGCAGGTGCACACCCGCACCTTCGAGAGTGGGCTTGGACCTCACGAGCCGCTTAACCGGTCGAATGGACAAATTCGCCTCCTGTACCGTGAGTCTACCTTGTCGAGGGCGGGGTGTGTGATGATCACATGGATCCGCGTAAGTGATCTTCCGATCTACTCTCTTTAGTTGGGGTCTTCATTAATGCTAGTTTTGCCTCCAAACAGCGGGAAGCTTTTTCCTCGCGTCCGAACGGGCATTCGGATCGCTCTTTTGCTGGTTCTTTATACCCCGTTGCGGGGCATAGCCGACGACAATCCGCCGCAATCGGAGGCTGCCCGGCGCGGGCATGCTCAATTCTCCCAATCGTGCGCCTTTTGCCACGGAGCAAACGGAGCCGGCACTACGGAAGGTCCAAATCTACTTCGGTCTGGCGTGGTGCGTCACGACCAGAACGGAAATCTCATTGCTCCTGTCGTTCGCGACGGCCGACCCGGCAAGGGCATGCCAGCGGTTCACATTACCGACTCGCAAATTGCCGATGTAGTCGCTTTCCTGCATTGGCGTCTTGACGATGCGGACCGCGCGACTCCAGCCGATGCGCACGATTCTTCTTTGCAGCATCTGCTCACCGGCAACGCTGATGCCGGCAAAGCATTCTTCAACGGCGCGGGCAGGTGTTCACATTGCCATTCGCCTTCCGGAGATCTGGCTGGAATTGCCACGAAGTACGCACCTGCCGATCTGCAGGCCCGCTTTCTCTATCCGGCTGACGTTCCAAAAACCGCGTCCATCACAACGCCCTCAGGCGCGCAAGTGACCGGCCAGCTTCTCTATCAGGATGAATTCAGCATTGCAGTGAAGGATCGCGAGGGGTGGTATCACTCCTGGGCTTCGAGCGAAGTCAAGTTTCAGATTCAAGATCCGCTTGTCGCGCATCTCGAATTGCTGCACGAATACACACCCGCTAGTGTGCATGATGTTTTCGCGTACCTGGAGACCTTGAAATGAAGCTTTTCATGCTTTTGTTTGCAAGCTTGTGCTGCCTCTCAGGCCAGGGGCTTGATCCCGCTGCTCTTTTGACGCCGGCCACTTCTACCTGGCCCACCTATAATGGCGATTATTCCGGCCGGCGGTATAGCGCGCTTAAGCAGATCAATGCCGGCAATGTCTCATCGTTGAGCTTGGCATGGGCGTTTCAGACTCACTCAGACGCTCTGAAGTCCACACCCCTTGAAGTAAATGGGGTCCTGTATTTCACGGTCCCGGATAACGTGTGGGCGATCGACGCGCGAAACGGCCGGCTTATCTGGCACTATAGTCGACCGTCTCAAGGAGATCACGTCGGACAGCGCGGCGTGGCCATGTACAAAGACAGACTCTATTTCGGGACGCCGGATGCGCACCTGGTTTGCCTGAATGCTCGAGATGGGAAAGAGATTTGGGATGTCGAAATTGCCGACGTGAAATTCGGCTATTACATCAGCGTCGCTCCGCTGGTTGTGAAGGATCGACTGATCATTGGGACTTCCGGGGATCAGGTCGACACTCCGCATTTCGTGGAGGCCATCGATCCGAAGACAGGAAAAGTGATTTGGCGTTGGGACACGTTGCCAAGACCGGATACTCCCGGGGCGGAGACGTGGCCTAATAAGGAAGCCTTGACTCACGGCGGGGGTCCCGCCTGGCTGACGGGTACCTATGACCCCAACCTCAACCTGATCTTTTGGGGGACCGGTAACCCGCATCCAGTACTGGCAGGTGTTGCGCGTCCTGGAAGGAACCTTTACACGTGCTCTATTGTGGCGTTGGACGCGGATACCGGGAAGCTGGTCTGGTTCTTCCAGCCTTCACCCCACGACACGCACGATTGGGATGCCGTGGAGACACCTGTCCTGTTCGATGCCGAGTTTCATGGCAGACAACGCAAATTACTCGCTCAGGCCAGCCGCAATGGCTACTACTTTTTGCTAGATCGAACAACGGGTGAACATCTGCTCACCGCACCTTTTGTGCCGACCGATTGGGCATCTGGCCTCAACGCAAGAGGCGAGCCCATTGCGAGAAAGGACAAGGAGCCGCAACCGGACGGATCCTTAGTTGAGGCGTATTTGGAGGGTGCAACCAACTGGATGGCACCGAGTTTCGACCCGGAAACCAAGCTTTTCTATGTGAACGCGTTTGATGGCTTCATGGTTTATTACTTGACGCTCAACCGAAACAACAGACCTGACGATCACCAGGGTGGTGCTGCAAGCTCGCTGTGGTCCCAGTCTCTCCTTGTTGCGATCGATTATGAGTCCGGCCACATTCGTTGGACCAGAAAAGGAGAGGAAGGCGAAGGCCATCCCGGGATTCTGACAACTGCCGGACACTTGCTATTCACCGGAGACACTTCGGGCAACTTGCTGGCGCTTGATCCGGAGAATGGGCACACGCTGTGGCACGTGAATGCCGGCGGTTCTCTTGGCAGTTCTCCGATGACTTACGAGCTGGACGGCCGGCAGTATGTTGTCACCGGAGTAGATGGCGTGCTTTACGCCTGGGCTTTGCCGGGCACTTAGAAAAATCGAGATAGGGGAAGTTACCGGCTTGCAGCTTCATTGATTTTTATATTTCTGAACTCCGCAGTCTCGTCGAACGAGCCGATGCCAATTCGGCCGCTCCGCAGACTGAGATCAACAGCGTGGAGTGCGGGTACAGACCGCTGATCGACTGTAACATCAACGGTGCCCGATGCGCCGTCAAAATCGAGTCGAACGTGGTACCAGCGACTGCCGGCCGAGAAAGCCGCCGGTCCATCTTCCGGGCTGATGCGCACTCGCTCACCCCCATAAACATGGAAGATCCCGTTGTGAACAGGCTCGCTTTTAGCGGCATCTGTTGACAGATGCGCGTAATCGAAGTGCGCCGGATCACGATGAGCAAAGACGAAGATTAGCGAATGGCCAAGGGGTCGTACCTCTGCGTCTATACTGACTGCCTGGAGGCCCGGTGTCTCAGCTAATGCGAACTGAATTGGCCGCCTTGGGCCTGGGAGCGGTCCTCTGGCTGCAATGAGGTGCAACGTCTGTGCGCCATCCTCCTGATCAACTTTCCAATCGGATGACACAGGAACGGTCCAGCGGTATCCGAAGATGTTGAGAGTATCGGCTGCATGCAGCATCCCGCAAGCTGCCAGGAGAGCGGCCAGGATTCGCATGCTGTCATCCTACGATAGTGAAGGCTGAAGGCAACGCTGCCCCAATGGTTATTCGGGATATGAAGCCGGAAGACATCGCGGCCGGGGTACAGCTATGCCGGGCCAGCGGATGGAATCAGGTCGAGAGCGACTGGTCCCTCTTCCTCGCGTTGAGCCCGGCGGGTTGCCGCGTAGCGGAGAAGAATGACGAAGTGGTGGGCACGGTTGCCACGATCCGGTATCAGAACCGATTCAGTTGGCTGGCGATGGTGCTGGTTGACCCGCGAGAGCGGCGAAACGGTATAGGGACACGATTGCTCTGTGAAGGACTTTCTCTGTTGGGCACTGAAACGTGCGTCCGCCTGGACGCGACAGCAGCCGGCCGACGGATCTACCGGCAGCATGGGTTTGTAGATGAATACCCGATAACGCGGTTCACCACTAGCGCGGGATATACGGATATCGATCCTCCCGTCGAGAGTGTGCGCCGCATGCGTGAGCAGGATCTGCCCGAAGTCTTCGATCAGGATCGGCTGATATTCGGAGCCGATCGGGAACTGGTCCTTCGATCCCTCTTCGAGCGTTCACCGGAGTGTGCCTGGGTGGCTGGCGGATCGAATATACAAGGTTATTGCTTTGGGCGCCCGGGCTTCCTGTATCAACAACTCGGACCGATTGTGGCACGTGACAAGAGCGTTGCTCGCGACCTTGTGTCGCAATGTCTCATACAGAGAGGCGGCCCCCGTTTTGTGATCGACGCTCCGCTGCACTGCGCGACTTGGATTAGCTGGTTAAGATCGAGCGGATTTGCGGAAGAACGCTCGTTTACCCGGATGCGCCGAGGGGAAAACAGATACCCTGGCAAGACGGAACTCGTGTTCGGAGTTGTTGGTCCGGAATTTGGCTAAGAGACAAAAGCGCGATGCTTAGAAATCCTGTGGAATCGGTTGAAGATTTGGAGCGGCGTCTTTCAGAGCCGAGCGAAGCCGACTGCTCGTTCATGCAAAGGCTGGAAGGCGACGTCATCATTCTTGGGGCCGGCGGCAAGATGGGGCCTTCTTTGGCAAAGCTGGCGAGGCGAGCGGCAGATGAAGCCGGTGTGCGGAAGACTATTGTGGCAGTCTCGCGATTTACGTCCGAAACCTGCCGGCGGGATCTGGAAGCGGCAGGTGTGGTGGCCCTCGCGTGCGACCTGCTCAAACCGGCAGAAGTCGGCAAGCTGCCCCGGTGCGAGAACGTACTGTACTTAGCAGGCCGCAAGTTCGGTTCCACGGCGCGCCCTGATCTGACCTGGGCAATGAACGCTATATCTCCGGCCCTGGCAGCGAACCATTACCGGCAGAGCCGCATTGTCGCCTTCTCGACCGGGAACATATATGGGCTAACAAGTGTGTCTTCCGGCGGCGCTCGGGAAGCCGATGCCGCCTCACCGGTGGGAGAATATGCGCAATCGTGTCTCGCGCGAGAACGCATTTTTGAGTTTTACTCGAATGAATACAAAACCCCATGCCTGATTTTCCGATTGAACTACGCAGTAGACCTTCGCTACGGCGTGCTTGTCGACATCGCGCGAAAGGTCTATTGTGGTGAGCCGGTGGACGTAACCGTTCCCGCGTTCAATGTAATCTGGCAACGAGATGCCAATTCGTTTGCGCTGCGAGCGCTTGAATTGTGTGCCTCGCCGGTGCGCATTTTGAACGTAACAGGGGCGGAAACCGTAAAGGTTCGCGAGATAGCCGAGTCATTTGCCCTCCGGTTTGGCTGTAACTGTGAATTCCGAGGCGAGGAGGGTAGCGGTGCGCTGTTAAGCAATGCTTCCTTGTGTCACTCTTTGCTTGGCACACCTTCTGTTTCGCTTGGAACATTGAGCGAATGGGTTGCGGACTGGGTAATGAAGGGAGGAGACAGTCTCAACAGACCTACCCACTTCGAAGTTATCGACGGGAGTTATTAGTGACGGCAGACGTTCGTCCTGATCCGGAAGTCACCGCGATCCTGAAGCAGGGTACGGTAATCCCTGCCCATCCGCTGGCATTGAATGCACAACGCAAGCTCGACGAGCGTCGACAGGTGGCGCTAACCCGTTACTACTGTCAAGCAGGAGTGCAAGGCATTGCGGCCGGTGTACACACGACACAGTTCGCCATCCGCGACCCGCGGTTTGGGTTATTCAAGCCAGTGCTGCGTCTTGTTGCTTCCACGGTCATGGAATTTCAGCGAACTTCGGGCAAGCGGCTGATCAAGGTGGCAGGATTGTGCGGCCAGACCAAACAGGCCGTCGGAGAAGCGGAGTTTGCGCGCGAAGCCGGATTCGAACTCGGATTGCTGAGTCTCACCGCACTGGCGGGCGCCAATGATGCTGAACTGATTGAGCACTGCCGGAGGGTAGGGCGTGTACTTCCTTTGTTCGGCTTCTATCTGCAACCAGCGGTGGGTGGACGAGTGCTCAGCTATAACTTCTGGCGCGAGTTCTGCGAGATTGAGGCAGTGGCGGCTATCAAGATCGCACCTTTTAATCGATATCAGACACTCGATGTAGTGCGTGCCGTCGCGGACAGCGGGCGCGGCTCGGAAATTGTCCTTTACACCGGCAATGACGACAATATTATTCCGGATCTGCTCGCCGATTTTCGTCTGGACAGAGGAGTTTTTCGCTTCGCCGGAGGGCTGCTAGGCCAGTGGGCCGTATGGACCAAGTGTGCGGTTGAATTGCTTTACGAGGTTCAGAATTGCCGTAGCAATGGGGGACGCGGGGCCTTCGAGATTCTGGCAAATTCCGCCGCGCTCACGGATGCAAATGCCGCTTTGTTCGACGCAAGAAATCAATTTGCGGGATGCATTCCCGGTCTGCACGAAATACTGCGACGCCAAGGGCTCCTGGCCGGGCGCTGGTGTCTCGATCCCGACGAGGACCTTTCGCCCGGGCAGCTGGATGAGATCGATCGCGTATGCGCCAGCTATCCAGACCTGCAAGATGACGACTTCGTTCGGAGCAATCTGGACCGCTGGCTCGCCTGAGATGCGAGGGCTCGCGAGGCCCCGCTAAGGATGGACCCGTCCTCTCTGGAGGAGCGCATCATATTGGATTTGCTTTTGTGAAAACAGAGAAAAACAACCGAAGAGCATGAGTGCTCCCGCTGCGCAAATAAGAGGTGAGGGTGCTTTCATCGATTTGTAAATGAAAGTAATCTTGATGCAATCTGAAGGTGGCGCGCCCGGCAAGGCTTATTTTTGACATTGTGTCGTCTTGTTCCCGGATAGCTTTTCATACAATGAGAACCTAATTTCACTCGCGGATTGCATGGCTAAAAGCCCACTCACATTCTCGCTTGCGACGCTGCTTTTGATCACAGCAGCAATTGCGGGCGCAGCGGACGGCCTGCCCACGCGCTATGTAAAGGAAGAAGGCGCCATCGACACAATGGGTAGTCTCATGAGTATCGTCGCTTACGGCGGAGACGCTGCGCGTGTTAAGAAAGCTATATCCGACGGGCTCGATGAAGCGGATCGCCTGGACATCATGCTTTCCAACTACAAGCCAGAAAGTCAATGGAGCGAGATGAACCGAATGGCTACACAAAGACCCGTACACGTTTCGAAGGAATTGTTTGATCTGCTCGCAGACTGTCAGGAGTACAGCCGTGAAAGCGAAGGTACGTTCGATATATCCGTGGGACCGTTAATGAAAATATGGGGGTTTTACAAAGGGAGCGGCCATCTCGCCAAGCAAGAGCAGGTGGAGAACGCGCTCACCTCCGTAGGGTATCGGAATGTCATCCTGGATCGGAACACGCTGACGGTCCGATTCGCCAGGGCAGGAGTAGAACTTGATCCGGGCGGAATCGGAAAAGGCTACGCGGTAGATCGTGTTGTTGATGTACTGCAGAAAGAGGGTATACGAGCGGCGCTCGTTTCCGCAGGGGGCAGCAGTATTTACGCACTTGGTGCTCCGCCGGATCAGACCGGCTGGCGAATCGAACTCCGAGATGGAAGAAACGCGTCTGGAGCGGGCGAGAGCGTGACGCTCAGGGACGAATCAGTTTCGACCTCCGGGAATTACGAAAAGTTCTTCTATGCCGACGGCAAACTGTGGAGTCACATTATGGATCCTCGCACGGGATATCCTTCGACGGGCATGATCTCTGTTTCCGTGATTGCTCCCAGAACGGTTGACAGCGAGGCATGGGCCAAGCCGTACTACATCCTGGGCCGATCCTGGACCGCCCGGCACAAGAAGAAGGACTTTCGTGTTTTTATGTGCGAAGACGATTTGAAAAAGCCGTGTGCGTGGGTAAACTGAAGCGGCGAGTTCGAGTACTCCAACGTGGCACTCCCTATCTCATCAAGAAAGGCATAATCAGTTTCAGCCGTGAACAGACGTTCGTTCTTGTACGCTGCGGCCGCTTCGCCCCTGCTGGTATCGGCCGGCGAGGCCAGTCTTCCTGCGTATCGCGTGGTGACAAGATTTTCGCGCTCGCCACAGCCGGGAATGCCAGGCCCTTATAAAGGCCAAGTTGTGCGGGTTCATTCGGACGCGTCGATTGACGCCTCCACTGCGATTGTGAACCGGGCAGTGGTGAAGCAAATGCTCTCGAATGGAATGAGGTCGCTTACCGGTGACAGCAACGATCACGATTGCTGGGCGCGTTTCATTTCGCCGCAGGATGTCGTCGGCATTAAGGTGAACTGTTCGGGCTCGCCGCACATTATGTCGAGTCCCGAACTGGTGGCGGCGATCGTTGAGAACCTGACGGCCATCGGCTTGCCGTCCAAAAATATTTGGATTTACGAACGTTTTGCAGGTCAGATGCGAAGCGTCGGGTATGACCGGTACGTTCCGAACGACGTGCATATCTGGGCTGCGGAACAGGCGCGAGATTCAATCCTCGGTTACGATCCTGATACGTACGTGGAAGTCGACTTCTTCGGAGAAGAGGACACGAGATCCTTCATGATCCGCCCCGTGGCAAATACGTTCACAAAAATCATCAATGTGCCCAAAATGAAGGAGCATCAGGCAGCAGGGGTTACCGGTTGTCTAAAGAACATCGCCTACGGTGACTTCTCGAATATGGACCGATCGCACCGCTTTGCGAAGACCAATACGTATTCGTTTATTGGAACCCTTGCGTCTGTGGATCCGATCCCCGATAAAACCGTCCTGAACATTATGGACGGGCTGAGTGGAGTATGGCATGCCGGCCCATTTAGCGAATACCCGCAATTCCGTTTTTATCCAAAACAGATCATGGTGGGTACCGATCCTGTCGCAATGGATCGCATGCTGATCGACATCATCGAAGCAAAGCGGAAAGCGGAAAATGTGGTCTCGATTTTCGACCGCTCTCCGGAACATATCGGGTCCGACAACAACAATCCCAACGTGAATCGCTTTTTTCGAGAGCCTGGACACGTGGAATACGCTTCGAAGCTCGGCCTGGGAGTTTATGACGCCAGCCAAATCAAGCTGAAAGTGGTCGAACTGTAGTGGTCTTCCTGCAGGTCCTCACTCTGCCGATTCTGTTCTGGAATGGCCCAGCGGGAACGTCCCCTCTGCTCGAGCAAGCCGGCATTACAAAGATTGCGGTGCCGCCGGCAAACGCGGCTGCGTGGAAAAAGACAGTTCACCTGGCGGTCGAGGCGAGAGACCTTAAGGACGCCGTGAAGCTCCAGATGCCAGGAATCTTCTTTCAGGCGGATCAAGCCTCCGCTTCGCGGGTTCCGTGGATCGTTTCGAACGGTTCGCGCCTCATTCGCAATCCAAACGGAATGTTCTATTACGACGCGCCGGGCAAGGCGGCAGCGCTCGCCGCTGCGGAAGCGTCAGCCTATGGCAATCCGGCAAGTATCCAGACGGATGAGAGCGGACTTCAACCCATAGCAGAGATGCTGCGGTTTCTGGCAAGTATTCCCTCCGCTGAGGGACCGGCGCTGGCCGATATCGGGTTTGTCGATGATGGCTCCCCCGGCGCCGCTGAGGTTATGAATCTCATGGTTCGCGACAACCTGCTCTTCAAGATCGTCGGCGGAAGGGAGCCGGACCTGAAATTGACTGTGCAGATCGGGTCAGAGCAGTATCCAAAAAAAGAGTTGAAAGACCCGAATATCCTTGTGCACAAGATTCGTGGGGATCTGACGGATGATGGCCGTACGATACGCATTTACGGGACCAGCATTGTTGTGGCGCGGCTGACGGGGAAACCAGGCAGAATCCGTCTTCATCTGCTGAATTACGGCGCGGCGACGGGCACGCGCGTGGGAGGGTTCCGCGTTCGCATGCTTGGTCAGTATTCCAAATATGAAGTGCACTCGTTCAACAGTCCGGGGAAGCAGTTAGTTGACTACGAGGTGGAATCCGACGCCACGGAGTTCACTGTTCCCGAACTCAAGGCGTACGCGGTTATAGACTTTTTGCGGTGACTAATAGAGCGTGACGGAAACCGCTCTTTAACAGTGCGATTCCCGCCACGCGCGGAGGCGATTGCGAGAGGTTTACGGGATGTTGAGGACGGTCGAAGTGGAAACACCCGGATTGCAGGTACTCTTCGCCAAGATTACCACCGTCGTCGTTGATGGGACGCTCGCAGGCGCAGTGTAAAGCCCGGTCGATGAGATGGTGCCGGGACCACCGGCGAGCGACCACGTGACGCTGTTGGGCATGTACCAGCCCACTGCGTACATCTGCAGTGAGCTACCGGGTGCTACGGTCGACTGCTGGGCGTCGGAGTCGATCATCAGATGCGGAGCCGAAGAATTTGGTGTGATTTCAACTCCTGAAAAAATCGGATCGCTGGCCTTGCTGGTTCCGGGCGGGGTCGCGTTGCGGATCGCCAATTCCAGCGAATTGTCCGTTACCTGCGCCGGGATATACAAGTCGTTCGGCACGGCGCACTGGTAGTTCACGGCCGCCCCGAAATTGAAATCGTGATAGCCGATCTGGTACTGCGCCTCGTAGTCATAGTGCTGCCGGTACGGCGCGATGCCCTGAAACCAGGCGTTGCACGCGCCGGCGGTCTGCCCGGGGTTGTACTCCTCGCCCAGCAGCCAATGAACAGTGTAATTGCCATTCGCGACGATCAGGTTGGCGACGAAATCGTTGCCGTAGGTGTAGGCTTCTCCCTCATAGACGGCCAACTCGGCCGCTTGCGACGGATCGCTCGGCGTAGGCCACGCGGGGTAGTCTCCGGCGTGCCGCACCGTATCGCCGCCGCGGAAGAACAGATCCGGCAGCCAGGTCTGCCCGAGCTTGTCGGTGACAGACGCCGTTTGCGACCCGGCGAAGATCCGAATCGGGCCAGCCGGGAACACGCGCACATATAAGGTAGTAACTGAGCTCGGGTCGGCCTGACTCGCCACCTGCAAGACGCCCTGCACGATGCCGCTGACCGAAGCAGGAGGCGTGTACTGTCCCTGCGGGGTGATGGTGCCAACGCTACCCGAGAGTACGGACCACGTGACGGCCTGATTCGCGCTGCCGTTCACCCAACTCTGCAGGGGATAGCCGCTCACGCCAGCTTGGATGTTCAAGTAGCTTCCGTAAGGCGTCCCGACTAAGACCGGCTGTGACGGAAGCAGGCTAGACGCCTGATAGCTGGTTGAACTCACTTGGATCGATGACAGGTCAACGGCTTCCAGGTTCCCGCTGTGGATCTGAGGCCCGATCTTATTTAATGCCGCGATGATGTCCGGGTTTTGGCTTACCTCGTCATCGACTGCCGTGTTCATCGTGGTGCCGATGTCGGCCAGCACGAGCCCGTACTGCTTGAGACCTTTAATGATCGTGTTCGCGTAGGCGGCCTGCTGCGCGGTCAGTCCGGTCAAGCTCGGCGCGAACGCAGCCTGTAGCCGGAAGCGCGTGCCATACGGAGGCGTGCTGGTGCTGCCCCATCCGTTTGTCCCGGTAGCCGGCCAGTAGGGATTACCAACTTGAATGTACCCGCGCGCCTCGGTAAACCGCATTGGGTGAGTGATCTGCCCATCCATGATTTCGTGGGCGGTCCAGATGAGGGGAAGCAGAGGTAGCCCCGCAGCGTCCGAAGAGGCCGAGCCGATCGTATACGCGCCCGAGCTGTACGTGTAGCCGCTCTGCGCGTTGCACGGTTTCCCCGCACAGGTCGAGGGCACGACAGACCCCGAGGGTGTTATGTACTCGTGATACAGGTCGTAGACCTGGCACGTCTGCCGCTGGACCGTGATCGAGTGGTGATCGTTATTGTCGGCCGACAGCGCCCCGCTCTCTCTGTGAATCTGTGTCGGAGGTGGGAGTACCCAATTAGGAGAGTTGTACTGGGGCGTGTAATAAAAGTGGGCATTGAACGTAGGCGTGCTCGAATCGGCCACGGTCACGCCCATGCCCGAATCAAAGGTGAGGCTGACCGTTGAGCCCATGTTGGCCGTATAGGTTGCGCTTTGCGGCAGCAGTGGCAAGCTGTCGATGCGCGCATAAAAGACGGAATCGGACGGCATTGGCTGGCATCCGAAGACGTTCTGCTGCCCCATAGACAGAGTGGGCGCGAGCAGAGAGAGAGCGAGTAAAGTGAGCTTCATAGAAAGTGTGTTGCTACGTTGAGGCGGTATGACCGATCAAACTCAGGCCCGTCTGAGGCGGTGAACATCGTCACCGAGGTGCGCGGTTATCAAAACCGCCGCCTCAGGGCACTCTAAGCAGGTGCGGATGTCAGTCAAAATCGTTTGGCAGCTATTCGACGCACATGCGGGTTCTAAAACACCGCAAGTCCCCTGTGCTCCCGCGATTCACGATGTGCTGATCGTTGAGCAGCCCTGGCGGCTGTTGGGCAAAAGAGTGCCAAAAGAAAATGCTGAGAAGCAGTATTCTCATCGCCGTCAAATCTGCAAGCCAATCGCCAATGCAGAAAGCCGGACGTCGCGTGCAGCTTTTACAACGGTGCCGTCAACAGGCATTTACAATATGAACGTGTGTATGTGATAGCAGTATCGCATACAAGCCTACGATTTGTAAGTAACGATAGTAAGTGAAGCAGGTGGTCCTTAGATCAGCGAGTCATTGCCGTCATACGCTGTATGACGCAGTCGCTCTGACTGAGATGGAAACCTGTGCCGTGCGAATCCCCCACTAACGTGAACGGTTTAGGTGCGGATGGAGGCGGCGTGTACATACCAGTGCCGAGATTCCTGCTGAAGTCTCTCGAGGCGGCGCCCCAGAACTCAAAAGTAATGTTCGTGAGAGGTGAGTGCGGTGGCAGGAACATCTGGGTACGACACATGAGGTAATCGAAGCTTCCGTTGAGATCGTCGAAATGGCTACGAAACTTTGACAAAGTGTTTACCACTGATGTAGAACACCACAACTAAACTAAGCCCGAGAGCCATCGCATAACGGAATTCTTCGCAAAAAGGAAGGGGCAAGAACATATGTGTACCTCGTGGACAACACTCTTGAAGCGATTCACGATTAGCTTCTCGATCTCAGTACTTCCGGGCCTGACATTTGCTCAGCACTATCAGCAAACCAATCTGGTTTCGAATCTGCACGGCGTCGCAAAAGTTGTCGATCCAAATCTTCAGAATCCCTGGGGTCTCGTCAGCAGCGCGGGGAGCCCGTGGTGGGTCTCGAATGAGTATGGCGGGACCTCTACTCTCTACGATGGGAACGGGAAGATTCAGCATTTGGTGGTCAGGGTGCCAGCCGCGTCAGGCAATGGGACCGGCACACCGACCGGAATCCTGTTCAATGGAACGGGTAAGTTTCTTCTCGCCCCGAAAAAACCCGCGATTTTCCTTTTCGTAACATTAGACGGCACGATCTCCGGTTGGAATCCCGGCGTCAGCCCTGCCAACGCCGTCGTGGTGGTGAATAACTCGTCGAAGGGGGCCGTCTATACGGGAGCCACGATCAGCGAGGTCGGCGAAAATAAGGAACAGATCTTCGTAGCCAATTTCCACACCGGCCGGGTGGAAGTCTATGACAGCAAGTTCAAGCCCGTGAGACTGCCTAGAGGGGCTTTCGTCGATGGTAGTATTCCCGAGGACTTTGCGCCGTTCAACATCCAAGGTATCGGGCCGAATATCTACGTCACTTATGCGAGGCAGAACGGAACGAAAACTTTTCCGACCGAGGGGCCCGGAGAAGGTTTTGTTGATGTTTACAGTCCTCAGGGGGTACTCCTCTCACGCCTGCAGCACGGCTCCTGGCTCAACGCTCCGTGGGGTGTTGTGCTGGCTCCCGAATATTTCGGTGAATTTAGCCATACGATCCTGGTAGGAAATTTTCTCGGTTCCGGCACCATCGCGGCGTACAACCCGGTAACCGGAACGTTCCTGGGGAACGTCCTAACCTCCACTGGCGAGACACTGGGCATTCCGGGATTGTGGGCACTCGTTTTCGGCAATGGCGCCAAGGCGGGCCCGGCGAACACGCTCTATTTCACCGCGGGGCCCGAGGGCGTGAATGGCATATTGGGGACATTGACACCTGTTGCGGCTGAGCTCAATGAGGACGATGAGCAGTAATTAGCATCGGAGGTAAAAGGATTCGCGGGGCCGATGGTGTGTTGCTTCAACTCCAGGGCCGGGCAGAATGAGCGCGGCCCGAAGCCCCGCATTCGATCTCTGTTCCCGGATGCTTTGCTAGACGACATCACTCTGACTGATCGTCATTGGTGTACCGTGAGCGTGGCTCTTCGTCGACGCTTGTAGATGCGCCTGCATGTGGGCGCAGTCCGATGGAGTTGATGGAGCGTTTGAACGGGGCGGATAAGCCTCGGAAAGAAGAGGACTTGTGGCGCGCCCGGAGAGGCTCGAACTCCCGACCTATTGATTCGAAGTCAATCGCTCTATCCAACTGAGCTACGGGCGCGCGTAGGTGGTCTTTTCAATTATACGGGTGAGACAATCCAGAGAGAGCGGGCGGCAGACGCCATGTTCTATCCTATGGCAAGCGGCACCGAGACAGAGGTTAAAGTACGACTCGGCCGGGCGGCAGACATCGTTCATGTTATGAAGGCCGCCGGGTTTCGCGTTTCCGTTCCACGGCTCTTTGAAGCCAACACGCTCTACGATACCCCCGATCAGGATCTGCGCCGGAAGAGCATGCTCCTCCGGTTGCGGGAGGTCGGCGATAAGGTTGTCCTCACGTGGAAAGGCCGTAACGAACCCGGCGCGCATAAGATACGCCCGGAAAGGGAGACCACAGTGGGGTCGGCCGGCGTGCTGGAGGAGATCCTTGGGCATCTCGGCTATCACCCTTCCTTCCGCTATGAGAAGTACCGGACGGAGTTCGTCAGCGATGCGGCACCATCAGCCGGGGTCGTCACCGTTGATGAAACCCCTATCGGCGATTTTCTGGAAATTGAGGGACCGGCGGATTGGATCGATGCCACGGCCCGCAAGCTCGGCTTCACACCGCAAAACTACATACTCGAAAGCTACGGCGCGTTGTACCTGGCCGACTGCGCTCAGCGCGGCGTGCAACCCTCGAACATGGTTTTCGCATCACACAATACGTGAGGCGGCGCCGGAAGTTCACGCCTGCTCCCTTAAAATTGTGAAATGGCAGAGATTCTGAACGCCGCCGGGGCTTTCGTAGATCGGGCCACTGCTGACCTGTTGCGCGTCCGCGAGGAGATCGGGAAAGTCATAGTCGGCCAGCAGGATGTCATTGAGGGCGTCCTGATCTGCCTGATCGCGGGCGGCCACGTCCTTCTTGAAGGCGTTCCCGGACTGGGCAAAACCACGTTACTGCGCACGCTGGCACGTGTCCTGGATCTGCGTTACTCGCGCATCCAATTTACGCCGGACCTCATGCCCGGCGACATCGTGGGCAGCATGGTGATGGAGAGTGACGAATTCGGCCACAAGAGCCTGCGGTTCCAGCCCGGCCCGGTTTTCGCAAATCTTGTCCTGGCCGATGAGATCAACCGTGCGACGCCGAAAACGCAGTCCGCGCTTCTCGAAGCCATGCAGGAGCATACGGTCACCAGCGGCACGAATACCTATTCGCTGGAACCGCCGTTCCTGGTGATGGCGACCCAGAATCCTATTGAGATGGAGGGCACGTACCCGCTGCCGGAGGCCCAGCTAGATCGCTTCCTCATGAAGATTCTCGTGACGTACCCGACACGGGAGGATCTAAACCGCATCGTGGAGGTCACGACGAAGCAGGATGAGCCGGCGCTCCACCAGGTTATGGATCGCCACCAGATTGCCGAGCTCAAGACCATCTGCAAGCAGGTGGTTGTTGCGCCCCATGTGCAGGAGTATGCGATCGAGCTCGTGATGGCCACCCAGCCCGGCGCCGGGGAGGCACCCGCCATTACGAACCGCTATATACGCTACGGCAGTTCGCCGCGCGGCGCTCAGGCGCTTATCGAGTGCGGGCGCGTGCTGGCATTCATGCGCGGACGTTTGCACCTCAGCATCGAAGATGTGGCGGCTGTTGCTCCCGCCGTTTTGCGCCATCGCATCATCCTCAACTTTGATGCGCACGCGGACGGTGAAACAGCCGAGACAGTCCTACGCAAAGTCATGAACGGTGCAGGTGATCGCGCGTAGTTAAAGACGGTAGGCCGTTCAATGCCTGAGCCTCTCGTTGATCGTCACTTCCTGGAACGCCTGGAGCGGCTCACGTTGCACTGGCAGAAGTCGTTCAATGGCCTGGTGGGAGGTCACAACGTCTCCCGCTTCCCGGGGCCCGGGCAGGAATTCCTGGATCATCGAAACTTCCATCAGGGCGATGATTTGCGGGCAGTGAACTGGCGCGCGTATATGCGCTTCGAAAAGCTTTTCCTGAAAATGTTCCAGGTAGAACCGCGTGTGCCTGTACGCCTGCTACTGGACGCCAGCGCATCGATGCTGGCAGGCAGCGGACCGGGCGAGCCAAACAAGTTCGACTACGCCCGGCGGCTGGCGGCCGCCCTGATGTATGTCGGGCTCGTCCGGCTGGACAGCATTCTGCTGCAACCGTTCTCTGCGCGCTTGCTCGATCCGTTCCTGTGCAGCGGCGGACGGCACCGGTTCCAGCCGGCCGAGACCTATCTGCGCAGTTTGGGGGCTGGCGGGAGAACGAACTATCTTGACACAGTCCGGGAGTACCTGAGCACCTACCCGCAGCGCGGCCTGACCATCATCATTTCGGATTTTCTCGATGACGCGGATTGCTGCCGAGCGCTGCAGTACCTTGCCGACTTCGGCCACGAACTCCTGCTCATACAGGTGTGGGGCACGGAAGACCGCGAACCCTCCTGCGACGGGGAGATTGAGTTCATCGACGCAGAGTCCGGCGCGCGCGAAAAGATTATAGTCGACCGGCAAGCTCGCGGGGCGTACACCGACGCTTTTGATGAATACGCAGCCGATATCCGAAAGCTCGCCATGCGCAATGGCGGGCGATATGCTGGTCTCGCGACGAGCACTCCGGTGGAGGAGGCGATTTTCGGACCCTTGATGATCATCGAAGGTGTGTAGCACGGCGAGATGTTTTTCCTCAACCTCACGGCGGGCGAGTTTTTCGCGCTGCTGAGCACGCTCGGCGGCGTAATTACACTGCTGTATTTGCTGGACCGGGCGCAGCGGAAGAGAGTCGTTTCGACAATGCGATTCTGGCTTCCCGCGCTTACTGTGGAGCAGCGCCAAAGCCGCCGGAGGATGCACGAACCGTGGTCGCTGGTATTGCAGTTGCTGAGCCTACTGTTGCTGCTGCTCGCGATTGGGGAATTGCAGTGGGGTTCTCGCGGGCGCCGCGGCAGAGACCATGTTCTGCTGCTCGATACATCTGCCTGGTCGGCCGAGCGGATGTCGCAGGCTGCCGCCGGAGCAGGGCAGGGAACTCTGCTGGATCAGGAAAAACGCCAGGCCCGGCAGTACATCGCCGCTCTTCCCGCAAACGATCGCGTACTGCTGGTACGGGCGGGCAGCCTAACGTTGCCTGCGACTCCGTTCACATCTGACCGCGCCCGGCTGGCGCAAGCGATCGACGAATCTCAACCAGGATACGCAAGCCTGAATGCCGAGCAGGCGATCGCCTATGCCCATCAGGCGCAAGCGTGGTCAGGCCGCCAACCTGGCGAGATCGTCTATGTCGGCCCGCAACTCGTTTCCGAGCAGAATGAGGCGGCGCAGTCTGTCGGAAATCTGCGGATTCTATCCGTTCCCGCAAATCGGGAGCACTGCGGCATTCGTCACCTCGCGGTAAAGCATGCCTCTGACGGGGCCTGGCAGGCCCTTCTCACGGTCAAAAACTACGGCGGCACCCGCAGGACTGTGCATTTACGAACCCAATTCGCCGGTACTGCCTTTGCGGTGCGTACCCTCGCGCTCAATCCGGGGCAGGAGGTTGGAGCCGAATACAAATTTCTGACAAACGTCGCAGGCCAATTGGTGGCGAGTCTTGAGCCCGCCGACGACCTGACAAGCGATAGCCGCGCCGTTCTCGAGCTGCCCCGCAACGCCCCGTTACGGGTTGCCGTGTTTACCGACCGGCCTGATGCTCTTAAACCGCTGCTGGCGCCAGACCACTCTTTGAACGTTCAGTTCTTGAACGTGGCTGAATACAAACCGCGACCGGATGCGGATATCGCGATTCTCGATCGCTTCTGCCCCTTGCATCCACCTGCCATTCCGAGCCTCTGGATTCAGCCGCCAGCCGGGCATTCGCCTTTGCCGGTCAAAACGAAGGTGAGCCAACTCGCCGTGAAGGAATGGAACCCGGAAACTGCATTAAGTGCAGGTCTGCGCACGCGCGAATTGCCGGTTTCCGAGGCGGAGGTGTTCCAGACATTCGATGCCGACACGGTGGTGGCGAGCGCACCCGAGGGTCCTGTGATTGTGGGCCGCCCTGCGCACCCCGACCAGGCTCAATTAGCGGTCATAGGTTTTGATCCGCTGGCGGGTGAGTTGAGATTCGAGATCACCACTCCTCTGCTGTTTGCTAACATGCTTCGCTGGCTGTCCCCGGCTGCTTTTCAGCGCCACGAGATCATTGCGGGGCAGGTTGGCACTACGACGCTGCCACTAGATTCGGATGAGCACGGGATTCGCGTGACAGACGAATCCGGCGCGAGTGTGCCCTTCACCATACGGGACCACACGCTGGAGCTGTTCGTGAGCCGCCCCACCATTATCCATATCTCGTCGGAGGGCCACGACCGCATCGCTTCTCTTACGCTTCCGGATGTGGGCGCATACCCGTGGCAAATCTCAACTGCGTCTCAAGGCTTACCGGTCTCCGGCCGGTTCGCTCCGTCTGCCGTAGATTTGTGGAAATGGCTCGCAATACTGGGCGCTACAGGTTTGTTGCTCGAGTGGATGCTCTTCGGCCCACGCGTGCGTGTTCGCCGGCGCGCCGCATCGGCCCCCGCACGGAGGGGCAACGACCCTGCTGCGGGCCGTGAAAAGGAGCTGGTGTCCCGATGACGTTTGTGCATCCCTGGCTCTTGCCATTGGCACTCGTTCCACTCGCCTGGATCGTGGCGTCCTGGAACTCGACCGCGCGCCATTTCAATCTCCTGCTCAAGGGACTAGCGTTCTCGGCCATACTGCTCTCGTTCTCGCAACCAGTCGTCACGTTGCCTGACCGAAAGACGGCTTTGGTCATTTTGGTCGACACGTCCGGCAGCATAACGGCCGACGATCTTACGCGCGCTGAGGCGTTGGTGGCGCGCATCGAGCATCGCAAACGGGGAAACTGGGTTCGCGTTGTCCCTTTTGCCAGTCACACGCGTCCGCTTATGCGCGCCGAAGCTGCAGGTACTCATTTCTTAAGAACCGCGGACGAGAACGGCACGAACCTGGAAGCGGCCCTCACAGACAGCATGGCGGCGGTTCCAGCGGGCCACCTTCCCCGTCTGCTGCTGATCAGCGATGGCAATGAGAACCAGGGCAGTGCGGCACGCGCGATCGCGGAACTGCAGGAATTGCACGTTCCGGTCGATACAGTGCCGCTTGCGGGCCGTTCAGCTACGGGCCTGCACCTGGAGTCGGTCTCGATGCCGCACGACGCATATGCCGGGGAGCAGATTCCTATAGACCTGAATATCACCTCGCCTTCACGCGAGAGGGCATCGGTGGAAATTTTCGCCGACGGTAATAACCTCGGCGCGAGCGCTTTCGAACTGGATGCCGGCAGTAACGTGGTTCGCGTACATGCGCGTGTCAAATCGAGTGGCGTTACTGCTATTGCGGGCCGTATCCATACGCCGGGCTCAGGTGAATTGCAGTTTGAGCAGGCCGTTGAACTGCGGCGTGCAAAGGTCCTTTATTTCTCGCAGGACCCGAACGGATCAGAAAGCAACCTTCTGAAAGCGTTTACAGAAGCCGGCTTTGAAGTTAACCGCGATGCGAAACAATTCGGGCAGGATCTCAGCAGTTTTCAACTGGTGGTTTTGAACAATGTTGATCTTAACGTTTTCACTCCGGCAGAAAAGACGCTGCTCGAGGAATACGTCAAAAACGGCGGCGGCCTGCTGCTTATAGGCGGCGAGCATCAAGTCTACAAGAACGACAAGCAGATGGATGCGCTCGACCGCGCATTACCCGCGCAAATAGCGCCCCCGCGGACGCCTGAAGGCACGTCGGTTGTTCTTATCATTGACAAATCGTCGTCAATGGAGGGTCGAAAGATCGAACTGGCCCGACTCTCGGCTATCGGCGTTGTGGACCATCTGCGATCCAGCGATACGATCGGTGTCCTGATCTTCGACAATTCGTTTCAATGGGCTGTGCCGATGCGATTTGCCCAGGACAAATCGTTGATCAAACGTCTCATCTCGGGCATTACGCCGGACGGCGGTACTCAGATCGCCCCTGCTCTTGCGGAGGCATATCGCCATGTACTTCCTTCGCAAGCAACGTATAAGCACATCGTCTTACTCACAGACGGTATCTCGGAGGAAGGCGACAGCATGGACCTGGCGAAGGAAGCGGCCCAACACGACGTCACGATTTCTACCGTGGGTCTCGGCCAGGACGTGAACCGCAGTTACCTTGAAAAAATCGCGGAAGCCGCGGGTGGGCGAAGTTATTTCCTGAATGAGCCGCAGGGTCTCGAGCAAATCCTGTTGAAAGATGTCCAGGATTACAGCGGAGCGACTGCGGTCGAAAAACCGATGCGGCCGATCGTACTGCAGCATGCCGAAATTCTCAAAGACACCGGTATCGAGAATGCGCCGCTGCTTAAGGGCTACGTTCGCTTTACGGCGAAACCGGATGCCGAAACAATTCTGGCGGTTGATGACCAGAAGAAGGATCCGCTTTACGTGCGATGGCAGTACGGGTTGGGCCGCGCTGCGGTGTTCACGTCCGACGCCAAGAGCCGCTGGGCTGAAAACTGGGTTACGTGGCCCGGCTTCGACAGGTTTTGGATCAATATCAGCCGCGATCTGCTTGCGCATACGGATCTGAGCGAAGGGCGCGCGCGATTCGATCGGGCGAATGGCGATGTTGTGGTAACTTACCGCCTCGCGCCCGAGGCGCCCGAACCGGCTGCAATCCCGCCCATTTTCATGCTTGGTCCACGCGGGTTTCGCAAGTCAATCAACGTTCAAAAGATCGCGTCGCATTACTATCAGGGCCGAATTCATATCGCAAACGCGACCGGACTTTTTCGCATCCGTCCGCTGGAAGATTCGAGCACATTCCCGGAGATTGGTCTCTATCGCGACCCGCCGGAGTTGCACGATTCAGGCGCCAACGAAGCGCTTTTGAAGCAAATTTCAGATTTGACAGGCGGCCGCTTCAATCCTCCACTGAATGCGGTTTTTGATGCGGACGGCCGCAGGCTTTACTCGACCTGGCAGCTTTGGCCCGGATTCCTCGCCCTGGCCATTGCGCTGACGATCGCGGAGCTGCTCGCGCGCAAATGGAATGGCCTCGCGGGCATTTTCTCCCGCTCGCGAGACGCTTAGTCACTTCCTCTCGAGGTGCACAACCGTTTCGAAATGATAAGTCTGCGGAAATAAATCGAGCAGCGTCAAACGGCGGATCTGATATTCCGCCAGAAGCTTTTTTACATCCCGCGCGAGAGTTGCAGGATCACAGCTCACCAGCTTGAGGCGCTGCGGTTTGATGCGCAGCAATTCCGCCGTGGCTTCGCGGTCGAGACCCGAACGGGGCGGATCTGCAACCAGGAGGTCGGGTGCACTGCTGAGGGAACGCAGAAAATCTTCGGCAGCCGTTTTAGAAGCACGAACGGTCACATTTTGCGATGCTGCGTTCGCCTCCAGGTCGCGGAACGCTGAGGCGCCTCGCTCTACAGCATCGAGTTCGCGGAAGCGGCGTGCCAGCGGAAGGGAAAAAAGACCAACTCCGGCGTAGAGGTCAACCGCCCGGGCGCCTTCCTCGTCCCGAAGAACCTCCTCGACGAGCGCGTCCACCAAGAAACGATTTACCTGAAAAAAGGAGCTGCGGCTAATGCGAAATGTAAAGCCGGCCGCCGGGTACTCAATCGGGCCGCGGGCGAGCAAAGGCATGAATGTACTGCAAAAATCGAAAAAACGCGCCGCCACGGGCCGCGTAGAGTCGACGATGTTGAGTTGAACCTCGCGCTCATTCGAAAAGATCTCAAGCGTCCGCAAGAATTTCGGCCATTCGGGACGCTTCACCGCCAGCCGCAACTGCGCGATCACATCAAGCAGCACCGGCGACGAGATATAGCAGTGATCTATGGCGCACAGGTCGTGAGACCCCGCCATATGGAAGCCGGCTTCGCCCTCGGAAAAATGAAGTTGAATGCGATTCCTGTAGAACCATGGATCTCCGCTGATGGTTGCTATATCGCCGTCGTAGGCGATGCCGCCCACTCGCTGGAGCGTGTCCCGCAGAATCAGTCGTTTTTGCTGGAGCTGAAACTCGTAGGATGCATGCTGATAGTGGCATCCGCCGCATGAACCGAAGTATTCGCAGCGTGGCTGTACGCGCTCAACGGAAGGGCGCAGGACTTGTGGTTCGAAGCCTCGCAGCAGGCCGGTCTTGACGCGCTGCGTTCGTACGGAAACGGCTTCACCCGGCAGCACGAACGGTACCAGCACCACCTGGCCTTCCAGGCGCGCAAGGGCCTCTCCTCCATAGACCAGCTTCTCTATTTCAACAGTCGCAGGAGCGTCTTCAGCGGCTTTTTTCACAGATTTTTGGTTCATCACTTACGATAGAAATTCGCTTACTACATGAAGGCAAGAGTTTTATCGGGCGTTCAGCCCAGCGGTCAGCTTCATATTGGCAATTATCTCGGAGCACTGAAAAATTGGGCCGAGATCCAGGGCCACTACGAAAGCATTTTTTGCATCGTGGACCTGCATGCCATTACGGTCTATCAGAAACCCGAGGAACTTTCGGCCAAAATTCGCGAAACCGCCGCTTTGTTCATTGCCGCCGGCATTGACCCGGATCAATCTTCTATCGTCGTTCAGTCGAGCGTGCCGGGGCACGCCGAACTCGCCTGGCTTCTCACCTGCGTCACTCCGCTCGGCTGGTTGTATCGCATGACGCAGTTCAAAGCGAAGGCGGAAAAGCAGGAAACAGTGGGGGATGGATTGTTGCAATATCCTGTGCTGATGGCTGCCGACATTCTCATATACCAGGCGAGTATCGTTCCGGTTGGCGAAGATCAGAGCCAGCACCTCGAACTCGCCAGAGACATCGCGCAGCGATTCAACTCGCTGTATGGCGAGACATTCGTCATGCCGGCTACCCATCTGCCCACCGTGGGTGCGAGGATCATGGGGCTGGACGACCCCACACAGAAGATGAGCAAGTCGGCTGCCGGGGCGGGTCACGCGATTGCGTTGCTCGATGATGCGAAAGTTATTCAGAAGAAGATTGCACGCGCCACCACGGATTCAAAGCCGGCCATCGATACTGAAGAAATGGGCCCGGGAATCGCCAATCTACTCACAATCGCGCAAGCCTGCGATTCCTCGTTAACCAAGGAGTCAGTGGCGGGCATGCGATATGGAGATTTCAAGAAGCGCGTAGCGGAAGCCGTGATCGCCCGGCTCGAACCGATCCAGCAGCGTTATCGCGAGATCACCGCCGACGCTGCTTACATAGACGGAGTACTCGAACGAGGCCGCCAGCACGTGCTGCCCATTGCCGAGGACACAATAAGCAAAGTGAAGCGTGCGATGGGTCTCTATGTATGATTCGTGCCGGCGCCGTATATGCCTTCCTGGCCAAACCACGGGCCGATTTCCGGTCTGAGCCGCACCTCAAAAGCGGGCGTTATGATGGGGTTGCTTGAGCGCACAGACGGCCGTACCGCTAAGCCCCGTCGATCGCGGCAAAAAACTCAGAACGTGGTTGAGCATCATCGCCGCGAATCTGATCTCGCTAGTATGCATGGCCTGGGTCCTGAACGGCGCGCATCTCGGGCGTATCTGGAGCGACATCCAGCACATGCGCTGGCGCTGGGTGGCCGCGGCTGTGGCGTGCGATATGGCCGTATATCTGTTGCACGGCTGGCGCTGGAAAATTCTGCTACGCCCCATTGAAAGAGTACCGTTCCTCTATGCCGTCCAAGCTATCTATGTAGGGCTTTTCGCAAATGAAGTCCTGCCGTTGCGAGCAGGTGAAATCATTCGCTGTTTTCTGCTCTCGAAATCGACGGAGATTCCTCTGTCGGTCACCTTCGCATCCGCGCTTATCGAGCGCATCTTTGACGGCGTTTGGCTCATGGCTTGTTTCTTCGTGGCACTGCACATGGGCCGCTTGCCTGGTGTGTTACTGAATGGCGGTTACATTCTCGGAACTCTGATTGTGGTTGTCGGAGTCATTCTCGCGGCTGCCATGTATGCGAAGAAGCAATCGCTCGATCTCCTGTTTGGCGTCTCGTGGCCGCGCTGGTTCAACATTCTGATCGAAGATCTCCAGTTGATAGGCCACTCGCGCTTTCTGTACTACGCCTTCTTCATCAGCGGCCCATACATACTTGCCCAGATCCTGCCGATTTTCCTGCTCGTGAAGGCAAACCGGCTGGATGTGCCGTGGACCGCCTCGTTCACGATGATGGTTCTTCTCCGACTAAGCAGCGTGGTGCCACAAGCACCCGGGAACCTGGGTTCGTTCCAATGGGTTACGGCGCGAACGCTGATTATGTTCGGTCTGGCGAGTGCTCATGCGAAGCGCTTCTCGCTCATCCTGTGGGCAGTGGTGACCATTCCGCTGATTGTGATCGGTTTCTTTGCGCTTGCACTCGAGGGCGTCAGCATGACGCACCTGCACCGTCAGGCTGCCGCAGCCGCCAAACAGCGTACCGAAACACGATGAGAAAAGCCGCGATCCGAAGGTGGATAAAATGGTGCCCAAAGGCTATTGCCGTGGCCGCTACGCTTTTCCTCGCGCTGTTCTTGTCCGGCGCCGGACAGCCAGATTCTCAAGCGGCCGGCCTGCAGGCGCTGGATCGGCAAGACTACCAGCAGGCGGCGCAGATTTTTTCCAAGTTGTCTGCCGCTGACCCGCAAGATTACTCGGCGCTGTTCTACCTCGCGCTCGCGGAAACAGGACTCAAGCACGACGATCAGGCGGTTGAAGACTATAAGCGCGTGCTGGCTTTGAAGCCCGGGCTTTACGAAGCCGAGTTGAACCTTGGGATGGTTTATCTGCGTGATCACCGTGCAGGGGATGCGATTCCGCTTCTCAAAGCGGCTGCCCAGCAGAAACCAAATCAGGCTCGTCCACAACGGTACCTGGGAGACGCACTTCTCGAGTCCGGAGACGCCAGCGGGGCCGCGGATGCATATCGCGCCGCGCTTGTTGCCGATCCTAAGATGGCGGTGGCTGAACTCGGCTTAGGCCAGGCTTTGCTGCATCAGAACAAATTGGACGATGCGCTCCCTCACTATCGGCGGGCGGCGGAGCTGGATCCGAAACTGAAATCGTACCTCCTGGAGATTGCCGGTGCACTCTCAAAGGCTAATCGCGGCCAGGATGCCATTCCGCTGTTGAAAGAGTTTCCAGAGGACCCGGGCGCCTGCGAGGAGCTGGGCCGCATCTATCTGACCGAACACCAGCCGGGGGCCGCCGTTACGGCCTTTAAAGCTGCTGTCGAGATCTCTCCCACGGCGGCCAACCAACTCTCGCTTGCGACGGCGTACCTGCAGAACAACGAGCCCGCTGCTGCCGCCCCCATCCTCGAGCAGGCACTGGCGGCGAACCCGAACGATTATGACCTGAGGATGGCCGTTGGGCGGATCTATCGGGATAAACGGCAGTTTGTTCCCGCCGCTAACCAGTTCGTCGCTGCTGCCGGATTAAAGCCCGGTTCCGTAGAGGCCTGGAACGAAGCCGCCAGCGCATTCGTGATGGCCGAGCAGTATCCCCAGGCTCTTGCTGCTCTTGATAAAATCCGCGATTTGAAGGCCGAGAATGCAGGAGATTTCTATTACCGCGCCCTCATTTACGACAAGCTGCACCAGGTAAAGCAAGCACTAGAAAACTATCAACGGTTCCTAGGGGTAAGCGGGGGCAGATATCCGGATCAGGAGTTTATCGCGCGCCAGCGTAGCAGGATTCTCGAAAAGGAGGCCAATCGATGATGTTCTCGATATCTCCGGCAAGCGCACAGGGCGTTTGGCTGCCCGTCGTGCGCGGCTTCCAGAAATGCCCACAGGGCGTTCGGCTGCCCGTTGTGCGCGGCTTCCAGAAAGACGCACAGGGCGTTCGGCTGCCCATCGTGCGCGTCTTCCAGAAAGGCCCACAGGGCGTTTGGCTGCCCGTTGTGCGCGGCTCCGTAAAAGGATTACTGGAGGCGGGTCTCGCTTTCCTGTTATGTGCCTGTATTGTTTCGGCGCAGTCGCTGGTCGCCGAACTGAAGATGGAGCCGAATCCTCAGAAACGCTCGGACAAGGCGCTGCTGCTCGCCGACGAAGCGTTCGACAATGCGCGGGACTTCTATCACAACGGCGAAGTCGATAAGGGTGACGCCCAGCTTGAAAACATGACCAACGCCCTGAAAACCTGCGTGGAATCTCTCAACGAGGCTCACAAGGGGCGGCTGTATAAGAAGGCCGAGATGAATGTCGCCACTCTACAACGGCGACTGCAAGGACTGCTCGATGATCTCTCCGTTCAGAAGCGTGGATGGGCGGAGTACACCAGCCGGAAATTGGATGAGATCCACGACAAGCTGCTGGCAGGGGTCATGAGTAAATGAAATTAGCCGCCGTATCTCTTCTGCTCGCCTCCTGCGGCTGCGTCTGCCTCGCCCAGGATCGGGACTTTCTGACCGCAAACGAGGTCGAACAGGTTCGTGAAGCGCAGGACGCCAATGACCGCTTGCTGCTCTATGTGCATTTCGCCAAGCAGCGAATGGACCTCCTGGAGCAGTACCTGGCGAAAGACAAGCCCGGGCGCAGCATTTTCATTCACAACACCATCGAAGATTACAGCAAGATTATCGAGGCTATCGACTCCGTGTCAGACGACGCCTTGCGTCACAACCGGCCCGTCGATAAGGGTATGACCGCGGTGGCGGCCGCCGAAAAGCATTTCCTCGCGCGCTTGCAGAAGATTGAAGAAAGCAGTCCGCGAGATCTGGACCGGTATAAGTTTGTTCTTGAAGATGCCATAAACACCACCAGCGACAGCCGTGACCTCTCTATGGAGGATTCGGGCAAGCGTACCGGCGAACTCAAGACGGAAGATGCGAAGGAGAAGCAGGAGCGGGATGCCATGATGCCTTCCAAGGAGGTAGCCGATCGCAAGAAGGCATCCGATCAGCAGGGACCACAGCAGCAGAAGAAGACACCAACGCTCTATCGCCCCGGCGAAAAGCATACCGATCAACCACAGCAATAAATGCTCCATGAGGGTGCGCTCCGGCCTACCGCTATCGTAAAGTGGAAGTAGGGCTCGAGAGCGTGGGTCATCATCACCATCATCATGCGCACAATACCGGTTGGATTCTGCGTGTGTCCCTGGTGGCGACACTTGCTTTTACAGCTTTTGAAGTATTCGCCGGTTTCCGCTCCCACAGCTTAGCGCTGCTTTCAGACGCCGGGCATAATTTCACGGACGCCCTTGCCCTGCTGCTCGCAGCCGTCGGGCTTTACCTCCAGGGAAAGCCTGCTAATCAATCCAAGACTTACGGGTACCAGCGGGCGGGTGTCATCGCCGCGTTTTTAAACGCCGCAACCTTGATCGTTATTTCATTCATCATCTTCTGGGAAGCGGTAACGCGCATCTTCCACCCTGAGCCGGTGAACGACGTAATGATGATATGGGTCGCCGGCGGGGCCCTGGTCCTGAATGGCGCCATTATGCTCGGCTTGAATCGCGGCAAGAAGGGCGACATCAATATCCGGGCTGCATTTATTCACATGCTGGGCGACGCTGTCGGAGCTTTTGCGATCATCCTGGGCGCGATTGCCATTCGCTATACCGGCTGGAGCTACATCGATCCGCTGCTTTCGATTGCGCTTGGACTTCTAATCCTCTACACAGCCTGGGATATCGTTCAGGAGTCGCTGAACATTCTGCTGGAAGGGCTGCCTCGCGGCATTGACTTGTACGTCGTGACGAAAGCAATGGGTGGCGTGGAAGGGGTCCTCGATGTGCACGATCTGCATATCTGGAGTCTTGGGTCAAACACTCATGCGCTCAGCTCGCATGTGCTGATCGAAGACATGCCGCCTTCGGCGAGCGAGCGCATTCTGAAGCGCATCAATGAAGCGCTCTGCGGGTTCGGCATCTATCACAGCACGATCCAGTTTGAGCACGTGCCTTGCGTCCTGTCAGACAGCGGCTGCCACATGGCGGCAGATCATAGCCACGCCCATGATCATGGGCACGAGCATTAACGGCTAACCGGAGATCAGGTCAAGCATCTTCTGCCGGAATTTGTCGGCCGTATCGCTATCCGGCGTAATTACAAGAATCGTATCGTCGCCCGCCACGGTTCCCACTACTTCATCCAGTTCTTCCTTGTCGATCGCAACGGCGAGCGAGTTGGCATTCCCCGGAGAGGTACGCAGCACGACCAGATTCTGCGCCAGGCGAATGTCCTGCAGGTACTCATTGGCAACGTCGGCAAGCGCCGGCCCTGATGATTCAGCTGGAAGATTGCGATAACCTTCCGGTGTTTTCACCAGGCCCAGCTCCCGCATATCGCGCGATAGCGTAACCTGCGTTGTCTGAATGCCCAACTGGCTCAGTTCTCGAGCTAACTCGTCCTGGGTATAGATCTCCTTGCTACGGATGATCTTGAGAATCTGGCCCTGCCGAAAACTTTTGTTCATACAGGACGAACATGTTCGGACATGGCCCTCAAGCGCTGCCCTGCTTCCTGCAGCGCCTTTGCCACCGCTTGTGGACCGGTTCCGCCCGGCAGTTCGCGGCTCTTCATGCCCTCTGAAGGGGTCAGCAGACGCGCCATCTCAGGCTTGAACTCCGGGGCGAATGCCGCGAGCGCCTCGCCCTTCCAATCGGAAGGCTTCTTGCCGTTGTTCACGCTGTAGAGGACGAGCTGACCGACGATTTGATGAGCGCGATGGAACGGTACGCCGCTGCGCGCGAGTTCTTCCGCAAGATCGGTAGCCACGACCCAGCTTTCTTCTGCCGCTATCGCCGGCTTCGACGTGTACAGCACAACCGAATCGGCGACAACTTTGGCCATGGCAAGCGAGCCGGAAGTTTGCCGGAAGGCGTCGAACAGCGGTTCTTTGTCCTCTTGCATGTCGCGATTGTAGGTCATCGGAAGACCCTTCATTGTCACGAACAGCGATGTCAGGTCGCCGAAGACGCGCCCGGATTTTCCGCGGATCAGCTCCAGCGAATCGGGATTTTTCTTTTGCGGCATCAGGCTGGAACCACTGGTCACGCCATCGCCGAGCGTCATCCACTGGAACTCCTCGCTCGAATACAGAATCCAGTCTTCCGCGAGGCGGCTCAGGTGCAGCAGAATCATGCTGCACGAATACAGAAAATCCAGAGCGAAATCGCGGTCGCCGGAAACGTCCATGCTGTTGCGGGTGATCGCCGGAAAATGCAGATCGGCTGCGATCTCACTGCGGTCAAACGGGAAACCGCTGCCCGCCAGCGCACCGGACCCGAGCGGAAGGACGTTGATGCGTGCAAGGGTCTGCTGCACCCGTTCGCAGTCGCGCGCGAACATCTCGAAATAGGCCAGCAGGTAGTGCGGCCATAACACCGCCTGGGCGCGCCTCAGATGCGTGTAACCCGGAACCACTGCATCCGGATATTTATGCGCCAGGTCAAGGAGACTGCCCATCAACTCCATCAGTTGTTCGAGCACCGTCTCGGCGCAGGTTCGCAAGTACAGCCGCACATCGAGCGAAACCTGCTCGTTGCGGCTGCGGCCGGTGTGGATTTTCGCGGCCAGCCCGCCGACTTTCTCCTGCAGCTTGCGGATGACGAAGGTATGAATATCTTCGTCACCTGCGCCTTCGAAGTACGTCGGGTTTTGCGCCTCGGAGGCAATTTCCGCGAACGCCTTGACCAGCTTCCCGCATTCCTCGTCTGTCAGGATGCCCTGTCTGGCCAGGGCCCGCGCGAACGCCTGCGAGCCCTCCACATCCGCGAAAACGAGTGTTTTGTCGAAATGCAGCGATCCCGAGAACTGCTCGAACACCACTGAAGGTCCGGTCTCAAACCGGCCGCCCCATAGCTTCATGGCGTTACTTCTTGAGCGACGCCCGTACCTTGATCGGCAAGCCGATCAGGTTGATGAAGCCGAGCGCGTCTTTCTGGTCATAGCTGGCGCCCATGGTGAAGCTGGCGATATCCAGACTGTAGAGCGAATTCGGGCTCTTCCGGCTAACCGGCTCCAGATTGCCCTTGTAAAGCCGCATGGTGATCTCACCCGTCACCGGCTCCGCCACCTTTGCGAAGAACGCATCCAGCGCTTCGCGTAAAGGCGTAAACCACAGGCCGTTGTAGACCATCTCCGCGTAATCGAGCGCCAGCTTCTGTTTGTAGTGCAGGGTGTTGCGATCCAGCGTGAGCGCTTCTAATTCGCGTGCTGCCGCCATCAGAATCGCTCCGCCCGGTGTCTCATAACACCCGCGCGATTTCATTCCAACGAAGCGGTTCTCCACGAGGTCGATACGCCCGATTCCATGCTCGCCGCCGATTTCGTTCAGTTGTTCGAGCAAAGCGACGCCGCTGAGCTGGTGCTGTCCGTTAAGCGATACCGGCACGCCGTGCTCAAAGCCGATGGTCACTTCAGCCGGCTTGGAGGGCGCATCGGCTGGGCTCTTTGTGAGCACCCAGATATGGTCCGGCGCGGCGTTGGCCGGATCTTCCAGTTCGCCGCCTTCGTGCGAAATGTGCCAGATATTACGGTCGCGGCTGTAGATCTTGGTTGTCGATTGCGCGATCGGCACATTGTGTGCTTTGGCGTATTCGATGGCGTCTTCGCGCGAAATGATGTCCCATTCGCGCCACGGTGCGATGACATTCAGATGTGGCGCGATCGCCTTATACGTCAGTTCGAACCGGACCTGATCATTACCCTTGCCCGTGCAGCCATGGGCGAGGGCATCGCAGCCGGTTTTCAGGGCGACTTCCGCCTGCCGCTTGGCAAGCAGTGGCCGCGCGATCGACGTTCCCAGCAGATATTTGTGCTCGTACACCGCGCCGGATCGTACCAGCTTCCAAAGGTAGTCGCTAACGAATTCCTCGCGCATGTCTTCGACATAAACGTCGGAAGCACCGGTCTTGAGCGCCTTCTCTTTCAAGCCCTCGAGCTCTTCGCCGCCCTGGCCAACGTCGCCGCAAATTGCGACGACTTCGCAGTTGTAATGCTCCTTCAGCCACGGAATAATGATCGACGTATCCAGCCCGCCCGAATAGGCAAGCGCTACCTTCTTCGCTGTCACTTTATTCATGTTTGTCTTCTAGATTCCAATTTTACGAGCGGGCACACTTCTGCCGTGCACCGTCTCGATTCCTTGATGTTCGGGCTTTCGCCGCGCTACTGAAGCAGCATCAGAAGCAGGGCCTTCTGTACGTGGAGCCGGTTTTCGGCCTGGTCGAACGCCACACACTGCGCCGATTCCATCACGTGGTCGGTCACTTCCAACCCGCGCTTGGCCGGAAGGCAGTGCATAAATACCGCGTCGTGGCGCGCATGCGCCATGAGACTATCGTTCACCTGATAATTCGCAAAGACGCGCTTGCGCTCTTCGGCTTCCGCTTCCTGCCCCATGCTTGCCCACACATCGGTGTAGACTGCATGCGCGGATTGGACCGCCTCGACAGGATCGTTTGTGATCTCGATTTGCGCCCCGGTTGCCGCTGCAAACTGCTCGGCTTGGGCCACAATCGATGCGTTCGGCTCGAAACCGTTCGGTGTCGCCACCGAGCAGCTTACGCCTAGCCGCGAGCACGCCAACAGCAGGGAATGCGCCACATTATTGCCGTCGCCTACATAAGCCAGCTTCAGACCCTTCAGCTTCCCAAACTGCTGCTTCAGCGTAAGCATATCGGCCAGGGCCTGGCACGGGTGATACAGATCGCTCAGCGCATTGATCACGGGGATTCCGGACCAGCGCGCCAGTTCGTCCACTGTTTCTTGCGTGAATGTGCGCGCCACAATAGCGTCCGTCCAGCGCGCCAGGTTGCGGGCCACATCCTTCAGGGGCTCCCGGTCGCCGATCATACCGGTCTGCGTGATGCAGTCGCCCCCAAGCTGCTTAATGGCCAGCTCGAACGTCATCCGCGTCCGCAAGGACGGTTTTTCAAACAACAGAGTCAAATAGCGGCCCTTCAACGCCGACGCATAACGCTGGCGCGATTGCTTCACGTGCTGCGCGAGTTCAAGCGCAGCCTTCAACTGCTCACCAGAGAGATCCAGGTCATGGCGCAAGCCGACTATGCGGGCGTGCGATGCTGGCTGGTAAAGAGAAGCGGCCACTAGAATCCCTCCGCTGAATATTTATTCACTACTATGAATAATCACACATTCTGCCAGGGCGCGCAAGTGGGCGATCCCGAAATGGCAGGCAGGCTCAGATCGGAAACCCGCCAGCGGGCTCGCTAACATCGGTAACAGGCAATTCGCCCAATTCAACCTTAGAGAGCAGCCGGTGAAGAACCTACTCGTAATGAAATTCGGTGGCACCAGTATGGGGAGCGCCGAGAGAATGCGCGTCGCGGCGGAGATCATTTCGGAGCAACAGCGCCGCCGTCCTCTGGCGGTGGTGGTCTCCGCCATGTCGAAGGTTACCGATCTGCTGCTCGAGACGCTCCGCAAGGCCGAAGTGGGGGATCGCGCCGACGTCGAACTGAACCTCGAAATGTTACTGGCGCGCCACGTACAGGCTTGTGACGAACTTTTGCGTGAAACGTCTGCGTCGTCGCACGCCGCCGGCATGCGGGATGTCGAACTGCTTGTCTCGGAGTTTCGCCGCATTGCGAACGGTGTGCTGATGCTGGGAGAGCGGCCGCCACGCTCCGTTGACGAAGCGATCGCCATTGGGGAACGGCTTTCTTCGGCGCTCCTGGCTCATTACCTGAATGCCACGGGCGTGCCTGCCGAGGCTGTCAACGGCAGCGACGTGATCGTGACCGACGCCGTCTTCGGCAATGCCTCACCCCAAATGGAGGCAACTCGCGAGCGCTGTGCTGAGCGGCTCACGCCGCTCATGCATTCCGGCACTGTGCCGGTTGTCACGGGCTTCAACGGCGCAACAGCCGACGGCCGCCCCACCACACTGGGCCGCGGCGGCTCTGATTTTTCCGCCTCCATTCTCGCTGCAGTGCTCGATGCCGAAGAACTCTGGATCTGGACCGATGTCGATGGAATCATGACGGCGGATCCCCGGCTGGTGTCCGATGTGGCCGTTCTCGATGAGGTTACCTACGCCGAAGCTGCCGAACTCGCCTACAACGGCGCGAAAGTCCTGCATCCCCGAACGCTTGCTCCACTGGTTGAAAAGCACATCCCGGTGTGGAGTAAAAATAGTTTCGCTCCCCACAAGCCAGGAACCAAGATCGTTTCGCATTTCGATGAGCCGAAGGGCGCCCGCGCCGTTACCTCCATGTCGAACGTGGCGCTGGTGTCCATGGAGCCAGCCAACTCCGTTCTCAGCGGTACGCGTCTCATGGCCCGCGCGCTCGACGCGCTCGCACTCGGCAACGTTGAAATCCTGGTGTTCACCAGTTCGAGTTATCGACAGAGCTTTTGCTTCCTCGTTCGTAAGCACGATCTGGCTTTGGCGCTCGAAGCTTTGGAGTCCAACCTCTCAATCGAACTGGCACACGGCTACCTGAAGCCCATCGAAGTAGATGAAAACGTTGGGTTGCTGGCGGTCGTCGGAGAGGGTATGCGCGGGATGCCGGGGCTCGCCGGGCGCGTGTTTACGGCGATCTCAAGAGAAAACGTCAACATCATTGCGATCGCGCAGGGATCCAGCGAGTTGACCATCGGGATCATTGTCCGCCTCGACAGCCTCGACCGTGCCGTTCGCGCCGTTCATGCAGAGTGCGAACTCGGCAAACTCGCCGCCGCCTCAGTGCAATAATCGGCCGCCGCTGGCGGCTTCTGCCGGAGTGTGGTCGAAAATCTCTTCCGCCTCCTGGTGCACCGTCAGCCGGCGAATCACAAACGGCACGGCCAGATGCTCGAAGATGCTGCCCAGCAATGCTTCCAATTCCTCGAAATTCCGTTCGGCGAACGCCACAA
The DNA here is from genome assembly GCA_019233755.1 of Acidobacteriaceae bacterium. Classification (GTDB taxonomy): domain Bacteria; phylum Acidobacteriota; class Terriglobia; order Bryobacterales; family Bryobacteraceae; genus Bog-105. The sequence continues at coordinate 86,919 of JAFAMD010000031.1, read as the reverse complement.
TGGAGGGCCCGGCGCCGCTCAAACAAATCCCCAGAATATCGGGATGCTGCAGTGCGAGCGCTGCCTCCAGCCCAGGCACAATCCTGCCCCGGAAGGGCTGGTGAATGCGGTCCTGCAGCGCCTCGCGCAAAAGTGCGAAGTTACCGCCTTGCAATGCCTGCAACAGCAGCGCGACGCGCTGCAGATTGAATACTGCATCCTCGCGCCGTATCCATTCGGGCAGCACGCCGCGCGAGGCGGCAGTTGAGAGGGCTAACTGCGGCGTCACGACAAGGCACTTCAGTCTTTCCGGCCACCGCAATCGCACCGCGAACGCGGAGCGGTCTGTCAACTGGCAACTAATGGTCAGGGCGCCCAGCAGCGCGGCGGCGACATTATCCGGATGCCCTTCCAGCGCGCACGCCGCGTTCAGCAATCCTTGTTCGGGCAGCGGTCCGGCGATGGCCTCGTAGAGCCGTAAGCCGGCCACGGTCGCAGCCGCGCTGCTCCCCAATCCGCCCTTCATCGGAATCTCAGTGCGAACCTCGATCGAAAGGGAAGGGAAGTCGCCTCCGCGCTGTCTTGCCAGAAACAGAAATGCCCGCTCGATATAGTTTTCGCCGTCTACGACGCAGTCTTTGAAGTCGAAATGCAGGTGATTGCTGCCGCTCACTACGCGAACGTTCAGGTGCAGATAAAGCTGCACGGCAACAGCGAGTGTGTCGAACCCGGGCCCCAGATTCGCTATGGAACCGGGAACTCGAATCTCGAATTCAGCGGGCATTTCGTGCATCGATTCGCCGGATTAGTGCGTGAGCAGAGCGTCTGCAGCCTGCTGCTTCTGCTGCACCTTGATAATGTAATCGGTATCTTTTAGTGCGTGGCCGGTCAGCATCGCCACGATCTCCGCATCGCGATCGAGCCGGCCCTCCGACACGAGCTTGCGTATACCTGCCAGCGTAGTTGCCGAAGCCGGTTCGCAGCCGATACCGTCGCGGCCGATCATCGCCTTGGCCTCACCGATCTCTTCATCGGTCACATCCATCACCAGGCCGCCGGTATACTCCACCGCCTGCAGAGCCTTTTTCCATGAACGCGGATTGCCGATGCGAATGGCAGTAGCGACAGTTTCCGGAAATGCAACCGCCTCCAACTCCTTCGATCCGGCGTTCCACATCCTTGCCAAAGGGTTGGCCCCCTGCGCCTGCACGATGACCATCCGGGGTACGCGATCGATAAACCCGCTCTGCTTAAGCTCGACGAAAGCCTTGCCGAAGGAAGATGAATTGCCGAGGTTTCCGCCCGGCACAACGACATAGTCCGGCACGCGCCATTCGAGCTGCTCGAGTAATTCGAACATCGCGGTTTTCTGACCCTCGATGCGAAATGGATTGATGGAGTTCAGAAAGTAAAGGTCCGGATCGCGGCCGTTTAGCAGGACGTCCAGCGCATCGTCGAAACTACCCTCGATCTGTACGACCTCGGCACCAAAATCGAGCGCCTGCGCGAGCTTGTTCGCGGACGCCTGCCCAGCCGGCAGGTAGACGCGCCCGATCAACCCGGCGCGCGCCGCATAAGCCGCCAGCGAGGCTGCCGTATTACCGGTCGAGGCGCAAGCCACCGCCTTGGCGCCCGTGAACTTCGCTTCCGTCATGCCCGCCGTCATCCCGAGATCCTTAAATGATCCCGTGGGGTTCCAGCCGAGATGTTTGAACGAAAGATGCCTTACACCAGTCCATGCCGCTGTGTTGAGAGCGCGCACCAGCCGGACGTTGCCCTCACCCAGCGTGACAATTCCGCTCTGGCGGTAATCGCCCGGCAAGAATTCGCGAAACCGCCAGACCCCGCTGGTATCGCAAGGATTATTTGAGGTGCGTCGTTCGAGCCACCGGCGCTTCAACTCAGCAGGATCTTCTGGCGGCGGTTGAATGGCGACCTCCAGAAGGTCGCAACACTTCGTACACGCGAGCACGCGCTCGTGTAAATCAAACGTCGTTGCGCAGCCCGGATTGCTGCACCTGAGATGCGTTGTCAAGCTTGAATGCACAGGTTGCATTCAAGGTAACATTCGCCACATCCGGCCCGCCTCGGACCTACCGATTTGCCGCGTCCTCGATCTTCTTCCAGTCATCATCGCTGAGCCGAAGCGCCGCCGCGCCGACATTCTCTTCAAGGTGTTTTACCGAGGATGTTCCTGGAATTGGCAGCATCACGGCGGACCGGTGCAACAGCCATGCGATCGAGATCTGGGCCACCGTCGCGCCGTGCTTTTTCGCTAGCTGTTCCAGCGGCCCTTCGCCCTTCGCCAACTTGCCTGCTGCGACCGGGAACCAGGGGATAAAGGCCAAGCCATGCTTTTCGCAGTACTCTAAGGTCTTCTCATGCGCACGATCCGCGATGTTGTAACGGTTCTGTACGCTCACGATTTTCGCGGTCTTTTTCGCTTGATCCACTTCTTTAGGCGTTACCTCGGACAGGCCGATATGGCGGATCTTTCCAGCACGCTGCAGATCCACCAGTGCACCGAGCGACTCCGCGACCGGTACTTTCGCATCGATCCGGTGCAATTGGTACAGGTCGATCTGATCCACTTTCAGCCGTCGGAGGCTCATCTCTACACATTGGCTCAGATACTCCGGCCGGCCGACCGCTCCCCATTTGTTCGGCCCCTGCCGCGTGAGGCCGCCCTTCGTGGCAATTGTAAGATTCCGCGGATAGGGATGCAGGGTCTCGGCGATGAGGCGTTCGCTCACCTCGGGACCATACGAGTCCGCCGTGTCGATGAAGTTCACGCCAAGTTCGAGTGCGCGGCGCAATACGCGTCGAGCTTCGTCCGGATTTTGCGGCTCGCCCCAGATTCCGGGACCGGTCAAGCGCATCGCGCCGAAACCAAGCCGGTTTACCGTCAAGTCGCCGCCGATGGCCAACGTCCCGCTGGCATCCGCCGTTCCCATAGTGGTGCTCATATCGAGGTGACTCGACGCCGATTGAGGATGTTTCTTTGCTTCAGGAGGTAGGGCCGTCGCTCAAGCCACACCGCTCCCGGAAAAATGCGAGATTCTTACGAAACCGCTTGCGGCTGCTGCGGCTTGCTTCCCTCGCTCCGGCCTTCTGCGCTCTGGTCGGCAAGAAGTTTGAGTTGCAATTCCGCCTGCGCCAGGCTGCCTACGATATAGTCCGGGCAGCCGGTTCCTAAGCGCGTTTGCAAGGCCTCGAAGCCGCTCTCTGCATTCCACAATCCCACGATGATCTTCAGGTCCTTGATACGCTGCCTTGCCCTCCGGCAAATCGAGCGCACCCGGCTGATGGCAAACGGCTGCAGCGCGGAAATGATCAGCACCTTGGGCCTCTCGCGCATAACGGCGGCCAGCGCGTCTCCTACATATCCGGCCGGTAGTGTCTTTATGTTGTAGCCGCCCGTGCGCACGGCTTGCGTAAGCATTACGCCGGCGAGTTCGTCCGCCTCGTCTCTTGCGGGTATGCAGAGAATCGAGAGGGGCGAAGCCGGCGAGGCAGATTTAGCTTCCAGGTCTTCCGTCTCGCCGCCTATGTCTTCCAAGAGGTCTCCGGTGGCCTGACAGACGATCCTATGCTGCTCGTCATCGAGCGTGCCTTGATAACGGTCCTGCTCGGCGAGCGACAACGCGGGAATCAGCACGGAATCGTAAACTTCCAACAGGGTCCTCTCTTTCGCACATTGTTCGATTACCGCGCGAGCCTCTTCTTCGTTAGAAGCGAGCAAGCGCTCGTAGTAGCGGGCCTGAGGCGCCAGTTCCGGTTCCTCGCCCATCAGAATGCTGAGGAATTCCAGTTGCGGCACGTGCCGTCCGAGCACCACCAGGCAGACGGTTAACGGTGTAGAAAGCACGAGCCCGATGGGCCCCCACAGAATTGTCCAGAAGATCGCTGAAATCAGGATCGCAAGCGAAGAGATACCCGCTCGCGAAGCGTAAAGCAGGGGCTCCAGCATGCCCGATATCGCCCCTTCGATGATCGCCCAGAGCCCTAGCACCAATACAGGCCGCCTCCACCCGTCAAAAACTGCAAGGGACAGCACGAAGGGGCAGGTAGCCACGATTAGCGTGCCAACATAGGGAACGAAGCGGATGAACACAGCCAGCACGCCCCAAAAGATCGCGTACGGCACCCCGATGAGATACAGGCCCACCCCCAGCAGGAGGCCGTATATTGAGTTCACCATCAGCAGGGTGAGCAGATAACTGCTGACGCGTTTGGCGGCATCGTCCATTGCGGCGGTGACCACGCCGATGCGAGAAATTCCGAAAAGAGTGAAGAGCCTGTTTCGCAGCTCCACGCGCTTCAAGAGCATGAAAAGCGTGAAGATGATTACGGCGCCCGCCGTCGCCAATGCGCCGGCCACCGAACCGCCGAGCCAACTGAGTGAATCCATCGCGCCGGGACGCGACGGGACGATCTCAACCGGAACAGGCTGCCGCCTGGTCTGGTTTGGCTGCGTCAATGCGTCCGGCGACAGCTCATTAGCAAGCGTCTGTATGGTTGCGATCCCTTTCGAGACGCGCGAGGCACCAGGCTTCGTCAGCTTGTCCAGTTTCGTTTGAATATTCGCCTGATAATGCGGCAACTCAATGAGAATGCCCGCAAACTCTTCCGCTCCCACCCATACCAAAGCCCCGAATGCCGAGAACGCCAGAATCATTACGATCACGACGGAGGGCAGGCGCCCGATCCTGGTCTTTTCCGCCAGACGGACCGGTGGTGTCAAGAGGAACGTAAACAGCAGCGCCAGCGCAAACGGGATAGTTACCTTTCCCCCGAAGTACAATGCGCCCACCACTGTGATGGCTGTAAGCAGCAGGACAAGAGAAGAGTGTGAATCTGAACGCCGGTTTGACGGTGCCGTGGCGTACCCCCATTTAATAGAGGTGTCCCGGAAGGAAATTGTGATTACCGGCGTGCAAGCTGCCTGAGGCGGAACCGGCTGCTGCCCCACTCAATTTATCGCCCGTACGCTAACCGGCGCTTACTTGGACCCCGTTTTGTCGTACAGCTTATTGATATCGCCGGCCAGCTTCTCCATCGATTCGTTGTCGATGTAGACCATATGCCCGGCATTAAAGTGGTCCCGGCTGATATTCTTGTGAGCAGCGGCGCTCAAGCCCATGTGGTCGAAAGTGTAATCCACCGCAAAATAGGGAGTAGCGGCATCATACATTCCTTCGGCGATAAACACCCGCATGTACGGGTTCTTGGCGAACGCTCTGCGCAGCGCTGGAGCGGTGTCTGTGAACCCTGACCATCCGGTCGCCTGGAAATCCCAGCGTCCGATTCCGCCACCCAGTATGTAGTAAGTCAAGTCACTCTGGTAATTCAGCTCCTGTTTGACGTATTGGCCGAACACCGCGGTGTAGGGTGGACGGATCGCCGCCTCGCTTGGGTCGAAATCGGGGTCTTGTTCGGTCTGCTCGGCTTCGGGACCCGTAAAGCGGCCGTCCAGGCGGCCGATCATCTTGCCTTTGTCGCGTAGCAGATCGGTATCGAAATGTCCCAGGTCCACCCGTAGGTTACATCGTTCGATGTACTGTTTGCTCAGTCCGGTGTAGCGGGCCAGATGCTCGGCGACGGATTCGCGGTCGGCCTCCGGCAGGCTGTCTCCCTGTTCGAGCGCCAGCAGATACTCTGTGGAAGCCCACTTTTCCACTTCCTTCCTGAGCGCCGCCGGATCCTTCTGTAATTCAGGCGCGAGTTTATCGTGGTACGCCGCAGTCATGGCATAGGTCGGGAGGTATAACACGTATGGCAAATCATTGCCGGTTGTGAAACTGACCGTCCCGAAATTCAAAATCGTCGAGATTAAAACGATGCCGTTGAGCGCGATTCCGTGATCTACCAGGTAACCCGAGAGTCCCGCGGCGCGTGTCGTTCCATAGCTCTCGCCCGCCAGATATAGCGGCGACATCCAGCGCGAATTCTTCTGTAAGTACTGCCGAATAAACTCGCCGAAAGCGTCAATATCTCCGCTCACACTCCAGAATTTTTTCCCAAGGTCCGGTGTCGCGGCCCGGCTATAGCCTGTCCCGATTGCATCCACGAACACCAGATCGCTTCGTTCGAGTAGCGTATTCTGGTTGTCTTCCCACGTAAACGGCGGAGCCGGCATGGAGCCGTCTGAATTCAGCTTCACGCGCTTCGGTCCAAACGCGCCCATATGCAGCCACACGGTCGCTGATCCGGGGCCGCCATTAAATGCGAATGTCAATGGCCGGTTTGATCCGCTGTTGTCAACCGTGTAGGCAACGTAAAACATCTGCGCTTCCACGTGTCCCTGCTCGTCGCGAATCGGCATCCGCGCAGCCGTCGCCGTATATTCGATCGTTCTGCCGTGCACTGTAATCTTGTGGTGCGTTACTGCAGGCTTCTCTTCCGGAAGGTTTGTTTCCTGCTTCGGACCTTCGGGCTTCTGAGGCTGATCGCCCGCGCTCGTACTTTGCGGCTCTGCATCCCCGGCGCGTGCGCTATCCGGCGTGCTTCGATGCGAAGACTGCGCGGCCGCAAGAACAGCGGGAATTAACAGCAGCAGTGACGTCCTTCGGTAAAAACTCACTCTCGATCCTTTGATGTCAAAATCTGCGGTGACTATAGCATGCGTCCTGTTACGCAAGCACCTGTGTTTTTTGGGTCACGGTGACTGCGCCTACCTAGGGTCAGCTTGCTGAAACCCGAATCCTAGTGTCAACTGTGATACTGTGATCGCCAAGCCCCATTTGCGAAATCGACCTATGAAGTGGATTCAAGCTGCACGCTTTCTCCCCCTGACAATTCTGATGTCTTCTCTTGTTTCTAACTCCCATGCGCAACCCGGCCAATCTGCCGAGGGTGTTCTCCTGGCCGCCTGCAAAGGCGACCGGAGCCTCGCTATTATCAACGCCTCGGCCGGCCAGCAGGAAGCCGAAGTGCCTGAAGGCGGCATTACCGGCCACGAAGTCACGGCCTCTCCTGATGGCCGCCTGGCGTACGTGCCCATATACGGTAACTCCGGCGTCGGCAAGCCCGGTACCGACGGCCAGAATATGGTCGTCATTGATATTGCGCAGCGGAAGGTAGTCGGCAACGTCGATTTCGGGCACGGGGTGCGTCCTCATTGCCCGGTGTTCGGTCCCAAAGACGGCCTCCTTTACGTCACGACTGAACTCGACAAGACGATCAGCGTCATCGATCCCAAGACGCTGAAGATTATCGGCTCAATCCCTACGGAGCAGCCCGAATCGCATATGCTGGCCATTTCCCATGACGGGCGGCGCGGATACACCGCTAACGTAGGCCCTGGTACCGTCTCGGTGCTCGATATGCAAGCGCGCAAAGCGATCAAGGTCATTCCGATTTCGAAGAACACGCAGCGCATCTCGATTTCGCGGGACGACAAATGGGTCTTCACTTCCGATCAGACCAAGCCGCAATTGGCCGTCATTGATACCTCCACCGACGAAGTGAAACACTGGGTCAAGCTGCCTGGTACAGGTTACGGCACTGCTTCAACGCCGGATGGCCGTTATCTCGTGGTTGCGGTTTCCCCTGTCAACAAAGTCGCGGTCGTAGATCTCCAGAGCTGGGAAGTTGTCCATACGATTGATGTCCCGCGTGCGCCGCAGGAAGTGCTGGTCCGGCCTGACGGCAAAATAGCATACGTTTCCTGTGATTCGAGCCATCAGGTCGCTGCGATTCGAACTTCGGACTGGACGGTGGATAAACTCATCGACTCCGGCAAGGGAACCGACGGCCTGGCATGGGCCGCAGGACAATAGCGTCAACCACCCGCGAAATGAAATCTTCCAGCTCGGTATTTCTCGCCGCGGCGCTGTGCCTGGCTGCCGGCCTTGGGGCGCAGACTAATTCCCAGACGAGCAAGCGGCCCGGGACGCAGGATCAGGAGGCAGCGACTTCGCAGTCGACTCGCGCACAAACGCGCACCGATCGAGGCCGTGAGTTCCTTGGTCTCGGCCCGGTTCCTGACGCCGCGGCCGCCGCGCGCGGCCAGAAGATCTTCGCGTCCACCTGCGGATTCTGCCACGGCTCGAATGCGACTGGCGCCGAAGGTCCGAACCTGATTCGCTCCACGCTCGTCCTTCACGACGAAAAAGGCGAACTCATCGGACCCTTCCTGCACAACGGCAGACCTGATCGGGGCATGCCCGCGTTCCCAAACCTGACGGATGCCCAAACCTACGATATTGCGGAGTTTCTGCACCAGCGCGTAGAGGACACCACCAATCGTTTCGGCTATAAGATCCAGAACGTGGTGACCGGCAATGCCGCCGAGGGCAAGGCGTTTTTTGATCAACACTGCAATAAGTGCCACTCCGCAACCGGCGACCTGGCCCACATCGCCAGCAGCGTCGAACCCGCAGATCTTCAAGCCTTGTTCTTGTATCCCTCCCAAAGCATCAACGCCAAGGGCGAGAAGACAACTGTTCCAGTTCAGGTAAGCGTTACTCTGGCATCCGGAGAATCCATTTCGGGAACGCTGAAGCGCATCGATGATTTCAACGTATCCATGTATGACGGCTCCGGCATGTACCACTCATGGCCGCGCAGCGAAGTGAAGGTTGATATTAAAGACCCTCTTGCGGCGCACCGCGAGCTGCTTGGCACTTACACTGACGCGGACATGCATAACATCCTGGCTTATCTCGTAACGCTGAAATGAGACTCCTAAAACCGTTCCTGTTCGCGACGCTCGCGTTCTTACCCTGCCTCACGACGGGGCAGCTTCTAAACCCCGCCAAGCTGCTTCAGTCGCCCACCGATACCTGGGCCACCTACAACGGCGATTACTCGGGGCGGCGCTTCAGCGAGCTATCCCAGATCAATCAGTCTAATCTTGATCGTCTCGCCATCGCATGGATTTACAACACAAATGTCACGTCCCTGCGTGGAATCGGTCGCGCCGAAGTCAAGTCCACCCCGCTGGAGGTGAACGGGATTCTATACTTCACTGTTCCCGATAATGTCTGGGCGGTTGATGCGCGGACCGGCGAAGAGCTGTGGCATTACCACTGGGTCGATCACGGCGGCCATCTGGAAGGCAATCGCGGCGTCGGCATGTACGGCAACTGGCTCTTCTTTATGGCGCCCGACGGTTGGTTCATCTCGCTGGACGCGAAAACGGGCAAGGAGCGCTGGAAGGTGCAAGTGGCGGACGTCAAGCTCCAGTACTTCACCACGATGGCTCCGATGATCGTGAAGAACCATGTGATTGTCGGGGTGGGGGGCGACGCCATGGACGTCCCCGGTTATCTGGAAGCACGCGATCCTGAGACCGGCGCTCTGCAGTGGCGTTGGAACACCGAGCCGCGAAAAGGCGAGCCCGGCGCCGAAACATGGCCCGATGAAGGGGCGATGGCACACGGCGGCGGGATGACCTGGATTCCCGGCACGTATGACCCCGAGCTGAATCTGCTCTATTGGGGCACTGGCAATCCGAATCCCGTCTATGCAGGCCAAGGCCGCAAGGGAAGCAATTTATGGACGTGCTCAATTGTTGCGCTCAATCCGGACACCGGAAAGCTGGTCTGGTACTTTCAGGCCTCGCCGCACGATACGCATGATTGGGACGACGTTGAAACGCCCGTCCTCTTCGATGCCGAGTGGCAGGGGCAGCCGCGCAAGCTTCTTGCGCAGGCCGCACGCAATGGCTATTTCTTTGTGCTCGATCGCACCAATGGGAAAAGTCTGGTCAGTGTGCCTTATGTCGGAGCCAACTGGTCGGAAGGCGTCGACAAATTGGGCCAGCCCGTCCCCAACGTGAAGAAGGAGCCCAAGACCGACGGCGCTCTCCTGAACATTCCCGGCGGAGGCGGCACAAATTGGTTTCCACCCAGCTTTAACCCCGAAACTGGCCTCTTTTATGTGAATGCACTGAAGGGTTACAGCCTGGCGTACCTGACCGACACGGACGAGAAGCCCGAGGGCTACGGCGGCAATGGTCAGAATCTCTATACGCAAGCTGTTCTCGAAGCGCTTGATTACAGAACGGGGAAAGTCCGCTGGTCACATGAATTTCCGAGCCGCGGCGCCGCTGGCTCCGGTTTCTTGAGCACCGCGGGTAAAGTGCTGTTCAGCGGCGACCCCGCCGGCAACCTCATTGCGTGGGACCCGGCGACCGGCAAGATTCTGTGGCACTTCCACCTCCCAGCGCCCGTCAGCAATGGTCCGATGACATTTGAGCTCGATGGCCGCCAGTACCTTGTCGTCGGCGCCGGTGACTCGCTTTATGCGTTTGCTTTGTTGAAGTAGCTCCGGCAGGCCAGGTTTCCGGGGCCATACCATCCGCCCCGATCGCACTCCGCAAAATCCTGTCAAAAAGAATCGATTCCCCGATACCGCAATCTAACTGTCTTGACCTCGATACCGGATGGACGGGCCCAAACAACGTGCTTTGATATGGCGGGAGATGACGTGATAAGCGGCTGGACGGTCCGCCAGACGAACCGCAGCTACGGATTCGCGCAGGTGCGCGGGCGGTCCTACAGCAGAACTTACCGCAGTATTTCTGGGGCAGCGGCTTGGATATCAAAATTATCCTCAAAAACGGCGATATCATCCTTTTGGGAAGCGTCGCGAATCCATAACGCTGCCAATCGGAAGGGCGTAACCAGGTAGTACAGATGTACCGCTTAGCAGCTTTGACGTTGTTTTCACTGCTGGTGCGAGCGACATTTGCCCAGCTTCCCGCCGCGACGGCGCCAAGCCCGCCTGCTTCGACGAAACCTGCAGAGGCAGATCCGCTAAACCGTGATACTCCCCGCGGATGCGTGCTGGGCTTTCTGAAAGCCGCTGAACGGGGGAATTACGAGCGTGCCGCTCAGTATCTCGATCTCCAGGCGCCGCCCTCGCGGGAGCAAGAACTCGCCCGGCAACTGCAGGTCGTATTGAATCGCTTGTCGGGCGATCTCGACGCGCTTGCCCGGACACCGGAAGGCGACGTGGGGGACGGTCTGCCGGAAAATCGCGACCGGGTCGGGTTCGTGGACACTCCCTCGGGCCGCCTGGATATACTGCTGGACCGGGTCAAACGTGGTACAGGGCCTCCTATCTGGCTGTTCTCCGCCGACACTCTACGCGGTGTTCCGGAAGCTTTCGCAGAAATCAGCGCTCCCGGTATTGAGCGGTTTCTCCCGCGACCGCTGAAAGAAGTCAGGCTCTTTTCAGCGCCGCTATGGCGCTGGCTTGCGATACTTGTGGCGCTTTCCTTCGCGTCGGTTGTGGCGTTGCTGGTAACTCGGGGGCTGATACCCGTGTTTCGGCCGTTGATTCGCTCGATGACCGGGCACCACGATGACCAGCGGGTGCATTCGCTCAGGTGGCCGCTGCGCTTGATGGTCCTCGCCCTGGTGATTCAGATCACTGCCCATTTTTCGGTATCGTTGCTGGCTCGCGAATTCTGGATTCAAGTCTCGAAACTCTTCGCCGTGGCCGGCTTCGCCTGGCTCGCCGTCCAGTTCATCGATGTCGTTGCAGACTTGAGATCCAGGCAGCTTCTCCGCAAAGACGCAATGTACAAAATGGCTGTCGTTGCGCTCATTCGCCGGCTGTTCAAGATCCTGGTGGTTTTTATCGCCTTCCTCATGCTGCTTAAAGGTGCCGGTGTAGACGTCACCGCTATGCTGGCCGGTCTCGGCGTTGGCGGAATCGCTCTGGCGCTGGCTGCGCAGAAGACGCTCGAAGACCTTTTCGCCGGCATCGCCATCATTAGCCGTGAAGCTGTTCGGGTGGGTGACTTCTGCAAGGTTGCGGATCAGATGGGGACGATTGTAGACGTCGGCCTTGGTTCTACGCGGATTCGGACTCTCGACCGGTCGATGGTATCGATTCCGAATTCAAAAATCTCGCAGATGAGCCTCGAGAACCTGTCATTGCGCGATAAAATCTGGTTCCACCATCTCTTCGGCCTACGCTATGACACTTCGCCCGAACAGATGCGCTATGTGCTGGCTCAAGTGGGCGAGATGATGAGAGGCCACCGAAAAATTGAGAAGGAGTCGGCCCGTATCCGGTTCATCAGTTTCGGCAGTTCATCCTTGGATCTTGAAGTCTTCGCGTACATCCTGGAAAGGGATTACGCGTCCTTCCTGGAAGTTCAGGAAGACGTACTGCTGCGGATCATGGATATTGTTATAGCGAGCGGTACGAGGATTGCGCTCCCTTCGCAGCTCAACTTTCTCGATCGCGACCGAGGTGCGTCCGGCGGCGAAGAAATCCAGAGCGCGCGCGAACAGCATCATTTGCCGTTGGACGAAGCTGTCTCCAGAGCTCACAAAGCAGGGATCACATAGGTTCAAGCCACCGGCACTACGGCTTAATTCGAGAGTGGGTCAGGTCGAAGCTGGAAGTGCACGACCTTGCTCGTCGTCCCTTTGCCCCCTTCGACGTGAAAGGGTGCTCGGGTGGCATATGTTGACCACAGTCCCTTTCCTTTCCAGCCAGCCTGCGGATCGTCGATACGGCCATCCAGTCCCTTCGCGTAGAACCCGATCGGGTACGGTACGCGAAGCACGACCCATTTGCCGTTCGAAAGCGCAAGCAGGGCATCCTCTCCGTTTCCGGTGGCGATCGGCACGTTCGCGCCTAGCCCGAATGTGTCGAACTGATCGACCCAATCGTAGTAGCTGGCTTCGGCGCTGCCTGAGTCAGTGACGTCTGCGAACTGGGGCGCCGGCATGGGATAAAGCGTCCAGCCTTCGGGACAGTGCTGCCCGGTCGCGATCGGACCATTGAGCGGACCCTTGCATTTGCGCCGGTCGAAACTGGCAAAGTGTCCGCTAGCAAGGACTGTCCAGACAACCCCGTTGCGATCGATATCGAGTCCACGCGGTGAGAAACCTTGAATGGGCGCTTTCGGGTTGTTCCAGGGCAGCTCGTAGATCTCGGCCAAAGCGGTCTCGGGCGGATTCGGTCCCGGGTTCAGTCGCACGATGGAACCAGGGAAACCCAGTACCGACCCCCAGATAGAGCCGTCGGCCGGACTCACGGTCACGCCATAGAAGGAGCCGGAGATCCGCTTGTCTTTTGTAGGATCGACTGGTTCGCCGGGTTCCACGTATGCGTCCCGCTTGCCGTTTCCGTTCGTGTCGAGGATGAGAGCTGTCCAGCCCTGCGATTTCACCTCATCATGGGTCTCGTCGAACATTTTCGTGTTCAGCCAACCTACAACGTCGCCCCCGCCGCCGCTGCTGGTCCACAGCGTGCGGTTGGCATCCTCGGCGAACTGCAGGTGATGCGTACTGAAACATGTATTGATGAGCGTGAACTGCCTGGTCTCCGGGTCGTACCTTGCAAGCTGGCGCCCGCTGCGATTCAACGGAAACAACTTCGCGGACGGCTGGCTCGATCCCTCTTTGCAATAAGCCGGGTTTTCCGGTGGACGGATGGCTGATGTGAGCCAGACGCGGCCCTTCTCATCAAACATCGGGTTGTGCACGTTTGCCTGGCTGGTCCAAATGGCTTCCGTTCCCCAGTACGGCGAAGGCTGAATCACGGGTCCCGGACCGGGAGTCTTCGGATCGCGAACGGGCACCTTCGCCTGGCTTGCCGCGTCACGAACCGGGTCCAGGATGGGCATATCATCCGTGCTGAGCTCGGGGGCCCCGTAGAGCAGGCCGTTGGCGTTTACCGCTGGATTTCTTTTGTCCGTGGCTATCTCGTCATGGAGGTATGCCTTAGGGCCGGACCAGTCCCATTCCGTGATAACGATATTCCGTTCCACGCCTCCGGGTCGCCGTGGCGCCGGCGGCAGCTCACCCCCGGCGATACTGCTACTCCAGTCCGCGAACATGGCCAGCGCACGCTCCCGGCCGAGCCGGCCGATCACCGCTGTCATATTGCCGCCGGCTTGTCCGGACTGTATACGCCGCTCCCAGGCGAGCACCGGAGAATCAAAGTTGTCCAGACTCTTGGGAATTTCTCGCGTGGCCTTGTTGCCTAATTGGTGACACGACCAGCAACCATCTGTCTTTACGATCTCCAGCCACTGGGCCTGGCTCTGGATCTTCTCAGAGATGCCATTGCCTTTCGGTCCGGTGCCCGGGAACTCGTTCTTCGCCGGTACTCGCAGGAGGGAATACCAATAGCTGGCTGGGTAGTATTGTGCCGCTGCACGCGGGTCCGGCGCGACGATAGCAGTGAGATTTACGATGCGGCCCGGTTGGGACTGAACCTTCTGGGAATCAACCAAACCGTAGCCGCGAACCCAAATAGTGTAGTTCGCTTTGGGAAGGTCCGGCACCACGTAGCGCCCATGATCATCGGTGACCACGATCTTGGCAAATCTGGTAGGTAGATCACCAGTTTCTGCGATCACCCAGACCCCCGCTTCCGGCCCTTTTGTGCTGCTGACCACACCGCCGAGATCATCGTTGTCGATGCGGACCGTTTCGCCAGCGAGTTCTTGGGCACTCATCCGCGCGGCGGAACCGGCCCAGAACACAGCCACCCCGACGGCTACGGATTGGAAGCATCGCAGTCTTGTTCTCCTCATAGCCAGATCGCCCCTTTCTCCTGCTGCGACCGCAGCGGCTGTGCTAATTCAACGCTGCTATCTGCAGGTGAGACTCACGTGAGAGCCGCGACCAAAGCGAATCGGGATCGTCATCGAATACGATTCTGGATGAGCCTTTGATCACAGACCACGCGCCCAGTTGAAGCTCCGCCTCCAGTTGGCCGGGTGCCCAGCCGGCGTAGCCCATATAGAGACGGAATTTAGACGATTCTGCGCGCCCGGCAACGGATTTTTCAATTAATTCCTTGCTGCCGGTCACGTAAACATCATTCGTGACATGTAAGGTCTTATCGGTTTTGACTGGGAGTCGTAGCAGTGCCATCGCACCTGCTTTGCCGACCGGGCCACCGACAAATACCGGGTCCGCCGTTGCGGCTTTTATGTCAGGAAATATGCGGGAAAGCGGAATCTTGCTGCGCCGGTTGATGATCACACCCAACGTTCCGTCGTCGCTGTCGTATTGCACGATGAGAACTACGGACTCGGTGAAATTCGGGTCACCAAGCTTCTCATTAGCAACCAGTACGCTGCCTGCCGCGAGTTCCTCTTGCGTTCTAAACTGAGCAGCCGGCGATTTGGCTTGGTAGCTGGGCACCGCTGACACCCAGATCACCGATGCCACAATGGTCGCGGTAGTGAGTTCTCGTACCATTGCAACGATTCTCCCCTGTTTTGAAGTCCCCGTGCGACCAGGACCCCTAGAATTCAGGGACTCGTTGATGCCGTGTTGAAGTGCCGGTTCGAGGGATATCTAGAGCCCACCGGGATAGGCTGTCTGTCGTTCACTTCCAAGAATGTGATCCAAATGGTGCTGCATGTGTAACACATAGTCGTCGATCAGGAATTCAAGCGAAACCGGATCGGCACCACCAACCACGCACGGAGTCCACAGCTTATCGTTCGGAATCCGTTCCACCACGCGCGCCAGAGCTTCATTCAAGCGCACCCAAAGTTCGACCAGATCACTCCAATTAGCATCCGTGTAGCCGCCGAGCTCGACCCAGCCGTTCGCGTCATAGGTAGGGCCGGTATAGTTTCGACTGAGAGCAGCCACAACGAAGCGCACGCGGTTATTCGTTGCCGAATCGATAAGGTGGCCCAGTTCTTGTTTGCGAGACCAACCTTCGCCTCCTCCGTGACGAGCAGAGGCGTCGAGTTCCGAGATCTTTCCCAGTTTCGCTCCCTCTTCCTGAGTCGTCAGTCTCAAGCGCATAGCAAAATTCTGTGCCATGTTCTTCATTCTGGCCCAGGATTCGTTTGCCTGGCGAACCCGTGGTTGGTCGTGCGAAGCGCAAAGGTAGAGCCCGAAACGCAGAACGACAGGAGGGAAAAAGCGCGAAGATCGGCAGCAGCACCGACTTCACGCTTCTTAACGCCCTCCTCTACAGATGGATCAGTAAAACCAGATGATATCCGCGGCAAGCATTAGCTGGCTCTTCTTGGTGCCGTTGTTATACGCCGGCGTGTCAAATGCATGCTCATACCGGAGTTCCGGGCGGAAAACGACCGTCGATCCGATCCAGTGGTTGTATGATACCAGCGATTCCGAGTATGCGGTTTTGAATCCCGTTCTTTGGCCCTTCAGATCGTCGAAATATTCAGTCCGAAAACTAATGAAGTCCTTCTTTGAGAGCTGACGATTGAGATAGGCGATGGTGGACCATTCCGGAGCAAAGCAGGTGAGTTCACTCGTGTTGTTGCAGACCGCTCCATTGGAATTAGTTACTAAAAGAGATACTGCCGCCGGGTTATTGACATTAGGAGTATCCTTCATGTACTGATACCAGGTTTCCCACGCGGAATGCCATTTGGAATGACCGAATTTGTGATACCAGGTAGTGTAGTAAGCCGCTAGATTGTTATAGTTGTACTTCCCATCATTTATGGAATTGGCACAGATATAAATATTGTCGCCGCCATCAGCCCATGTGTAGCCCACGCATGCGTTTCCGGTCAGTTTTGCACTCGGAGCCCAGGGTGCAGACTCACACCCGCCGGATAGACCAAATTGTGTCGTCCAATGGTTGCTCCATTTAATAGTGGAATTAACACCCGTCTGGGTATAGCAGTCGTATGTGTAAGTCAGTGAGTGACTGAAAGTATAGTTATTCGGAGCTAGCTGCGCTTCGATATCCGGGAGGGAGATATAGCGGCCGACTCTTACATCCATTCCTTGTCCCACATGAGGATAATACAGATCTACGTAGGCCATGACTGGGTCATAGCCGTACTTATTTCCAATGCTTCCATCCGCTTTAGGGTTATTGAGCAGTTGCTGGCTGAAGTATCCTTGAGCGGTTGTGAATCGGTAATCAAGACCGTACAAATTTGTGAGACGGAAACCCCAGTCAAAATGGTCGGTCTGAATCGTGTCCGGCACACGCTCAATGTAGAGCGTCAATTGGTCAAGCTGTATCGAATTCGGAATTTCTGCATAGGCGGCCGGCAAGTTTCCATAAGGACGGTCATGCGAAGTGCTGATGTTCATACCGACATCCGCCCAGCCGTAAATCTGGACGTTGGCTTTCTTCCACCAGTCCCCATGCGGGCCTGTTTGCAGAGCGGTTGTCAATGGATACTGGGTTGCGTTGGGGTAGCCGATCCAGGGAGTGCCCCCGATTGGCCAGACGTTGAAAGGAAACGGGGGATTGGATACTGGCGGAGGATAGCCTCGATAAGTTGGCTCCGCGTTAGGGGCAGTGCCGGCCGCATCCGGAGCCGCGCTGGCAGCCGGATGCCAGTCGGTCGCGTATGCCATGGCAAGCCGTTTAAAAAATCCAGGCTTGGTTGCAGCGCTCACATTTTTCGAGACCGCGCCGTCTCTCGCGAGGGAAATTTCCACGCTGGAAGTCTGCTGATCTCTCACATCCACAATGGTGGGAGACTCGCTCCCGACTCCTTGCGCCTCTGCACTCAACTGATACTGCCCCGGTTTGAGATCTGAAACTGTGAAACTTCCATCGCCGCTGGTGATTACGGTCCGCTCGCTTTCCTCGACCACGCTATGCACGGTGACGCGCACAGCCGCAAGGGGTTGGCCGGCGAGATTTCGCGTGATGCCGCGAATAGCGCCGGATGCGGCACGCTCATTGCCCGCGGCACGGAGTTGCGTGCTCAACACTACTACCGTCAGCGCAAGCAAAAAACATACTCTTCTCAAGACCGTAATCCTCTCTTCTCGGTATCGGAATTCCTCAGGGGCTACTAGCTTTAAGATTTCGTTGTTGTTCTGGTGCCTGGGTACAACTAGGACACTCTGACAAAGCCATCGTGACCTGGATGGCTAAGGAAAACTAGGAAAGTGCTTTCCACCACTGAGCGATACACCAATGTAGGGTCTGCCTTCTAAAGACGGCATAAAGATCTCACAAAGAAGTCTTGATATGCGCCATTAAAAAGTGAGATCTGTTCGAGATGCTGCGATTGGTGGGCTTAACGAATTCCCAAGCCGCTGTTCAGGTGATCGGCTTTTTGCAGTTCCGCGGCGGCCTCCGCGGGGTGGCCAGTAAGGGCATAGATTTCGGCCATGCCCTTGTGGGGCTCGGGATCGTCAGGGCGCAGATTGGCGGCTTCATTGAAATACCGAAGCGAATCAGAGTACTGGCGTCCGGCTTGGCATTTCCGGGCAAGCGCAAGAGTGGTGATGTAGAGCGTTTCTCCAGTCCCGGAATCCTGCGGATTGAGCTGATGCGCACGGCGCAGGGCCTGGTAGGCGAGGAGGTCATCACCCAGCTTCGAGAGGATGGCCCCGTAGAGAGCGTTGAGCTGGAAGATGTCTGGCCATCGCTCGACAGCCTGGGCAATGGGCGCGCGCGCCTCCGCATAACGATTCAGTTGGTAATAAGTGAATGCCAGGTTGTATTGCATTTGCGGCGACTGCGGCGCTAGCTCCGCAGCCCGCCGCAGGGGCCCCAGCGCTGCTTCCAAATCGCCGTGCTGGCCGTAAATGGTCCCAAGAGCAGTAAGTTTCTCCGCATTGTCCGGATCATATAGACGGTCGCAAACTGCGTGAGCTTCACTGCGAGGACCCTCGTCCAGCTTCTGAGCGCATTCCACTTTTAGCTTGCTTTCATCAGCGTCGCGCCGGCGCAACTGTGCCGACAGCGCAGCTGCGTTGTTCGCTTCCTGCTCACGGCCCTCTCTTCGATAAACCTGCGCCAGCTGATATTGAACGAGACTATCCTGTGGACTCACCTGAGCTGCTAGTTTCAACCACTTTTCGGCAGCCGGGAGATCACCCTGCTTGAAGCAGGCGACTCCAAGATAATAGGCCGTGTCGGGGAAAGGAGGCTGCGCGACAGCTTTACTCAAGTTCCGAATCGCGCCTGTGAAGTTCTGCTCCATCAGGTCCAACCTCCCCAGGTAATACAAGACGTTGGGATGGTCTCCAATCTCCCGGCGAACGCTTTCAAGCTCCTTGCGCGCTTCGACAGGTTCTTTGAGTTCGAAGAGCGCGACAGCCAACGGAAATCGCGCCCTTGTAACCAAGGTTGGGTCAAGCTGCAGGGCAGCTCGGAATTCGCTCGCTGCTACGTCGTACCGGTCGTGTTTCAGGGCATCGTAGCCCTTCCCGAGATGTGCTTCCGGAGAGTCCGCGACTGCGGGGGTCACGGCCGATGTCTGCTGTAATGCTACCGCGTTGGCTTCCGCCGCAGTTAGCAGCAGCATCGCAGTGAACAGTCCTACATGTCGCAACGGATAGTGGCGGCTCTTCGGGCTGCATCCGAGCGATCTATGCGATAGAAGGCGATCGCCTTGTTTTCCGTTGAAAGTAAGGGCTCTCAGGTCTTCCAATTTACGCCGCCGTTCTATTCCTGGCAAGAGCCAACGACAGCACCCGCACCCAGCGTTGACGCGCTCCGACACGGGTGTTAGATTCTTAGGTTCCAAGCGGCAACACCCTGGGAGGCAACGCTCTGGAGCAGGAGAAGACATGGACGTCGGCCCATCTTCGCAGGCGTGACTTTCTTACGCGCTGCTGCCAGGGGGCGTCGGCAGCACTGCTGCCCGCCAACCTTCGCTCCATACACGCTTTTCTCCTGCCGCTCGATCTGCAAAATACGCAGGCGGCGGAGGCCGAGTTTCACCTGCGTCCTCACTACCGCGCGCAGACGCCGCTCGATGCTGTGCTTCTCAAGGCAAACGCGGGCCTCGACGACTTCCCCGCGGAAAAAGAGCACGATCCGATCGCCGGGATTCTCTCGGAATGGAGCGCGGATCTTTTGCAATCACCGCAGAGAATTCAATCGGTCGAGAAGGTTCTCAGTGCGGGTTTCTTAGGTTCCTCCTTGCGAGCAACTGAGACGAGGATCGTACGCCGTGACGCGGCGCTTGAAATCCTACGAATTACGTTCGCAGAACAGATCTCTCTCGAACGGGAAGCCTTTCTGGGAGAATTGCGATCGGCCCTGAGTCGCTTTTCCAGAATCGTGACCGCCGAGTTTCAGGTGACGAAGATCGAAGCGAGTCCCGGCCGGCTGACGACTCGGGTGCGGTATGAATTGGTTGGCACAGGCACGGATTTCTACCGCGAGCAACGGGTGGGGTCATGGCAGTTCGAGTGGGAGGCGGCCTCCTCAGGCGAATATCGGATCAAGCGTTGGCGAGCGAGGGATGAAGTCCGGAGCCGATCCGCAGCGCCATTCTATGCAGACCTCACCCCGCAGGCGTTCGGCGCGAATTCCTCCTACTCCGCGCAAATGCTGCGGGGAGTAGATTACTGGCGGACCGTTCTCGATGGCGCGTGCGGTATTGACATCTACGGCCATAACGGTGTGTCGGTTGGGGACATCGATGATGACGGGTTCGATGACGTTTACGTTTGCCAACCTGCCGGGCTTCCAAACCGGCTTTATCGAAACCGCGGTGATGGGACTTTCGAGGATATAACCAAAACATCCGGCGTCGGGATTCTCGAAAATACGGCATGCGCGTTGTTTGCTGATTTCGACAACGATGGACGCCAGGACCTGGTTGTGGTGCGAGCCAACGGACCTCTGTTGTTTTTGAACCAGGGCGGCGGCAAATTCCGCCAAAAGCACGATGCGTTTCAGTTCGCCAGTATTCCGCAAGGCACCTTCACCGGAGCATCCGCGGCTGACTATGATCGCGATGGCTGGCTGGACATTTATTTCTGTCTCTACGTCTATTACCAGGGCACGAATCAGTACAAGTACCCCGTTCCGTATTACGACGCTGAGAACGGCCCGCGCAATTTCCTCATGCGGAACAACCGGGATGGAACCTTTAGGGATGTCACCAGGGAATCGGGACTTGATCAGAACAACACGCGCTATAGCTTTTGCTGCGGCTGGAGCGACTACAACCGGGATGGATGGCCCGACCTGTACGTAGTAAACGATTTCGGCAGGAAGAACCTCTACCGCAACAACGGCGACGGAACTTTTACTGACGTTGCGAAACAGGCTGGCGTTGAAGACGTCGGCGCGGGCATGAGTGTCTGCTGGTTCGATTACAACAACGACGGAGCTGACGACCTTTACGTTGCTGACATGTGGACCGCGGCCGGTGAGCGCATCTCCATGCAGGAAGATTTCAAGAAAGAGGCATCCAAGGAAGTTCGCGCGCTTTATCGAAAACACGCCATGGGCAATTCCTTATTGCGCAACAACGGCAGCGCTGCTTTCGAGGACGCGAGTGCTGCTGGAGTTGGGATGGGCCGATGGTCGTGGTCGAGCGATGCCTGGGACTTCGACCACGACGGCTTCCCCGATCTCTACATTGCCAACGGAATGCTTACAGGCGCCTTGCGTGAAGACATGAATAGCTTTTTCTGGCGGCAGGTGGTTGCCAATTCGCCTGACGAGGCCAGATCGTCTACTGATTACGAGCAAGGCTGGAATGCGCTCAACGAACTCATCCGCGCCGACCATACATGGAGCGGATTTGAGCGCAACGTCTTCTATGCGAATAACCGGGATGGAACATTTTCCGATATTTCCGGCGTCGCCGGCCTGGACTTTGTAGAGGATGGCAGAGCGTTCGCTCTGGCGGACTTCGATCACGACGGGCGACAGGAAGTATTGCTGAAGAACCGGAACGGCCCGCAGTTACGCCTATTGAAAAATGTGATGGAGGACCTGCCGCCGTCGATCGCATTCCGTCTCCGCGGCACCAAGAGTAATCGTGACGCCATAGGCGCGGCCGTTACAGTGGAAACCGACGCGGGCCGTCAGACCCGGCAGCTTCAAGCGGGATCGGGATTCCTCTCGCAGCACAGCAAGGAGATGTTCTTCGGACTGGGAGCGGCCAAAGGCCGTATTACAGCGTCCATTCGCTGGCCGAGCGGGCTCGTTCAACAACTCGGTGCAATCCCGGCTAACCATAGAATCTGGGTTGAGGAGGGCCCCGAGCCGTCCCGCATGGAGCCATTCAAGACACCCATGTTGGCGCGGGGCCAGGTTTCTCCCACCAGACTGCAAGAAGGAGAAGTCCTCCCGGCTACGGTTGAAACGTGGCTGCTCGCGCCTGTGGCGGCGCCCGATTTTTCTCTTCCTGACCTGGCTGGACAGACTCGAACGCTTTCCGCGCTTCGTGGCAAGCCGGTGCTCCTCAACTTCTGGATGACCGAATCGCCGGGTTGCCGGGAGGACCTATCGCTCTTCCACAGGTTTCATTCGGCCTGGTCTGCGGAAGGACTTCAATTGCTCACCGTGAACTTCGATGGCGTGATGAACTCTGAAAGCCGCCATGCACTCGCGGGCGATCGCAACTTTTCCTTTCCGGTCCTTTGCGGATCGGACGATGTCGCTGGCATTTACAACATTCTGTATCGCTATTTGTTCGACCGGCACCGCGACCTTATCCTGCCAACATCGTTTCTGATCGACGGGAAGGGGGACATCGTCAAGGTGTACCAGGGACCCATGAAGCAGGACAACATCCAACGAGACTTCAAACATATTCCTCAAACCACGTCGGAGCGGCTCGCGAAGGCGCTGCCGTTCCCAGGTGTTGCCGATACATTTGAGTTTGGGCGAAATAATCTCTCGTACGGTTCGGTTTTCTTTCAGCGGGGCTACCTGAATCAGTCGGAGGCGTCATTCCGGCTCGCTCTTCGGGACGAAGCGTCGAGCGCAGAGGCCTACTACGGACTGGGGAGCATCTACCTGCAACAGAATAAGACCCGTGAGGCGCGAAACAGTTTTGAACAGGCGGTGAAACTCAGTGCGAGTTATCCTGACACAGGTCCAAACGCCTGGAACAACCTCGGTCTCCTCTCCACGCGCGACGGGCGCACGGACGAGGCGATCGGCTGCTTTCAAGAGGCTCTCCGGTTGAATCCCAACCACTTGATCGCGCTTGAAAATCTCGGAAACGCTTATCGGCAGCAGAAACGATGGGACGAGGCGCGAAAGGTGCTGGAGCGGGCTATCGCTGTGAGTCCTAGAGATGCCGCAGCCAACTACAGCCTCGGCATGGTTTTTGCGCAAACGGACGATACCGGGCGAGCCTACGAGTATTTGCAAAGAGCCTTGGAGTTTCGTCCCGTTTACCCGGAAGCCACGAACAATCTTGCCGTGCTTTACCTGCGAACTGGTCGGCGGGACCAAGCGGTTGCCACATTTGAAGAGTGCATTCGCGTTGCACCCGGGTTCAACCAGGCTTACCTGAACCTCGCCCGCGTCTATGTACTGGAAGGAGCGCAGGATAAAGCCCGGGCTGTTCTGCTGAAGCTCCTCAAAGAGCATCCGGGGGATGTACAGGGCGAGAAGGCCCTGGAACAGTTGAAATGACAAGGCAAAAGGCGGTGCGTTGTATGAAGTACCTCAATGTGACCTCCTTAGCTGCAATCATTCTCTTCGTCCCGTTTGCTCAAGGACAATCTCAGAGAGCCCAAGGCACAGCCAGCGTGCAGGGGTTCGTTCGAGATTCGAGAGGGCACCCGGTTTCTGCTGCCGTTTTCTTGCAGGTCGAAACTACTAAGCAGGTTCTAACGGGACATACCGAGCCGGACGGAAAGTATCGCTTCACGGCGCTGCCCAGAGGCACGTACATGCTGCGCGCGGAGATGGGCGGAAATGGCGAGGCGGCGTTCGGTCCCTTTGTCCTCGCCTCGAGAGAAGGGAAGCAGGTCGATCTTACTCTCCGGGCCGCAAATCCTTCCGGAGCGCCAGAGTTCTTCGACGAGCCCCAATTCACCGTGGCAGGCGTGACGGACAACACTTATCGGGGCGGCCACGGCTCCGATAGCGTTTTGCGTTCATCCGAAGCGCTTACCAAAGCCACTGCTTCGCTCAGCAAGGAATCGCCGGGTGCTTCAACTTCTGTCTCGCCTTCGACTGAAATCGAGAAATCGCTGCGCGAGAGAGCAGCAACTGCGCCCGGGGATTTTGAGGCCAACTACAATCTCGGGAAATTTCTCGCTCACGACGGGAGACCTCGCGAAGCCCTGACCTACCTGGAGCGAGCTTCCTCTATCCCTTGCAGTACTGCCGAAAAAGCCCGACTGCACCACTTGTCAGGCGAAATCAATGAGACGCTGGGGAATTCGCTTGAGGCGGTTCGCGAATACCAGAATGCGGCAGAACTGGAAGCAAGCGAACCATATCTCTTCGATTGGGGAGCGGAGTTGCTGATGCATCGCGCCGCAGAACCGGCGACCGAAGTTTTCATCAAGGGTAATCACCTGTTTCCGCATTCGGTGCGAATGCTTCTTGGTCTCGCCGTGGCCTGGTATGTTCGCGGCTTTTACGATCAGGCCGCTCAGCGCTTTTTCCAGGCGTCCGATTTGAATCCCATCGATCCCGAGCCTTACCTGTTCCTCGGCAAAGTAGAAGGCAGGGAAATCATATTGTCAGATGGCTTTGTCGAGAGGTTTGAGAGATTTGCCGAGCTCCAACCCGATAATCCATGGGCCAATTACTATTACGCGGTCAGCCTTTGGAGGCGCCGGACCGGCCCGGAGGATTCCGGTACTGCCGCGCGCGTTCAGGCGTTATTGGAGAAAGCCGTTCGGCTCGATCCGAGTCTGGGCGCCGCCTATCTGCAATTGGGTGCTCTCTATTCGGAGCGGAAAGATTCTCGCGCCGCCATCTCCACCTATCAGCGGGCGATCGAACTCTATCCCCAAATGGAGGAGGCACACTATCGCCTTTCCCAAGCTTATAGAAGCGCTGGGGAAACACGGAAGGCTCAAGAAGAGCTGATGCTTTATAACCAATTGTCCAAGCGATCGGCGGAGCAAAGGGAGCAGGAACGAAAGGCTCTCCAGCAGTTTGTCTTCACCTTGCGTGAGCCTGCCTCGTCCTCGCAGAATGCAAAACATTAGTGAGCTGGAGGCGTGGGTGCACTCATCAGTCTTACAAACATGTCGTCGAAGTGTTCGCCGTCCAAATCCATTTCGATCTCGACCGGCTGTACGGCCACTTTCGGCCGGTCTTTCTCGCCCCAGGTTAACGTGTTCCCATAACCAGCTCCGCGGTCGACGTCCACACTCATGTAACGGGTCTCGCGTTTGCTGATCACCGACGGATCGATCCATGCGGCAGCGGCAAGCTCATCCCACATATAGTCGTAACCCTGGCCCTGTTGGAAGAACCGTGCAATGTAGTGCCCCAGGGCGGTTCCGCTCGCCGCGATCCGCTTGACCATTTCCGGTGTCAGGCGCGTCTTGATGGAAATATCGGTTGGTGTGCAGATGATCTTCTTCCAGGGCGCGCGCAACACCACCTGCGCAGCCTCCGGATCGAACCAGAAATTAAACTCGTGACGCGGATTGTTGGCGAATTCGGGGTCGCTGGTCTGAGGATTCAAGCTTCCGCCCATGAAAACCAACTCCTGCGACAATTCGGCGAACTGCGGATCGAGGGCGAGCGCCAGCGCGAGATTAGTCATTGGGCCGCCCTCGTAGATGGTCACCTCATGTGGGTATTTGTGCACCATCCGGACAAGGAAGTGTGCCGCGTCTTCGTTGGCGGGCTTGGTAGTGGGTGATCCTTCCGGTAACGGTGGCACGACAAAAGGCTCGTGCCACCATCGGTCATCCCAGGCGCCCGCGTAGGAAACCTTCCCATAGCGCTCCTGCCACAGCAATGTTTCTTCGCGATTTCGCACCAGGGGGAAGGCTGCTCCGCTGACTACCGGAATATCCGTGCGATCGATAATCTCCAGCAGGCGGAGCGCGTGCGCCACCTCTTCGTCGCGCCATTGATCTCCGCTAACCACCGTGATGCCCAGCACGTCCACGTCTCGAGACTGGATCAGCAAAAGCAGTGTCTGCATGTTGCTCCCACCGGGCCCGGAGCAATCCTCGTCGATAATCACTTTGCGGCGTTGCTGCGGCCAAGCCAAAGAACTGGCCACCAGCGTGTATGCGATTGCCAGCCTGAGTCTGCGATAACGCATGGAGCGAAGCTAGAAAAGCATCTTAAGAGCAAATTGAATCAGCCGCGGGTTGTTCACCGTGGAGTTGATCGCGCCGAAATTGGCGGTATCAAGCTGCGGGCAGGCGCTGCAGACGGAACTGCTGGGCGTGCCGAATTGCGGGTGGTTGAAAAGGTTGAAGAATTCGGCTCGGAATTGGAGCTGCGCACCCTCGCGGAACCCGAGCGGGAAGTTCTTTATCGCCGAGAAATCCGTATTCACAAAGCCCGGGCCGGAGACCGGAGTGCGGTTCGCGTTTCCAAGCTCGCCGCTCGGCGGGTCGACAAAACACGCGGTGTTGAACCACTCGTTTATACTCGGATTGCTCCGCTGCGGGTTGCACACCTGGTTCGGGCGGTTGACGCTGTTGCCGTTGTTCTGGAAGTTCACTCCCGAGGCGTTAGTGCCTGCGATCAGGAAAAGCGGGAAGCCCGAAGTGACCTTTTCAAGCACAGTCACCTGCCAATCACCGAGGATTGCGTTGACAGCGCCGTTCCAGGAGTTGCCGAACCGCTGGCCCTTGCCGAAGGGCAAATTATAGATCACGCTGGCAGTAAAGTTTTGGTTGAGGTTAATTTGAGAAAGGCCCCAATCAAGGGTCTGCCACCCCGGTAGAGGAAAGTACGGCGCTCCCAGGTTAGAACCCAGACCGTCTGAGTATCCGGTATCGTGGGCTCTGGCATATGTATAGCCGAGGAGCGCATAGAGCCCGTACTTCCCGCTTTTCGTCTCGGCCTTAATCTGAAGACTGTTGTAATGGGCCTTACCGACATCATTGATGTTCGAGATCGTTCCAAACTGGGCATATGCCACGCCGAAAGCTGATCCGCCGGCGCCGCAGCCAAGCGTGTACCCGGACGCGACGCCGCAAGCGGCCGGGGACCCCACGTTTAAGTTGTTACCATCCACCAGAACGTGGGAACTGCGAGCCCCTGCATACCCGACGGTCAGTACAACCTGCCCCGGCAGTTGGCGCTCCACGTTAACGTTGAACTGCTGGACGCGGCCCTGTTTGAAATTCAGGTTTTGTGACTGAACGGTTCCCGTGAAAGTCTCGGGATTCGGAGGGGCAGTAAAAATCGGGAAGCCCGACGACATGTTCAATGCCGTAGGCGTCATTCCATAAATCGTCGCGCAGGCTGCGGTTGCGAACGTGCATCCCGGGCCGAACCCGAATGCGTCAGACTCGGCGTAATAGGGCGGGTTCTGCCACAAGCCCTGCGCCCCCTGGTTCCAGGACGAATCATGGAACATCCCATAGCCCGCGCGGACCGCGGTCTTCTCGTTGCCCAGCGGCTTCCAGGCTACTCCGATGCGCGGCTCGAGAGCGGTCAGGTCCATCTGGACGCCGGCCTGCGCGTCGGCGTTCTTTCCGGCGATCAGAAATTGACCGTTCGCGAAATTGAAGTTCGCTTGACGATTTGCCACCTCTGTGATGGGTGTCACCAGAGCCCAGGCCAGGCCGAGGTTCAACGTTAAATTCCTGGTTACCTGCCAATCGTCCTGCACGAATGGGCGAAACAGCTTCCAGCGGCGGCCGGTAATATCTCCGTCGAACGTCTGATCATGAATGGCAAGGTCAGGCAAGCCCAGAAGAAACGTGGCCATGGTCTCCCCCGCCCAGTCCGGAGAAAAGATCCAATATCCGTCCTGGAAACCGGACGCCAACACATTCATCTGGTTGGCACGAATTTCCCCCCCTGCTTTGATGTTGTGCTTGCCGCGGATCATATCGAGCGAGTCCGAGATAGAGAAGACATTGGTCCCACCCTGAAAAGGGGAATACCCGCGATCGCCTAAGGACCAATATCCGGTCATCTGTGTCGAGGTTAGCCCGCAGCTGACGCCTCCCAGATTGGCACCTGGAATACCAAGCTTCTCCGATATACAGGAGTCGCTGCCGTAAGACGTTATGTAGTTAAAAATCCGGTTGTAACCCGCGTTCACCTGGTTGACCGTAGTTGGGGAAAAGACGTGAGTTTCCGAGACGGCCACGTTGCGTCCGTGGTTGATTATGTTCTGCGTACTGGCAAAGGGGCTTGCTTCCGCGAATCCCGGCGAGCCACCCGGCACGAAGGACGTCGCCTGGTCGTAGCTGAAGCGCGCAAACGCAGTGTCCTTAGCGGAAAAATTCTCGTCCACGCGGATGTCGAACTCTCCTTCGTTCAGTTTTCGCACGGGCTCGTTTACATAGTTGTAGCCTTGCGCCGGGTTGTTCGCATTGGGCAGAGGATAAAGATTAATCATCTGCTGGGCGATTGGGTTGATCAGGTTCTGGGGAATCTTGTTGCAGGAGGCCCCACCTGACTGGCTGCCGTCGGGAGCAGCGGGAAGGGGGTTGCCGGCGCTATTGCACTGAAAGTCGGTATTTGGCGCGCCGGTGACGTTCGGGTTGTTCAGAAATCCAATCCGCGGACTGCCGAATGCATCATTTGTGAAATCGCCGTTGCGCATGGCTTGCGTTGGAACCAGGCCGACAAACGGGATCCCTTTCCGCTGCATTTTGTTCTGAGTGTCGGCGAAGAAAAAGGTCTTGTCCTTGCGGATGGGCCCACCCACTGAGACCCCATACTGATTAAGATTGAATTTCTCCGTTGTCGTGGCGAAGAAGCTGCGCGCGTCGAGGTCGGTGTTGCGGAAAAACTCAAAGGCAGATCCGTGGATCTGATTCGTCCCGGACTTCGTCGTCACCAAGACCGTGGGACCCGCGCGTGTTCCATATTCCGCGGAATAGTTAAACGTCAGGACCTTAAATTCCTGGATGGCGTCGATGGAAGGTAAAATTGCGATGCCGCCGGCGGTCAGTTCGTTATTGTCGTTGCCATCGAGGAGCCAGTCCGTGCTATTGGCCCGCGATCCGCCCACTGAGAGCGAAAAAGATCCACGCGCCGATACCTCGCTGCTGGCGCCGCCGTTGAAGAAGCTGTTGGGATTGGTTTCCTGAACTGTTCCGGGCGTGAGCGTTGCCAGTTGGACAAAGTCGCGCCCGTTCAACGGCAGGTCGGCGACTTGTTGCGAATTAATCACCTGACCCAGGGTTGGATTCGTCGTCTCCACTGCCACTGCAGTCGCACTCACTTCAACGGATTGCTGGACGGATGCGGGAACCAGCTTGAAATCCAGTTCGCGCTGTTCGTCCACCTGTAGCCGAATGTCCTTCGCTTCTACCGCTTGAAAACCTTTGAGATCCGTTCGGACCGTGTATGTCGCCACGCCCAGCAAGGGGATGACGTAATGACCGGTGTTGTCAGTCACGGAATCGCGAGAAATTCCCGTATCCTGGGCAATAACCGTTACTTTCGCGCCGGCTACCGGAGCACCCGTGGCGTCTGACACAGTGCCCGAAATACTCCCGGTGGCCTGGCCATAGAGGAACGGACATCCGATAAACAGAAATGACCCGGCAAGTACCCCAAACAGCGCTCTTCCAGTCAGCATGAAGCCCCCTTTTAGCGGCAGGTACCTGCCTGCAGAATGCAAAAACGTAAAATAATCGACAATCCGGGCGCAACACGGCTGCAAAGCGTTTAGCTAGCGTTTACGCCTTAAAGCCAACGTCAGAGCGATCCCCTTTTCCCGCTCCCAAGCAGACAAAGGACGGGACTGACTTGTTTACGCGAACCTTCGAAATTAATTGATAAAGGTTTTATCAGAGTCCTAACCGAGTTGCAATCAATTTTGCATGAGGGCACGACTACGCAATACCCGAGACATCTGGGCGCAATCACGAACGCTGCCGGCGAGCGAGGTTTTCGCACGTAAAGCCAAGCTCGATGTTATAAGCTTCGTCTTTTGCCTCCTGACGGGGTACCGCACAAGTACATGAGTAGCCAACGGCGCGTTCTCATCGACACCGACACCGCTTCGGATGATGCCGTTGCGCTGATTATGGCGCTTCGATCAGCCGAGGTGGATGTGAAGGCAATCACCGTGGCGGCGGGAAACGTTCCCGTAGACCAGGCGACGTCCAATGCGCTTTACACGACGGAACTCTGCGGCTCGAACGTCCCGGTCTTTCGAGGAGCGGCAAAGCCGCTGCTCCGGACACTGCAAATCGCGGACTGGTTTCACGGAAAGGATGGGCTGGGTGACCATGGCTATGCCCCGGCTTCCTATAAAGTCGAGCAGGAGCACGCCGTAAGCGCCATTGGCCGAACTATCGCGGCAAACCCGGGCATTGAAATCATTACTCTGGGTCCGCTGACGAATCTGGCAGCGGCCATTCTGCAGCAACCCGGAATCGTCGACAGCGTTTCGCGCTGCGTCGTGATGGGCGGCGCGCCTTGTTGCGAGGGCAATGTTACGCCGGCGGCAGAGTTTAATATCTGGGTGGATCCGGAGGCTGCACACATTGTTTTTCAATCGGGACTTCCCATTGAGATGGTCGGCTGGCAGCTTTCCCGCGGGGCGGCTGCCATCAATCATGGGGATGTTGCCCGCATGCTCAATCTGGATACACCATTTGCGGAGTTTGCGATTCGCTGCAATAGCTCCGCGGAGCAGGCGTTTTACGAGCAAACGGGGGAGAAAGGAATCTGCTTGCCGGATCCGATTGCCATGGCTGTCCTGCTTCAGCCAAAACTGTGCCTCGAATCGAGCGAGCATCACGTGAAGATCGAAACCACCAGCGAGCTCACCCGCGGCATGACCGTTGTCGACCGGCTTGGAGTCGCTCCTGACCAGAGAAACCGGCATATCTGGTCATCAAGCCTGGCTTCGCGTAAAGTGCGCGTCTGCTGGCGGCTCGATGTGGCGGGCTGGAAGGCCGCCTTGATGACGGCCCTCCGCTGAGGCGTAGTCGGACGAGGCTAACCACCTACTCGTTCTTCTTCATTTCCCGATAGAAGAAAGTATTCTCGGGATGGTCCTTTATCGTGTAGTCGTCTGGTACCTGAAACAAGCTTGCCGGCGGTTCTGAACGCTGGATATTGGTCAGCTTGTAGGTGGTTTCTCCCATGCGCGGGTCGCTGGTCTTAGTCATGACCAGTACTTTCAAATCCGGTGAATACCAGGTTTCCGTCGTGATAACGAGCGGCTGTGCATTGCCGACAGCTCCCGCCGGGATCGTTCGCGTGATTCGCGTGCCTTGCGCTGCCACGCCCTCGATCGTCTGTGTTCCCAAATCGGTCTTGCTGCTGTTAGAGTCGCTTGCACTCAGATCCTTGTTGATGAACGTAGCGATGGCGCCTGGCGGCGGGAGTGGTGGGCCTGCCGGCGGAGTTCCTGAGGAGGATACAAACCACACTTTGTCCGGCCCTAAGGGCGGTGGCACGAAAGCACCCGCAGCACCCGCCTTGCCCTGCGTTTTAGCCTGCGCAAACGGCATTTTGATGGCCGTCTTAGTTTGTGCGTCGAGAGTCCAGTGTACCCCTGCCACGGGATCTTCGATCATCACCAGATGCGGGGCGTCTCCGTTGTTGGACGTCAAACCGGGCAGCGCCTCGTCCCGGCGTATCCGGCCCTGGCTATCACGCGCAACACTGCCGGTTGTGGTCAGCTCTATTCGGTTGCCATCGGCCAAAACTTGTACTCGCTGCGTGACAGCGTCGGCTGAGTAAGGTGCTCCGGCGATAGTTGCCATTGGGCCGGCCATTGCGGCTGTAATGCCAATGGGACCAAACCCAGCCGTATCGGCCGTCTGAATCACGACCTGCTTTTGGAGCGTCGGCTCCTTCGGGCTAACTCCGCTTTGGGCCAGCAGGCTGACAGCGCACCCGGCAGAGATTGCCATTGCTCTCAACATAATCTCTCCTCCTCTTGAGAACTAAATTCTTAAATCCATCCAACAAGTCACTCCACTACGCGCACAGCGCGCGCAACGCCGTCCTGCCCGACCAATAAATCCGCGTTGATCCTTCCAGTTGCCTTCCTGACGATAATCGGCGCGCCCAGCACTCTCAGTTCAGAGGGCTGCAGCGTTACGCGCACAATGATCGCCTCTTCCATCGGCACATCGCTCTGCGCATAAGGTAGTGCTACGAAGCCAGCCGTAGCGCTGTGATAACTCTCGTTTGCCGTAGCCGCTGTCACAGGCGACTGCGCTGGATGATACATCCAAAACCAGCCGAAACCTAGGGCTAAACACGCTGCGGCGCTGGCCCAATACGCCCACGCCGGTCGCAGTCGCCTGCGCCGCGCCCGAAACGCCGCCAGTATCCGCTCCTCAGTATCCGGGCTGGCTTCTCGCGGCTGCGCTACCGCCAGTCTCGCCAGTATCTCTCTCAAACGCGCATGATCATTCATGCCGGGCACCTCTCTCGCCGGCGCAGCTTTGCTTCAAGAATGCTGCGCGCTCTATGCAGCCGGGAGCGCACCGTTCCTACTGCACAGCCCAATTGCATCGCGGCTTCCGCATAATCCGCTCCCTCCAGATCGCAAAGCACAACCACCTCGCGATAGTTTGGCGGAAGGCTGAGTATTGCCGCTCGCAACGTGCCAAGTTCCTGCTCCCTGCTTAACTGATCCACCAACTGCTCTGCGCAATCATTCCACAATTTTCTGTTCGCTTCCTCAGCGTCGAAAGCAATCGCCCCGGCGTCCCTGAGTTGCCGCCGTACCTGGTTCCGCGCCACACCTATCAAATAGGCTTGCAAAGGTGCCCGCTCCGCCACGTATGGCTTCGCATCCGTCAATATTGCGAGGAAAACTTCCTGAGTCACTTCTTCGGCTGTCTCACGGCTCCCTGACATATGCAGCGCGAACCGGAACACGGCGCCTTGATGTCGCCTGTACAGAAGCAGAAAAGCTTCTTCGTTACCCTTCCGGGAAAGCCGTAGAAGATCATAGTCGCTCAATTCGTCCTTGGCCGGTGGTTTTCTCACGCGATCCGCACAGTTCTCATACGGTATTACCGCAAACCGTAAGGAAAGTTCCAAAACCTTTTGATGAAACCAACGGCCAGATGCCATCCGGGCGAAGAACAGCATCGAGCAAGAGCTCGTTACCGTCGCGATTTTCCCTTGAGGAGCAATCCAGCGATTCCAGCCAGTCCGACCCCAAGCATCAGCAGGGAGCCGGGTTCCGGCACGGTGCCCGGAGTCACGACGATTGCGGTCGATGGGGCGCCTTCCAGGCTGAAATAGTCCGTGCCGCTGTTCGCAGCTATGCCTGGACTGAAGGTTATCGTGAGAATCGTACCGGCAGCATTGAGAGAAAACGTGGAGTTTGGCCCTTCGTATCCTGTTGTGCCCGCCGTCCCGATCGGAACACCGTTCACACTGGTGAACGTCTGGATGCCATCGCCATCGAAACCGAAAGCGGCTCCCGTTGGATCGCTGACGGTCAGGGCTGGCAGGATTCTGGTCAGGTGATTGATGACGCCGACAGTGGTATCCTCGGAACCGTCATACGGGCCCGTTCCTGTGACACTAACGGATGCAATACCATTCGCCGCGACTGTGATCAGGACCCCGCAGCCGGTACGATCCGCGCCAGCGTTGTTGACGCTTGTGGTTGGACATATCGCCGATCCATAGGCCGTCATCCCGCTGGCGACCGCCACTGCTAGCAGCACTTTGCTTGAGAGCATATCGATCCCTCCATCGCCTATAGACCCAGGAGAATTGATGCGAAGCTGCCGGGAATCTCGCCAGTCTCTGCTTTGTCGCCTGCTTATCAGTCTGAAACTGAGAGCTACCTGTAGCAGGCATTTAATACAAGTCTCAGTGTCGCCGTCACAGAAAATCCTTTGTGCCGCGCGATATTGTCGCTAATGACCGATTGCAAGCTTGGTTACTTGTGGCTCGCAGCGCACCGGCCAAACGGGAATATAGTGAGGGGCAAGGTGCGACTTTTACTTGTTCTTTTTCTGTCAACATTGGTTGCCGGAGCAGCCGCCGGCCAGAGTCACGTCGTCGCCGTCTCTGTGGACAATGTAATTCATCCCATCACGGTTGAGATCCTGTCACACACAATCGAACAGGCCAGTCGCGAACGGGCGGATCTCCTGTTGATCCGGCTCAATACCCCCGGAGGGCTGTTTGACGCCACACGCCACGCAATTGAGAAGCTTGCCACTTCGCCAGTTCCGGTTGTCACCTTCGTGACACCCACTGGTGCACGCGCCGCGTCTGCGGGGTTCTTCCTGCTCGAGGCGGGAGATATTGCCGCGATGGCTGACGGCACCAACACGGGCGCTGCGTCAACCGTGCTGCTCAGTGGCCAGGCGATGGATCCGGTACTTCGAAAGAAGGTCGATAACGATGCCGCTGCGTTACTGCGGAGTCTGGCATCGAAGCACGGAAGGAATGCTGAACTCGCCGAAAAGGCCGTATTTGAAGCTCGCTCCTTCACCGAACGCGAGGCGCTGGAGAACAAGCTGATCGAGCTTGTTGCACCTGATGAGCAGCACTTGCTGGTAAAACTGGACGGCCGCGAGATTGTGCGTCTGGACGGACGGCGCGAGACGTTGCGACTATCACGTCCCCGGATAGTGAACTATAACCCGACCATCCGCGAAAAGATTTTCGCGGCCATCAGTGACCCCAACATTGCGTTTATTCTGCTGGTTCTCGGCGCTCTGGGACTGTATCTGGAATTCCTGTCACCTGGTCTGATCTTTCCCGGGGTGGCCGGCGGCATCATGGCGTTGCTCGGTCTTGCCGCAATTTCGGTGTTGCCCATCAACTGGTTGGGCGTCGCATTGCTGTTGCTCTCATTTGCCTTCTTCGTGCTCGAGGCCAAGTTCGGCTCCCACGGAATTCTTGCCGCGGGCGGCGTCGCCGCCATGATCTTGGGGGCACTCCTTTTCATTAACGGACCGCCGGAAATGCAAATTCGACTCAGCACCGCCCTCGCGGTCGCCTTGCCCCTCGCCGCTATCACCGTTTTTCTTCTCTCGCTGATCGTTCGAGTACGCCGTCAAAAGGTCAGCACAGGCATCGCTGCCATGCAAAACACCATCGGAGTTGCTCTGACGGCGCTCTCGCCACAGGGCAAAGTTCTTGTTCATGGAGAATATTGGAATGCCATAAGTGCGACCCCGGTCGCGGCTGGCACTTCCATTCGTGTAATTGGGATCGACGGACTTACTCTTAATGTGGAGCCTACTTCCTGAAAGAGTAGAAACGGCCTATGCCTTATCTGACACCCATCGCGCTGCTCATCATTGCGCTTTACCTGATTTCGTCTATCAAAATTCTCCCCGAGTACGATCGCGCTGTCATCTTTCGTCTCGGACGGGTTCTGTCCACTCCCAAAGGGCCAGGCTTGATCCTTGTCTTCAGGCCTATTGATCGCATGGTACGCATTTCGCTGCGTCTCGAAACCCTCGAGGTGCCTGCTCAAGATGTAGTCACCCGGGACAATGTCACCGTCAAGGTGAATGCAGTAATCTTCTTCCGTGTCATTGATCCCAAGCGGGCCGTAATTCAAGTTGCTAAGTACCTCTATACCACTTCGCAATTGGCACAAACCAGCTTGCGCAGCGTGCTGGGTCAAGTCGAGTTGGATGAGCTGCTGAGCGAGAGGGAAAAGTTGAATCTGCGGCTGCAGTCTCTGCTTGATCAGGATACCGAGCCTTGGGGCATTAAGGTGTCAAAGGTCGAAGTGAAGCAAGTGGATCTGCCCGAGCAGATGATTCGCGCCATTGCCCGGCAGGCCGAGGCCGAACGTGAGAAGCGCGCGAAGATTATCCATGCAGAGGGCGAATATGTTGCGGCCGAGAAACTCGCTCTGGCTGCTGAATTGATTCAGCGCCAACCCGTGGCGATTCAACTGCGTTACTTGCAGACACTCGTGGAGATCGGAACAGAGAAAAACACAACCGTGGTATTTCCGCTGCCGATCGATATCCTTTCCGCAATCAGCAAGGCGTTAGAAAAAGTAAATCGGGGGCCGGGTGGCTCCTCGAACGGTTTGTAACTCCGCATAAAGCCCGTTTTGTGCGAGGCTTCAAGTTGACGTAAAATCTTCTTCGTCCGTGTGCGGACTACCCTGCTCAGTCGCCCGCGCCCTGCACCCGGAAATGTCAATAGCAATCTCGACAGGAGGCAGCCGTGCCTAAAACTGCAGCTGATGTAAAGCAACTGGCAGAGGACGCAAGTGTCAAGATCGTGGATCTCAAATTTGTGGACCTGCCTGGAGTATGGCAACACTTTTCCATCCCCGTGGAAGACCTCGATGAGGACTTGTTCGAAGCCGGTATTGGCTTCGATGGCTCAAGTATTCGCGGCTATCAACAGATTCACGAAAGTGACATGTTGCTGATTGCCGACCCCGAGACCGCCTATGTCGATCCCAATCTTCAGATCCCCACTCTAAGTCTGATCTGCAACGTGCGAGATCCTATCACGCTGCAGCCCTACAGCCGCGATCCACGCTATATCGCCCAGAAGGCCGAACTCTACTTGAAAAGCAGCGGCGCTGCCGATGTCAGCTATTGGGGGCCGGAGTTGGAGTTCTATATCTTCGACGACGTCCGCTACGATCAGACCGCCCAAAGCGGCTACTACTTCATCGATTCAGTTGAAGGCGTCTGGAACACTGGCCGCGAAGAGCGTTCCAACCTTGGATATAAAATCCGCCACAAGGAAGGATACTTTCCCGTCCCCCCGGCTGACACGCTGCAGGACATCCGGTCAGAAATAATTCTGCACATGAAACAAGTGGGCGTCCGTGTAGAAGTGCATCACCACGAAGTCGGCACGGCCGGCCAGGGCGAGATCGACATGAAATACGCGCCCCTCACGAAAATGGCCGACAACGTGATGTATTACAAGTACATCATCCGGAATGTTGCCAGAAAGCATAACAAGGT
Source organism: Acidobacteriaceae bacterium (assembly GCA_019233755.1). Lineage (GTDB taxonomy): Bacteria > Acidobacteriota > Terriglobia > Bryobacterales > Bryobacteraceae > Bog-105. The sequence goes on along the minus strand of JAFAMD010000031.1, from coordinate 50,266 downwards.
AGCTACCTTCATGCCCAAGCCGATTTTCGGCGATAACGGTTCCGGCATGCACACGCACCAGAGCCTCTGGAAGGGAGAAACAAATGTCTTTTATGACCAGCAGGGTTATGGTTTGGTGAGCAAAACCGCCATGCATTATATCGGCGGCCTGCTAAAACACGCACCTGCGCTCCTCGCGTTCTGTGCTCCCACCACAAATTCATACCGGCGGCTCGTGCCTGGTTATGAAGCACCCGTGAACTTAGCCTATTCGCAACGCAACCGGTCTGCTGCGGTGCGCATTCCTGTGTACTCAAAGAGCCCGAAATCCAAGCGGATTGAGTTCCGTTGCCCGGATCCCTCCGCCAACCCTTACCTGTGCTTCGCCGCACAATTGATGGCTGGGCTTGACGGAATCGCACAGCGCATCGATCCGGGGGAGCCGTTGGATAAAGATCTATACGATCTGGCGCCCGAAGAAGCGGCCGGAATTAAAAGCACACCCGGATCGCTCGGTGAGGTGCTCGATGCCCTTGAGAAGGACCACGATTGGTTGCTGAAGGGCGATGTCTTCACTGCGGACGTAGTTGAAACTTGGATCAAGTACAAGCGTGAGCGGGAGCTGGCGCCCGTTAATCTGCGTCCGGTTCCCTACGAGTACTTCCTTTATTTCGACCTGTAGTTAGTGACGGTTCTGGGCCGGCCCGGGCGGTGTTATTCTGACCGCGGAGATTGGACCGCAAAGAGGTTTAAATTGATGCGAGAAGTCGAACAGGAAGTCCGGGCCTCCCATGGCCACCCCCTGACACCAGCCCAGCTCGAGAAGCTGGGAGTGAGAGCGCTGAACAAGTACGACCTGGAGTTGGAATGCCTCAACTGCGGTGAGACTTGGGCGCCGCGGTTTTATCCGGATGGAACGCTACCGCGCGATTTCTGGCAGTGCCCGAACCGTTGCAATGGGTGAGAAGGCGATCGCCGCAAGCACGAAGCCACCGCCCGGCAATCGGCACTCACCCGATCACTGAGCGGTGGCCACACTGCTGTGCCGATCCGCCGTTCTGGGGATCGCTGTCTGTACGGACCTGATCAGGTCACACCAGCCAGGTCAAACCAGCATGGAGTGATCCGGTATTTCCACTTCCTCCTCTGAAGTCTCTGGCAAGGATAGGCACAGGACTTCGACGCGTTGACCCTCGGCGAGTTGTTGCAACAGGATTTCCTGCTTATTCTTGAACTGCACGCTATCACGGTGTCGCCCGGGCATAGCACTTATTTGAGTGAAGACCACTTCCTCAACCGCGCCAACACCGAGCTGGCGCCGTAAACGATCGGGGATATCGTGGAGCATTAGGCGCGCGCCAGGCGGAATACAGACCGCACATGGAACTTGGCGCGCGTTAAGCCGCGAACGCCAACCACTGAGTTCGTGTTTACCCGCCTCGAGTTCGGTCGGGGATGTCAGTCCTAGAGTTCCCGTCGGGAAGCGGTAAACGATTAACTGTTCACTTTCAACTGCCAGACGAGTTCGCAAAGCGGCAAGCGAATAATCACACATGCATTGCCTCCTCTTGCGCGTGATTTATCACATTCTACGGACAAAAACAATCCCCTCCCGAGGATGCATTTCTACGGGGCGCGTCGGCCTCAGTGGAGCAGCATCTCTGGCATCCTGTGGCTCTGTTTGAAACCAATAACTTCACGTCCGCTGGATTCAGTAAAATACGAGTCCTGTGTCCGTCAACGAAAACATTGTAGGGCTCGACCTGGGCTCGTCGAGTGTCCGCGCGCTCCTTTTCAATAGCAGCTTCTCGCAGTACGAGGGCATCGGACTCCAGAAAAAGTACGAGATCCTCACTACGCCGGATGGTGGCGTCGAATTGGACCCTGACGTGGTCTTGAATTCAACCTGCGACTGTCTCGATGCGCTGCATCAGCAGATGGCAGATCGCGGCCTGAAGGCGGCTGGAGTCGGAATCAGCACGTTCTGGCATTCTTTCCTGGGCATTGACAAAGATCATCAGCCGACTACCCGCATCATCCATCTCTTCGATACGCGTTCCGCCAGGCAGGTAGAAGAACTCACGGCGACGTTCGACCGCGGATGGGTGCACGTAATCACGGGCTGCATGCCGAATACAAGTTATTGGCCCACAAAGCTGATGTGGTTACGGCAGAAGCGCCCCGACGAATTTGCAAAAACAGTTCGATGGCTCTCGCCCGGTGAATACTTGCTGTTAAAGCTAACCGGCCGCGGGGCTGAATCGATCTCCATGATATCTGCCACCGGCCTGTGGGATCAGCGCCAGGAAGACTATTGTGAAGAAATTGTGCGCGCTTGCGCGGTAAGAGTTGATCAGTTGGCGCCCGTGGATCAGTTGGACAAGCCGCGCCGGGAACTGGAATCGGGTTTCGCGTCGCGCTGGCCTCTTTTTAATGGAATCCCCTGGTATCCGGCATTTGGAGATGGCGCATGCAACAGCGTGGGCAGCGGCTGCGTATTGCCTAATCAGTTCGCATTGATGGTCGGTACCACCGGTGCGATGCGTCTGGTAGTCAAGCGAAGCAGCGTCGCGATTCCGTCCGGTATCTGGTGCTATCGGGTAAACCGCGACAGGTTCATTCTTGGAGGAGCTGTTTCAAATGGAGGCGAGGTCTTTCGCTGGGCTACGCGCGCTTTACAGTTGCCTGACGATGCTGAGGATCAGATTGCAAAACGTGAGCCTGGCTCGCACGGCCTGACGATGCTGCCGTTCTTCGCGGGTGAGCGCTCTCCGTATTGGCGGCCGGAACTTCGCGCAACCATTACTGGCATGAGCCTCTCGACTACACCCGTTGATATCTTGCACGCGTGCCTCGAAAGTGTGTCTCTCCGCTTCAAACAGATTTACGCGCTGCTTACGAAGCCATTTGCCCCACCCGAAACGGTTGTCGCTTCCGGAGGTGGATTGCTCCGCTCGAAAGCCTGGCTGCAAATGATGAGCGATGCCTTGGCACATCCGATTGTCGAGTGCCTGGAACCGGAGGCGTCCAGCCGCGGAGCAGCTATGCTCGCCGGGAGAGAAATGGGGCTCGTCCCGGAGTTCAGCGCCGTCCCTGTCCGCATGGGAACGACTTTCTGGCCTAAACCGCAGCGGATCGCAGCCTATGAGCGTCTGTTGGAGCGGGACGGCCGGCTGTTCGAGAGCTTGTACGGAAAAACCTCGCCGTTTGAGCACGGCCATTGAGACTGTGGCGGCGCTATTTGACTTGCCGGAATACCTGCTCAAGTGCCGCGGTGCAGCAGCCGGGCGAGTTCGCTGCGAATAGCAGAAAGACTGAGCGGTTTTGTCAAATATGCCGTAAACCCTTCCATTAGCGCCCGTTCTTTGTCGCCTATCATGGCGCTCGCAGTCAGAGCGACTATCGGCGTCTTCTTGAACCGTTCATCGGCCCTTAACTCCCGTAGTACGGTGAACCCATCCTTGGTGGGCATCTGCAGATCAAGAATGATTAAGTCGGGAATGTTTTCGCAAGCCAACTGGATTGCTTCCGCGCCGTTTGCGGCCTCTATGACCGAGTAGCCCGAGTGTTCCAAGAGCGTCCTGATAAGCTCTCGACTTGCGTCCCGGTCATCTGCAACGAGCACGGTCATCATGCGATCTGAGGTATCCGGCTGCTATAGAAGCGTGTCGGCCGCCATTTTCCTCCACTATAGGTTGCGCGGTTTCGCCCACGCAGCGAGCCAATAAAGCTCGAATTCACTGTCTTAATGGGCTGCCTTTCAGATCTGTCCGGTTGAGCCACGTCACCGCACCAAAGGCCCCCAACCAGGAGCCAAGAGCAGCGAAGAGCACGTAAATGGGATTGCCTGTATAGCTGATGACTGCGAAGGCCGAGAGCAGGTACCAAAGGCTGCTCCAGCTTGCAGCGGAAATCCTGCGGCGGGCTGAAACCGCGGAATTAAATAGAACATAAACGGCGTCCGTCAAGGCGGTCGACGATGTAACGCCAATGGCAATCAGTGGATTTAGCGCATGCATACAGACCTTCCCCTCTATTCTGAGCGGACTCTGGATGCCTGCGGCGAGATGGGCCTTCTCTTTGAGAGCCCGCCCACGCCCCGGCCAAGGACTGCTAGCCTCTGAAGTGGAGTGAGTAAGCATGGGCGAACCCAAACTGAATGCCGTCGTCACTTTGCGAAACGAACTTTCCCCCTGGCTAATAATCCTGCAAGTCGCTCCAGATGGCTGGGAGCTACCTGACTTTGTGGCTGGCCAATATATTTGCCTGGGATTGTTTGGATCGGCGCCTCGCAGCGCCCTGGCGGAGACCGAGAACGCTGCCGCGGAGCCGGACAAGCTGATTCGCCGCGCGTACTCCATTGCCTCGTCGCCGCTGAGCCGCGAGTTCATGGAATTCTATTTGAACCTGGTACCGGGTGGTGTTCTTACTCCGCGCTTGTTCAATCTGAAGATTGGTGACCGTATCTGGCTTTCTTCGCGAGTAACCGGCACGTTTACTCTCGACCACGTCCCTGAAGACGCCAATGTCGTTCTGATTGCCAACGGCACAGGTCTTGCGCCTTACGTAAGCATGTTGACCACGCACCTTCAATCTGCGGCGCAACGGCGGGTCGCGCTTGTGCACGGCGCACGGCACTCGTGGGACCTGGGCTATCGATCCGTCCTGACGGCCATGCAGAACCTTCGACCGAACTTCAACTACATACCCGTCCTCAGCCGTCCACAAGATGAACCGATCCGTTGGAAGGGTGCTGCCGGGCACGTTCAAGATCTGTGGAAAGGCGATGCGATCGAGCGTGCCTGGGGCTTCCGTCCGGCTCCGCAGAATACCCACGTCCTCTTGTGCGGCAGCCCGGAGATGATCGAGTCAATGACGTTGCTCCTAGCCCAAGAGGGGTTCGAGGAGCATGCGAAGAACCATCCGGGGCAGGTTCATTCGGAACGATATTGGCCCATCAAGGGCGGGGCAAAGGAGTCTTCCGGCGCCTTAGTCGCGTGACGAAATCGGCTCGACGACATAAACGCTGAAGGGCTTCTTCAGGCGTTCTGGAGTTCCAACACCTCCTCGGTCGAGGGGGCACGCATTGGGAGAATACCGGCCTGCTCGTTCCCATCTATATCGAGAATTTCGCGGAAGCTCGCCTCTATCGTTCGCACGGCGTTACTCATCTCGTGGAGCCAGTTGCTCCAGAACTGCTCGATCGAAGGGACCTCTTTGGTCTTGCGGATCTCGCGCTGGATATCTTTCCTGAACGCCGGAATATCAAAACCGCGGAGCATCGCCGCCCCGGAGTCGGTGAGATTGATCTGATCGTTCAAGTCGATGCTCAGCAGATCCTTGCGGAAAGTGCGCTCTTCACCCTTCTTGTCGCTGAAAGTGATCCGCTCCTGGAAGGTGATTGAACCTGAGAAGATGCGAGCGTCGTCCGTCATGCCGAGCAGCGTAGTGGCGTTCGTTGGCTCCTTCACGGCGATCGGCTGGCTCGTCTCATGCAGACGGAGTTGCGCGGGAGCGGAGATGCCGACCCAGAGCTCACTCGCGAGCTCAGTCATCGAGAAATAATGCGCGACGATCGATTCCAGTTCCTTGTCCTCGAGCTTTTCGATTTCCTTCGGCTTGAAACGCGTGGCTTCATCGGCACGTTTCTGGAAATCGCTCTGGTATTGAGTAGCCTCGTACAGCTTATTGAGGATCTCAGCGGGCCAACTCGGGCGGTTGTAAGTCCAGGCAACCGGGACGATTTCGATGCCCAGTTGTTTGAGGCGCTCCGTTATCACGTAGATCGCCTTCTTGTTGCTGTTCTCGATGTAAATGCGGCCTTCATTGAAGTCCAAAAGCACCGGAACCTGTTTCCGAACGGCGGCAGTTACGCCGCGCGTGTCCTGATCGACTGACTTTTTGTCGGTTGCGTGCAGGAACTTGTAGGGCCGATCGAGCACCGCGTAGGAATGTTGCTCCTTTATAGAGGCCAGATCGCTGATGTCTTTCCACTCGTTTGCAACGGCCCACAGTCCATACCAGGGCAACGTGGGGTGAATCTGGAAGTGCGGAGCGGTAACGCCATAGCCTTCGGAGTCCAATATTTCTGAAGCAAGGCTGTAATTGGAACGCGATTCTTGTTCAGAAGTCGCGTACTTGGCGAGTTCCAGTTGATGATCCAGACCGATCGCGTGCTGTTCATCCAGACGAGGAGCGCTGAAGGGATTGATCCCGAGCGCATCCGAATTCAGATGCCGGGTGATAGCGGATGCCGCCATCTGCGACACCGCAACCATAAGCGCCCGGTCTTCCAGGCTGTTTATAAAGGCCTGCAGCGACTCTTTCGCGAGCCCAACGATGGCCCAGGTACCACGTCCAAACATGTGGAAACATCCTCTCTACGCGTGGGTCGATCCGCACCTGGGAACTGAACAGCACACTCCGATTGGGCTCGGCTGCTATGAATTGGTGAGTTCTATTCCCGGAACGTCCGGGCCAGTGAACCCCGAGGTTTAACCGCTTGGTGCGTGACCGCTCAACCTTTTTACCACGGCGTTCTCCGCCGCTTGCTTTGCGGGCTCTGGCGGTCCCGTTAGTTCATACAAGAATGGGATCATGACCGGCGTGAGAATGGACAAGTGGCTTTGGGCCGCCCGATTCTTCAAGACGCGATCGCTCGCTGCACGCGCTTGTGAACTCGGAAGGATTGAGTGTAATGGACAGCAAGCCAAGGCCTCGCGCGAGGTCCGCGTCGGTGACCTGTTGCGAGTGAAGAACGAGGCCGGCGAATTTCAGCTCGAGGTCCGGCTTCTCAGTGATATCCGCGGCCCGGCGGCGGTTGCGCAGACGCTCTATCTCGAGAGCGAGGCGAGCAGGGAGTCACGGCTCAAATTGGCCGAAGAGCGTAAAGCCATGCCGCATTTCGAAGCATTGCGCGAAGGCAGACCATCGAAGAGGGATCGCCGTGAACTCGACCGGTTTCGCGGTAGAGCGTGACTGCACATAGCTTGCACTTCTACACGTGCGGTTATAGTATGTAGAAGGTCGAGGCATAACGGCGGCGGCAGAGGGAGGTGCGCAGTGACCTGGTGGCATCGCCTGCGGAGCCGAGGAAAGATGGAGGAGCAGCTCGAAAAAGAACTGCGCTTCCATCTTGACCAGTACGCGGCCGATCTGATTGCGCGTGGCTACGATCCCGACGAAGCACAACGACAAGCCCGGCTTGCTTTCGGCGGTTCGGAGCAGGTGAAAGAGGAGTGCCGCGATGCCCGCGGCACACGCTGGTTGGAGGACTTATGGCAGGACCTCCGCTATGCGCTTCGCACCCTGGGGCAGCGTCCGGGGTTTGCGGCTGTTGCCCTGTTGACACTTGCCCTTGGCACCGGAGCGGTGACTGTCATGTTTACAGTGGTCAACGGAGTTCTGCTCAAGCCGCTGCCATATCCGGCTCCCCACAGGCTGGTCGCTCTTGAGGAACAGACGGATTGGAGCACACAGTCGGGGAATCTGTGGGCATTTACCTACCCTAATTTTCTCGATTGTGAGCACGACGCCCGCTCTCTCGCTATGGCGGCGTGGCGCTATAGCGGCGGTACGGTCAGTAAGCCTGGGGAAGCCGAGTATGTTGACGGCTTCCAGGTCTCGTCCGGACTATTTCCTGTCCTGGGCATCACCCTTTTGCAAGGGCGCGCCTTCCTGGCCGAAGAAGACCGGCCTGGCGCCGCGCCCGTGGCCATCATCAGCTACAGTCTGTGGCAGCGCCGCTTCGCCGGTAGCCAGTCGGCGATCGGTCTGCCGCTTGTTTTTGACGGAAAGTCCTACACAGTTGTCGGCATCATGCCCGCCGGCTTCCGGTTGGGCGGAGACGAAGTGGATGTGTTCACGCCGCTCGGTCAAAACACCGAGCCGGTTATGCGGGATCGCGAAGCACATCCGGGCATTCACGTTGTGGCGCGTCTCCGCCCCGGTGTGACCCTGGCCCAGGCACAGACGGAGTTGGCACTGATTGGCCGCCGTTTGGCCGCCCAATACCCGAAATCCAACAAGGGCCGCACCTTCATCGCGCAGCCCCTTCGTCCGGACGTTGGGGATGTCCGTTCTACGCTCTGGTTGCTGCTCGGCGCGGTCAGCCTGGTACTGCTGATTGCGTGCGTCAATGTAGCGAGCCTGCTGCTGGCGCGCGCGGTTTCGCGCGAGCGTGAACTTGCCATGCGGGTAGCGCTCGGCGCGGGCCGTGGCCGGTTGATACGCCAATGCCTGACTGAGAGTGCGTTGTTGGCGCTCTCGGGAGGCGCTCTCGGCGTCTTTCTGGCAGGAATTGGCCTCCGCCCGTTTTTGACATTCTGGCCAGGCAGTTTGCCGCGCGCTGAGGAGGTTCAGCTCGATTGGCATGTCCTGCTGTTCGCGCTCGCCGCCTCGCTCGCCTGCGGCTTTATTTTCGGGCTGGCGCCGGCTTTGCGTGCTCCAGCGAGCGAAGTGGAACGGGCGCTCCGCGCCGGTGCGCGCAGCGTGACAGGAAGCTCGCGTCGTCTTCACGGCGGTTTTGTGATCTCTGAGATTGCTCTGGCGGTTGTGCTGCTGGTCGGTGCGGGGATGCTCGGGCGCACACTCCTGCGGCTCTCCTCGCTTGACCCAGGCGTTAACATCCGCAACGTGCTGACCGCCCGTATGGCGCTATCGCCCCGCACCCTTACAAATCCTGCGCGGATTCGTGCGGACTGGGAGGAGATCCTTGATCGCGCACGCCGAGTGCCCGGTGTGCAGTCCATCGCGATGGTCGATACCGTCCCGATGCGCGAAGGAAACAACCAAATCGGCTACTGGACCACGCCGGTTGCCCCGCCAGACGACCAGCAGCAACTCGTGTTAGCAAGCAGCGTGACGTCCGATTATCTGAAGGTCATGGGTATCCCGCTGCGCGAGGGTCGATTCTTCAATGACCAGGACCGCATGGGCAGTGAGTCCGTCGTCGTGATTGACGACCTCATGGCACAACAGGCTTTCGGCGGACAGGACCCTCTCGGAAAGCACGTCTGGATCGGTCTCGGCACCGACCCGTTGCAGGTGGTTGGCGTAGTGGGCCATGTCCGGTATTGGGGCCCGGCCGGCGATGATCGAGCCCATGTACGTGCGCAGTTGTACTATCCTTTCGCGCAGGTTCCAGACCGGTTTCTACGCCGTTGGTCCGAACTCATGTCCGTTGCCGTTCGAACCAGCGGCGATCCATTGAGGGTGTTGGAACCACTGCGGCGCGAACTCCGCGGGGCTACCGGCGATCAAGTCCTCTATGAAATTCGGACGATGGAGCAGATCGCAAGCACCACGCTCGCGCGGCATCGCTTCCTTTTGTTGTTGTTCGGCATATTTGCAGGTTTGGCTTTGCTGCTCGCCTGCCTTGGCATTTACGGTGTGCTGGCCTACTTGACCAACCAGCGCGTGCCGGAATTCGGTGTACGCATGGCGCTTGGAGCCGGCGCCGGCGACGTCATGCAGCTTGTGCTCCGGCAGAGCTTCCGCATGATTTTGGTTGGTGCGGTCGTCGGCATATCCGCCGCATTGGCAGCCGGCCGTGTACTGCAGCGCTCCGTCGCTGCAATGGAGCCCGCCGGGGCATTGACCTTTGCCGTCATGATTTCGGTCCTGGTCGTAGCTGCCCTGTTCGCGAGTTTTCTGCCCGCCCGTCGTGCGAGCCGCATAGATCCAATCCAAGCGCTGCGGCAAGAGTAGACGGTCGCCGACCTGTCACGGGCTTCAAAAAACGTCGGAATCGACGTAAGCTGGAGTTCGGCGAAAGTCGCGCGCCCGTGGCCTTGAAGTGACCTAGCAAACATTCCCAAAGACATCCGAAAAATTTCTGAAAATGTCGATCTAGCGGCCCTTCGTTCGACATAAGAGTGGAGCTGCAGTACAGCCGATTGCGCCGAAGGAGCAATATGACGGAGAGCCATACGAAAGATCCTCAACCGGGCGAGGCCATCATGACGTTCTTGCACGAGATGAAGTTCGCGGTGCGGTCGCTCGCGCGCACCAAGGGGCTTACGGTTACGGTCGTGCTCACCCTGGCGCTCGGGATCGGCGCAAACGCTGCCATCTTCAGCCTGGTGCGTGGCGTGTTGCTGCGGCCGCTCGTCAACCGCGATGAGGACCGGCTGATTTACATCCGCCAGAGCGCACTCGGGATCGGCACGGAAAACACTGCGTTCTCTGTGCCGGAGATCCAGGATCTGCGGGCGCGCGCGAAAACCGTGAGCGCGTTCGGCGACTTCTCCACCATCGGGTTCACAATGGTCGGCCTTGGCGAGCCACGCGAAGTCCGGGCCGGCGTCGTCGGGGGATCGTATTTCGAAGTAATGGGGTTGCGACCGGTACTCGGACGGTTACTCGACAAGCGAGACGATGGTCCGAACGCGACCGGCGCGGCGGTGCTGACCTACCGCTTCTGGACCACCGGGCTCAAGAGCGACCCTTCCGTACTTGGCAAAACGATCAGGCTTGGCACACGCTCGGCCACCATTGTGGGCGTGCTGGAGCCCTCTGTGCCGTATCCGGCGGAAACCGAAATCATCGCCAATGTGGTGACAAGCCCGCACCATCTGTCGGCGACGATGGTGACTGGACGGGTCCATCGGATGACGGAGCTATTCGGCCGGCTCGCGCCCGGCGCGACTCTCGAGGCGGCGCGCGCGGAGTTGCGCACAATCCACCTGAGGATGGTAAAGGAACATCCCGAAGCTTATTCCGCGAAAGCGGACTTCCGTATTAATGCCGTGCGGCTGCGCGACCAGATCACATCGCGGGCAAGGACTGTGCTGCTGGTGCTGCTCGCGGCATCGGTCCTCGTCTTTGTCATCGCATGCTCGAACGTCGCCAACCTGATTCTCGCGCGGACGGTTCGGCGCGAAGGCGAGTTGGCGATCCGTGCGGCGCTCGGCGCAAGTAGCGGAGCGTTGCGCCGAACGCTGTTGGCAGAAAGCCTCCTGCTCTGCGGCGCGGGCGCGACGCTCGGCGTGCTCAGTGCCCGGCCCATGGTGGCCATCCTGGCTCGCTACGCGTCCCGCTTCTCGGTCCGTGCCCTCGATTTGACGGTCGACTCCAGCATGCTCTGGGTTGGGGCCGGGCTGGCGGTCATCGCGGCGCTGCTATTGGCGTTTGTCCCGCGCCTTCCCTCGGCGGACACATCCCACGGACTCGGGCTCTCGAACAGCAGCGTGCGCGTTACCGGCAGCGCGAATCGCCGGTTGCGGATCTTCGCGGTGACACAGATTGCCGCGTCCTTTGTGCTGCTGGCCGGCGCCAGCATGCTGCTCAAGACCCTGCTCGCGCTCGAAGCGGTGCAAACCGGTTTCGACACGCGCCACGTGCTCGCCTTAAACGTGCCGGTGATGTCGTACGGACGGACGCCCGATCAGATTGTGGGTTTCTACAAGGAAACAATGCGGCGTATCAAAGAACTGCCCGGTGTCGATGGCGTCGCCGTCGGCACCATGGTTCCGTGGCGCGATGCGGGCGACTTCAGCTTTGGTCTTGAGTTCTCGGCCGACGGCCACGTCCGGGCCGCAGGCGAAGAGGATCCGCGCGCGAGGTTCCGGATAATTTCGCCCGGATTCTTTGCGGCGCTTGGGGTTCCGATGATCGCCGGACGTGATTTCAACGACTCCGATCGACGGGACGGAGAATCCGTGGTCATCGTCAGCCAGAGTCTCGCGCAGCGGATGTTCCCGAATCAGGATGCCGTCAACCGCCACATGATGTGGACCGACCCGGTGATCAAGTTCATCGACGTTAGCCCGGCGCCGCGGCGCATCGTCGGCGTTGTGGCCGATGCAGACGACGAGAACCTGGTGCCTGGCCCCGCGATGACCGTGTACCACCCCCTGGGGCAGCAGGAGCTTTGGGGAGGCCGCCTTTTCGTTCACGTGCATACGGATCCGTACGCGCTGGTGCCACCCGTTACGCGCATTATTCGTGAAATGTCGGCAGACCAGCCGGTCGAACATGCGGCGACGCTTGAAGACATCCGGGCAGAAGTGCTCACGCCCGATCGGCTCAACACATTCGTGTTTGGCGGCTTCGCTGCCGTCGCGCTGGCGATTGCCTTGGTTGGCGTCGCGGGTGTGCTGGCGTTCTCAGTGAGTGGCCGGACGCGTGAGTTCGGTATCCGGCTGGCGGTGGGATCGCAGCGGCACCATCTCCTGACGAGCGTTATCGCCGAAGGCGTTGTGATGGCGGTGGCCGGTGTCGTCGCAGGCGGGGTGTGCGGGTTCGCGCTGGCGCGCCTCGCAGGCAGCTATTTCCAGGAGATGCGGATGCCCGGCGCCGTGCCGGTGGTCAGCTCGGTGGTGGTATTGCTGGCCGCCGCCGTCGTCGCGTCGGTGCTGCCGGCAGCCCGCGCCGCGCGCGTTGACGTCGTGCAGGCGCTGCGCTCGGAATAAGTTCCCTGTCGCCCAGCTTTGCACCGCGTATTAGGATCTAATGGTGCGAGTTCTCTCTGCTGTGCGGCCTGCGATCCTGGTTCTCCTCGCAACGGTACACGTCATCAGCGCTGCTTCTATAACGGATCTGGTCCCGAGAGCTGATGTCATCGTGATCGGAACAGTAACCACGCTCGTTGAGGGTCCGACGCACGTGTCTTTTGACATTAGCGTGGAGGAGACACTGAAGGGCAAGCCGCAAAAATCCATTCACGCATCACAAGAGTGGTTCAGTTCCGGAATCGCTCTTCCCCCTGTTGCAACCGTGAGAGCTAGCGTTCACGGGATCTGGTTCTTGCATGCTAGGTCCGCTACCGAGTGGGAGGCATTGTACACGGGTGGCCCTCACGGAGTCCTGCCGAGCCTCTGTCTTCGGGCCGTCGCACGACCTCTTCCAGAACGCTACCAGTATGCAGTTAGTGCGTCCCTCACGGACAAGCTGGTCTTCGAGATGGCTGCTGCACAGTCGACGTCATATTCCTTCCTGGACGCGTTCGCAGGCATGGACTCGCCAGTCATTCGAACAGTCCTTGCCGAAGGCATGAATTCAGCCGATGCAGAACTCCAATGTGTGGGACTTGCGGGGCTCATCGCGCGCGGCGAAGAAGGTGCCATAGGAGAACTGATCCGACGGTGGGCTGCACTTAAAGATGAATCGCCTTCGAGCCTCATTGTAACCGCACTCAGGAATCAGTTCCTCAGCCGGTCGCCTCGGGCTGTTCGGAGTCTCGCGGCAATCGCCTCTGATGCTTTCACGGATGGGGATTTGAGAGACGTCGATCTGAGAGGTGCTGCCGCTCAGGCTCTAATAAATGTGCACACGAAGGAAGCGTTGCCTTTTCTCGGTAGCTTGCTCGAAAGCAGCAGTTCAATTGAACGGAGTAAGGGAGTGTTCGGACTTTGGTCATTTGCGAATGGTTGCCCGTCCTGGTCTCCCTCTGAGGTCAGCCTCGGAGACTATGAAGCCCGATGCGTGGAACAGAGCGTGTACAGGACGAAAGAAACCGTTGCTGCGTTCGGCTGGCCGCCCGGTCCAGTAGATCCCAACACCGCCCTCTCCTTTTGGCGCACGTGGTGGACGGCGCATACTGAGCTTCATTAGGAGCACGCAAAGACCGGCTCACTTCCAATGTTCCAGCGCCTGACTGGCCCAAGCCGCATCTTTGTCCCCGTGGCAAATTAAGCATGCATTCGGACTTTCGCTCTGGCCGAAGCGCGCCGTCAAATCGGCCTGCGGAATCTCGATCTGATGCGACCGGGCCTGAAATAAAAGTGCGTTGACAATTCTGGGCATGTGGCATGATACGCACCGGCTGCCTTCCGATTCTGCCGCGTGGTGGGTGTGTTTGTTTATTCCACTTTTGTATTCGGCATGGCACTGAAGGCACATATTGTCGGGCGTGCTTTTGAATTTCATAGAGGTCGGGTTGTTCGAGAAATCCGGTAAGTGAGGGGCGTGACAACTTGCGCACTGAGCAGTCCCTTTGCGATAGCATGCTGACCGGGTAAACGCTTCGACGATGAACGTTGTTTCGCGAAATCGTCCATCTTTGTAAAACGCGCGCCTCGAGAAGATATCGTACGGACGACTCCATGATTGCCGAACGTAGTCTGAGCCCTCGGCTGCATAATTCATCTCCTGCTGCGCTCCGATCTGCCTGAAAGCTGTTTGCTTGTGGCATTGCGCACAGACACGAACGCCTTCGCGGTTTTGGATTCGACGAAAATCCACCGGAGGTTCCATTGGATCCTTTACGGCTGTGTGGCCGTGCTGCATGTGGTCTGCATGGAGGGCCGAAGGCCCGTGGCACATCTCGCAATTCACACCGGGCTCCCGAAAGGCAGCGTGATCGATCGGATCATTTCCTTCCGGCGCGGCACGCAATTGACTTGTATGACAGACGGCGCAGTTCTCCTGGTAGTTGGTTGCAGACGAGAGTTTCGGGAAATTGGCGATGACAGCGCGCTGGCTGCCGGGTGGATCGATCACCTTCCAGTAATTGATCCACTCTTTGCGCAGCCGATTGTATTCAATCGGTATGACCTGGAAAGAGCCGTCGGATAGCCTGGTCGCATACGCCTGCTGCCATTTCGAGCCGATCGTGTAGTCTACATGAAAACGTCGCCAGTGCCCGTCCCCATCCTTTAGTTCGAAGTACGGCCTCGAATCCGTTCCCAGCCGAATGACGGTTCCGTCCTCGTTGAATTCGGAACCGGGCGAGAATTCGCCGATGATGTTCTCCTGCTGGTACGGGCGAAGCATTCGGGACATGCCCGTTTGACGCCAGGTTTGATACTCGGTGGGATGACAGTTGCGGCAGGCGCCAGACCCTGCGTAGCCCGCCCGGATGGCCGCCGACGATTTCGATTCCGGTGAATCCTGGCGCAGGTGGGCATCAATCTGAGGCTCCGGCAATCTTGATACGTATGCGTCAAACGAGGCAGCTTTATCGCGTCGTTGATCGTCATATAGCTTCTTCAGTTGAGCCGAGGCTTGCTCGCGAAGGGGGCTGGAAGTGCGGACTACATATACGAAGTCACTCTCGGCGCGCGACGGGTCGCCCAGCTTCAGCTCGACCAGCGCTCGCAGGTAGAAAGCTTCTGAATCTTTTGAATTCCAGGCGAGCGAATGATTCAGGGCATCGAGGCTTTGAGTCAGTAACTGGCGGTCCGGCGACGCTTGTTTGAGCGCCTCGGCAGCGAAAGAACGCCCTATTGCGAAGTACGCCGAGGCTTTCAATTGGGGCTGGATGGAACGCCATTGAGCTTCCGGGATATCGGCGGGTCGAAGAAAGCGATCCAGATAATCGAGCGCATCGTAAGCATCAGACCTCGCTGGTTCGAATTGTCCTTGTTGCGCCTCCACATTAGCGATAAGAATCAGCAGAACGGAATTTTCAGGCATCAAGCGTAGGGAGAAGCGACCTTCGGTTAGTGCGCGCTGATATTCCCCAAGATCGAGTGAGGACCTTGCGGCGAGGTCATAAGCCTGCGCAAGCAGCCAGGATTGTGGATACGAATTAATAAATGTTTGCGCCAGCGCGTGGCGTTTTGCCGGGTCTGTGGCTCGGTAAGCCGCTGTGAATGCGTCCCGTTCACGCGAATCCTCTATCTCCGAGAGAATGGTAAACCCGCGGTTGTCATTCTTGAATGTAGCCGTATCGCTCTGCTGCGCGCGCGTGGGTTCGCCTGGACACAAGGTGATGAGCAGCGTAAATACCCACCGGACTGAGATCGCTCTGATGCGAAGGCTCACGGCAACGTATGAACATGTTATTCCTTTGGCTCCCGGGCCAACAGGATCTGATCGGCCTTAATTTCGCTAAAGTGCTGCACCACTCCGCTTGGCCACGTAATATCAAGCCTTTTCACAGCAGCGTTATGCCCCAGTCCAAAATAGACGCGCTTGTCGCTCGCCGAAAGGTAGCTCGATGCAGTGGTGACAATTGCATACTGCTCGCTGCCGTCTTCTGAGACAAGATGCAATTGAGCGCCGATGCCGTCGCGGTTGCTTTTCGTGCCGACGGTGTCAACAATCAGCCAGTGATTCGTGTTGCGGCGATTCTTCAGGAGAACGGCTGAGCCGCCGTTGCAATTCATCACAATGTCGACGAAGCCGTCGTTGTTGACATCGCCGAAGGCAACGCCGCGCGCGGCCTTCGGCTCATGAAAAATCGGGCCGCTTTGCGCCGAAACATCGATGAACTTTCCGGCTACGTTGCGGAGAAGCATGGGAGGCTCGAGATAGGGAACGTCCGGCTGCGTGAGCTGTATATTGTCCATGACGTGGCCCTGGCCGATGAACAGGTCTTTGAAGCCGTCGTTGTCGTAATCCAGAAACTTTGCGCCCCAACCCGAGTGGGCGACGCTCCTGGCAGCCATACCGGCAGGACCGGAAACATAGCTGAACCGGCCGTGCTCATTGTGGAACAGAGCGTACTTCTGTTTCGCCAGCGCATTGATGAAAACATCGGGCCAACCATCGTTGTCGTAGTCGGCGAAATCGACTCCCATGCCGGCGAAAGTGTTTCCGTCTTCGTCGTACGCCATGCCGGCTTCCACCGCTACTTCTTCGAATTTGCCGTTCTTGAGGTTGTGGAACAGTTGCTCGGGAACGGAATCGTTGGCAACCACGATGTCGGGCCAGCCATCGCGGTCGTAATCATTCATCGCGACGCCCAGGCCTTTACCCGGGAAATCAGCGATCCCGCTCTCTTTCGAGACATCACGGAACCGGCCATGGCCCTCATTGTGGAACAGCAAATGGGTAACGGGTTGAAACCGGTCCGGGTGACAGTAAGCGCGGCCTCCGGGCCGGGGAAGCCCGCAGAAGATGTCTTTCCAGCCGTCCCAGAGTAGATAGCGGGAGACGAACAGATCGAGGAGGCCGTCGCGATCGTAATCGATAAACATGGCGCCGGCCGACCAGCCCGAGCCGGCTACTCCTGCCGAAGCCGTAACGTCAGTGAAAGTGCCGTCCCCGTTGTTGTGGTAAAGCGTGTTGTGACCCACGCTGGTCACGTACAGGTCCGGGTAGCCATCGTTGTCGTAGTCGCCTACGGCGACGCCCATGCCGTACCCGTCGCCTTTCAATCCGGCCTGTTCCGTCACGTTGGTGAACGTGCCGTCGCCGTTGTTGCGGTACAGGCGATTCCAATAAATCGGATCGGTCTTGTCGGGCGATTTGCCGGGGGGCATTGGATCGGACAGGGCGGCGCCGTTCACGAAAAAGAGATCGAGCCGGCCGTCCCGGTTGTAATCAAACATCGCTACACCCGCGCCCATGGTTTCCGGGAGGTACTTGCGGGAGGTATGGCTGGAGGCGTTGCGAAACGAGATCCCGGCGCGAGTGGTGACGTTTTCAAAAACAGGCAAGGCGGGGAAGACAGGCAAGGCGGGCAGGGAAGCGGCGGCTAAGACGACGAGGCAGGTACAAACGGCCAGAAACGCCGATTTTGCCAAACGAACTTCCCCGCGGATTATCAAAAATGAAGGAACGAAGCCAGAATTCGAACCGGATTGGGTTCGTTTTTTCAATCTGCTCACTGGCTGGTCCTATTTGGCTACCGTCTTCACATCCTGGCCGTATACGGTGACAAGCGGATGTATGACAACGGCGCGGAAGGCGTAGGCTTTGCCGGGCTGTAATCCGCGGAAGACGGTCGAAAATTCTCCAGGCGCCGTAAGCGTTTTGCGGGAGATGTCATGCCAGGGCTCGCTTCGCTCGTCGGTATCCAAGCCGGATGTGCTGGTATTGAAAGCCGACCTCGACAGACGGAGCCTCACCCAAATCCCGTAGAACGCCGGTGAGGGTGACGCTATTGGTGGCAGGGTCCCATTTTGCGGTCTCGGTTTTCACTTGCGGCGGCTTCATGGCCGCCTGGGCGTTCGTGATTTTGAGCACGATGGGGTTAGGCCACTCACGGTTGTTGTAGAGCCGCTGCGCATGCATAGCGCGAATGTGCAGCCCGTCGGATTCCTGGCGCCAGGTGGTCTTTGGCACCACATCGGGGCGATATTCGAGGACTTTGTCGTTCTGGCCCAGAACGCTCACCTCAGTTTTTTCGGTGGCGCGGACGGAATGCAGGGTCAGATCCTTCCACTCACCGTATTTCCAGCGCTGCTCGCTTGCGACGATCGCGTAGACGGTATCTGAATCTTTCTTCCTGGTAAACCAGACGTCGTTTTCGTTCGTGATGACCCAGGGGCGCACGGAGTATATGGCTTCACTGTTCACGAACATCCACAGCGCAATCTCACGCAGGCGGGATTCCTGCTCAATGGCAAGCTCACCGTCGGGTTTAGGTCCGATGTTCAGAAGAAGGTTGCCGCCCTTTGCTCGGGTCTCAATCAGCGTTCGAATCAGTTGCGTACCGGACTTATAGGTTTCGTTCGTCGGCTTGTATTGCCACTGCGTTCCCATGGTGAGGTTCGACTCCCAGGCGCCTTCGAGCGGGATGCCCGGTACGTACTGCTCGGGAGTTTCGAGAGCGCCGCGAGTGACAACGATATCCGGCTGCAACTTCCAAGCGAGATCTTTCAGGCCGGATGCGGGACCGTCGAAGAAAATAACCGAGATCGGGCCGTAGTGGGTGAGGAGCTCATGCACTTGCGCTTGGTCGTAGGCGAGCAGTTCAGGGTTATGTTCGGGCGAGACTTCAGGCACGTTCCGTTGGATGGTGATGCCATGGTCATGCAGCCAATGAAAGTCATCAGGTGAGAAATAGACCCCGGGCGCGATACCTTCGGCGCGGAATGCGGCCAGCACGTCAGCGGTGATATCGCGGTGGAAGGGCGTCTCCATGATTCCGAAAGTCGTAGTTGCAGTCGGAAACATGCAGAAGCCGGAGTGATGCTTGGTTGTGAAGACGACGTAGCGCACGCCGGCCAGTTTCGCCAGTACAGCCCAATCTTGCGGATGGAATTTATAGGGATCAAAGGTTTTCGGCAGCTCGGAAAAGTAGCGTTCGACGTAATCGTCAGAAGCGCCCACAAGCGAGTGGCTGATGACCGAACCCAATTGACTGTCGACACCCCAATGGATGAACAGGCCGAAGCCCTGATCGCGAAACCACGCGAGGCGGTCGGGATGGTTCATGTTTTGCGCCAAAGCAGTGAAACTCAGAACGAGAGCGCAGGAGACCAACTTTCGGATGCACATTCAATCAGGTTCCAAATGGCGGGTGGCCGACCAGCTTGGGGTCGTAAGCGTGGAGCGCGGGTAGTTTTTCGTCGGGAACGAACGGGTCCCATGCCGTTACGGGCGAGGGGAGTTGGAGTTTTTGATCAGACTTGAAGTGAATCGTCACAATCTGTTGCGGCCGAACCGGAAATTGATAGTTCGAGGACTTTGACGAAACAGACTTTGGCAAAACGGACTTATTCCGGCCCATAACATCCGTCAGTGCCGCTTCGGTGTGAGGCAAATCGAGTCGCACGGAGACGGTGCCAGGCAGGCCCAGATATTCTACAAGCCGCAATTCAATGTGATCGCTTTCGCGGCGAAGCGCCTCGACCACTACGTTGTCTGAGGTTTCGAGATAAGAACTGGCCTGCGCGGGCGCCGTGTTGGCAACCATAACCGGTCCGCGATTGTATTCCCAGGCCATGCGTGGAATTCGTGACTCAGGCCAAGGGGCTTCGCGAACGGCGATCGCATACTGGAGCACGTGCCGGCCCTGGCCGCTGAGCCACGGATTGGGATAGCCGTTATATTTATCCTCGGCGTTCAGAACGTAAATGATGGGGGTTTGACCATCGATTTCGCGGCCGCTGCAGCCGCGATCGAAAATAGCAAAGCCGCCGCCGCTGCTCAGGCTATAGTCAATCCAGCGTACAGCGGGGACGATTCCCTTTGTCCAGCCATGCAACTCGGAGTTCGGTTTCGACCAGGCTCCGTGTGAGAAGCCGAAAGGTATACCGCGGCGAATTTCGGTTACCTCTTCGGCCAGTGGGAATTCCGCCACGACAACTGTGAAGTTCGGGATATCGTTCAACTCTGTTTCAAAGTCGATGCGCGGGTGATCGTGATAGAAGCGCAGGACACGGCGAATTACGCCGCCGCCATAGAATGTGCCGGAAACCTCTACCGTGGTGGTAAGCGGACCTCGCCGGACTATTATCTTTGACGGCTGATCGCCGGATGTCGCGAGGCGCGTGCGATCCGGACGGGCCGGCATGAAGTCCCCCGGATCATCGTGAGGGCGCATATGCAAGGGACGCTCCGCAACGATCACGTTTGCCGGGCCGCCGAGCATTTCGCGGCCGCTGCTGCGGAGCTTGAGACTGACAAGTGCTCCGGTTGCCGGATCAATGCGGAGGGAGTAATACTTCGTCTCGATAGTCTGGGGAAGTTCGATGGCGCCGGGCCGCCCAGGCGCCTCGGAAGAGAGCTTCCAGGTGGCGGTGCCCATGGATGGCATGGCGATCGCGCATAGGGTGGAACCGCCCTCAAGAGCTTCGCAGACGACTCCGTCGAGCGAGGAGCCAGCCGGCAATTCGAGGATTGCCGGATCGTCGCGGCGCCAGTTCAACGGATTAAACAAGCCGATATTTTGTCCGGCGCGCAGCAGGGCCTGACCCGAGGCGTTCAGGCTCTGTGCGGTCGTCTTTTCTACCCAATCGAAACGGTCCTGGACGTCCCAGGAATGAGGGTCTACAAAAACCATGCCGGCAGCAGAGCCCCAGAGCGTATTGCGATCCATGTTCAGGCACATCAGAATCCAACAGTCATTGAGATCTTTGACCGGGTACTCGTGGCTTGTCTTCATGCTGGCGATGGTGGCCAGCATTTCGGCAGCTTGCAAGGCTTGCTCGTTTCGACGATAGAGCGTTTTCACTCTGGGATTTTCGATCCAGAAAGCGTCGAAGTCGTAGGCGGTGCCTCCCAGTGACGTGGGAATGGAAATCTCGCCTGAGGCAATGCCGGGCTGGATGGCGTCGAGATACTTGCTCAGCGTAGAAAACCGAACCGGGCGGCCGATTCGGGCTTTTTGCCAATAGTGCAGGAATTCGGAGGGATAGGTTTTAAGTGCCGGCGCCAGCGCGTAATCATCGGCTCCCGCGAGCACGAGTATCGGGGCGTTTGGCGGAGTGATGGGCTCCTTGGCGGCGAAGAGCTCCTCGAGCTGGTGCATCTGCTCTTCGGTCAGGGGAGTTTTGGTGTTGAAGAGGGGGTGCGCTTCGCTGTAATGCCCAGGGCAGAGGGTCAGGATCTTTGAACCATCGGGCGATACAGACCAGAACAGGGTTTTGCCGGTTGGATTCTTGCGTGTGTAGACCAACGCTTCGAGACCGAGTTGGGAGGCGATTTGCGGCATTTGCTCGTGCGTACCGCAGACGTCAATGTTCCAGGAAAAGCGGGGCTGCGTGCCGAACATTTGTTGATACCACCGCAATCCTTCCACGCCGAGGCGGACGAGCGCTTCTCCGCCGGACAGATTAATGGTCGATTCCAGGAAGTAGCCGTTTACCAACTCGACGCGCTGCTGCCGAACCCGCTCTTTCAGCTCCGGGATGCGATCGGGCCGGAAGTTCATGATCGCGATGATGTTGTTGACTTCCGACATGACAAATTCGTAGTTCGGATCGTCGCGCACGCGGTCGAGATGGTTCAGATAACTATTTGCGCAGTAGACTCGCTCCTTCGAGAACGTCGTTAACCAGCCGCAACTGGCGGGATGGAAATTAGGTACGAGGTAGACGGGCCGCTTCTGTGCCGAGTCCGATTGAGATGCTGCGGCGCCACGAGCGAGGAATGCGGCGGACGCCAGCGTGCCCGCGAATTCGCGCCGGTTGATGTGCCGTGCGGACTTAGTGTGCTTGTCGGGTTTCATCACACAAGAGAGTCCGGCGCGGGGTGTAACTTCACTGTGATCGCGTAGCTTTGAGGGATTGGACCCTCGGACGTAACGACTAGGTCACTGCCGGATTGAGAAAGCGCCGCCTTAGATGAACTTCCGAGAATTTCCGCAGTCGTTCCTTCCGAAGCGCGAGTGGAAGGAATTTTCAAGGCTTTACCCGTTACAGGATTGAGAAAGAAGACGTAAAGAGCGCCGCGATTGCAGGTGAAGCGCATGTCAGCGCCGTCCGGCGTTGTCGCCGAAGCGCGCACCCAGGGACGCGATCCGAAGATGGCCTCGCCGTTAACGTCGAGCCACGCGCCGAGCTTATGAAGGCGGTCGAGCTGGATGTCGGAAATGGTTGCGTCCGCCTTCGGGCCGATGTTCAGAAGCAGATTGCCGTTTTTGCTGACGATATCGACCAGCAGCGCGATAAGCTGGCCGGGAGGAAGCACCTGGTCAGGGCCTTCCACCTGGTTGTACCCGAAGCTGAATCCCAAGCCGCGACAGGATTCCCATTTCTCAAAGGTGATTTTGTCGTACTTCGCGTATTCGGGAGTCGTGTAGTCGGCGAACGGGACACCGAACCGGTTGTTGATCACTCCACCGGGAACGGTGTTGTAGTAGTGAGCAAACAGTTCGGAGATTTTGCCGGCTCTCGGGTAATTGATGTCGTTCCACATTACGACAGGCTGGTAGCGGTCGATCAACTCGCGCCAATGCGCGTCGGCATACCGGGCGTATTCCTCCGACTGCGGGACCCGCGCCATGAGGTCCGGCCGGGTTCGTATGGGCTCGGATGTGAAGGTCCAATCGAGGCCGCCCGAATAGTAAAGGCCCATTCGCATGCCCGCCGCTCTGACGGCTGTTGTGAGATCGCCGACGAGATCGCGCTGCGCAGAAAGCTGTCTGCCGTTAGCGTGCGGATTGTTCACCGCAGAAGGCCACAACCGGAAGCCATCATGGTGTTTGGTTGTCAGTACAACGTAACGGGCACCTGTTTTCTTAAATAGAGTTGCCCATTCTTCCGGCTTCCAGGATTGCGTGCCTTTATTAAAGACCGCGGCAAACTGATAGTAATCGAAGTCTTTGCCGTAAGTGGCGATGTGATGCTTGTAAGTCGGTGAATCGACGATCCGCAACGAGTTCAAGTACCACTCGGCATACGGGTTATTGGTGAACCAGGTATCCCAGTCGACTTTGCCCAACTCGCCTGTCGGCGGCGCCCAGGCGGGAACGGAATACAAACCCCAATGGATAAAGATGCCGAGCTTCGCGTCCTGAAACCACTCGGGGACGGTATGTCTTTCGATGGAATCCCAGGTCGGCTGAAAGGCTGCCTGGTTCGGTGACTCCTGTGGCCGGGAGAAAGAAGGAACTGCGGCCGCGGCGGCTGTTCCTGCCAGAAGCGAGTTAAACGACCTGCGATTCATGGCGTTGTCCTCCTTTGCGTGCTCGATGGCGGTAGTTAGCTTGACCAGTAGCCAGTCTACAAAAGCGGAGAGCAGAACTTACAGACGAGCCATGATATCGGTTCTATCTTCAAACTGGATGGGACGAGAACGCACCTCGCCGAGGAGCTTTATGAATCGGAAAAGGGCAGTCACCAACACAATCGCGAGCATGGACCGTTCCGCTGCGTGCCAGTGGCGAAACAGCTCGAGAACCAGGATGAAACACGCCAGCGCAAGGAGTACGAGCGAGATTCCCCTTTGCAATCGCACGGAAGCCGAGCGTATCCAGGGATCGAGCGGGACGACAATTTCACGCCCGTGATCGGAATGCGTACAGCGGGATTTGATTGGGCAACTGTTGCACGTGTGAGCTGGGGCGCGATAGACGACAGCCTGCCGCTCCTGATCGATTTCTGCGCGAAGAAGAGCTATCCCCACTGGACATTCCCAGGCGTCCCGATCGCGATCAAAGCGGAAGCCGCCTGTGTGGTACCGATCCGCTCGCTTGTGCGAAAGTTTGGCGAGCCATTCGAGCGCTGCGGAGATGATTATCAGAACCAGCGCATAAGCAATGGCGAGAACCGCTTCCAGGTGGAATGCAGAAATCATTAATACAGAAATCATTTAGGCACGCGAAGTTCCAGGCTCTGTAATTTCGGTGAACAGAATTTCCGCCGGTTCTTCGAGCGTCGTCTTGTGTCCCCTGGTCCGCACCGCCGACCAGCACAGGTATAAGAGCGGCAGGACGCCGCCGACGATAAATACGACGTCCCCGGGGAAGCGCAGCCATTCAATGAAGGCGTTTACCGGATTTCCGATGTACTTCAGGCTACGGGCCTCGAAGTAACCGTGGTTGACGGATTCGTAGAGTTGCAAGAGCCCGAGTGGAAACAAAGTCGCAAAGACCATCCAGGCGAGCCCGGCGTTGAGCGACCAGAAGCTAATCTTCGCCGCGCGTTCTGACCAGTGTGCTTCGGGAATCATGTACCGGATGCAAAAAAGTGCCAAGCCGACCGCCAGCATGCCGTAGACACCCATCATGGATGCGTGACCGTGATTTGTCGTGAGGGCGGTTCCGACTTCATAGTACGAAACGACCGGCAAGTTGATGAGAAAACCAAAAACACCCGCACCCAAGAAATTCCAGAAGCCGACGGACACGAGGAACATGACGGCCCAGTAGTGTGGAAAAGAAGCTCGCGACTTTCCGTGTTGTTGCGCCCCAAGCTGGAGAAAGCTCCAGGCTTCTACAGTTAAGAACGTTAAGGGAATCACTTCCGCAGCGGAGAAAAAGGCTCCTAGCGCCATGTGCTCGGCTGGTGTGCCGGAAAAGTAGAGGTGATGCATGGTGCCGATGACGCCGCCCGCCGAATAAAGCACAACGTCGAGATACACCACCGTGAGCGCCACACGTTCCGCTATCACTCCAAGCAGCACAAAGATGCACGCAACCATGATGGTTGTGAATAGCTCGAGAAAATCTTCAACCCACAGATGCACCACCCAGAAGCGCCAGAAATCAGTTGTGGTGAAGTGAGCTGCCGGCCGCGCCAGCAGGCCCACCGCGTAGAAAGCAGGTATCGACAGCGCAGAAAAGAAGAACAACCAAGGCATGTTGCCTTGGTGCTCAGTTCGCAACCTGCTACGCAATCCGATAAAGAGCATCACGACCCAGATGCACAAGCCTAATGTGAGCAGAACTTGCCAAAACCGTCCGAGGTCCAGATACTCGAAGCCTTGATCGCCAAACCAGCTCCAATACTTCTGTATCCATCCGTGAATGCCGGCAAACTCGCCGATAAGACTTCCGAAAACCACAACAGCGAGCGCCGCCAGCAGTCCCACAGCAAACCACTTCTGGATCTTCGGTTCGCGGCCGCTCAACATGGGCGCCAGGAAGATTCCAGCCGCCAGGAAAGAAGTAGTCACCCAAAAAAGCGCCAACTGAATATGCCAGGTGCGCGCCAGATTGAATGGAAGTATGCGCGCCAGGTCGATGCCGAAGAAACTGGTTATGTCAGCCCGGTAGTGCTGCGAGGCGGCTCCGACAAAAGTCTGGATCAGGAACAAAAGAGCCATGGTGAGAAAGAACCAGCCCGTGACGCGCTGCGCCGGCGTCAACGCCACGTCATCGGGAGCGCGGAAGGTGAGCGTGTAGTGCTCGCGACCGTGCCAGCCTAAGAAATTCCACCTGCCAAATGCGAAGAACAGGACACCGATTCCGCCCAGAAGAACAGCCAGCGAAAGCATGCTCCAGATGATCATGTCAGCGGTAACGGCGTTATTCACAAGAGGTTCAGGAGGCCAGTTGTTCGTATACGAATAGTTGTGGCCGGGGCGCAAAGCGGCTGCCGCCCAAGCCGACCAACTGAAAAACGATGTGAGTTGCTGGATTTCGAGCGGATCGCTAATCGCCTTGGGCCGGAGCCCGAAACGTGTACTGGGTTCCGAAAAGAATTTGCCGTAGTAATCCACCAGCTCCGTATATGCCGCCGATTGCGCGGACGTGAATACTAACGTGCTCGTATTCGCGTCGAAGCGGTTGGTCTTGAACTCGGCGGCGGTTTGAGCGCGGGCGTTCGAGGGTGAGTCCTTGCCGGCATGGAAACGGGCTACGGTGGTTGCGGCGCGTCGCAAGTAATCGGCCGTAAAATCCGGCCCGAGATAAGCGCCATGACCAAAAATGGAACCGTATTCCATGAGGCCGTTTCGAAGAAAGATCTGTTGACCGGCCATGATGTCCTGTCCCGTGAACAACGGACGTCCGCCCGGATCAACAACACGAGCTGGAATGGGCGCCTCTTCCGAATAGGTCCGGTACGCAAGAAGACCTAATACGAAAAAGCCGAACAGGACCACCACAGCAACGGCTTGAATCCAACCTTTCGATACGAGCAGATTTCTTTTCTCGCGCCCATCTGGCGGACCTTGTTCCGAATAGGGAGTAACCATGTAATCACCAACCTTTTCCCCGGCTTAAATAACCACGTATAGGGTCCGGAAACGGTGTTTGTGACCATCGTTCCTGCAGAAAGTTACTTGCAAAATTTACGCATCGAGCGCGCTTTCACTCGGCTTGTCCCGATCGCTTCTAAGCAGAGCGTGTAGCGAAAAAGCCCGTCCTGGAACGAGCGGCAGTTCTTGATATCTTCGTTATCATTCCACAATCGTGCTTCGTGGGGGGACCCCCAGATCAAGCGGCAGATTGTTGAGCCCGAAGGTGAGCCGGTGGACGGGCAAACGTCACGGCCAGGTTCGCCACAAACAGCGTTACGGCGATCAATTCGAGTATTGCGGAACCCGGCAGGAATCCCCATGCAAGCGCGAGGTTGCTTTCGTAAGCAGGAATTTCGCAGGAGACGCGCAGCAGGCACCCGAGGTTCAGAAGCGCTAATGCATAGAACATAAGACGCGGGCTAAAAAGAATACGCATGCCGCAGAAGGCCGGCAGCACGCGGGGCCCTATGGAAAACACCATGGTTCCGATAAAGCCAACGGTTAAAGCATGGCGCGAGGCTCCCGTGATTCCTCCATTGTGGTCAAACAAAGATGCGCACAAGGCGAGTACTGCCGCCGTCAGGAGTCACACATATGCTGCTCGAACGAAATAAGGGAAGCTGCGATGGATGCCTTGAAGCTTCGCGGGCTGGATGCCGTGCTGGAACACGTGGAGGGACCAGACCGCGAGTGCCGATGCCGCGATGAGAAGCAGCGAGCACACCGTCACCGCGCCGGCGAGGCCTGCGAGCAGCGCGGCTGTCAAGGTCGCGAGAGCACCCGCGAGGCCGCGGACATGGGGCTGGGGTAATCCTAAGAAGATTGGCAACCAACGCGCATTGAAGCCCCACACCGACAGCACAAGGAAACCCCACGCGGATACCAACAGCAGACGCTGATCGACGGCCGGCGGTAACGCGGGAGCGCTTTCGCGCACGGCACCGTAAATAGAGCCGCCGAGGTTCAGCAGCAGGGCCGCGAGAAAGGCCAACGTAGATGCCAACACCAACCGCATCCAAATCTCGGGGGTGCGAATCACAGGCAGCGGGCTGGATTTGGGCTTATGCTGCCGTATCGTGTGGAAAAAAACGACAAACCCGGCGAGCATCAGGAGGGCTGAAAACGGGTACATCAGCCGCCAATGCCAGGCATAGACGCCCGTCATCCAATGCAATAAGGCGCCGGATGTCCAGAGCCCCCAACTCAGCCATCCGCGGCTTACGGCGAAACGCATCAGGCGGCCCATTTTCGAGAGCGAGTAAAAGCCGATGCCGATGACAAACGCTCCAACCCAGCCGAACATCTGTGCCTGTCCGTGCGCTTGAATCCAAGCCGGAGATAAGGAGTGCGCGGCTCGATGTCCGCTGATCGCGATCAGGTTCCAGACTCCGAGGAACGTGCCGGGGAGAAGCAAGAACGCGAGCCCGACGCAAATGAAAGCCGTGACGAGTTTCTGAAGCGCTCTTTCGCGAAGTGCTGCTTCTTCCGCTGTCGGCCCGCCGGCATGTGAATCGGGTGGCATGACCTATTTTTCCTCTGCCAGAAGCTCAGTGGCCAGGACTAGTCGGTGTGAAAGACCTCTTCCATTTCCGCCCACCACTCGCCCTCTTTTCGTGTCGCGAGCGGAGCCTGCATCGGCTCCATGATGGCCCACCATTCCTGCGTTTTCGGATCGGCGGCCATTTTGGCCCAGTCTGCCTTTCGGTCGGTGCCGTGATACTCCATGTAGGCGAACAACAGATCGTCCTTGAGGAAAATCGAGTAATTCCTGATGTTACATTCCCGAATCGTCCTGAGGATATCAGGCCAGACCGCGGCGTGATACTTCTTGTACTCGTCAATGTATTCGGGTCTGATACGTAGAACCATTCCTAGCCGCTGCATTCTATAACCTCCATGATCACTTCCGTGAAAGCATTTGACGCCCGGTATCGACTGCCCGCAGGTGCAGGAACCGATGCCGTCCATTCGGAGCCTGAGTATTGCTTTGCCGTTACCATCCTGAGAACGGACACGAAACTGACAGGATACGGAATTGTTCTGACGCTTGGGGAAGGGAACCGGATTGTCTGCGAACTGATTGAACTGTTAGGGCGCAGCCTTGCAGGGCGAAAAATCGAAGAGATGATGGCCGAATTCGGCAGGGTGTCGCAAGAACTGGCGGATCATCCGCAACTGCGATGGCTGGGCCCGCACAAGGGGGCGATACACCTGGCGCTTGCTTCCATTGTGAATGCCTGCTTCGATCTCTGGGCGAAATCGCGCGGTGTTCCTCTCTGGAACCTGCTGCTGAGCCTTGAACCGGCGGAAGTTACCCGTTTGCTCGATTTGAGCTATCTCGAGGACGTGTTAACGGCCGAGGAAGCGGTAAAGCTGCTCAGCGATCAAGGGGGAAGCAGGACGGAAAGATCGGGTATTTTGAAATCCGGCTATCCGGGTTACGACACGTCAGTGGGATGGTTCGCGTACGACGACGAGACGGTTCGCGAAAAGGCACGCCAAGCGTTAGATCGAGGGTTCCGGGCATTCAAATTGAAAGTAGGATCGAAAGATGCGGAGCGCGACTCCAGACGCGCGCACATGCTCCGGGAGTTGGTGGGTGCCGAGCCGCTTATCATGCTGGATGCCAATCAGCAGTGGACGCTTCCGCAAGCGCAGGGTGTAATGAAAAGCGTCCGGGATATGAACCCTTATTGGATCGAAGAGCCTATCCACCCGGACGATATATCAGGACATCGCAGACTGGCAGACGAAATTGCGCCGATACGAATCGCGTTGGGCGAGCATGTTCCGAACCGTGTTGTGTTCAAGAATTTCATGCAGGCTGGGGCGGTGCATTTCGTGCAGGCGGACTGCACACGGGTTGCGGGCATCAGCGAATTTATCGCGGTAAGTCTTCTCGCACGGAAATTTAATCTGCCCGTTGTGCCGCACGTCGGCGATATGGGGCAGATTCATCAACACCTGGTGCTGTTCAACCACATTGCATGTGGTCATCCATCCGTGTTCCTGGAATACATCCCACATGTTCGCGAGCACTTCGTTCATCCCGCCCAGGTAGAGGGCGGTGTTTACCGGACCCCGCAAGAGCCGGGGTGCTCCTGCGATCTGGTTGAAGTTGGGGAATCCGGGGCAAGATGAACGCGATTCCGGGATGATTCCGAACGGCGTTCCAGGCCGATCCCAGAACTGCGTTCGGCTTCGCCGGAATGATTTCCACAGGCGCGTAGTAGCGCTGGACAACACAATGGCAGGCAGCCTCCCCCGAAAGGGAGGATCAGCTTGCCAGCCAGGAGATTGTCCGTGCGCAAGATCAAGGATGTTCTTCGATTGAAGTTTGAAGTGGGCCTGGGGCTGCGAGCGATCGCCCGAAGTTGCTCGATTGGCCTCGGCACCGCACATGAGTTAACGCTCACCGGATTGAGATGCGCGGCGATTCCATGCGAAAGAACCGAGGAAAGGGGAATGTGTAGCCAGTACGTGCCAAGAGGCCGCTGCCACGTAGCACGACAATCAGGTTTAGCGCGTAATTCGCTCAGCATAGTGAGTCGGTTCGCTATTTCTGAATCGCCAGCCATGATACGTTGGTCCTAAGCGCGAAGGGCGCTACCCGTCCGCGGGAGAGGGCTGAGCCCACCCGGAACTGCGATTTCCACTCTGTATTTTGATCTTCTTTCGCCTGCCGCGCGGACGCGGGCACATGAGAGGAGATCATCATGTCGACAGAATCAACGCCCCTTCCCGCCAACCCATCGCTGGCACAACTGCAAAAGCGCGCAAAGGAACGAGTTCGCGAACTCCGTGTCGCCGGGAAACCGAACGCGACGCTCGCTGATGCACAGTTTGCGATCGCGCGTGAACACGGGTTCGAGACTTGGGCCAAACTGAAGCATCACGTTCAGGCGCTTCGTCCAGAAGGGATAGAACTGTATGAGCGCCTCGCGAATGATCTCGCCACAGCCTACTCATCTGGTGACGAGACCGCTGTGCGAGCAATCAATGCCAACTACGGAACAGCGTTCCCCACCGATTTCCACAATCCGGTCAAGGTACAACAGTGCTTGCCAGCATGGTATTCGTCAGAGACGCGCGAGCCGGCATTGGCCGTAGCCGACGCTCGCCAGATGGTCGCTCATGCATATGGTTTCGAGGATTGGGCGAAGTTCGCTGGCAGCCTCACCCAGCGTAACGCCGACCCAGGTCGCGCGCCTGCGTTTGTAGCCACACACCCGCCGTTTTACACGATTGATTGGGAAGACGATCGGCTGTCGGCGCGTGGGCCGCAAACGCGCAGAGACTGGGAGGAGATTTTCGCGACCATCGAGGAAAACGGGATCTCGAAGGTGCGGGCGGGCGGTATCACGGACGACTCAATCAAAGGATTAGCTCGTCTCCAATGTGTCACTCATCTGGATGTGAGCGGATCGAAGGGCCTCACCGATGATGGGGCGCAAAATCTGGCGCAAATGGCACAGTTAATAGAACTGGAAATCGGCGGCCAGCACACAATGCTCACCGATCGGGCGTTCGCGCCCTTACGTCATTTCCCGCTACTGCAATCGTTGAAAGCATGCTGGACGCGAGGTTTCGATGACACCGCCGCTACACATCTCACCAGATGCGAGCAGCTAGTGACGGTTAGCGCACTCGGCTCGGGTGCCGGCGACAGCTTGATCCGCGCGCTGGTGGGCAAGACCGAACTGCGTTTTCTCGAAACGGGCAGTGGCGTCACGGATGCGGGACTGTCCAGTCTACGCGACATCCCCGTATTCGGACGATGGCTTGGCGGAGAGGTCCGTGCAGGGTTGATGGCCGCTCGCGAGGTTCCGAACCAGCTTACGATTGACGGGCGGTTTACCGATCAAGGACTGGCATCCCTAGCGGGACTTGACGGCGTTGCAGCGCTTTCGCTCTTCTGGCATTCCAAAGCCTTCACGGCGGCGGGGCTGGAACCGCTGCGAAGGATGGGTCATCTGGAGTTTCTCGGAATCTGGGGAGACCAGTGTAGTGACAAGGCGATGCACCAGATATCCGCCATTCCGCGGCTGCGGCAGTTGGAGGCGCAAGGGGCGGTAGCGGGGGATGTGGGATGGCGGGCTCTGGCTCGGTCACAAACCCTCGAATACATCTGGGGGCGCGAGTGCCCAAATTTCAGAAGCCCTGGATTTCTTGCTATCGCGGAGATGCCACGTCTACGCGGTATAGGGATCGGTTGCGCACAGGTGGATGACGAAGTGCTAGCGTTGCTGCCGCGTTTTAGCCAGTTGCGTGAACTAGTATCGATCGGGGTGTCCGATGCCGGATTTCGCCACGTGGGCCGATGCGAGAATCTGGAATCGCTCTACTGCATGTATTGCCGCGACACTGGCGACGTCGCGACCGAGCACCTCGCCGGACTACAGAAACTCCGAACCTATTACGCTGGGATGACGCAGATTACAGACCGTAGCCTGGAGATTCTTGGTCGAATGGACTGCTTAGAAAAGCTTGAGTTTTGGCAATGCATGGGCATTACCGACGCTGGCTTGGCACAGCTCGCGCGCCTACCGCATCTCCGGCAAATGGAGGTTCATAACTGCCCGAGCGTCTCGCAGAATATCAGGCAACTATTTCGCGAGGCCACCCGCGTTCTCTACACTGGCTGAGTCGTCGCTGGCGCGCGCATTCGAGGCTCAGGACGAAAGTAGACGTCGGGTCTTTGGAAATGCCGAACTTATCGGCGATAATCCGGAGCGCTAATCGCGCTCCGTGTCAACGTGTGCTGAGGCGGGGACAAGGGCTGACGCCCCTTTTCCCCGCACCCCTTTCTCCGCTAGCGGCATCCTTCCTCCGCTACGCTCCGGACAGCTTTCTCTTGACGAAGCCGAACACTTTCCTGCACAATCGACGCTACGCTCCGATGGTGTTCGGGATCATCCCGGAATGCCGTCCGGCTTCCCTTCGGAACGAGCGTTCAGCTTCGCCGGAATCCCCAGAAGTGGCGTCAATGGGTTGAAACGGGTTGCGAGCGCTGGCCGCCGATGATTTCGAGAGCCTTTGCTACATCCGGGTCTCCGGGTTTGAGCGATTGAGCCGTAAGCAGATCCTTCTTGCCGCTCGAGACATCCCCGGACTTACACTCGATCAAACCGAGATCCTTGTACAGAGCGGGCTGCGAGGAACAGTTGCCGCACTGTTGAATGGCTTCCTGCAACTGTGAGATGGCTTGTGAGAAATCGCCGCGATTGGCGGAGGCGAGAGCGAAATTGGCGAGCGTTTCCGCCTGGCTGGTGATCTGTTTTTGCTGCTGCATGGCCGAGAAGCGCTCGCGATAGACCTTCGCTTGTTCAGGGCTGGTTTTCGCGACAGCGCGCCAGAGGTTGTACATCGCCTCGGTTTGTTGGGGATCGAGATCTACGGCCTGCTTCCAGGCGGCGATAGCGTCGTCCGCTTTTCCGAGCTTCTCCAGATTCTGGCCGAGCAGAAAGTAGGCATTGGCGTTTCGCGGCTGAAGCACCAGCAGTTTGTGGAGGGTATCGACGGCTTCCTGATGTTTCTCAAGCCTGGTGTCGGCGAGCGCCAGCAGGTAGAAAGCAACCGGGTAGTCAGGCGCCATACGGCAGGTTTCGATCAGCTCCCTGCGGGCTTCATCGTAGCGCCGCAGGTCAACCAAAACGCGGCCGCGATTGTAATGCGGGGCCGCGGTGGCCGGGCTCAGCTTCTCCGCGAATGAAAATTCCTGAAGCGCATCCGCCAGCCGGTAGGTGTCGGCCAGCGCGATCCCTAGATTCAGATGAGCTTCCGCAGAATCGGGCTGAAGGTCAACCACGCGCCGCATGGTGGCGATGGCTTGATCAGACTTGCCGAGCTTTGCCTCAATCATTCCAAGCGCGGTGAGAGCGGTTGTGTTGCCGGGAGCCAGTTCAACCGCCTTCTGGAGCTGGCTTTCACCGTCCGCCAGGCGGCCCTGGCTCGCGAGGATGATACCGAGGTTCAGAAAGGCTTCCGTCAGGCGAGGATTGTTTTCGACGGCTTGACGCAGCAGAGCTTCCGCTTCTTGCGTACGCCCCAGACGGCCGTAGAGCACGCCCAGGTTACTTTGTGCATCGGCAAATTGCGGATCGAGCGAAATGGCCCTTTGAAATTGCGCTTCGGCGTCCGCGGTCTTGCCGTCAGCCGCATCGAGAAGCCCGAGCTGATTATGGGCCAGTGTCAGAGACGGGTCGAGGCCGAGAGCCTTTTCAAGAGCTTCGCGCTCGCCGTCGCGATCGTGCAACTCGTGTAAAGCGAGAGATAGATTGAACCATGTTTTCGCGTCTTTGGGGTCAAGCTTCAGCGCTTCGCGATATTTTTCGGCAGCGTCTTTTGGGTTGCCCCCAGCCAAAGCTGAGTTGGCCGCATTGCCGGCGGCAGACGCAATGTTGTGCTCGACGCCTTGCTGTTTCTGCTCGCGGAACTTTGCTAGGAGGGTGTTTGCCTCCTGGGTTTGGTTCAGAGCTTTCAGAGCGTTCGCGAGCTGGAACAGCGCTTCTGAATCATCCGGCCTGAGCTCCAGAGCTTTGCGCAGGTGGGGCACTGCCTGCGCAGGCTTTCCTTCGCGCGCCAGGACCGAACCTAACGTATACTCGACGCCGTAATCGGACGGGTTCAGCTGCGCGGCGCGGTCAAGCTCCACGGCTGCTTCCGCATAACGGCCTGAGCCGCGATACGCGCTGCCGAGGACATAGTGTCCTTCAAAATCATCAGGCTTGTCTTTCACGTAGGGCTCAATTACCGGTAAGGCGTCCTGATAATTGGCGACCGACAGGTAGGCTTTGGCAAGCGCGAGGCGCGTGATGTCGTCATGCGGATCAAGCTTCAACGCCGCGGCATACTCGTCGGCAGCTTCGCGGAAGCGTTTGTTGTCCGCATAGATCGTTGCGAGATTGAAGTGTGCGGATGCAAGGTTGGGAGAGGCTTGGACGACGCCAGTGAGAGTCTCAATAGCGTCATTGGTGTCGCCGTTCTTGCTGTAGGCAACTGCGAGTTCGATCTTCAGATCCTGATCGCCCGGCGAAAGACGAATCGCTTCCCGCCACTTCTCAATCGCGGGCGCGTAGCGCCGTTGGGCGGCGTAGATTTGCGCGAGATGATCGAGGGCGTAGATCGAACGGGGATCGAGCTGAAGAACAGCCTTGAATTGGCCCTCCGCGTCATCGAGTTTGCCCGAAGACTGAAGGACTCCGCCGAGCGCGTTGCGCGCCGCAGTAGAGCCGGGATTTCCCCGGACCGCAGCACGAAACTCGGCCAGTGCACGATTGGGCTGATTGCTTTCGAGCATTGCCAACCCGAGATTGAAGTGCGACTGCCAGGAGTCTGGAGCCAGTTGGAGTGCCTTCTCGAAAGCGGGGATGGCGCAATTGATCTGGTGATTTTGGGCAAACCAGGCGCCGAGCGCGTTGTAAGCATCGGCTGAAGGAGCATTCTGGATGGTGCGTTCGAGTTCGGCGGGTCCAGTACAATGCGATGTTTGCGGCGGAGGTGGGGCCGCCGTTATCACTGCGAAGACGAGAGTGATTCCGAACGGCATCAGTTGCTCACGCGACTCAGGAGATTG
The DNA here is from genome assembly GCA_019233755.1 of Acidobacteriaceae bacterium. GTDB lineage: Bacteria > Acidobacteriota > Terriglobia > Bryobacterales > Bryobacteraceae > Bog-105. The sequence goes on along the minus strand of JAFAMD010000031.1, from coordinate 15,468 downwards.
CGCATAAACGTATCGCCAGGAAATGAGTTCACGTATTGCTCCATCGCCTGATGAGCCTCAGCATAACGCTTGAGGTTTATATACTCCAGGATCAATGTCTTCTGCAGGGTCGGGTTGAAGGGATCGGCTTCCACACCGCTCTTGAGGTAGGCAAGCGCTTCATCACTGTGGCTGAGGTTTGAAGCTGCTTTCGCGATGTCGAGATACACGGTGGGATCTTCAAGAGGAAGGGCGGCGGAGAGGTAAGCAAGAGCCTGCTCGTTATTGCCTTCCGCGAGGGCCTTATGGCCGAGAGCTGCCTGAACAAAGGGATCTTTCGCATCGGTCTGGCTCAGATGCAGCAGCAACGCGAGGTAAGAGTTCTGATAGGCGGGAAAGCGCGGAGCTAACTCCGCATAAGCGCGAAGAAGCGTGAGAGGTGGAACGGACGGATTTTGTCCGTATGGGCGATCGATCAGAATGAGCCCGTTATCGGATTCCGGTGTGCTTTCCGGTACGCGACTGTCGGCGGACGCCGGAATACGATGATTGGTCAAAGCCGAGTGAGAAATGAGGGCGACGCTGCGCTTGGGCATGTGGCAGCCGATGCAGTCGTCTGGAGGATTCTTCTCTAAGCGCACGCTTCGCGGAAGACGGCAACTGGCGTCGGTGTGGCAGGTGAGGCATTTCGCGCGAAAAAAGGAAACGGCTTGTGCTCCTCTGGGCTGGACGTGCGGGTCATGACAGGTGAAACAGCTCAGTTTCCCACCGCTGGAGCGGAAGCACCGGCTGGCCTTCATGGCGGCATCGTGTTCCAGCAAATCATCACCTTCGCGCCCACCGGAAGCAGCCGGCACTTTGAAAATCGCCAAGGTCTGGAACAGCGGCTCTCCGGGCCGAAAATCGGCGAAGCGTTTGCCGGGCTGCAAAACGCGCGTGTCACCCCGCTGATGGCAGTTCATGCAGATGTCTTCGGCAAGGCGGGCGGGCAGCTTTGCCGGGTTGACGATCTCGCCAGGCTTGCGTCCCAATGCGTTCACGTGGCTGGCGCCCGGGCCGTGACAGTTCTCGCAGCCTATCGAGAGTTCTTCAAACGGCGGATCGAGATACTCGCCGTTGCGGCGCGGCACAGGCCGAGCGCGGCCGCTGTGACAAGCAAGGCAAGCCTCCGGTGCAGCGCGAGTAAAACCAAGATCTACGGTCTCATAGCCGGGGGACAGATCCCACTTGCCGATCTTTGAATAAAACGAAAGAGGCGCCTGGAACAGATAATTGCCGCGGCGAATCAGGAAGGTAAAACCGTTCGCGCCGGAGCCTACGGCGTACTCGAGTTTATGCTCCTCAAGGAAAACGTTGGGTTCAGTCTCGCTTTGATGCCACGCATTCTGCTCTTGGAACACCCGGAGAATGCGGCCGGAGGAGCCGACGGGGACGGTGGATTCGCGCAGAAATGACGAGGTGTCGAGCTCTGAAAGAAGCCGCATGGAATGGCCCATATCGGTTTGCGTAAAGGAACGATAAATATCCTGGTGGCAACCGAAGCAGGTCTTTGAGCCGACGTAGCCGGCTGGATCAGGCGCGGCGAGAGCAAGCAAGCCGACCGCAGAAAGTAGAAACAACGAGCGGCTGACGGTCCGCATATCGGGCTATTGCAGAGTAAGCCGGAAGGCCGTGACATAAGGGTCCGGCTGGATACCGGCGACGTTCATTACCAGCGCGGACTCCTGCTGATGAAAGGGCACTGGCCGATTGCCGGCGAGCAGCGTAACGGATTCGATTTTTCCTGAGAGAGCGGGTATGCTCAATTCGCCCGCTGATGGCCAGTCGAAGACCTCCAGGTAAATGTTTTTGCCCCTCGCGGTGGTCTTGCCAAAGGGTAGCGTTTGAAGCGGGCCATAGGTTGTTCCGTAAATGGCTTCGCCGTTGACGGACAGCCATTTGCCAATCGTGCGCAGACGCTCCTGAAATTCAGGCTGGATGGTTCCATCGGGCTCGGGTCCGACGTTGAGGAGGAAGTTGCCGCCCTTGCTTGCCACTTCTACGAGCGTACGAATCAGTTGTCCGGCAGATTTGAAATTGTGATCGTTCTTGTTATAGGCCCAAGTTTTGTTGATCGTCATGCAGGTTTCCCACAAACGGAACTCTTCCGGGGGCGGCACATATCCGGGCTTTGTACTGGAGGTGCGGTGACTGAAGTCAAGCGTCTCCCCTTTCACGGGGATGGCCTCCGGCAGAAACTGTTCGGGTGTTTCGTAATCTCCCGGGATGCCGATGCGGTTGTTGATCAATGTCTGCGGCTGCAACTGATGGATGTCACGCTGCATTCGATAGCCGTCGTACTTGCGCTGGTTGTAAAGGCCGTCGAACCAGATGAGCACAACGTCACCATAGCGAGTGAGGAGCTCTCGCAACTGGAGCTCCATGTAGTCGAGGTAGAGCGGCCATACTTCGCGCGTCGGCTCGCCATTCCAGTTCTTACTCGCGGGCAGGGAAGTGTCGCGGAAGGCCGGGTGATTCATGTCAGGCGGCGAGTAATAAAAGCCAATGGGCATTTGGGCGCGGTGGCAAGCCTCGGCCAACTGGGCGACGACGTCCTTGCCGTAGGGTGTGTTTGTGATCTTGTAGTCGGTGTAGGCGGAGTCGAACATGCAGAACCCGTCGTGATGCTTGGTGGTGAACACGATGTAGCGCTGACCGGCCTGCTTGGCCAAGGCAACCCACGCATCGGGGTCGAATTTCACGGGGTTGAATTGCGCGGGGAGTGCCCGGTACTCTTGCTCGGAGATCGGGAACTCTTTGGACGGCCGCATGATGGGCCAGGAAGCTTCTACACTGGCGACCGAGTAAGGCCCCCAGTGAATGAACATTCCGAACTTCGCTTCGCGATACCACGCTGTGCGTGCATCTTCGGCCGCGGAGGGGGAATTCGTTTGCGAAGCGGCGGTCAGAAAGCCTGCAGCCAGGGCGAGACTTACCAGGGCGGCGTGTACTGCCGGAAATCGCCAGAAGGTCATTTTCATCTCAGCGCCTTGCCAGTGTATCTGATACTGAGCAGCGGCCCGGCGTTCAGGGGCTTCGATGTTTATTTGCTGACAACAGCCCTGTTCGGCTTGCTGACGGGATTGCTGTTTGCAGCCGGGCGGACGCTTGATTTTCGAACGATGAGCCGGGGCTCGAGCAGCACCGTTTTTGGAGTTACAACCTTGCCCGCGATAAGATCGAGCGCGATAGCCGCCGCCTGCTCACCCATCAGCTCGCAATCCTGATCGACGCTGCTGAGCGGAACGCGAAGTGCAGAGGCGTATCGGACGTTGCCGCAGCCAATCAGCGCAATATCTTCAGGAATGCGCAAGCCGGCCTCAATGATGGCTTGCATTACACCGGTGGCGACCGGATCGTTATAGCAAAAGATGCCGTCGGGATGCGGTTTGCGCCGGAGAAGAGTTTTCATGGCCTTGTAGCCGGTGATGTCGGCCGCGTCATCGAAATGGGAGCGGCAGGTTATCTGGCCTTCGTGGATGGGAAGCCGGTGTGCCGCCATAGCCTTGCGAAATCCCTCGAGGCGATTAATGGCCGTGCTCACGTTCTTGCCGCCGATGTAAGCGATGCGCTGGCAGCCGTTCTCAATCAGGTGAGTGGTAGCCAGTTCGCCTGCTTTCCTGTCATCAATTCCGACAAAGCAAGCCTCGCATCCGGAAAATTTGCGATCCAGCAGGAGGTACGGTATCTGGGCGTCTTCGATCTGCTGCAAAAAGGCGGGCGTGGAGTGGCTGGATGCAACGATGAGAGCGTCGATGCGGCGGGACAGTAACTGGCTGATCTCTTCGTTTTCGAGAGCGGGATCCTCTTCCGAAGAAGAAATGATGAGGCTATAACCGCGTTTGCGAAGTACGTGCGACGCGCCCTTGGCAACTTGCGCGAAGAACTGGTGAACGAGATCGGGAACGACCAGTCCGATAAGGTGAGTTCTGCCCGTGACCAGAGCGCGAGCCGCGAGATTCGGCTGATAGTTCAGTTCTTTAATGCGCTTCAAAACGCGGTCGCGTGTTTCACGACTGATGTCACCGTGATTACGCAGAACTTTTGAGACGGTTACGACAGAGACACCGAGATCATCCGCGATGTCTTTTAGTCGGACAGGCATAACTGTGCAGGAAGCGCGTCCGCGTCCGGAAAGTAAACGGTCCGCGATCTTACGGGCGCGCGCTTACTCTGTTATAGTACGCGGGCGGCCGGAAGCAAATAGCTGTCTCCGGCGTGGCGTTTTCCCAGTACGGCGTCCAACCAACGGATACCACCAGCCTAGGAAAAACGTTGGAAAAATCCGCTTGCAATGTAGCAAATCTTATGATAGGTTTAGGCTACTTTAACGTTTAAGTAGGGTTTTTCAAGAATTTAGTCGTGTAAACATTTCTTCACAAAAGCCTAGCCGTTCTGGCGGAGAGGATCAGGCCAATTATGTGTTGCGAACTTCGACCTGTTCCCAGGTCCACGTGTTTCGCCGTCATCGTTGCGGTGCTCTTCATGCTGACCTTCCCGAGCATCGCGCTGAATCAGGAAGCCGCCGGAAACATAAACGGAACGATCACCGATGCTACGGGTGCGATTGTTCCGGGTGCCACGGTGACGCTGACCAACGTTGATAAAAACGTTTCCCGCGACACGGTAAGTAACGACTCAGGAATCTATGGCTTTGTCGACGTTCTGCCGGGGCCTTACACGCTCAGAATCTCGAAGCCGGGATTCAATACCGTTAACCAGCCGAAGTTTATCGTCTACGTGAACCAAACCGCCACGTACAATTTCACGCTCGCCGTGGGATCGACCCAGCAAGAGGTGACAGTTGAGGCGGCGGCGATTCAGGTGCAGGCCTCGACGGCGGAACTGGGCACTGTGATTAATACGCAAGCGGTGAACGATCTGCCGTTGAACGGGAGAAACTTCACGCAATTGCTGACGTTGACCCCGGGAGCCGCTCCGGTGAGCGTAGCCCAAAACGCGGGCGGGGGCGGCGGCTTTGCGGGGAATGCAATCGGCAGCTTTTCGTTTCCGGCCCTGAACGGCCAACGCAACCGGAGCAACATGTTCCTGCTGGACGGCATTAACGACCTTGGGTCGTTTATCGGCAACTACAACTTTGAGCCGATCGTCGACACCGTGCAGGAGTTCAAGGTTCAATCCCACAACGACGAAGCCGAGTTCGGGCAGGCGGTTGGGGGACTCGTGAACGTGGTGACGGCATCCGGCACGAACACGTTCCATGGCAGTCTTTGGGAGTATCTTCGCAACTCGGCGTTGGATGCCCGAAACTATTTTCTTGCGTCGGTGAACCCGCTCCGCCAGAACCAGTTTGGCCTCGCCGGCGGCGGTCCGGTTTGGATTCCGAAGGTTTACAACGGGAAGAATCGAACGTTTTTCTACGGGGGCTACGAGGGATTCCGCCAGAGCCAATCCGCCCAAACGCTGGGACTCACTGCGACACAGGCGGAACTCAATGGAAACTTCAGCGCGGTCAGCAACCAACTCTACAATCCGTTCACGACGAGGCCCGATCCGAACAGCCCCGGCAGTTATATTCGAACGCCGTTTGCCGGCAATATTATTCCCTCATCGCTGCTGAGTCCCGCGGCTTTGCTTTACGCGACGACTCTTTTCCCTCCAGCGGTGAATACCGGCGTGGTAGGTACGAATGTAGTGGACAACACGCCGCATCGCGTGAATCAGGACAGCTATCAGGGCCGAATCGATCAGACGTTCGGCGAACACGATGTGCTTTTTGGTCGAATTTCGTATTTCAACCAGAGTGTTTCTCAAACGGCTGGGTTTCCTGGCGCCCTAAATACGGTAGCGCTCGACGGATGGAACTGGGCTCTGCACGAAACACATACATTCAACCCTACGACGGTTCTGGAACTGCATTTCGGCCGTAACTGGGGGGACGACCTGATTGCGAAGACATTCCCAAACGCACCGGCGAATTTCCCCAGTCAGCTTGAGCAGCTAGGCTTTTCACCCAATTTCATCGGTAACTTCCGTAACGGCTATGGACCATTCATACCCTTGATTCAGATCTCGGGGTACATCAGCACCGGCGGCAACCAACTTCAGGATACGAGGATCGCGGATATCTGGGCTTTCGGTGGAGACTTTACGAAGATTTTCAACAAGCATACTTTCAAATTCGGTGTGAGCGCCGCGACCGATAACACGCGATCTCCCATCTTCGGCGCCTCTGAGATATTCCAATCAACGCAAACACAGAATCCGGAGAACGCCAACGGCACGGGGAATGCGCTGGCTTCCTTCCTGCTGGGGGGTCCGTATAACGCCCAGCGGCGAAATGTACTGGAGACCGAGCATAACGGGTGGATAGACGGAGTCTACATCCAAGACCAGTGGAAGGTAACCCAGCGGCTTACCTTGAATATTGGCTTCCGCTACGATGTAACACTCTGGCCGGTTTACGGCACTCCCGGAACGCCGGATTTCTATGTTGGCGATTACAATCTGAACAACGGCACGTACATCATCACGGCGAAGCCCAATGCCTGCAGCCCCGTCCAAGGCTTCCCCTGCTTGCCGGGCGGAACACTACCGCAAAATGTTCTTGTAACGCCGCGGTACAATTACGCGATTTTCCACAACGATTACGGCGACTGGCAGGGCCGCTTCGGATTAGCGTACCGGCTGAAGAATAAGACCGTTATTCGGGGAGGGTACGGTCGATTCTACGATAGCTGGAACTCGGTTATTCAACTCGCCCAGAACTACGAGGGCAACTGGCCCGATGTCGGACAACTGATTGCCAACAACCTGAATAATCCCGGCGGCACTTCCGCCAGCATGGGCGACCCGTTCAACCTGGGTTCGAGCGGCGTGGTGTATCCGGCGGCAACGCCATTTAATCAAGTCAACTGGTTTGTTGATCCGACGGCTTACAAGATGCCGTATTCGGACCAGTGGAACATTGGAGTTGAGCAGCAATTGGGGCAGAATACGGTACTCTCGCTGATGTACGTGGGATCGCACGATCTGCAGCTCAATTTGGGCGGCTACCGGAACACTGCCGTCACGCCCGGACCCGGCGATGCGGCTGTAGTGGCCAGCCGGCAACCGTATCCCTACATCACTCCAACTTTCTACGATCAGAGCATCGGCCAGAGCAAATACAATGCGTTTCAGTTCCGGTTGCAGCAAAGAAGCACCAAGGGGCTTGCGTACCTGATCTCCTACACGTATTCGAAATCCATGGACGTGGCTTGCTCCGGGAGTTTCGGGGCGGAGGGGTGCGAAGTACAAAATCCGTACAACATTAATGCTGAGCGCAGCGTATCAGGATTTGACCTGCCGAACATTTTCTCGGCAAGTGTGGTGTATCAAATCCCGCTGGGGACCGGCAGGAGCTACAGTACCGGACACAAGGCGCTTGATTACATCCTGGGTAACTGGGATATTAACGGGATCGTCAGTTACTACTCCGGGGTGCCGTTTGATGTTACAACTTCAAACGGCGATATAGCGAATACCGGCAACGTAACCGAGCGGGCCAACCTGGTGCTTAAGAATCCATATCCGGCGAATCAAGGCGCCACGGAATGGATCAATCCGGCTGCTTTTGCAACGCCGCCGAACTATACCTTCGGAACTTTGGGACGCAACAGTCTGCGCTCCGAGGCCACCAAGAACCTGGACCTTTCCATCATTCGCCGGTTCCCGTTCAAGGAGCGCTATGCGTTTGAATTTCGCGCCGAGTCGTTCAATCTCACCAATACCCCGGTATTTAATACACCCAATAATGTAATCGGGAACCCAAATTTGGGCGTGGTCACTTCCACTCGAAATGTCGAACGCGAGTTGCAATTTGCATTGAAGTTCCAGTACTGAACCGCAACGGTTCAGCCGCGCCGGTTTGAAAAACCGGCGCCATCGCGGACAACACTTTGGCGACTGACCGCGCAGAACGCGGGAAGGCATTCGTTCAGCTCTGAATTCTCAGGCTCTGCAAGATTCGTTGAAATGTAGGCCGGAACTGCACAAACTCGGGGGTGGGCGCCACAAAAACAAAGTACCTTAGACTGCCGTCGCGCAGCGGGAACGCCACCACCCAATCGTGCTCGCCCCTGCCGTTGTTCGCGGACGGGTTTTCGGACTCCAGGCTACGCCCGTGCACGCCGTTCACAGTGATTGCCGCTTGAGCGCCCGGCTGGACGCCGGGATTATCGCGTGTGATTTCGCGGATCAGTTCGTCGAGCGCCGCATCATCGCGGAGGTTCTGTTGCGATCGATAGCGGTCCGTCAGCATTCCGTAAATCACATTGCCAGCGCGGCCGTCCGGGGATCTGCCGAACCCTCCGGGCGGAGCGAACATCGCGGCCAGAGAATTACCATAGCCAGTCCAGTTCACCGGAATCATAAGCGTGAATTCGGAACCACGGAATTCCTTCCATGCGCTCGCAGTATTCACGTCCGGCGCAGCAGCATTCTCGCTTACCGCTTCGTTCACCCCTGTGTTGACCGGACGGTTCGGGCTTTGCGTTTTCCAGGCTCCGGAGGAGAGCTCGCGCGCAGTGTACGCGTGCATATCGGCGACCTGCGCTTTGATCCGCTGGAAGGCCACGCTGGTAGTAACGTAATTCGGACGTGGCACAAACGTAGCAATTTCTTTGTCCACGTACTCTGTTCGATTTCCAGGGTTCGGGTGATCGCTCAGGAATTGCGCGCCTCCGCTGCCATATTTCGCCTGAATAGTTTCAAAGAATTGGGGCAAGCCGTGCGGATCGTAGCCGGCGTCGTAAAGAATGCCGACTCCTTCCAGGTCCGCCTGTCTCTCAGCAGCGCGAGACATTTTCAGAAAGCCGAGCCCCGCTGTCATGCCGATTCCTTGCGCCGCGATCTCTCCGGCCGCTCCTCCCAGCACGACCGGCAGCGATTTGTCCCAGGCCCGCGATCAACCCGACTTTCTGCTCTTTTTCCGCATTGCATACGGAGTGCTGCAATACCACGTGAGAGATTTCATGCGCCATGACGCCGGCGAGCTGCGCTTCATCTGCCGCGGCTTGGATGGTGCCCAAATTCACGAATATTGAACCGCCGGGGAGGGCGAAGGCGTTGATCTCCGCCGAATTCACCACATGGAAGTTATAGGGCCACTTATAGCCCGGCGCATACGCGGTGAGTTTATTCCCGAGTTGCTGGATATACTGCGTGACGGGGCTTGAATCCGGCAGAACCGGCATCTGCTTGTATACCTGCGTTGCCGCTTTCTGCCCGAGCTGGATCTGCTGCTGAGGGGAATAGTTGTTTTTGCACGGCGCGAGTTCAACGCGCGCCTGGATGCATGGCGCTTGCAGGGCGAGCACGACAAATGCGACGAGGGATCCGGCTGGCTTCACGTAACACCCCGGCTTTCATATTAATCTGAGGATCGCCGTGTTGTGGAGCGGGGTGAACGTCGCGGGAACGGTAAGGTCAGCCGCCAAGAAGCGGCAGTTGCCGGAGCATGTTGCGCATCGCGAGCGTGTCCCACGGCATGTGCTCCGCGATTGCGAGCCCGACCACATCGCAGGCGCCCGCAACGTCGTGCAGAAGTCTCACAACCTGTTGCGGCTTCATCCGTCCTCGAGGCACTCCTTGAAGGAAGTCAGGTGGTGAATCCGGCTTATTGAAGATAACAGCTCGAAAGCTCGCCGGGTCAAGAACATCGAGATCGAAGTGAATCGCTAGCTGGGTAATGCCTTGATCGGAGATCCATTCCAGCACTGGTGACGAGCTATCGCGCAAGGCGTCCGCTTGCGCGTGGCGAAGGCCTAGCTCATGGATTACGTCATCCTCGACCGGCAACCACGCGTCGAGCCCCGCGTACATCATTCGCGATGCAGCGATGGGCACCTTGACCTCTCCTGTTAAATCCGGATCGCCCCTACCCAGAAGCGCACCGAGGACGTGCGCATGGGCATGGGCGAAATCTTTCGGAGTCATCACATCTGGATGAGCGTCGACCCACAATACGCCGAGATTTCCTTTATAACGCGTATTCAAGTAGGCAATGGGCGCCAGATCCACAAGGCAGTCACCTCCGAGCGTAACAATGCGGTCCGGGTGGTGTTTCTCAATAAGTTGCCGTGCCGTGCGCGCTTGCTGGAGGAGTGCCGCCCGGCCCACGATGCCATTCTCATTAATGAGCGCCTCGCCCGGTTTGGGTTCCGGCACTGGAACTGTCTCAACAGGGCCTCTCGCCGCCGGAGCGAGCCACTCCAGCAGTTGCGCCCCAAAATAATAGGCTTGCTCGTTTCCGCCCTGCCATTGCGGCATGTTCAGCCGCATCGTTGTTCCGGCCGATGTAGACATCCGCTGTTGCCTCCTTCGAGCGCGTCTAGACACAATATAAGTTGTCACCGAGTTGGGCCATCGTCTCGAGTGCTCGCCGCCACCATATCGTCGCATCGAGACGGTAGTGCTGAGCGCTCGGCATTTTGCTGAGCATCGAATATGGCTGCTTGAACGGGATTGCTCCGCAAGCTTCGATTTGAATGACAAGTGCGCCCGGCCTCGTCGGGACCCGATGAGGTAGTAATACGCACCTCGGTGACGCCTCCTTTGAAGTTCTTAAGGTGTAGTAAGGAAATTAGTTCATGCTCATGAGTTCGCTCCGCATCGGCGGCCACTTGACCAGACCAGCTAAGAGCGGCGAAAGTCCGCAAGAAGCGTTCGGTACAGACTTCAGTTTCCCGTTCTGATGATGGCCTGTGGCGTGCCCTCGTGAGATTGACGGGCGCAAGGAACCTTCGGCCAATAGTGTGGGCAAGGGAAATTGACAGCCAAGTCCGAACGGAACAGGAGAGAGTTGATGAAAATTCTAATGGTGCTAACATCCCACGATCAATTGGGAAACACAGGTCGCAAAACAGGGTTCTGGCTGGAGGAATTCGCGGCGCCCTACTACGTTTTTCGGGATGCGGGGGCTGAAGTGACGTTGGCGTCGCCGAAAGGAGGGCAACCTCCGATCGATCCGAAGAGCGATTTGCCGGAGAATCAGACTCCCGCGATGGCACGGTTCAAGCAGGACCCGGAAGCGCAAAAGGCGCTCTCCCAGACACTCAAGCTGTCCGATATCAAGTCGGAAGATTTCGACACCGTCTTCTACCCGGGCGGCCACGGTCCAATGTGGGACCTCGCCGAGGATCGCGATTCCATCGCTCTGATTGAGTCGTTCTACAATTCCGGCAAGCCCGTCGCTGCCGTTTGCCATGCACCGGGCGCGCTCCATCGGGTGATGTACAACGGTGCTCCGATCGTAAAGGGCAAGCGTGTCACTGGATTCACCAATGGGGAAGAGGAGGCAGTTCAACTCACCCATGTAGTGCCCTTCCTGGTTGAGGATGAACTGAAGAGACTCGGCGGCCTCTACGAGAAGAAGGGCAATTGGGAAAGCTTTGCGATCGTGGACGGCCGCCTCATCACGGGACAGAATCCTGCCTCGTCGACTGCCACCGCAAAAGCGCTTCTGCAACTAATGATGCAAAAAGCTGCGTAGTTTGGGATAGGAAGTTTTCCTTGTTTGGTTCAGGGGATTCTTTGCGGGTGCTCGGGATCCCGTAAATTGAGACCAATATACCTGGTCACATTATTTATTGCGTTCGGTGTGATTATAGCGGCAACTATTCAAACTGCTATTCATCACACCGGGCGTCGTCGTGTTGCTGGAAGGCAAAAGAGCGACATTGTTGGCGCAGCGGCTGAAAGTTCTCTTCAGTATTCTCGCTGAAAATTCTCTTCGAGATCCTCCGCATCGGCGGGCCGCTGCGTATTAGTTGCCTGCTGCGCCGCGCTGCAGCGGCAAAGGCCGATGCGTTCGACCGCTGAGCGTGTTCGTGCTCGGCCGGAATCAGAGTGCAACTCACCTCGTAATATGAACGCCCGCTGCCCGGTCAGAGCGTGGACCATGGGCTGCCGAGCGGTCGTCATTTTTTTGCCGAAAACATTGCATTTTCAAGTACTAACCGCTATTGCCCTAGAGTTCTCAGCGTTTTACGATTGGGCGGAAAGTTGCCTTATTAAACGGTGTACGCGGGAGTTATAGAGCGATCTACGGCACAAAATGACGTGCAGGATCGACCGGCTTCGCGTGAGAAAAATCAATTCAGTTCATAGGAGTACAGATATGGCCAATGTCGAAGCGAGTACGAACCCGATACGCGATGGTATAGAACACGCCCCCGGCGGCGGGAAGGCGCTGATCAACCCAGCAGATACCGTTCTGCTATTACTGGACCACCAGGCAGGGCTGTTTCAAGTTGTCAAAGACATAGAGGTGGCGCAGTTGCGAGCCAATGTTACGGCGCTCGCGAAACTCGCCGCATTGATGAAGCTGCCGCTCATAACGACGGCTTCGGTGCCGGAGGGCCCCAATGGGCCTCTGATGCCTGAGATTCACGAAAATGCTCCACATGCGGTTCACGTGCCGCGCAGAGGCGAAGTAAACGCTTGGGACAACGCACTTTTCGTGAAAGCGGTGGAACAAACCGGGCGAAAGACCCTGATCATGGCCGGTGTGTGGACCAGTGTCTGCGTCATGTTCCCCGCGCTGGACGCGAAAGCGGCCGGATACAACGTGTACGCGGTGATCGATGCTTCTGGCGACCCGAGCGAGATGGCATCCAGAACAACAGTGGCTCGCTTCAGCCAAGCGGGTGTCGTTCCCACAAGCGCGAATGCGGTGCTGTGCGAACTTCAGCGAACTTGGAACCGCTCCGACGCGGCGGATTTCGCCAAGTTGTATGGCCTGGTGGCGCCGAACTATACGGCTGTGGCAGAGAGCTACCAAAAGGCGCAAGAAGTGGTCCGAGAGAAAGAGCCGGTCACGGTGCGCTGAGCCACAACTGCGGGGCCTCCTGAAAGCTTATTTTTGAGCGGCAGAGACCGTTTCGAGGGGCATGGGCGCGAACCTTGCCCCTCAAAACCATCGTCGTTCTTGAGGAAAAGCGCATAGCCCGGTTAGCTGGGCGTTGTGCGCGTACAAGGAGATTTCTATGTCTGTTGAAACAATACTTCACAACGCGAAAATTGCTACAAATGCTACTCCGTCCTTCGTTGAAGCCCTTGCCATCAGTGACGGAAAAATCATTGCGACGGGTACGGATGAGGAGATTCTCCGGTTACGCGAACCTGTCACCCGGGTGATTGATGGCAAGGGGGGAACGGTTATCCCCGGCCTGAACGATTCACATATGCATCCCATTCGCGGCGGCCTGAACTACAACATGGAACTGCGCTGGGATGGCGTGCCTTCTCTTGCCGACGCGCTACGCATGCTGAAAGAACAAGCCGCAAGGACCCCGGCTCCGCAATGGGTGCGCGTGGTTGGCGGCTGGACGGAGTTTCAGTTTGCCGAACGCCGAATGCCCACGCTTGACGAGATCAATGCAGCGGCTCCGGATACGCCTGTTTTCGTTCTTCATCTTTATGATCGCGCGTTCCTCAACGGTGCTGCCCTGCGCGCGGTGGGGTACACGAAAGACGCGCCGGATTTTCCCGCCGGCGAAGTCCAGCGGGATTCGCGCGGAAATCCGACCGGCCTTCTTATCGCGAAGCCCAACGCCAACATTCTTTATTCCACGCTTGCCAGAGGACCGAAACTTTCCCGCGAGGACCAACTCAACTCATCCCGGCTTTTCTTCCGGGAGCTGAACCGCTTCGGAATCACCAGTGCAATCGACGCGGGGGGCGGGTTTCAGAATTATCCCGACGATTACGGCGTCGTGAATGAGCTCCATCGCAACGGAGAATTGTCGGTTCGCCTCGCATACAACCTCTTCACGCAGAAACCGAAACACGAGCTCCAGGACTTTCAAAACTGGACGAAGATGGCAAAGGCTGGCGAGGGCGATGACTTCTATCGCGTCAACGGCGCAGGAGAAATGTTGGTCTTTTCTGCCGCTGACTTCGAGGACTTCCTTGTCGCTCGGCCGGACATGCCGCCGGTGATGGAGAGCGAGTTAGAAGCAGTGATCCGCCACCTGGTGAAGAATCGCTGGCCGTTTCGCTTGCATGCCACCTATAACGAAACCATTGAGCGGGCGCTGAATGTCTACGAAGCAGTCAATCGGGAGATTCCGTTCGACGGCCTGCACTGGTTCTTCGATCACTGCGAAACGATTTCGGATCGCAACATAGAGCGAGTGAAAAAGCTCGGCGGCGGGATCGCGGTGCAGAATCGCATGGCTTTCCAGGGAGAGTACTTTGTGGAGCGCTATGGTGCGAGCCAGGCCGAACGCACCCCACCGATTCGCCGCATGTTGGAAATGGGGATTCCTGTCGGAGCCGGGACCGATGCCACGCGAGTATCCAGCTACAACCCATTCCTCTCGCTCTATTGGCTCATCACGGGCAAGACGATTGGAGGCTTGGGTCTTTATCCCGATGAGAATCGATTGGATCGTGCTGAGGCACTCCGACTCTACACCATGGGAAGCAGTTGGTTTTCGACGGAGGATGGAAAGAAGGGCGCACTGGCTCCCGGACAACTTGCGGATCTCGCCGTGCTCTCGGCGGACTATTTTTCAATCCCCGAGGAAGACATCAAGGGTCTTGAATCTGACCTTACGATCGTCGGCGGTAAGATTGTCCATGCTAAAGGCGTGTTCACCAAACTCGCACCTCCTGATCTCCCTGTCAGTCCGAATTGGTCGCCCGTAGCGGAGTACGGAGGCTACGCGCGAGCCGAGAAATCGGAGGCCGGCGTGTCCCATCCCGTTGCTTGCGCACACGAGCATCCTTCGGGGGGAGGGTTACAAGTGTTCGGAAACTCCGGGTTGTGGAGCCTTGGCTGCGATTGTTTCGCAATTTAGAGGAGGTTTGAACATGAAAGTGCTGCTCGTCTCATTCGCAGTCGGGGTGTTGGTCGGTGTTCTGTATGGAGTGATCCGTGTAAAGAGCCCGGCGCCACCGATTGTGGCTTTGCTCGGCCTTCTGGGAATGGTACTGGGGGAACAGTTGGGTGGCTGGATTCTCGCGAAAAAGGTAAACCTCACGCAAGCGGCTTCGGTCTGCCTGGTGGCCAAGCATTGGGGTCAGCCGGGAACTGCGCAACCGGTAGTACGGCTTCAACCCCCCGTGGATTGAACGGGCAGCATGATCAGGAAACAAGAGGTCGGAGATGGTCCAGAGACGAAAAATATTTGCGGCGATTATTTTTGCCGTTGCAGTAATTACAACGAGCGGGGTATCTAGTGCGCAAAGCGCGGCGCCGGCTGCCGCCGCAACACCCGAGTTGGCTGTCGGTCCGCAATATGACACCACGCACGTCTACGTTGCGCCAGAAGATTTTGATCGGTTCGTAGCGAGTCTTGTCGCTACTTTCGGCGGCACGACCACCAAGCAAGGTGTCTTCACTGTGACGCCTACGCCGAGCAGCACGATGTCGCAGTTAGTCTTGACTCCAGCCGGCTCGGTGTCGGTATTTGGATTCAAGACGCCCATTCCATATCCGTT
>JAFAMD010000029.1 GCA_019233755.1 Acidobacteriaceae bacterium | reverse complement strand
TTCCAGCCGATAGCGGTAGCGGTTCCTTTCCGGGGCCATATAACTCAAGGCGGCGAACTCCAGCGTGAAAATACTCTGACGATGCGTCAATGTGATGGAATCAGTCGCCCAGATTGACCGGCTAAGTGGTGAGTCTCTGCCCTGAGGAACCGGCTTATTGAACAGAAGGAAATCAGTCAACTCGACGGGCGGAACATATGGATTATCGAAAATCCGATCCGGATAGAATGTCGTCACCCCGCTGCTCGAGCCAAGAACCATTTCACCGTTCGAAGTTCGGCAGCTACCTTCGGCTGCGTACGGATTAAGAAAATTGCCGGCCACGCCATCCGATTCGGAATAGTTACGAAAGGCACCCGTCTTCGGATCAAACCGGCTGAGCCCGTTGTGCGTGTCCAGCCACAGATAGCCATGATCGCCTTCCAGAATCGACCTGACAGCGTTATCGGGCAGCCCTTCCTTAGTGGTAAAGATCGTGAAAGTCCCCCGGCTTCGATCCAGTAAATTAAGGCCTCCATCGGTGCCGATCCACAACCGTCCCTGGCGGTCTTCCAGGATGGCATTCACCCGGTTGTTGCTAAGGCTGTGCTGGTCATCGGACTTATGCTGATAAACCGTGACCTGTTCGGTCTTGGGGTCGAACCGTTCCAGCCCGTTATCCTGGGTACCCACCCACAACATTCCCGTTCGATCCTCGAATAAGTCCTCTAACAACAGATCCGGATTCGGCGGATCGTTCAGGTAGGAAGTGAAGCGTTCTGTTCTCGCGTCAAAGCGATCTAGCCCTCCGCCCTGGGTCCCCACCCACAGCGTCCCCTGCCGGTCAACTAGCAACGAGAGAACAGAATCGCTGCTCAAACTGGCAGAGTTTCTCGGGTCGTGCCGGTAGGCAAAAAATTGTCCCGTTGTGCGATCAAAACGGTCCAGCCCTCCACCGTACGTGCCAAACCACAGGGTGCCTGACTGGTCTTCGCGAATGGCTGCAACCTTGTTATACGAAAGGCTATGCGGATCTTTGTCAGCGTGCTGGTAGAAAGTAAATTCCCCCGTTCTTCGATCCAGCCGGTTAAGGCCGTCTTCGTTCCCATTCCAAAGAAATCCCTGGGTGTCGGCCCGTACGGACCAGATCATGTCGTTGCGGAGACTGTCCGGGTTGCCAGCCTCATGCTTGTAGTTCACAAACGAGGGTGGCCTGCGCTGGAACCGGCTCAACCCGCTTTGGGTGCCCACCCACATTACTCCTTCTGCATCTTCGAATAATGATTGGACGGTATCGTGCGGCAGGCTGTCCGGATTTCCGGGCTCTTTGGAATAGCGGGTGAACGTTTTGCGTTCGCGGTCTAGCTTAAGTAATCCGCGGTCTACTGTACACACCCAGAGCGCGCCGTCCCGGTCTTCAAAGACCTTGTTCGCACCCACCACGCTTTGACTCGATGGTTCCTCAGAGTGGAACGAGTATCGTGTGAACTCGCCAGTTTTGACGTTCAAGGCGCTCAACCCGCTGCCTAGCGGCGAAGCTAACCACAGAACGCCTGATCGATCCTCGAGAATGAAATTCACATAATTGTGACCGATGCTGTGCGGGTTTGCCGGATCATGCAGAAAGTGTACAAAACGGCCGGTGGCGCGCTCCAGCTTGTTGAGGCCCCAGGCAGTGCTGATCCAAAGATTCCCTTGCCGATCTTCGTAAGTGAAGTTGACGCTGTTGTTGCTCAGGCTTCCTGGGTCGTGAGGGTCGTGCCTGTAATGGACAAAAGTTTCGCTCGCCGGCTCCATGCGGTCGAGCCCATCGCTCGTACCGATCCACAATGTGCCGCTACGATCACGATAGACGCAATTGACATTGTCGTTGGCTAAGCTTCCTGGATTTGCGGAATTATGGCGATAGTGCGTGAAAGTGTCCCGGCTGGGATCCAGCCTGTCGAGTCCTCCATACCTGGAGCCAATCCAGAGGCTGCCGTCACGATCTTTGTAAAGAGCCAGGATGGTATCGTCATCCACGCTATTCGGGTTTCCGCGCTCATGGCGGTAGGGTTTAAGAGTGTAGCCGTCATACCTGTATAAGCCATCGAAAGTTCCGAACCACAGGAACCCATAGTCATCCTGCACAATATTTTTTATCCGGCTCTGAAGCGATTCTCCGTTGACGGAGAGCAGGGTGAAGCGGATATCGTGTTTGTCGATCACCGGAGGCTTTACTAGACCATCGGTGATCTTCTGCGCGCCGGCAGAGCAGCCACCGGGAAGGAACAAGGCCAGCATCCCAAGAAGCGCTCCTCGGAGGCAGGCAATGTGCGCCGTGGTCCCGTAGCAATTCCGCACCATTTCGACTACCGGCCAGCATAGCCTCTTTTCGCTCAGACGGGGTGATCGCCATACAGCATTGGAAAGCAGTGCTACGATCTGTACATCCCTGATACGCTAGAGGCCTACAATCAGAAGAAATCATGGGCTTTCTCAGCCGTATTGGCGTTGCACTCGATTCGGACCTCTTGGCGCGCTTTGACCGCTTCATCACAAAGCAGGGCTATACAAATCGTTCCGAAGCATTCCGGGATTTAATTCGTGATCGCCTTGTTGCTGTGGCGATCGAGGATCCGCGTGCCCCTGTTGTCGGCACGGTCACGCTAATTTATGATCATCACTCACGCTTACTTCCTGAGAAATTGATGAACTTGCAGCATGATCACCATGATCTGATCATCTGCGCCACGCATGCCCATCTCGATCACGACACCTGCCTGGAGGTAATCATCTTGAAGGGCGAAGCAAAGAGGGTACAGAGATTGGCAGACACCCTCATCGGCACCAAGGGTGTTCAACATGGGCGGCTGGTGATGAGCTCTCCAACAAGCTATCTGTCCAAGACCGCCTAGGAAAAACAGCACAGTCCACACGAGTACGTATCACTTTCGATCCAAGTAACTTCAGTAAATTCCACTAACTAGCGGCACGCTCTGACGGGCACGCTCTGACGCGGGTGAATGACATTTTCTGATAATGACCACCAATCAGTTCAATTTTCAGCAGACCTGCATCGTTTGAGGCGATGTTGATCGTACTTTATCGCTAATTGTCTTGATATAGAACCATTGACGCGGCGTGTCATCGGGAATAGACTGGGTAGGCTTCTAATAGTAGGGGGAGCCTGGTCGTGGCAGTCCGAATGAAGGACATTGCAAAAGAGCTTGGCGTCTCGCTGATGACAGTCTCCAAAGCTCTTCGCGGTCACTCGGATATCAGCCAGGAGACACGGGAGCGTATTCTACGCCGCGCACGCGAGTTGCACTATCAGCCGAACTGGATCGCTCGCAGCTTAGTGACCCGACAGACATTTATTGTAGGCCTGGTCATTCCCGATCTGATGTATTCCTTCTTCGCGGAGGTGGCTGATGGGCTGTCAAAGCAGCTTGGACCTCTTGGTTACCAGATCGTGCTGGCAAATTCAGACGAAGATCCTGCCACGGAACGGACACAGATCGAGTTGTTGCTGGCGAGAAATGTGGACGGCCTGGTTCTCGCTTCTGCGCAGCGCGACTGGCGCCGGGGTGTTCCGCATATTCTCCAGGATCACGATACGCCATTTGTTCTCATTGATCGCCAGCCATCAGGAGCAAATGTAAATTTCGTTGGCTGCCATGACGAGGAGTTGGGCGCGCTCGCGACGCGGCATTTATTGGAGGAGGGCTGCGTCCGGCTGGCCCATATCCGCGGACCGGACAATCCGTGTGGCGCGGGACGCTTGCAGGGCTTTGAGCGCGCACTCCGAAAAAGTGGCCAGAAGCACGTCACCCACAACGTTGTCGCGGGCGGCAGCAAAGAGGACGACGGCTACCGCGGCATGAAGGAATTGCTAAAGCTTAAACGCCGGCCCGACGGCGTCTTTTGCTACAACGACGCGGTCGCCGCAGGCGCCATCAAGGCGGTTCTGGAACGCGGTTTGAAAATCCCTGACGACATTGCCATCATCGGCGCCGGTAACGTCCATTATTCCGATCTGCTTCGCGTGCCGCTGTCCACTATCGACCAGAGCGCCGCACAAATGAGCGAAACGGCCGCCAGCATTCTGCTTGATTGTATGCGGGCAAAAACTCCGCCCGAGCCCAGGCGCGTATTGTTTCCATCTCGGCTGATCGTCCGCGAGTCGAGCCATCGAACGGCAAGCAATAAGAAGTGAGCTATTTGCCTACCAGAAGCAGCACCACACCGTGCCCCGGGACGGTGGCCGCGTACTCGGGTCCTTTGACTTTCACCGTTGTGTGCGACCAAAGATCGCGGGCATGATGCGGTGCCTTCTTGAAACCGAGATCCGGCCATTTCACTCTTACGTCGGCCGAATCGTCGGCCCGATTGAATATGCCGATTGCTCTTGAGCCGTCCGCCAGGTCCTTTACCCACGCCTCCTGCTCTCCCGATTTCCAGAGGCACCTGCCTTGCTTGCCGGCCGGGTCCTGATCCACCGCAATAACATCGTGATTCGTCAGCATCGCAAGAATTTCAGGGGACATATGCTGCAAGTCGTTGCCTGCCAGCAGCGGCGCCGCCAGAATGCTCCACAGACTCATGTGTGTCTGATATTCGATGTTAGTCATGCGACCATTCCCGATTTCGAGCATATCGGGATCATTCCAGTGGCCGGGACCCGCGTATGGTGCGAGATCGCTTTGACTGAACCCGATTTTTGACATCGATTCCCAGGAATCGCGAATGTCGCCTGTTGTGCGCCAAAGATTTCCGCCGACTTCCGGGCCCCACTTCCAAACATCGGCGCGGCCGTATTGGCAGAGGCTATAGACGATTGGCCGCCCGCTCGCTGCCAAGGCATCGCCCATTTTCTGGTACACAGCCTGCATTTCGTCGTCAGCATAAATGTTCCGCGCGCCGCACCAATCGTATTTCAGGTAGTCGATCCCCCACTGCGCATACGTGCGCGCATCCTGCTCTTCGTGAGCATAACTACCCTCGTATCCCGCGCAAGTATTCGGACCGGGAGAAGAATAAATTCCAATCTTCAAACCCTTGCTGTGAACGTAATCGGCGAGAGCCTTCATATCGGGAAACTTCTTGTTCGGAAGAATGTAACCTTGAGCATCGCGTTCGCCCTGCCAGGTATCGTCGATGTTCACGTAAAGGTAGCCGGCTTCTTTCATGCCATTGGAAGCCATCGCATCCGCAGCCGCCCGTACGGCGGCGTCATCCACTCTGCTGGCCAACTTATTCCAACTGTTCCATCCCATCGGGGGAGTTTTTGCAAGGCCGTTGTAAGAAACCTTGTGGAGCGCCGGCAGAGGCAATTTGGGCGGCATGGCGCCTTCTCCGGGCGGCGCGCGATGCGCCAGCATTTCAATCGCTGGTATACCCTTACCGTGCCGGGCCAGAAGGTGCAGGTCGTCGCCAACCAGCTTGCCCTCGTACGTCACGCGGCGCACCACTTTGTCATCTTTCATCGTGCCCGTAACCGTAAAACCGTCCGGACCGCCGGTGCTTTCCGTGATGTTGTAATAAAACTGCGTCAGGCGTATGTGCCCGGTAATGCGATCGCCTTCCTGTTTCAGGTCGAAGTAAGCGCGCCGAACGGTACCGTCGTTCAATGGATCAGTCACAACCCAGTTGCCGGTCAAATCAGCCGCGGCGCAAGAGCCGGCAACAGCAATAGCTAATAAAACGATCCTGAGTCCCTTCATTTTCCTCTTCGTCATCGGTCATCCTTCTTTACCCGCAGCGACCCTGGGCCGGGAGCCCACGTACGAAAAGTACATGATGAACAGGTAACAGGCAAGTGGCACGCTCATTGCTTTGGCCATGCTCGAGGTCAGCTCCGACACAAGCCCCATGACCGGCGTGAACACGGCGCCTCCGATGATGGCCATCACGAGCAGCGAGCCGCCTAACTTCGTGTTCGGCCCCAGATCTCTCAAACCCAGTGCAAAGATCGTCGGGAACATTAGAGACATGAAGAAGCTCGTCAGGAATATCGCCCAAACCCCGAACCATCCTGGGAAGAAAATGCCGATACTTACCAGCGCGATGTTGATGACGCTATACGCACCCATCAGCTTGTTCGGCCGTACATATTGCATCAGGTATGTAGCCGCGAATCTGCCCAGCGCAAACGCAACCAGGGTTCCTGTGAGGAAATACCCAGCCACCTTTTCGGGTTGATGCGCATAGTCCTGCACGTACTGAATGAAATAACTCCACGTCCCGACTTGAGCCCCGACATAAAAGAACTGTGCGATCACTGCTTGCAGGAAGTGAGGGTACTTCAACAGATCTCGATAGCTGCCGTGACCTGAAGAGCCAGAGACCACGTTCTCCTCTCCAAGCTTCGGGAACCTGGTTCTTGCAATCAGTATGGCCCATAGGAATACGATTGCGCCCAGCACCAGGTACGGACTAATGACGCGCATCGCCTCGTGCCGGAGAATACCGGCATATTTTCCCGCAGCCTTTAACGCTTGAATTTGCCCCGCGTTGAGTTCGACACCCGAGAATATGAATGTCGTCCCGACGAGCACACCGGTAATGGACCCAAGCGGATTGAATGCCTGGGAAAAATTCAGCCGGCGCGCTGTTGTTTCCGGGTCCCCGATTTGAGCAATAAAGGGACTGGCGCCTGTTTCGAGAAATGCGAGACCGCTGGCAATCACGAACAGAGCAAAGAGAAAGAAGGCGTAACTCTGGACAAAAGCGGCAGGCCAAAACAGGATGGTTCCGGCACCGTAGAGCATCAACCCGGCCAGCAGACCTGTCTTATACCCGAACTTTCGCATGGTCAACGCAGCCGGTGTTGAAAAGAGGAAGTATCCGAGGTAGAACGCGGATTGCACCAAGCCGGCCTTCAGCCGGGTGATTTCGAACGACTTCATGAACTGCCGGATAAGCACGTCATTCAGGTTGTTCGGGATGCCCCACAGGAAAAAGAGCGCTGTGACCAGCGCAAAGGGAAGAAGGTTCTCACGCGAGAAAATCCCGTGCCTGGATTTGGAAGTGCCGGCCGTGTTCAGAGTTGGGTTCATCATGCTGGATCACCTCGGATGCAGGGTCAAGCCGATTCGAGTCAATTTCGCCGCTAAATCCCTACCTCACGACGCGGACGGTTTTCACGGATGTTGAGCATATCCTGTTTGGGTACGCCGTCGCACTCCATCTCAATGACAGACACCAGCGGATCGGGTGAAGCAGCGGGAAGCCCGACTAACTGGACCCGAAATTGATCCTGATGAAACTGTATTTGCTGCCCGGAGGGATAATGCTTGGCCGAAAGCACCTTATTGGTGAGGCCGCCGACTGAGACCACTTCGCCGGGCCAGAAGTGAACATGAATATAGAGTTTGTTGCCAATACGCGTGAAGTTAGCGACTTCAGAACGGTTGACCTCGCAACTCTCAGCGCTGTAAATAGCATCTCCGTGCTGGTTCATCCAGCGGCCGACCGCCGTGAGAATCTGAACTGATTCCACAGGAATGGAACCATCGGGCTTCGGCCCAATGTTGAGAAGATAATTGCCATTGCCACGGGCACATGTGACCAGGTTCCGAACGATCGTCTTGGACGACTTCCAGTCGTCATCCGCTCTCTGATAGCCCCAACTATCATTCATGGTCATGCAGGATTCCCAGGGTTCTGCAAATGCCTGGATTCTCTGCTCGGGCGTCGTGAAATCCTCGGGGATCTTAGCGCGATTATTAATAAGGATATCCGGCTGCAACTGTCGCACCATCTTGTTCAGCTTGACCGATTCCCATTCTTCCGCCGAGAGCGGCCAGGCCACGTCGTACCAGAGCACGTCCACTTTGCCGTAATTGGTGCAAAGCTCGCGAACCTGTCCGTGGATGTACTCGACAAATCGACGGCGCGCCGCCTCGTCGTGGGCACAGCGAGCGCCGTCCGGGTGATGCCAATCCATCAGCGAGTAGTAAAAACCCACCCGCATGCCGGCGCTTCGAGCCGCTTCGTAGTACTCGGCAACAAGATCGCGGCCCGCAGCCTGCTTGGGCGCGCAGTAGTTCGTCAGCTTTGTATCGAAATTGCAGAACCCCTCATGGTGCTTGGTGGTCATCACCATGTATTTCATGCCGGCCTGACTGGCAAGCTGTGCCCAGGCCCGGGCAGCGTGCGGCTTGGGATTGAAGCTCTTCGCAAGCTGCTCATATTCGGCAACCGGGATGCCTTCCATTTCCATGGCCCATTCGTGGCGCCCCAAAACACTGTAAAGCCCGAAGTGGATAAACATGCCGAACCGAGCCTGGTGCCACCATTGCATACGCCGATCCCGGTCGGCGACCGTTGAAGTTGTCGGGCCGCTCTTCTCCGCTTGGGCAAAGAGAGGCATATTCGAGAATGTGGAAATGCTGGCCGCAGCACCCAAAGAACCAAGTACTCCGCGGCGGCTAATCATGTTTTGTGAGGACATCAAGTATCCGAACAGTCGTCAAATTTGAAAGAAGACGCAGATGATGATTTGGCTGCCGGCTGCAACTTCCGCGAAGTATTCGCACCTGATCGATGCCAGCGTAAAAAGCATCGCCGCAAGTGTATCACTCGAGCGCAAAATCGCAGGCTGTGTCTACGTTGTAATAAATAGCCGGTCAAACACGCAGGCGAACTGAGGCGCGATCAGGCTACGTCGACGCTCGCGCTCTCTGCCACACTTGCGCGCTGCTGTTCGAAACTTGCTCGCGGGTCCCGGGCCGAGGCTTTACCTGCATAGTAGATTCCGAAACGCAGACAGGCACTCGCCGCCGAGCCGAGGATCCCTTCAGCAACCCGCTTGGGCCGGGATTTCCCCGGAAGCAGCGAGAGCAAGGCGCTTGCAATGGTCAGCACCTTTGCGCCATTCCAAAGAAAGCCGCTAAACCCCTGCTTGAGCGGCCGCCCGACACGTTCGACTCTGCCGGCGTTTGCTTCTAGCGCGAGTGTCGCGGCGAGTTCGACGATCTTGCCCACCAATCCGAACCGTTGGACGGCGCTCGCTTCACGCTCATTCAACGGAAAGAATTCGAAGAACGAAGCGGCTGCCGCAGTGCCCGATGCGAGGAACAGCAAGGGAGTTATCTTGTACGACCGGTGCCATAACGGGACCGCTGTTTGAGACAGAAGCACTCCGGTATAGCCCGACAGTCCGAGTCCCAGAACGCCGGCCACTACGCCGCACACATTTGCAAGAGGTCGAAACAGCCGGGGTCCGAACGGAAGAATGGCCGCGGCGCCCGCAGCAGAAGAGAAGCCGGTTAAGATCCAGGACCCCATGTTCATCGGCGAACGCACACGAAAGACGCGCAGCATGTGCAGGAAACGCTCCGGCCGGCCGAGATCATAAATGAGCAACGCCGAGCTCATTGCGCCGCCGACCATCGCTACCCACCTGGAACGGATCACGAGCGATTGCATTGCCTCTGGTGCAACAAGCTGCGCGGCAGCTCCTAACATCGCCCCCACACCGGCGACGCCACCTACATAAAAGTAGGCGGGAATCGACCAGACCCACACCGGCTGATGGAGCATTGGGTGGTCATAGTAAGTAGGGCTGGTCCATGACTGGCGGCTCGGAACGTTACCGAAGGTCTTAGCGTGCAGTTCGGTGTCATGTTTCGTAGCGAGAGGCGTCTGTTGTGCGGCCTCGCCCAGGAGCGCTCCCAGACGCGGGTCTATGTTACGGCCGTCGTCAACAGCGTTTAATGCGGGCAGCTTCTCACTCATGACGATTCTTTCTCCGAGCGGTTCCCAAGCACGACCGAAACAAACGCGAGTGCAGTTACCCCTATGGCAGCCAGACCCGCAGAAATCCAGCTTTTGCTGCCCTTCAGCGTGGGAACCTCAGGATCGGGCGGCAGGTTATAGACTTCCGGCCTGTCCAGCAAGAGGAAGAACGCGTTCAAGCCGGCGGTCCCAGGTTGGCTTCGGGCATCTTCTCCATACAGGTATGCTTCGGTGACGCCCTGCTGGTGCAGCTTCTCGACCCGATCTTTCGCAACACGTTTGAGCTCTTCCACCTCTCCGAATTTGATGGATTCGGTGGGGCATGCCTTGGCACAAGCCGGGTGCATGCCGTCTTTTTGACGGTCGTAACAGAGCGTGCATTTCCATGCGCGGCCGTCATCGGGGCTCCGGTCGATTACTCCAAAGGGACAGCCGGCCACACAGTAACCGCAGCCGTTGCAGATATCGGGCTGGACATACACAGAGCCGAACTCGGTACGAATAATTGCCCCGGTCGGACAGTTCTCCAGGCATCCCGCACGCGCGCAATGCTTGCACACGTCAGAGGACATCAGCCACGAGAATGCGCCTGCATCCTGTCCGTTCAGCGCAACCGGACGTTCAATAAAGCTGACGTGACGCCACGTTGAAGCACCGAGATGCAAGGTGTTGTCGTAGGACATCCCGGTGAAGTGATAACCGTCATCCGGCAATTGGTTCCATTGTTTGCAGGCAACCTCGCAAGCCTTGCAGCCAATGCACAGCGACGTATCGGTAAAGAATCCGTTTGCCATGTCAGGTCTGATCACCCTGCCGTGAGAGCGGTCCGTACACGTGATGTTTGCCCACGGGGCGCTTCTGCGCAACGGGAAGATCGCGCAATGCCTCATCAGGATTGTTGACACGCTGCTTCGCCACAACTTTGCGCCGCTCGCGGCGCCCAGGACGTATGTCACCCGTCATGGCCTTTGATTCCTGAATGGTCACGTTCGGATCAGCGCTGAACGCGATCAACTCGTTCGCGGAATCTCCCACCACAAGTCCCCGATTGCCCCAATGGTAAGGCAGACCAATCTGGTGCGCCCATCTGCGACCCAATTTAATCGGCCTGACGCGCTCGGTCACCAGAACGCGCGCTTCTATTTCAGCCCGCGCGGTCGAGATGGTCGCCCAGTCGCCGTTTTGTAGTCCGCGTTCTTCGGCGAGTTCGGGTGAGATCTCGCAGAACATCGCAGGCTGCAGCTCGGCAAGCCATGAGAGCCAGCGGGACATTGCACCCGATGTGTGCTGCTCTGTCAAGCGGTAAGTCGTCAGAATGTATGGGAATCGCGGGTCGGCGAACGGGCGAGCCAGTTGGTTATCGGACCGGTCATATTCGAATCGCACCGGGTTGCACTGCTGGCCGTAGAGCGGGTTTTGCACAATCGATTCCAGTGGTTCGTAGTGTGTGGGCAGCGGTCCTTCCTGCAAACCCGTCGGCGCGAACAGCCAGCCCTTCCCGTCAGGCTGCAGCAGGAAGGGATCATCTCCTGAGATCGTCGCGAGACCTTGCGCGTCATCCGCCGCGCGATAACCCGGCGGGCGGGACTTGATGAAATCGGGTTCGTCGTAACCCGTCCACTGTTGCTTCGCTTCATCCCACCAGACAAGCCTTTTGCGCTCTGACCAGGGCCGGCCCTCGGGATCGGCCGATGCGCGATTGTAGAGGATGCGCCGGTTTGCCGGCCACGCAAAGCCCCAGTTGTGGCCGTAATGGTAGGGATCATTGGGGTCGGTAGCTGGTGCGCGGTTGGCCGCCCGATTGATACCGCCCGCGTAAATTCCTGAATAGATCCAGCAGCCGCATACAGTGGATCCATCCTTCTGCAGTTCGGTAAACGAGCTGACGGGTTTTCGATCGGCAACGGTGTATCCATTAATTTCGGCAAGCACCGCCTCCGCCCTTGGCTCCTCGATTTCACCGTGTACCGGATAATCCCAGACCAGATCCTGAATGGGACGATCCTTCGGGTCGGCAGAGCCCGCATAGAGCTCCTTCAGCCGTTTGCCGAGATGGTAAGTGAAGTGTAATTCGCTGCGGCAATCGCCTCGCGGCTCGATAGCAGAGTGATGCCATTGGACGATGCGCTGCGTTTGGGTAAAGCTGCCGTCCTTCTCCGTGTGAGTGGCGGCGGGAAAGAAAAATACTTCGGTAGCAATGTCTTCGGCACGAACCTCGCCGCGCTCATGCTCGGGAGAATCCTTCCAGAATTCAGCGGTCTCCACCATCGGGAAATCGCGAACAACAAGCCATTCCAGATTCCTCAGCCCTTTCCGTTGCAGACCGGTGTGTGGCGACCCGACTACGGCGTTTTCACCCATCACGAAGTATCCTTTTACTTCGCCGTCGGCCATATTCACCACCGTTGTCATGTGCGAATGATCGCCGGTCAACCGTGGCAGATGAGCAAAGCAGAAGCCGTTATCCGCAGTCGCTGCGTCGCCATACCACGCCTTTAAAAGAGAAACGATGTATTTGGGGGTTTCCGTCCACCAGCCCGAGCGCGCCGTATAGTTGTCGACGTACTTCTCGAGCGACGTATCGGTGCGCGCGGCCGGCATCGGGATGTAGCCCGGTAGCAGGTTGAACAGCGTCGGAATATCCGTCGAACCTTGAATAGTTGCGTGCCCCCGCAGTGCAAGGATTCCGCTGCCCGGCCGGCCAACATTACCGAGAAGAAGTTGAAGAATGGAACACGCCCGGATGAACTGCACACCGGCGGAGTGTTGGGTCCAGCCGACCGCATAGCAGAAGGTCGTGGTGCGCTCGCGGCCGGAATTGCGGCACAGCGCATCGGTAACTTTATCAAACTGCTCACGGGAGATGCCGCAGCACTCTTCCACCATTTCCGGCGTGTAGCGCTGGAAATGACGCTTCAAGACCTGAAAGACGCAGCGCGGGTGCTGGAGAGTGGCGTCTTTGGCGTGCGCCTTAACCTTTTCGGCCTCGAGATCGGCGGCCCGCCCCGCGTGCGACTCAGGCACGCGATGGCTCTCGTGCATGCCGCTCGTCCCCGAGCCCTCATAACTCCAACTGTTGGTCTCGTATTGGCCTTTGCCCTCCTGCCAGCCGCTGAACAGGCCATCGAGATCTTCCGTGTCCTTATATTCCTCGGTAACAAGCGTGGACGCATTCGTATACGCGAGAACATACTCCTTGAAGTAACTCTCCGTCTTAATCACATGTGAGATCAGCGCACCCAGAAAAACGATATCGGTGCCTGCGCGAATCGGCACATGCATGCTAGCCACCGCGCTGGTTCGGGTAAAGCGCGGGTCGACGTGAATGATCGTTGCGCCGCGCTCCTTGGCAGCCATGACCCAGCGGAAGCCCACGGGATGGCACTCCGCCATATTGGAACCTTCAATTACGATGCAATCGGCGTTTGCAAGATCCTGTAACGCCGTGGTTGCACCGCCTCTTCCAAATGAGGCCCCCAGACCGGGGACCGTGGAAGAGTGTCAAACGCGGGCCTGATTTTCTATCTGAATAATGCCCAACGAAGTAAACAGCTTCTTAATGAGGTAATTTTCCTCGTTGTCGAGGGTTGCACCGCCGAGGTGCGCCATTCCCAGAGTGCGATTTACCACTTCGCCGGCTGCATTCGTTGCCTGCCACGTTTCATCGCGCGTCTTCTTCACGCGTTGCGCGATCATCTCCATCGCCTGCGCGAGCGGGATGGTTTCCCACGCGGTTGCATGCGGTCTCCGATACAAAACTTCCGTGACGCGGCGCTGGCTGGTGACAAGCTGAAACGTCGCCGAACCTTTCGGGCAGAGACTACCCTTTGAGATGGGCGAATCGGGATCACCTTCGATATCGATAATCCGGTTGTCTTTCACGTAGACGAGTTGCCCGCAGCCAACGGCGCAGTAAGGGCATACGGACCTGGCGATCTTATCGGCCGAGCGCGTGCGGGGCGCCAGTTCGCGGCTACGTTCCGAAGCCGCGTTCTTCCCTAACCCGTGCGCGTCGCGATTCCGGATTTGCTTCAGAACAGGCCATTCATTCACGTTTAGCAGCGGCTTCATGCGATGTCCTTATTCCAATCCTCGCTAATATTTGGCCGCTAAGAAAACACGTACTTCTCTCATCGCCCGAATTGGATACTGTACTGCTAGTTAGAGCAAACGAATTATCTGCGGGATTATATGGAAAAGTAAATTGAATTCCGGAATTACGGGTCACCAAAAATCGACAGCCAGCACTCTGGGCGGCCCGCTCACTCCTGAGATGACTCGCGTCGATAGGACAACCTGAATGTTCTTCCGGTCCCAATCTCCCGGTGCGGCTGCCAGCGCGGCGGCAAAGTAGTCAGGATTCGTTACAAATTCGGCGGCAGCTTCGGTTCCGTACTGCGAGATACCGGCAAGAATGACGAGGGTCTTCTCCGTGGTTCTGTTTACCACGCGCGTCACGAGCGCATAATCATTGTCTATGTTTTGCCCCGGCGGCCACGCGTCGAGCAGCTTCCATCGAAGCTCGCCTGGATTCTTGCGGTCCCGGATGATCTGCGCGTGGACCTTCTCGTCCTGGTCAAAATAAAAGCGAAGTTCGCCTGCAAGTTTCAAGGTCCACTCATTATCAAAAGCACCGATTAGGACGGATGGTCTCCCGCGCAGGTCGGAAAGAGAGACCGATCTCTCGCCGCGCAGATCTGCCTGTTTGCCTTCGCGCGCAAAAAGGTTGAACAGACGCGCGAATGCCTGGGCATCGGAGAGCACGGCAGAACTGCGCCATAGGGGAACAATTTCGCCGATAGGTACGGAAGCTATAGCGGGAGGCGCCTCCGGCCTTTCCGCGTCATTAGCGAACCAATCCCGCAGGGCGCGGGCAGTATTCGGGCGAAAAGTATATACCTCCGGCTGGCCAAGACAGATCAACACCTTCTCATTGCCATCGATCACGGGGGCCCAGAAGCGGTCGAGCGGCGTCGAATGAAGGCGGCGAAAGGCGACGAAAACGATGGTGCACACCACAATCGCGACCGCCGCGACCCAAAGAGTCCTCTGCCACAGCCGTACGCGGCCGATAGAAGCGATCGCGACTGCCGGCGGTACGTCTTCGACAGTCACCGGAGCCGGCGAGGGTTCGGATTCGCTCCCCGCCGTACTCGGCGCCATCCAGTGGACTTCCGGGACATAAGTACCGGCCGGCAGGCTGATTCGCAGCTCGTCTTCCCGCCGCGCTTCGAGATAGTACTGCGCCAGACGCTTTCGAACTTCGCCTGCGGTCCCCCGGACAACCGGATCCTGGTTGGTGTCGTAATTTGGATCGCGATCGAAGACATCGACCCCGAGCGTGCGCTCTTTCAAACAGCCGAAGCGGCTCTCGACAGCATTCTCGACCAGATGGCGAAGAAAACGCGTACACTTCTTGCTGGATCGGAAATGGGAACTCTCCAGCACTTTGACGAGGTGGGCGAAAACCAGCTCCTTGGGCACCTCGGCCCAGCCGGTTGCGACACTACCGTTCTGCATGAGCGAAAACTAACCTCACGAATCGTAGCACGAGTGAAATCAGTGGATTAGCGACCGTACAGTACCCCCGCAGCCTCCCCGCGGCATCGCCGGCAGGTTCTTTCGGGCGTTTCCGTGGGAACCCCTGCTGGCGTACAGCTCCGTAAACGACCTCACCACCTGCCTCCAGACAGAGTAGCTTTAGGATGTGGATCTGAGGACTATGCCGAACGAACAAACTCGTCGTGATTTGATCAAGCTGGCTTCGGCCGGTATAGCCGCGGCCGTCGTCCAGCCATCCTTGAGCGCTCAGGCCGGCGGCGCAAATGCGCCCTCGGGCGAGCTGGAGGTCCACGTCACGGCCGGGAAGAAGCGTTTCGCCGCGGAGCGCCCGGTCAAATGGGCACCAGAGCGCGGCTCCTCGGCCGAAGCGATCGTCATCGACCCGAACGCGAGCTTCCAGGAAGTCCTCGGCTTCGGCGCGGCGTTCACCGACGCTGCCTGCTATACGTTCAACCGGCTCGCGCCCGGCGCCCGCGCGGAGCTGTTCCACGAGCTGTTCCACCCGTCGGAAATGGGCCTCAGCGTCGGCCGCCTGTGCATCGGCTCAAGTGACTATTCGAGAAACGTCTACAGTTTTGACGAAGGCGAGCCCGACCCCGATCTGACCCGTTTTTCGATCGAACACGACCGTGAATACATCCTGCCGGCCCTGAAGTCGGCACGCAGCGTGAATCCCGATCTCTTCCTGCTTGGTTCGCCCTGGAGCCCTCCCGGATGGATGAAGCCGAACGGCTCCATGCTCGGCGGATGCATTCATCCAAAGTCGTTCCCGGCGTATGCGCAATACTTTGTGAAATTCCTGCAGGCTTACGCGCAGGCCGGCGTTCCGGTCAATGCCGTAACGTCGCAAAACGAGGTGGACACCGAACAGAACGGACGCATGCCGGCCTGCGTTTGGAGCCAGGAGCATGAAATCGGATTCGTGGCGGAACACGTGGGCCCTCAACTCGCGCAAAACAACATCAGCACGAAGATCTGGCTTCTGGACCACAATTACAACCTTTGGGGCCGCGCCATCTGCGAACTGGACGACCCGAGGGTGAACCAATACGTGGATGGAGTGGCATGGCACGGATACGTCGGTGAGCCGGCCGCCATGACGCACGTCCGCAACGCGCATCCCGACAAGCACATGTACTGGACAGAAGGCGGTCCCGATTACACCGATTCGAAATACCAGACCGACTGGGCTAACTGGGGAACGACGTTCGCGGGAATCCTGCGGAACTGGGCGCGCTGCATCATCGGCTGGAACCTGGCGCTCGATGAGCACGGCAAGCCTAATATCGGACCTTTTAGCTGCGGTGGCGTGGTCACCATCAACTCCGAGACCAGGGAGATTACACGGAGCGGTCAGTATTGGGCGTTCGCGCACTACTCGCGAGCGGTTCGGCGCGGCGCGAAGCGGATTGAATCTTCGAGCGATATGAAAGATATCGCTCAGGTCGCGTTCGCCAACCCCGATGGAACAAAGGCGGCCGTGATCACGAACAAAGGGCTTGATCGCCGCGTGTTGGTGCGAATGTCGGGCGCAGAAGCCGAGGTCGAGCTGCCCGCGGACTCGATCGTGACATTGACCTGGAAGTCTTGAGGATTCGCTTAGCGAGTCGATTCGCTGTTTTTTATAACTTCCTGCGCGCGCTGGGCCGTGGCGGCGCGCGCCTTGCTGTCCAGCTCGCTGAATAACTTCATTTCGGCCTGTGCCTCCTGGGTCTGTCCGGTGGCACGGTAGGCTTGGGCAAGCAAAAAATGTGTGCTGGGCTCAGCCGGATCACTCTTTTCGAAGGCCTGCAGTTCGGCAATAGCCTCCGAATCGCGATGGAGCTTCAACAATAGCCGGCCACGATCGGCGTGAGCCTCCATCAGATTGGGACAGGCAGCCAGTGCCTTATCCACGCGCGCCAGACTGTCCTCGAGATTCCCGCTCTTTTGTAGTTCTATGTCCCCGAGCTTCCAGTCGACCATGCAGTTATGCGGATCGATTGCTTGTTCCATTTCAAACTGCTGGGTGGCGTTGTCCCACTGCGAAAGGCTCCAGTAAAGATCCCCTAGCTTAAAATGAACGCCGGGCTGTTTGGGAGCGGCGTCGACCGCTCTATTCCACTCGACGATCGCGCCGTCGTAGTTCTTCATGCTCTCCATCAATTCGGCCGAGATCTCGTGCGCCCACACGGAGTCCGGATTGATTTCGTTCACCTTCGCAAGCGCCTGTTGCGAGAGCTGCATGTACACTTTGCCCAGCAGGTACCAGAGATGCTGGTTGCCCGGTTCTTTGCTGGCAAGGTGTTCGAGATGCGTGGCAGCAGTTTGAAAATCGCCCAGCTTCGTGAGATCGTTCACCAGCAGGAATTCGGCGTTGTTGTCACTGGGATTGGCCTTGACCGCCGCCTCTAAGCGTGGGCGGGCCTTTTCATATTCGCCCATCTGGAAAAGGGAGATTCCCAGCAGCGCGGAGGCGGAGCTCATGTGCGGGTCGATCTTCAAACCATGTTCCAGGGTATCGGCCGCTTTGCGATAGTCGCCCTGCTTGAAATAGAGCGCTCCCAAATTGTTATAGGCCGGCGCGAGGCGGGGCTGTAGCTGCAGGATTTCTTGATATTTCGCGACCGCAGTGGAGAGATCGCCGGAGCCTTCGGCCGACTTCGCTTCCGAATAGAGGGATTGCACCCGGTCCTCGGCCGCTTCTGAAGCCGATTGGCACCAGAGCAGACTGGCGCCTCCAATAAAGAGCAGGAGGATCGTCAAACGGGTAGCGGGATACAGCACTCGTTACACTATAAAACTTCGGGCCAAAAACTCTCAGTGAAGGAAACAGCCATAAAGCAGATTCTCAGTGTCCTGCTACTCGCCGGAATCGCAAGTCTATGCGCCATCGCGTTCTCGCAGGCGCCCGCGGAGCAGGACCTGCGCTTCACCGACGTGGCGGCAGCAGCCGGAATCCGCGCGAACATGCGCTGCGGCGGTCCCGAAAAGCGCTGGATCACGGAAGCGAACGGCAGTGGCGCGGCCTGGCTCGACTACGACAACGACGGCATGATGGACCTGCTAATTGTCAACGGCGGGACAATGGAGCAGTTGCGAAAAGTTCTTGCGGGTGAGACGCCGCCTTCCGCCCCAGGCAGTATTTACCTTTTCCGGAATCTCGGCAACGGACACTTCGAGGATGTGACGGAAAGAGCAGGATTGGCGAATCCATATTGGGGAACAGGCGCGAACGCAGCCGATTACGACAACGACGGCTTCACCGATATTCTGATTACCACCATCGGCCGTGACCTGCTCTACCGGAACAATGGCAACGGGACCTTTACCGAAGTCAGCAAGGCCGCCGGCTTGAGCCGGAACACAGCGTGGCACAGCGGAAGCGCATTCGGTGATTTTGATGGCGACGGCAGGCTCGATCTGTTCATCACAGGCTACGTTGACATCCACTCAATGTCGTTTGAAGAGCCTGCCCCGGTCTGCGATTACCTCGGACAGCATGTTTTCTGCGGCCCCATCGGACTGAAGGGGGAGAGAAGCATCCTCTATCACAACAACGGCGACGGCACATTCACGGATGTAACGAAAGCTTCCGGCGTCGCAAATGTGCCGCCCGCGCACGGCTTCACGGTCGTCACGGGAGATTTCAACGGCGACGGCAAACTCGATTTCTTTGTGGCGAACGATTCAGATCCGAATTTTCTGTTCCTGAATCAGGGCAACGGAACTTTCAAGGAGTCTGCGCTGGATCGGGGGGTCGGCTTCAATGCAGATGGCCGGGTACAGTCGAACATGGGCGTGGCCGTTGGTGAATTCGGCAAGAGCGGCCGGACGGATTTACTAACCACCACCTTCCAAAAGGACTACTTCCCGTTGTTCCGGCAGGACAAGTCCGGGATGTATGAAGAAGTGGCCTCCGCCGCAGGTCTTGCCGCCGCGACGTCCAATTATCTCGGCTGGGCCTGCGGACTGACTGATTTCGATAATTCCGGCGCGCAAGATTTCTGGTCCGCAAACGGTCACATATATCCCACCGAAAAGACTTACTACGAGCCCATTACGATCTTTCGCAGCATGCAAGACAAGATCGTGCAGGTGTATTCCTTCCCTGACCCTCCCAATAACTCCTACCGTGGCGGCTGTACCGGCGATTTCAACAATGACGGCAAAATGGATCTGGTGGTCCTGCCTATTTCAGGAACGCCCGTTCTGCTGCAGAATGACACGGCTAACCGGAATGAGTGGGTCGGCTTTGCGCTGCGCGGCACACGAAGCAATCGCGACGCGATAGGCGCCCGGGTGACACTGGAAGCATGCGGCCAGAAACAATCCGAAGAGATACGTAGCGGCGGCAGTTTCGTTTCGCGAAATGATCCGCGCCTGCACTTTGGATTAGGAACATGCAGCAAGATCGATAAGGCGGCCGTTCAGTGGCCTGACGGGACGGTTCAGGTTCTGAACGATGTTCCCGTCGGGCGCTACGTAACGATACAGGAACCGAAGTAATTTTGAAGAGCACTACAAAGATCGCGCTGGCAATCGCGCCGGCGCTGGCCATATGGAGCTTGGCGCTCGCTTACGGCGCGGACGAACCGAAAGCCCAGACGACGGCCGGTAAGTTCACCGATATCACTGCGGCAAGCGGCGTACATTTTCAGGGCATCGCCTCCCACACTTCGAAAAAATATCTGATCGAGACGATGGGCTCGGGGGTTGCCCTATTTGATTACGACAACGACGGCCGTCTCGATCTCTTTCTGGTAAACGGTGCGCCACTGGCCGATCCCACCCCCAAGGGAACGATTCCGCAGAAGGACGGCCCCCAATGCTGGAACCGGCTCTACCACCAGAAGCCGGATGGTACGTTTGAAGACGTTACCGAAAAGGCAGGACTGCAGGGCGTCGGCTATGGCATGGGCGTCGCCGTCGGAGACTTCGATAACGACGGCTACGAGGATCTGTACGTCACTGCCTATGGCGGCAATAAGCTCTATCACAACAACGGAAACGGCACGTTCACTGACGTGACCGATAGGGCCGGCGTCGCCGGAAGCGGGTGGTCCACCAGCGCCGCCTGGGTCGATCTCGACAATGACGGGCTGCTGGATCTGATTGTTCTGCGTTACATGCAGTGGGACTTCGACGACATCTATTGCGGCGAGCATCGGGAGGGCGGCCGCGCTTATTGCCATCCCGATACTTTTCAGCCGATCACGCCGCTGGTGTTTCACAACGACGGCAACGGCCACTTCACCGAGGTTGCTGAACGGATTGGAATTTCGAAGCCCGGCAAGGGTCTGGGAATCTCGATTGCCGATTACGACCGCGACGGCCACGTCGATGTGTTTGTGGCAAATGATTCGATGGCCGAGTTCCTCTATCACAACAAGGGCAACGGATCGTTCGAGGAAGTGGGACTGTCCTCCCAAGTGGCGGTCGATGAAGACGGTCAGACTTATGCAGGGATGGGAACGGACTTCGCCGACTACAACAACGATGGATATCCCGATCTGGCGGTCGATAACCTGGCCAATCAGAAGTACGCACTCTACAGGAACAACCGCGACGGCAGCTTTACCTATGTAACTCAGACCCTCGGGTTGGGGCGCATCACGATGCTCCACTCAGGCTGGGGACTTCGCTTCCTCGATTACGATAACGACGGCTGGAAAGACTTACTCATCACCCAGGGACACGATCTCGACACCATTGAAAAGTCATTTCCCCAGCTCCACTACCGCGAGCCCATGCTGTTAATGCGGAACAACGGAAAGGGTTTCGAAGATGTCTCGGCGCGTTCCGGGAGTGTTTTTCAGCAGGCCTGGGTGGGCCGCGGGCTGGCAACCGGGGACATCGACAACGATGGGCGCGTAGACGCCGTGGTCACAACGAACGGCGGAGCCGCCTATA
The DNA here is from genome assembly GCA_019233755.1 of Acidobacteriaceae bacterium. Taxonomy (GTDB): domain Bacteria; phylum Acidobacteriota; class Terriglobia; order Bryobacterales; family Bryobacteraceae; genus Bog-105. Next base: position 11,583 of record JAFAMD010000029.1, on the reverse strand, counting down.
TTCTCCACAATGAAACCGCCAACCGGAACCACTGGCTGGAGCTCTCCTTCGTCGGCCACAAGAGTAATCGCGATGGAATCGGGACCGTCGCAAAGGTGGTCACGGCCGCCGGCGCACAATATGGCACCGTCACCACCACGAGCAGTTATCTGTCGGCGAGCGACAAGCGTCTGCATTTTGGGCTGGGAGAATGCAGTGCCGTGAAGGAAATCGACGTCCAGTGGCCGAGCGGAAAGCTGCAAACGCTACGCGACATCAAAGCCGATCAAATTTTGAAGGTAGACGAGCCCCAATAAACGGCGAGCACCATGCTTCACCGGATTTTTTCGCGTCCTCCGATCCTCTTTCGGATTCCGCTTGCAGCGCTCTTGTTGCCCGTCGGACTATTAATGGGGCAAGCCCCCACCCTCGTCACCGATCCGCTTGTCGAAGCCCGGTCGCTGGTAGAGCAAGGCAAGGTAAGCGACGCGGAGCATCTGGTTCGTCAGTACCTTCAAGACCACCAGGACTCCGCGGATGCACATTATCTGCTTGGCTATGTGCTGTTCAAACAGCAGAACCCCAAAGCCTCGCTCGCTGAGTACACAGAGGGTGCGAAGTATCGTAGGCCGAGCGCGTATGACCTTGAAGCGGTGGCCGGGGATTACGTCCTGCTGCATGATTACGCCGATGCCGATAAGTGGTTCTCAAAAGCGGTCGAGTGGAATCCCAGCAACCTGCAGACCCTGTATTATCTTGGCCGAACGAAATATAACGAGAACCGCTTCGAAGAAGCTGCCGCCGTGTTTTTCCGGTGCTTGGAACTCGACCCGAAGAACGTGAAGGCCGAAGATAACCTGGGACTGTCCTACGAAGGATTAGGCCGTACGGAAGACGCAATCGCTGCTTTCCGTACCGCGATCTCCTGGCAGGCCGGCGCCACCACCAAGGATTCCGGACCTTACATCAACCTTGGCAGTCTACTTGTCGATAATGATCGTGCTCAGGAGGCCTTGCCTCTGCTCCTCGAGGCCGTGCAGATTTCGCCGCAAGAGATGCGCGCGCACAGGGAGCTCGGAAAGGCTTACATGCATCTCAATCAGCTTGAGAAAGCTCAGATCGAGCTGGAGAAAAGTATCGCGCTGGCCCCGCAAAACGCACCATTACACGTCATGCTGGCCCAGGTTTACCGCAAGCTCGGGCTATCGGACAAGGCACGCGCCGAAACGGAGCGTTATACCGCGCTCAAAGCATCGCAACCTTCGCCGGAAGAACCTCAATAGAGTTTGTTTTTGCATTTACTAAAACTAGCCAAGGATACTTGAAATCTATTTTGCCGAGGAGAGCTTTCAGCGGTCAAGAAAGCTTTCAGCGCTCAGCCGTCAGCTGAAAGCTGATAGCTGAAAGCTGGCAGCTATCACCCGAGCTCTGGTCCAAATCTGAGGGAGAAGTTCTCAGACAAGCTGGCCAAGAATCTAGCCAAGGATAACTTTAAATCTATTCTTGAGCGCACATAACGGGCAACAAACGCGCTGTGCGCTTGCCGAGGAGAGCTTTCAGCCATCAGCTTGGCCCCCGGCTGGTAGCCGGATTGAATAATCTGTGACTGGCGGGAAGGATCAAGGTATCGTTCGAGAAACCGGGTCAGTCACAGGCCAGCAACGGGCGCGCTTGGGGCGCGTTGTGAGTGAGAGAAACTGCTTCGAAGCCCTGGCGGTAGTGGCACAGTAAGAGGAGGCCAGGCGCCGCCAGCTATGGTCGTTGTTACTTTGGTGCCTTGGTGCCGCCGGTCAGCCTGACTTCGATGGCCGAAACAGCAGTTTCGGGAGAGCTTCTGAACGCGGTAAGCATCAACACCTTCCGCTCCCGGAAATCCCTCATATTCTGACCTCCCCAAGGGGCGGTCGGTTGCTGAAAGCTGAACGCTGATAGCTGAAAGCTGAAGACTGATGGCTGAGAGCTGTCACTAATCGGCAATCACTTCCACGAAGTGATTCACCGGTCCCTGTCCCCGGCCGAGAGCGGGGGCCTTTTCGATTGCCAACTGAATGAAATCTTTGGCGTGCTGGACGGACTGGTTCAGGTCGAAAGCAAGTGCCAGGTTTGCGGCAATTGCCGCGGAGTAGGTACAGCCGGTGCCGTGTGTATGAGGCGTGTTGATGCGGCGGCCGGGATAGATGACGGCGTCGCCGGCGGTGACGAGTACATCGATGGGTTCGCCTTCGCGGTGCCCACCTTTGATGAGCGCGGCCTTCGCGCCCAGCTCGACGAGACGCTCGCCGGCGGCTTGCATTTCTTCCATGGAACGGACGGCCATCCCGGTGAGCGCTTCGGCCTCGGGAGTATTGGGCGTGACCAAAAAAGCGTGCGGCAGCAGTTTCTGCTTGAGCGCTTGCTGCGCTTCCGGCGAGATGAGCGGCACGCCATGCTTGCTGACCATCACAGGGTCGACAACGAGCGGAAAGCGAAACGACTTCGCCAGGCCGGCGACCGCTTCAACGATCTCCACACTACCGAGTGCACCGGTTTTTGCGGCACCAGGGCGGATGTCTGAGATGACCGCGTCGATCTGTTGAATCACGAGGTCGGGAGGCAGAGTCTGAACGCGCGATACGCCCTGCGTGTTCTGAACGGTGATGAGGGTAACGACGGCTTCGCCGTAAACACCGAATTGATGGAACGTTTTCAGGTCGGCTTGAATGCCCGCGCCGCCGCTTGGGTCCGATCCGGCGATGGTGAGTGCTATCGCTGGCATGTTCTTACGGTAGCGCGGGCCGGGCTAATTAAAGCTGAGCGTTTTCGTGGTTTGGCCGGCCGTGTTCGTCAAGGTTACCGCGACGGAGCCGACCTTCGTTGCATCGCCGGATGTCACGGCAAAGGTAGCCTGCAGGGCAAAGGCGCCGCCGGCCTGGTTATTCGTGAAGAAGTATTGATGAAAATCCGATGCCACGTTCACATTGAGAGCGCTAGGGGTGAGAGGCTTGCCGCTGGTGTCGTAAAAGAGGAAGGAAAGGTCGCCGGCGCTGTAGGTGTTGTCGTATCCGTCAAGCGTCAGAACCAGATTGGGGCTTTGGACGACGGCGTGCGCGGAGCTGATAAATATCTGTGCCGGTGAGATGGTGAACGATTGGGTGTAAGGTGCGGCATCAGGGAATGTCAGCGTGAGAGCGAGGGTGCCCGCGGTGGTGCCGGTCTGAAAGGCTATAGCGGATTGGCTGTTGTAGGTCGCGCTTTGCGACCCTTGCGCTACCGCGACATTCAGTTCGCGCGTGTTCGTCGCGAGAAACACAACGGCGGGATCATCGGAGACATTCGGCACGGAAGGAGTGAACTGTATCTTCAAATCGCCGATTGCGGCTTCTGGGGAAGGCTGAGCGAGTTCAATGGAGAGATTCACCTGTTGCTGGCTAGTCAGCGACGAGGTGCTCAGCTGAAAGGAGATTGCGGGAAGGGGCGAAGCAGTACTCCGACCGATGAGCGAAAAAGTCCGCGTCCCGATAGAAAGCGTACCGTGGTAGGTGCCAGTGGCGGCTGGAGAGAACGTCAGTTGGAATTGAATATTTTTCCCGGGTTGTATGGAGGCGGGCAGCGGGGGAGCTCCGGTGAGCTTGAAACCGCTCCCAGAGACAGCTAAGGAAGCGAGGTTGACGGCATCGAACGAAGTAGAAGGATTTGTCACCGTGAAGGTCAGCGTTCCTGAGCTGCTGGTTCCTGCGATTACCTGGCCGGAATTGATGGGCGTGGCTGCCTGCGGCTCGGTGCGGACGCCGCTCTGGTCTACATAGGAGACCTGAAGAGCGTCGATGGCCGAAACGACAATCCCGGTGCCTTGAAGGGTATATGACAAGGTGCCGACGTTGAGCATCGCCTGGGTCAGACCGGTCTGGCCGGGAGCAAACGTGACCGTGAAGTCAGCCGATCCCCCGGCGGCTATAGTTGCCGGCAGGGCGGAAGTATCCAGTTGAAACGCACTGCTGCTAAATACCGGAACCTGGAGCGAAAGGGAAGGAGTGTTGAGGGCAGACGAGCTTTGGTTCTTAATGACAAAGGTTATGGAAGCCGTAGAACTCAGGGATACGCTTCCAAAGTCCAGCGGGGTATTACTCGCAGCCTGCAGCGGCGTGTTGTTCGAGCCGTATCTGAGAACCCAGACCGGCGGCAGGCCGTTGCCCTGGAGAGTCGCGAGGGTGGCGATCGACGCAGCGCATTGCTGACCCGGTGTACAGGTGTTCTGGCCGTTTAGGTAAGCCGTTTCGAGATATCCGGTCAGAGCGCCGGTGACGGCAGGGGTGAAGTTGAGCGCAAAGGTTCTGGTTTGACCGGGAGCGAGACTGAAGGGGATACCAATCCCGGCGCTAACCGAAAAGTTCGGGCTCTGGCTCGAATCTCCCGCCGCGGCGCTGCCCCAGACGTCCAGAATCGTGAGGGCACTCGAGTTGGTGTTGGTGATTTCAAGGGTGACGGTCGATAGCCCGTACTGCGGAGTATCGGGGAAGGCGTAGGGATTCGGCAGAGGCGTCGCTTGATTGGCGCTGAAAAGCTTCACACTCAAGCCTTGGGCGGATGCCGAAGCCGCAAAAAGCAGTAAGGCCAAGCCAAGCCGTTTCACTGGCGGCCTCCCTTTGCCGGAGCCGCGGGCAGCATCGCCAGAGTCGCATCCGCGGCGTCGAGCCGCAGTGCCCAGTGCTGTTTCGTTGCGGGCGAGTACAGGTGCAGCCAATGCGAGGACATGCGTTCGAAGCAGAGATCGTTCGCCTCGATCAGGAGCGTGCGGAGATTGCCGTTGGTACTCTCAATCTCCAGACCGCGGTCATCGTGGAAGACGGTAAACGATTGCTGCCGGACAGCGAAGCCCCGGACACCGGGCAACTGGTCTGAAGAGATTACCGCTCCGGTTGTGAGGGACACGAGAACCTGAGAAACGCTGCCGTTCGGTTGAGTGACCAGGAAGGCGGCATGATCGGCGTTTACGGCTGAAAGAGACGTGGCGTTGCCGGGGAATGCTGCATCGTCGACAGGAACAGCGACGAAGCGGCTTCCGCTCCAGTGCAGCAACAGGTGTCCGGCCGGCAGCCAGGCGAGTGCGGTGGTCAGGTCACCGGTCACGCTGAGCAGCGGGCTGGCTTCCGCGGTGTCATATTCCGCGACCGGTGTGGCGTCGGCCTTCAGGAGGAGGATCTTTCCGCTCCGGGAGAGCAGACCGCCGTAGTCGGAGAAACTGATGGCGCCGGCTGTTCCAAGTGCCGCCCGGGTGACTACGAAGTTTCCGGGCAGGCCGTAGACGGCCTCGACCGAGCTGTCGGGATAGCGCGCGAAGCCTACCATCGGCGCGGCTATCTGGGCCGCGAGCCAGGCCGGCGAGCACAGCAAGAGCAGGGAAGCGAAGCTGTAGAACTTCATAAACGGACTCTTCCTAGCCGAGTCATCACGGATGCCCGATGCTGATGCTTGGGGCGCCGATCGAAATCCCCGAGGAGGAAAGGCTGGAGGAGGTCGCCGAACCTGCGCGGAGGGCCATCATCGTGCCTACCCCGGCTGCCACCGCGACGGCGGCGAGAATGATCCATTTTTTATGGCCATGCGACACCGCCCCGGGCGATGCGCTAGTGACCGTTACCGACAACGGTTCCGAAGCGCCTGAAACCGAGTCGCCTTCGCCGGATGCCCCGGAGCGGGCGGACGATTGCTCCACTTCCAGTCGCGGCGCTGGAGTTCCCGGAGCGGGCGATCCCGACGCGGCTTTCGCAGTGGAGAGCGGGGTCGAGGGAGGCATAGATAGAGGTTGGACCAGCGCCCGATCTAGGAGCAGACCGGCATGTGCTATTCCCTTCGCCGCGGTGATCCGTATCGTCATCGGCCCTGGGGTGGCATTCCAGGAAATTTCGGGCATTGCGGCTTTTCCGGAGCCGTCAGTATAAGTGACTGCGGAGCGAGTTCCGTCAGCGAAAGTGCCGGTTGCGCCGCTGTCAGGCAGGCGAAACGCGACCACCGCATCGGGAACGGGGGCGCCCGAGGGATCTGTCGCCTCGGCCGTTAACAGGCTGCTTGAACGGGAGCTTATCTGAAGTGTCGCCGGGCCCGGGTTTAGAATCCGAAGCTGAAGATCCTGCCCCTCGACAGCGGCGACGGGAGCAGGGGCTTGCGCGCTACCGGGAGATGCCAGCAGCAGCGTAAGAATAACGGAAAGAACAGGTGAAAGAGATCGCATGCGGTCTGAGCCGCATTCGACCTAGCGGAGCTGAATCAGGACAACGGTAACGTTGTCGGGTCCGCCCGCAGCCCTTGCGGCTTCGATGAGATAGTGGCATTTCTCGGGCAGACTTTTCTCCGATTCAAGCGCCTCGAGCAACTTTTCTTCCTGCAGAACGCCGTGCAGGCCATCGGAGCAGAGCAGAAGCTGATCTCCCTCAGCTAACTCGATGACAGAGCTGAACATACGGAGATCATCGGTGCTTCCTATCGCCATCGTCAGAACATGGCGCATAGGATGTTTCTGAATCGCTTCTTCGCTTAGTCCTAAGCGGGAGCCGACTTCGGCCACCCAGGTCTGATCCTGCGTGATGAGCGACAGCTTGCCATTCGAGAGCAGATAAGCCCGGCTATCGCCCACGCTGCCGATCTGGAAATGGGTGCCGTTCATTTTCCGGGCGACCACAAGGGTCGTGCCCATGCCTTCAAGTTCCGGATTGCTGCGGGCGGCATCCCGGACGGCGGTGTTCGTTTCGACAAAAGCCTGTTCGAGGGTACCGAGCCCGTTGCGATGCACGAGGAGGAATTTGTAAATGTTCTCGGCACTGAGCCGCGACGCGTACTCGCCAGCGTTGGCGCCGCCCATCCCGTCCGCGAGAACGAAAATACCAGCTTCACAATCGCTGATGAAATAGTCCTCGTTGTTCGAGCGGACGCAGCCCGGGTCGGACAGGCCGAAAGCCTCTAGCATAAAAGACTCTCCGAATTATACTGGCTAGCTGTTCGCGATCCTACATAAAAATATCGTCTACATACTACGATTCGGCTGGAGCATGGCCTTGAGCTGCCGGAAGGCGGTCGCGTCAAAGTTCGGCGTGAGCCGTAGTGCGACCGGAGGCTTATTTCCCGAACCGTACGGTTCGTGAAGTTGCGCCCGGTTTAATAGAGTTCGAGCCTCCGAGTCCTTTGGATCATGGTCAAGGACGGCCTGAAATTGCTTGGAAGCGTCTTCGAAGCGATTGTTTCGCCAGAGAGCGATGCCGAGGTTAAAAAGATAACTGGTGTTGTTCGGGTCACCATCGAGCGCGTGGCAGAAATCATCTATTGCGGCGGGGAGAGCGAGCTGATTCTCGGCGGCGCCCAGGTCGTTGAAGACTTCGTTCATGGGGAATGTTCTAGCGACTTCGCGAAAGTAGCCCGAAGCGGAGTTGTAATCACCCAGGCTATAGGCGCTCAGACCCATTTTGAAGCGTGCTTCGGGATACCGTGCATTGGTAGCGGGAATTTTCTCAAGCCATCGGAGAGCCTGCCGGTAGTCTTTTTGCGCCAGATAGAGCTTGCCCAATTCGAAAACAGGGCTCATGAAATGCGGATCAAGCACCACCGCCTGCGCGAACCATTTCTCCTGCTGTTCCTTATTTGAAGAGAGCAACCCGCGAATGTAGCTTTCCTCTGCATCGAGTCGCACCATTTTGTCGGGCGCGAGGAAACGATCAAGGGGCGGGTTCTGGCCTGGCTGCAGATACTTCAGCGACTCCCAGGCGAGGTGTTGCTCCAGGCGGGAGAGATCAGCGAGTTTGCCTGCCTCGGTTATGTCCGCGCCATCGTGGAGCTTACGGAGATCGATGAAGTGGGTGGTAAGCTGAACGGCGCTGTCCTTGAGCTGTGAATCGCCGGTGGGAAGCGTGGCATCGTAGCTGCCGTAACAGATGTAGTCGGCATCCAGGGTCTGGCCCAGGCGGATCAGAGTGGCCTTGGTGAAGTTGGCATCGGGCCGAAGGGCCAGATGTTGCATGCTTTCGGCCACGGAATCACGGTCGAAGACGATCTCGTTGAGCTGACCGAACTCATCCTTAAGTGTTTCGGAAATGCTTTGGCCGACCCAGTTCAGGTCGGAGTATTGAGAGCTGTTATGAAAGGGAAGAACGAGGACCGTGGCGGGTCGCGCCGGCACCGCAAGAGCTAGTACCGCAAAAAGCCAGGAAAAACGGCGCAGATACACAGAGGTCATGGTACCAAGGGGATTTCCGAGGCCGGTGGTTCTGGAGCCGAGTGGCCCGGCTTTTCTTGTAGATACCGGCCTTGTAGATACCGGCGGACGAGGTCGATGGCCTGGGACCTGACTGCGGGGTCGGTCCCGAAGCCGGGCAGCCAACAAACGCCTGGTTCGCCGCGGAACCAGGTTAACTGGCGTTTGGCGTACTGGCGCGTTCTGGTCTGGCACTCGCGGATGGCAGTCTCCAGCGGAAGCCCGGCGGTAAGTACCTGGACGGCCTGCTTGTAGCCGAGCGAACCCATTGATTTCGCTTGCGGAGAGAGGCCGTGCTCGAGCAGGTTCCGGGTTTCTTCAAGCAGGCCACGGCGGAACATCTCAGCGGTGCGCTGGTTCAGGTTTTCATACAGAGCGGCCCGAGCCGGGTTCAGGCCCAGCTTCAGGACGTAATAGCCTTGTATGGCATCGCGAGGGGCGGCCTGGATCTGGGAGGCGGGTTGGCCGGCGCGGATCGTCAATTCAATGGCCCGAATGAGCTTCTGGAGGTCATTGGGGTGGATGCGCCGGGCGGCTAACGAGTCCAGGCGGCGGAGGAAGCGATGCAGCGCGGCAGGCCGAGTGCCAGCTACGGTTTGCAGCCGCCGGCGCAACTCGTGGTCGCGTTCCGGGGCGGGAGAAAGACCGTCGAGCAGGGCACGCAAATAGAAGCCGGTTCCGCCGGCGACTATGGGCAGGGCGCCGCGGCCGGAGATGCCTTTCAGGACTTCGCGGCCGATACGGGCGTATGCTCCGGCCGTCAGCTCTTCGCCCGCATCGATGATGTCGATCAGATGGTGGGGGATGGCGCGGCGTTCGGCAACCGGCAGCTTAGCCGAGCCGATATCGAGACCGCGGTGGACCTGGATCGAGTCGCAGTTAACGACCTCGCCGTGGAACTCGCGGGCGAGGTCGAGCGCCAGATGGCTCTTGCCGCTACCCGTGGCACCGAGGACCACGATCAAGGGAGAAACGGATGTCATCTCGCGGATTGTTCGCAAAATTGGTCGGATTGGTTGGGGATTCGCCCTAGGGGGAAACCTTGGAAGTGCCCGAGACATCCTCCCATTCAGAGATATACTAAGGCGAACAACCGTTTCGGGTTGTAACGCTCGAAGTCCGAAGCGATCCGATGCCTCACCCTCACTTTACCCTCCTGCGTTCCGTATGCTTTCTCGGCCTGTCTTCTTTTGCGTTGCCCGGCCTGAGTTTGGCGACTCCCGGGGCGCAAGACGCCGCGGTTCCCAGCCAACCGGCTCCTGCGAGTGCTGCTTCGAAGCCGGGTTCGTCCCTGAAGGCGGAAGCTTATTACCACTTTGCGTTGGGACATTTGTATGAGGACCTGGCCGCAACGTACGGGAACCGGAACGATTATGTAAACAAGGCGATCGACAATTTCCGGCTCGCCATGAAGGAGGACCCGAGCGCCTCGTTCCTGGTAGAAGATATCGCCGAGTTGTACCGGATGTCGGGGCGCCTGCGGGATGCGGTGGAAGAAGCGCAGGGCGCTCTGAAGGCCAATCCGGATGATCTGAATGCACGCCGGGTGCTGGCGCACATTTACACGCAGCAGATCGGCGACTCGCAGTCGAAGTCCGTCGATGAAGGAATGGTGCGGCGGGCCGTCGAGCAATACAAGATTATTACCGAGAAGGATCCGAAGGATGTCGAGAGCCTCATCATGTTGGGGCGGCTCGAGCGCGTGCTGGAGAACTCGGTGGATGCCGAAGCAGCCTTCAAAAAGGCGCTGGCGGTGGAACCCGAGAACGAGGACGCAATCACAGGACTGGCAAGCATTTACTCCGACCGCGGAGACGCGAAGACCGCCTCAGGGTTGCTGGAGAAGCTGGTCCAGAAGAACCCGTCGCCGCGAGCACTCGTCAACCTGGCAAACAACTATGAGTCGATGAAAGAATACGCGCTGGCGGCCGACGCTTACAAAAAGGCGATTGAGCTGGACCCTAGCCGTTCGGAACTGAAGCAGGCGCTGGCGCAAGATGAGGCGCTGGCTGGCCGCTCTGACGACGCCATTAAGACATATAAGGAGATGGCGGAGGCCAATCCCCAGGACGCGAGTCCTTACCTCGGAATGGCGCAGATTTACAGGGATCAGAAGAAGCTGGATCTTGCACGCCAGGCACTCGACAAAGCGAAGGAACTGGATCCGGATAACATCGAGATCCAATACGACGAAGTGCAGCTTCTTCAGGACGAGGGGAAAACGTCTGAGGCCATAGCGGGACTTAAGGGCATCTTAAGCAAAACGTCCCGCCGCGAATACGACGCGCAGCAAAAGCAGTTGCGTGCGCGTATGCTGGAGCAACTCGGGGTGCTTTATCGCACCAACCAGCAGTATGAGGAGGCGGTAGACGCATTTCGCCAGATTGCGGCATTGGATCCGGATTTCGCCGCCAGAGTATCGGCCCAGGTAGTAGAAACTTACCAGATCGCCAAGGAGTACGCCAAAGCGCAGCAGGAAAGCGATGCGGCTGTGCAGAAATATCCGAAGGACCGAACGGTGCATGAGGTCCGTGCAGGCCTGCTCGCCGATGAGGAAAAGACGGATGAGGCCATTGCAGAGCTGAATAAGCTGCTCGACGGCAAGAACGACGAGGAAGTGTACCTCGCAATGGCGGAGACCTACCAGAAGGGGCGGAGATATCCGCAGATGGCGCAGGCGCTCGATTCGGCCGAGAAACTCGCGACAAGCAAAGAAGATAAGACCCAGGTTCTGTTTCTGCGGGGCGCGATGTACGAGCGGCAGAAGAAGTATGACCTGGCCGAGAAGGCGTTCCGGCAGGTGATCGATTCGGATCCGGGGAATGCCTCTGCGTTGAACTATCTGGGGTACATGCTGGCAGACCAGAATATGCGGCTACCGGAGGCGCAGGATCTGATTAAGAAGGCGGTGAACCTGGAGCCGAACAACTACGCGTTCCTCGACAGCCTCGGATGGGTCTACTTCCGCCTGAATCGTCTGGACGATGCCGAGCAACAGCTTTCGCGCTCCGTACAACTGATGTCGAAGGATCCGACCATCCACGATCATCTGGGCGACGTGTATTTCAAGCAGGGCAAGATTAAAGAGGCTATCGCGCAGTGGGAGTCGTCGCTGGACGAATGGCATTCAAGCGCGCCTGCCGATGTTGAGCCGGAGGAAGTGGCGAAGGTACAGAAGAAGCTGGACGGCGCCCGGGTAAGGCTGGCGAAAGAACAGGGCCCCGACCGGACGAACTGACTAGCTATCAGCCGTCAGCAACGGGCGCGCTTGGGGCGCGTTGTGAGTGAGAGAAACTGCTTCGAAGCGCTGGCGGTAGTGGCATAGTGGGAGAAGGCCAGGCGCGGCAAGCTATGGTCGTCTTCCCTTTGGTGCCGTTGTGCCCGCC
>JAFAMD010000016.1 GCA_019233755.1 Acidobacteriaceae bacterium | reverse complement strand
TGTCTCGCAGAATGCCCGCTGCGCGTGCGGCATTCGCCCGGACTTCCATATTCGCGCCGCCCTTGACCAGGTCGCCGAGTGCTTGCCCAACCTGCGGCCGGATAATCACGTCCGCATCGACCACCTGATCGTTCCGCGATGAGAAGTATCCTTTCACCTGGCGGACACCGCGGGTCATCGACGACGTCAAGCCGGATTTCACCACATAGCCGGGCAGGTAGGCATTCACCAGCCCGTCGGTAGCCCGGATCTGAACCTCCGGATCGTTGTCGTGTGTGGCGTCCACCAGCGGTCCAATGCTTCGATCCGTGTCGATCCGGACGATCGCCTTCACCGCTTCGATCCTGATGTCGGCGTTGGGGTCGCTCAGGTATTGGGCAAGCGCGGGAATCGCGTTGGCATCCTTCTTCCCGAGTTCGCGGATCCTCTGGATCCGCTGGTTCGCGTTATAGCCTTCTTCGGCCTGGCCGAATGACAGTAAAGAGGCGAGGAGCCCACACGCTGCCGCGCGGACGAAGTACAAGCGCATATCTGAAGTTAACCGTCTTAGCGGGCGACTTCAACCGTTGTCTTATGTGGGATCAGCCCGGCTTCAAAGCCAAGATCGAGCAGCTTTTGTGCCGCCCGCGGCACAATGTCCCCGCCGTCAATCGTAAAGTGATTGACGTACATGCCGACAAATTGTTCGGCTAAAGCAGTGTCCAGGTCGCGCGCAAACTGCATCGCGTAGTTCAGCGCCTGTTCGCGGTGATCCAGCGAGTACTGAATGCTTTCCTTCATCAGGCGCGAGCATTCCGCTCTCACGTCGGGCGCCAGGTTGCGGCGTAGCGCGTTCGCTCCCAGCGGAAGCGGCAGGTCATACTTCGATCGGAACCATTTGCCGAGGTCCAACACGCTGTGAAGCCCCCCGTGCCCGTAGGTCAACTGACCTTCATGGATAATCAGGCCCGCATCTACCTCGTGATCTTTCACTGCTTCGATGATCTTGTCGAACGGAATGACTACCTGTTCAAAATCGGGCTGAAAAAGCTTCAAAGTCAGGAACGCTGTCGTCATCGTTCCCGGGATCGCGATCTTCTTCCCTTTCAGTTCATCCGGACCGAACGGGCGGGTGCTGACCACCATGGGGCCGTACCCGTCTCCTACACTGGACCCGCTTGCCATCAAAACATACTTATCCGCTACATACGGATAAGCGTGATAACTGATAGCGGTCAGTTCGTAAAGGCCTTCGGTGGCCTTTCTGTTTAGTGATTCGATATCTTCGAGCACATGCCGGAAGCTAACGATGCGCGATCGAATCTTCTTGGTCGCCAGACCATAGAACATGAACGCATCATCGGAATCCGGACTGTGAGCGCAGACGATTTCCAGCGGGGTGCTCATAGAAGGCTGTTACGGCTAGGGCAACCTCAGTGTAACAAAGGGCTTAGTTCGCTACGGTTTGCTCGTGGAAGGCGGCCAGAACCGGTTTCAGCTCTTCGAGATCCTCTTCCAGGGCGAGGAGCGCCGCCTGGCATCCTGCTTCGTCTTTCTCCTTCGCCGCCGATTCCAGGATCTGGGCGCGGTGTCGCGCGCGCATCGCGTGCAGCGCGGCCAGCGATCCCTTGATCGTGTGGGCAGTGCGCGCAAGGTGCTCAAACCGGCTTCCCGCCAGGGCGTCGCTCATTGCCAGGAGTTGATCGCCCTGCTCGGCCAGGAACAGGTTGATGATCTCAACCATCAACTGCGGTTCGTTCACGCACTGATCGCGGAACTCTTCCGGTACAAAGACAGGCTGCTGCTCGTCGCCGTCTGGCGGAGCCGCGTTGGCTCGCGAAAGGTTCTGAATCGCAGCGGCCAGAGTGTCCGGCTCAAATCGTTCTGCGAGATAACCGTCAATGTTCGACTCAAGACCGGGAGCCCAACCCTGGTCCGCTGTTATATGCGGAGAAAGAAGAAGAGCCGGCGTCCGCCTATTCACCGCCTGGCGCCGCTCCAGGTGCCGCAATCCGGTGGCAAAACTCTCTCGCTCCGGCAACGGAACGGATGCTCCCAGCAGCACCGCGTCAAACTTTTCGAGCCCCAATGCCTCAAAAGCCTCTTGGAGGCTGCTGGTGGCGAATACGGTGTGGTTCGCGCGACTTAGTAGCGCGGAAATTCGCTCGGCTGCCTCTGGTTCGCGCTCAATGAAAAGGACCCTGAAGTTAGTCATGAGGAATTGCCTCCCGGTGTACCGGATGATTTCGGATTCGGCCGGTCTGCCGTTATTGTTACAACTTATTGACTTGACCGGCTCTGTCGTTTTTCAGCAATATTCCCCGCTGCTTCCCACTATTCCTAGAATTGTTTGATATATACTAATTCCTTAGTGGGGGTGTGCCTTCCATAGTCTCACGACTCGCACTGGCATAACCAATCCGAGCCGATGGCCGCAGGCGCTGCTAAAAGGCGCTGCAACTCTCTCACGCTCTTTTTTCAACACGGTTTTCCCTGACGACTGCCGCCTCTGCGAGCAGCCTCTCGTTGGTATATCCCGAATTCCCGTCTGTCCTGCCTGTCTTTCTCTTCCCAAACTTCTGGAGGCAGAGTTCTTCTGCAGAGCCTGCCGAACGCCCTTTGTGGATGCCTATCCACTGGATGAGCACGACCTTTGTACGGTCTGCCGCGAGAGTATGGCGAACTTTGACGCCTGTTACTCTTTCGGCAGCTTTGAAGGTACCCTCCAGAAATTAATTCATCTTTTTAAATACGGAAAAATTGAGAGCCTGGCGCTGCCCTTGAGCCGCTTGCTGATACAAGCGCTGCCGCTCGATGAGAAGTTCGACCTGGTGCTCGCCATGCCGATGCACTGGCGCAAGCAATGGGAGCGCGGCTTTAATCAGGCGGAATTGCTCGCGCGGCCCGTTGCCCGGCGCTTGAGGATGCCGCTTTCTGCGAACCTCCGCCGCGCGCGCCACACAAAGTCGCAGGCTGGCCTCAGTGAGACCGAACGGCGCGAAAACCTGCGGGGCTCGTTCCAGGTTAAGCGCCCCGGCCAGTTAGCCGGCAAGCGGATTTTGCTGATAGACGACGTTTTCACTACGGGCGCGACGCTGCGCGCGGCTTCCGCCGCATTGAAGAAGGCGGGCGCCGCACGTGTATCGGCCCTGACTCTGGCGCGGGTGGACCGTCGCTCTCTGGGTTCAGATTTTGCTTTTCACCGGCCAGGTTTGGCTTTATCCCGGCCAGGTTTGGCTTTATCCCGGCATGTGGCGGCGCAGCGCGCCCCGGCCGGAACGGCGCCCGAGTAGCGAGTTTTAGATTTCAGGCTCGAAAGCTGTATGCGGGCCAAGGTAAGTGGAGCGTGTTTGATGCCCAGTCTGGATCGACTTCATAGACCTGTCCTCGTGCTGAATGCCAGCTACGAGCCCATCAACATCTGCGCGGCAAGGCGGGCGCTGGTGTTGATTCTGAAAGGCGTGGCGTCCGCCGAAGAATTGGCGCCGTCTCATGTTCATTCCGCCAGGCTCTCGCTAAAAGTGCCTTCGGTGATTCGCCTGCTCGAATACCGGCGCATCCCGCATCAGACCCGTGCCCTCTCGCGCAAGAACATCCTGATGCGCGACCGCTACACCTGCCAGTACTGCCACAAGACGCTGCCTTCGGGCGAGATGACGCTCGATCATGTAATCCCCCGTTCCCGCGCCGGCGAGACTACCTGGGAAAACCTTGTCGCCTGCTGCCATCCCTGCAATAACAGAAAGGGCAGCCGAACGCCTGAAGAAGCCGGAATGAAACTGCTTCGCCCGCCCCGCCCCTTCAGCCTGCATACCAGCCGGCACCTCATGCGCCTTCTCGGTCGCAGCGACGATCAATGGCGCAAATACCTTTTCTATTCGGATTAGCGCTTTTGTAACCCGCTTAGCCATCTTACCGATATATCAGCCCCTATGTAGTAAACTAAATTAGTCGGCCGGTATGCAGAGTCTGGGCCAGGATATTCGCTACGCGCTCCACCTCTTTCGCAGGAATCCCGGCTTCACTCTCACGGCCGTCATTACTCTCGCGCTCGGCATCGGTTGCAATGTCGGGGTCTTCAGCTTCGCCTACGCTTTCCTCCTGACTCCCTCACCGTTCGCGCACTCTGAACAAATCGCTCTGATTCGCTTTGAGCAGCGGCTGCAACGCTCGGTTGAAGATCTCTCTCCGGCCGATTACACCGAATTCCGCGAAGCAACCCATAACACGTTCCAGTCTGTTGCGGGGTTCGACCTGGAGGGCTTTAATCTCAGCGGAGCGGGTCTCGAGCCCGAACGCGTGCAGGGTGCCCGTGTTTCGTCCGATTTCTTCCCGCTCTTTGGCGTCAAGCCGGCCGAAGGCCGCAGCTTTCTTCCCGAGGAAACAAGCAAGAGCCAGGCGCAGGTAGTTGTGATCAGCAATGGCCTGTGGCAGCGCCGCTATGCGGCCGACCCTAACATCATCGGCAAAAATATTCGGCTCGAAGGCACGGATTACCGGGTCATCGGCATCATGCCCCCGCGGTTTCACGTTCCCCTCATGGGTGCGATGAACGTCTGGGTGCCGCTGGTCCTCGGACCGCGCGAACGTTTTAACCGCGCAGACCGCAGCATTGCCATCTTCGCCCGCGTCAGTCCTGGCGTCACGATCGCTCAGGCCAGGGCGACCCTCGACCGCCTTGCTCGCGGCCTCGAGCGCCGTTTTCCGGCGACTCACAACAACCTCGGCTTTCGCGTTCTTCCGTATGCCGAAGCCGTTGCGCGTCAGAGCGGGGAGAACGGCATCCGGGTGTTGTTGTGGGTGGTGGCCTGCCTTCTGCTGATCGCCTGCACGAACGTCGCGAATCTTGTCCTTGCGCGATCCATCAACCGCCGCCGCGAAATCGCCGTGCGGCTCGCCCTGGGCGTCGGCCGCTGGCGCCTTGCCCGGCAGTTAGTAACAGAGGGCATTCTCCTCTTCCTTGCCGGTGGAGCGGTCTCCTTGCTGGTAGCCGCTGGGATGACCAGCGGAATCGGAAGCCGCCTTCCCGAAAGTCTGGCGCAGTACTTACCGAATTACGGCCGCGTCGGGCTCAACTATCCTGTTCTCGGTTACGCCCTGGGAATCGCACTTTTGGCGGGCATCCTCTTCAGTGTGAGTCCGGCTCTGCGGCTCAGCACCCTCGACGTTCATGAAGTGCTGAAAGAGATATCGCGAGGCTCCTCTGGTACGCTGCGCCTCGGCCTTTGGCGCGATCTGCTGGTCATAGGCGAGATAGCCATGACATTGACGGTCTTCGTCATCTCCGGTCTTCTGTGCCGCGACTTACTCGCTATTTACTCGGTGAGCCTCGGCTTTGACCCTCACCACGTCTTTTTGGGCCGACTCTCTCTGCCTCAAAAGCAATATCCGAACGACGACAGAATCCGGCAGTTTTTCAACGAACTGCTGTCGCGAGCACAAAGCATTCAGCAAGCCGAATCTGCCGCCATCTCGGAATTCCCGCCCTTTGGTGGATGGACCAAAGCTGTCCGGTTCGAACTCGACGGGATTGCGGCGCGGCCTGACGCGATCCCGTCCACCCTCTTCAACCCCGTCTCGCCAGACTATCTTCAGGTGCTTCGCCTGCGCTTGCTGCGCGGCCGGGGCATTGATTCACGGGATGATGCAGGTCAAAGCCCTGTGGGCATCATCAATCGCACCTTTGCAGACCGCTACTTGTCCGGTCGCGATCCCCTCGGCCATACGATTCAAATAATGGGCGATAGCGGCCAGTCCATTCGCATTGTTGGCCTCGTCGAGGATGCCTCGCAATTCGAACCAGGTGAGCGCCCTCGACCGATGCTGCTCGCTTCCTACCGCCAATTTCCCAGCCGCGAGATGCACTTGCTGCTTCGTTCCCGCAGCAGCGCTGACGCTTCGGCTGCTCAAGCCATGTTGGCTGCCGTCGAGGGTCTCGATCGGGATCTTGCGTTCTCGCGTATTAGTTCGCTCGATACGCTGATCGCGGAGCAAATGGCGGCCAATAGGCTCATGGTGATCTGGATGATCGGCTTCGCTGTCCTGGCGGTTGTTCTGTCCGTCGTCGGCATTTACGGCGTCATCAGCTACGTTGCCGGAAGCCGCACGCAGGAGTTCGGCATCCGAATGACCCTCGGGGCTACTGCAAATGACATCCTTCGTCGGGTCACGGTCCGCGGACTCTGCCTTCTCTTGCCCGGTCTCGTCCTTGGCCTTGGCGGCGCCTGGCTGAGCCATTTCGTGGTCCGGGCCGTTCTGGCCAAAACCAGCCCGAGCGATCCGCTAACCCTGGCCACTTCCACCTTGTTGTTCGCCGCCTGTGCTTTGTTGGCCTGCATCGTTCCGGCGATCCGTGCGGCGCGCATTCCGCCGATGCAGGCCCTTCATTATGAATAGTCCGGGGGCGGCAAACCCTGTATGATCTACCTTCAGGGATGCTTGCTTCCGTTCTGCATGGCTGGCGGGCATGGAAGAGCGCGCGGGCCGTTGCTCTTCTCGCCGTCGCCGCCCTTGCAATTGGCATAGGTTCCACCACCGCCATCTATTCGCTCATTCACGCGGTGTTGTTGAACCCGCTGCCGTACGCCAATCCGGAGCGTTATTACAGCGTGTTCGGCGCGTGGCGTGCGCATCCGAACTGGTGGACGGTAACCTCTTACTCCGATTACCTCGATTATGCTGCTCAGCTTCGAAGTGTCGAGGCCTATGGCTGTAGCTCCACCGGCAGCATCAACGTCACGTTCAATCGACAACCCGTGCACGTCGTCGGCACGCAGGTGTCCGCCGCATTGGTTAATTCATTCGGCGTCTCACCCGTTATGGGCCGCTGGTTTGAGCAAGACAAGCTTGAGGAAGACAGGAAGGAACCGAATGGGCCCTATGCGGCGGTTATTTCGAGCGCATTATGGCGCCGCTTCGGCTCCGATCCCGCTATCCTCGGCAAACCGGTCACTATCGACGGCACCCGCTACACCATCGTTGGTGTGATGCCCGGCTGGTTTCGCTACCCCATATATGAGGACAAGAACGACGTATGGATTCCGCTGAACCCCGATTCCAATCAAAAGCAGTATCGGTCGTATCACTATCTGCGTTGCGTGGTTAAGCTCCCGGTCGGCGGCACGCCTGGGCAGGCGAGTCAGGATTTCGATCGCATCCTCGCCGGCCTGCGGCGCCAGCACCCCGCTGACGCAGAGCCGGACTTCGAGTATCTCATTCCGGTCCTCGAATTCGCGGTCGAAGGCATCCGCCCGAGCCTGATCCTCTTATTTATTGCAGCGATTGCTTTGTTCGTGATCACCTGCGCGAACGTAGCGAGCGTCCTGTTGGCCCGTTCTGTCGCGCGGGCCCGGGACACAGCAGTCCGCGTCGCTCTCGGTGCTACCGGCTGGCAGTTGGGAGTCCAGTACTTCGCTGAAGGCCTTATCGTTTCGCTTGCCGGCACAGTCTTGGGCTCGCTGCTCAGCTACATCCTGGTGCGCATCGCTGTTTCTCTAGCGGCTGACGAAATTCCGCGCTCCGATCAAATTGCCTTCAACTGGCAGGTGCTCGGCTTCGCTCTCACGCTCGCCGTAGGATGCGCTTTCTTCTTCAGCTTCTTCCCTCTCTGGCAGGCACACCGCGTTGCTCCAAACGAGGCCCTAAGCGAAGGCACCCGTGCGTCCGCCGGCGCGCGCAGCCGCAGCCTGTTGCGCTTCTTTGTCGTTGCCGAAGTGGCTCTCGCGTTTGCCCTGCTGGTCGTCGGCGGACTCATTGCGCAGCACCTGCGCGGCCTCTACCGCATTCATCCCGGTTTCGATACCGCAAACCTCCTCGTTATGCATGTCTACGCGCCGGAGCTGAAGTACAAAACACAGGACGAAAAGGCTGCCTACGAAACCCGCCTCATCGAAACCATCCGTCGCCTCCCAGGTGTAGAAAACGCAGGGTTTACCGATCTCATGCCGCTCACGGGATGGGGTAATAACACCGTTATGCGCGTGGAGGGCCGGCCCGTTCCGAAGAACTGGCTCGAGACCGAATCCATCGAGCAACGTTTTATCAGTCCCGATTACTTTCAGAGCATGCGCATTCCGCTGCTTGCCGGCCGTTTCCTCACTGAGGCAGACAAAATCGGCGATGTCGTCCCGATGGTCATTAACCAGACTCTCGCAAAGCTGTATTGGCCGAATAGCAACCCGCTCGGCGCCTATGTCCGGATTCTTTCCTGGGACAAACGGTTTCAGATCGTCGGCATCGTTGGCGATACCCGCAACGCCGGCCTCTATCGCGAGGTGCGCCCCGAGTTCTATCTCTCATACCGTGCCGTAACGCCTTCGGACATGACCTGGGCCGTGCGCTCGCCGCTGCCGAAAGCCGCTCTGACAGACGAGCTCCGCCGCGCCGTGCAAAGCATCGATCCTGATCAGCCTATCTTCGATGTCTCGACGATGCCCGAACTCATCCGGAACTCGCTCTCGCGCCAGCGCTTGCAATCGCTCATGATTGCCTTCTTCGCTGCATCGGCGCTGCTGCTCGCTCTTCTCGGCCTCTACGGCGTCATCGCCTACTCAGTTAGGCAGCGCATCACCGAAATGGGGACCCGCATGGCAATGGGTGCCGCGCCCCGCGATCTGTGGCGCCTCGTCATCGGCGACGGTATCAGGATGGCTGCCATCGGCATCGGCCTTGGCCTCGTTATCGTGCTGGGGTGCGCGCGCCTGCTCGCCACCAGTGACCTGCACGTCCACTTCTCCGGCCCTTTTCCGTTCTTCGGCGCAATTGTTCTAGTCGCCGCCTGCACTTTGCTCGCCTGCTGGTTTCCCGCCTGGCGCGCAGGCACGCTCTCTCCGATGGTCGCTGTCCGCAGCGATCTGCATTTGAACCGGGTGCGTTTTAATTACCGGCTCCTGACTGAACGCATCTCCGAAGTGATTCGTCATGCGCCCGAAGCGCCCAACCCGGCAGGCGAACTTCTCGCGGCGATCTCTGAGACGAGCCGCCGCGCCGAGTCCTTTCCCCAGGCGATCGAAGCCGCCCTCCAGGTCCTGCGCGAACGAGTGCAAGCTTGCGCAGCTTACCTTTTCACTCGTAAATTGCCGGATCAGCCATTCCGGCTCAGCGCGGCCGCCGCGCAAACAAGTCCTCGCGAAGCAATCCTGCCCGCCAACGCGCTTCTGCTGAACCGGCTTCGCAATTACTCGTCTGCCCTGCCGGTCTCCGCCTGCGAACTCACCGGTATCCGAAACTGGGCCGCCGAGTTTGCGCCGGAGCACGTTTCCGAACTCGATACCCTCGCCGCCCTCAACGCGCGCCTTGCCGTTCCTGTACTCTCGAAAACCGAGATGATCGGCATTCTTCTGTTGGGAGAGCCAAACGCCCGCTCCGCCTACAGCGCCGAGGAGTGCCGCGCGGTCCGTACCGCCGCTGCACAACTGGCGCTTATGCTCGAAAACAGCCGCCTCACTGATCGCATCGTTGAACAGGAGCGCCTTCGCCGCGAACTCCTCCTCGCCGCCGAAGTGCAGAAGCGCCTGTTCCCCGAGAAATTTCCCGAAACCGCTAGCATTCAGCTCGCCGGCATGTGCCTCCCGGCTCGCGGGGTCGGCGGCGACTACTATGACTTCCTGGATCTCGGCAATCGGCAGATCGGCATCGCTCTTGCCGACGTAGCGGGGAAGGGCATTGCCGCGGCTCTCATCATGTCGGTCGTCCAGGCTTCGCTCCGCAGCCTCGCCGACACCAACGGTGGTTCCCTCGCCGAGCTCGCGAGCAAAATGAACCGACTCCTGCACCGGTCAACCGGCACCAGCAGCTACGCAACGTTTTTCTATGGTCAAATCGACGAAGAGCAACGGCGCCTCCGCTACGTCAACGCCGGACACAACCCGCCGCTACTCCTTCGCGCGGCAGAAACTCACTCGCCTGTCCCTTTCGTTGCCTCCGCCGCGCCCATTGAAGAGCTTGCCGCCGGCGGCACCATCATCGGGATGTTCGCCCAATCCAGCTACGAAGAGGCGTCCGTCGAGCTCAAATCAGGTGATGTCATGATTGCGTTCAGCGACGGAGTGACGGAAGCGCACAACCCGGACGAGGAAGAGTTCGGCGAAGACCGCCTGAAAGACGTTCTCCGCCGCACCGCTCATCTCCCCATCAACGAAATGGCGTCGCAGATTCTCCAGGAGCTCAAGGTTTGGATGGCCGATGCTCCGCAGTTCGATGACCTGACTTTTATCTTGATGAGAGTCGTATAGCGATTAGCTACGGAACATTCGCACACGCATGGTAGGTGTTCGAGTATTCCAATTGAATCTCATAAAGATGGCCGTTCAGCCTGCTGACAGGGTTCTTGAAAAACGGACCAGTCAGAGAGATGCCAGGGCACAGGTCGCCGATCTCCTGGCCGAACGTGCCCAGCGAATTTTGTGCATACCAGCCACTCCCAGGATCAGGGTCACTGATCGCCTCGAACAACTCGTGGGACAGCACATTATCTGTTGAATCTATGAGCGCCCCATTCGGACTTGGCTGCTGGGTCGAACAGCCGAGAACGTTCTGGTACGGTTCCAGGCTAAAAATGACATGGCCAATATCGCTGAACTGGACGCTTCCATGAAAAGCGCAAAAGACGAATGTGGACGGGTTATCCGGCGAATAACACTGCCCGCTCGGCTCGTCGCAAAAGTCGACGCCCTTGGGAAGAAAGACGTGGTAGATGTGTCCGTAGCCGCTGCCAAAGAATGAGGCGGCGGAGTGAACAATCTGGAGAAGATCGTTATTTCCCAGGACACCGAAAATCGGATACAGAATCGTAGCTCCGATGCCGACGGTATATCGATTCGCCGAAGTCTCGTGCACGTACTGATCAATCGTATGAACAAACGTGCTCTTTCCGAGATCCGCCAGGAACTTTGCCGGATCGCCCCATTCCGTCGACGGACGGCTGACATAGACGTTATTTGATTGCACTGATTTCAAAAGGGCGCCACCGTGATAGGCGACGTCCGCCGGGTAAAAACCGGGTGGCGGCACGCCGGGTACTGACCGTACCGAACTGTCCGGGAGTGTTTCCGGCTGGGTATTTGCTTCTGCGCCTTCTGTGAGGAAGGGCCGGCTCCCCGAATCGCCTAACGTCAATGTTGACGATTGTCGAACCGTCCCGTCGTCATTCAGCCTGGGGAATACACGGACTCGCAAATCGGAATAACTTGAGGCAGCCGCACGATCGGAGCTGCGGATGCTCAATGGAAGTACAGCTTCGCCCGAAGCAGTGGATGTCTGGGCGCTGACACTCAGTTCCGCCATTGCAAGAAAAGGCACAGCCAAGGCGGTGGCACGTAAGACTCGCAGTAACATCACGGTTCGCTCTCCTTCTGCCCAAAGAGGTCACCCGATGTTAGCCGAAGGTTTGCCCCGCTTCAAGAGGCAAGTTGGCCTGCCATTACGCCAGCGCCAGATTGATGTTCTCTATCGCCTCATCAATCTCAGCCGTGTTTTTGTAACCGATCGTTACCGCATCCACGCTCGCAACCCGAAACACATACCGCACCGCCTTCTGCCGGTCTTGTTGAGAAGCAGCCACCACCTGGACCCCCAGTAGAAACACCTGGCCCGTGTCGATTGTTGCAGTACCGGACCCGGGCCGTTCGTCCGTCTATCTAAAGATGTGCAGCCTTCCCCATCCCCTCACACGCCGTCAGTGGCTCGCCTCAACTGCCTGCGCCGTACTGAGCGCGCGTGTGCTGCACGGGCAGGATCAACCTACATTTTCTGCCGAGGTCAAAGTTGTCAACGTCTTCGCTACCGTGCGTGACAAAGGCGGCCAGATCATTCGCAATCTGGGCAAGACCGATTTCACCCTGCTCGAGAACGGCAAGCCGCAAATCATCCGCTACTTCTCCCAGGAATCTGATCTCCCGCTTACCATCGGCCTGCTCGTTGACAGCAGTCTCAGCCAGACCAAGGTCCTCGAAGACGAGCGCGGCGCCAGCAACCGGTTTCTCGACCAGGTCCTGCGTGAAGACAAAGACAAGGGTGTCATCGTTCAATTCGATCAGGCGGTCGTCATCCGCCAGGGCCTTACCGCCTCGCACAAAGATCTGCAGGATACGCTTTCCCTGATTGATTCGCCGACTGCCGAGCAGGCCCGCAACGGCAGCGGCACGCTGCTCTACGATGCCGTTCGCACCGCTTCTATCAAGGTTATGCGCAGCGTACAGGGCCGCAAAGCCTTCATCGTCCTCACAGATGGTGTCGACTTCGGCAGTACCGTTACCCTCACGGATGCCATCGAAGCCGCACAGCGCGCCGATACCCTCGTCTACTGCATCCTGTTCTCCGACGAGTCCTACTACGGCGGCCATCTCTCACTCGGGCCCAGCGGCAAAGGTGTCCTGAAGCATCTCGCCGGCGAAACTGGCGGCGGCTACTTCGAGGTGTCGAAAACTCGCAGCATCAGCCAGATCTACGACGCCATCCAGGAGGAGCTGCGCAGCCAGTACAGCCTCGGTTTCGTCTCTGACCAGCCGGTCACATCCTCGGGGTTTCGTAAGCTTCAATTAAAGACCAAGGAGAAGGGATTGATCGTTCAGGCGACGGACCGCTACTATGCCGAAACTTGAGCTCGCGCTCGGGCTTCTTTGCTGCTGAGAGCTCTCGCTCGCATGCGCCACGCGGAACTCGAACGACTTGCCACATCCCGTTAGAACGCTCATTACTTATAGAACCGTTGAAAAACCCAGCACAGCTTATGTAAAACCGTGAGGTACGTTTCGAAAGGAGCCTTCAACAAGTGTTGAAGAAATTACATTTTGCTGTGCTTTCAGCAGTGTTTCTCCCCGCCCTTGCAACCGCGAGTCCAAGCGTTTGCGGTGCCATTTCCGGTAACTTAGTCGCAAACTGCGGATTCGAAACCGGTGATTTCACGTCCTGGACAGAGTCCGGAAGCTTGGGATATAACTTCGTCGCTCCCGCCGCGTCAGTTGCCCCGAATTTTGCAAACAGCGGCAACTTTGGAGCGCAGCTAGGCCCCATCGGCACACCGGGCGATCCCACCACTTACGGCTATCTGTCCCAGGCCCTCGCGACCACACCGGGACGGACTTACTCACTTACTTACTATCTGGATAACCCGTCCAGCGATGGAGATAACGCCCCCAGTGTGTTCCAGGCTTCCTGGAACGGTTCCGTCATTCCCGGCTCCGTCCAGAACCCGGTTCCCGAACTCGACAATTTCGTCAAATATACGTTCAACGGGCTAACTGCTTCGTCTTCGTCAACCGTGCTGGAATTCGGCTTCCTGCAAAATCCGGCATACCTCGGTTTGGACGACATCAGTGTTGTCGCCTCTGCCGCGAGTTCGGCCGCTGAGCCTGGCGGCTACTTCGTCCTCCTTGCCGCCGGCTTCGCGGCAATGCTTTTCATCAGGTACCGCCGCGCGCAGAGAATAGCGCAGAGAATTTAGTGGCTGGACGCCACCGGTCCCCAACCGCTTAACTGCCGGTAGAATCCCAGGTCGTTTCCCGTCATGGCCTTCGTGATGTAGAGGATCTGGCCTGTGTGCATGCCAAAATGCTCCACCACGTGATAGATCGCTGCAAGAGCAGTAATGCCTTCGTATCGCTGGATGGTATAGGTCTTGAGCAGGTCCGCTGCCGTCAATCGAGCCAGAATGCGATCGAACTCCTCGAGTGTTTCGTCCAGCGCGCTCCGTAGTGTGGCCGTGTCAAGGTGCCGCCGTTCCGCGAACTCGGCATCCCGATTCCGCGTGTTTGCCACGCCGCCCAGAGGCGCCACAATCCACTGCCGCATGTTCCCGTTCAAGTGCAGCAGCAGATTTCCGATGCTGTTGCTCGTCTCGTTCGGACGCCACCAGATCTGCTCTTCCGTGAGCGACTCAATGCACGCGCAGATCCTCGGCCAGTACTCGTCTTTCAACTTCTCGCGCGAAAACGTCAAAAACGCCTGCTGTAACTCGTCGGCTCGTTCTTCCATATCTCACTTCTTTCGTGCGAACAGCATCGCGCTCCAGGTTTTGTCAATCGAACAGATCTTGTAATCCACCAGCCCTAAACCGATCCCTGTTTCCCGGACTAGCTGTTCCGTTACTCCCTCATGACCGGGAGCGCTCTTCTTCCGCCACAAAATCCAAAGTTTCGTCCTCGCTGCCAGGCTGCGCACGCGAGACAGATCGGCCCGCAGACCATCCGGGGAATTAACAAAGCACAGCGTCACGGCCCCGCATTGCTCAACAAACTCGACCCGGCGCGGCAGCACGCCGAGCATGGTACTTACGTTGCCTGGCGGATCGATAACAGCAACCGTACTTCCCTCTGTGATGCCAAGCTTCTGGGCGGTCGTCCGCGATCCGTAGCGGTCCATCATATCCAACGGCCTGACCGGCGACTGCACAGGCCGTACATGCTTCACGGTCTTGACTAACTCCTCGCCCGCACAGTAAGTCGCATCGGGAAGAACTTCACGGATCAGCTTCACTTTCTCGGGCGCGCCATTGCAGAAGACGATGGGGACCTGTCGGGTCTTTGGCGATTGCCGCAGCGCAATCGCGATCTCGCGCCCTTGCGACGGCAGCCGCGAAAGATCGATCACAAACGCCGCTGGTGGATCCTCGCGCCACTTCCGCATCAGCGCCGATTGGAACGTCTCGTCATACTCCACCCGGAATCCCGCCCGGAGCAGGACATCTCTGGTTACCGCAGCCTCCGCGGCTTTCCAATGCAACAGCCGTACGCGTAGCACTTGCGCCATTCTAGCCCGGAACGGTGGTTGGCAGCTTGAACCAGCTCATGCTTAGCATCTCGTTGTGGGGCAGCCAATCCTGGCAGCCGCCTTTACAGACCGCATCTGTCGAGGAGCGCGCATTCGGTTCAAGCCACGGCGCTCAAGGTAGTCCCAGCCGCACTAGACGAGAGTTCGCTCTCTACACGACCAAAACCATCAGCCGATCTTGCGTTTAGCAGACGCCTTTTTGCGACGCCTGCAAACCTCTCGTGCGTGAGGCTCAGTTCCACGGAGAGTTCGAAGGCGCTCGTAAGCGGCGCGGCGCACCAGTGCCTCGAGACCCAAACGAACAATCTCGGTATCGGTAGCCGCACCGCATGCCAATTTAGCCTGTTTGAAGAGCTCGTCGTCAATATCTAGAGTCTTCTTCATACATATAATCCTGCGTCTTGAGAGCCAGCCAACTCTAGCCACGGCTTGCTGTTTGTACGCAGACTATTCGCTCCGCAAAGCCTTCATTGGATCGATGCGTGTCGCGCGCCGCGACGGGAGATAGCTGGCCAGCAGCGCCGAAAGCGCAAGAACGCCGGCGAACAGGCCGAACGTCATCGGCTCCAGATGCACTACTCCGTAAAGCGCGCTCGCCATCACGCGTGTGAGCAATACCGCGAGCGGTATCCCGATGAGAAGGCCCGCCGCAGTCAATACGGCGGCTCTCCGCATCGTCATTTTGAGAATGTCCACTCGGTTTGCGCCTAGCGCCATGTGCACGCCGATATCATGCGTCCGCGCTGCCACGAAATAGGAGAGCACTCCATAAATGCCGGTAGTCGCCAGAAGCAAAGCGATAATCGCGTATCCCGTCATTGTGGAAGCTGCGGCGTGAACTCCTCCGCGCTCGTCGGCCATCGCCTTTTCCATCGTCTCGACGTCGTAAACCGGCAAATCTTTGTTGACGCTGCGGATCTCTGCGCGCGCTGCCGGCGCCGCCTGCATCGGGTCGCCCGCTGTGCGGAGGAGGATCACTCCGGAAGCGCTGGGATGTTGCGTGTAGGGAACATACGCCGCCGGAGACGGTTGCCCGCTGAACCAGTCATCGATGACATCCCGGCACACACCGACAACTGTCAGCCATCCCGATTGCCCATTGAGCTGAATGCGCCTGCCTACCGGGCTGGCATTCGGCCAGTAATGGCGGGCAATGCTTTCACTCACCACCACGACGCCCGGTGTAGTCGCTCGATCCCTGTCCGAAAGAAAGCGCCCGCTTAGCAGCGGGATGCGCATGGCTTCCAGAAACTCGCCGCTCACGGCCTTGACGTAAGGCCTCGGCTCACCGGCCCGGGGCTCTGGCCGTCCTTCAATCACGAGCCGCTCCGCAGGTCCGGCGCTCGAGGAAACCGCTCCTGCTCTCACGCCCGGAACAGTCTTGAGCGCCTGCAGCACCCGGTCGTAAAACGACGTTATCTGCGCTCCGCCTGGGTACGCAGTCGCCGGCAGTGACACCTGCATCGTCAGCAGATTCTTCGGGTCAAATCCCTGATAACGGTCGAGCAGGCGCTGGAATGTGTTCACCATCAGGCCCGCTCCCACCAGCATCACTAACGCCATGGCGAGTTCGAACACAACCAGCACCGACCGCAAACGATTCTGGCCCGGAAGCGCTCCCTGGCTGCCGCCGCGTTCCTGCAGAGCATCGCGCAGATCCGCCCGCATCCGCCGCATCACAAGCTGGAAAATGGCCGGCAGGCTGCACAGCAACGCTGCCGCGATGGACACCGCAAAAGTCAGCATCACCACGGTCGAATCCACGTGCATATTCGCGAGTCCCGGCACAACCCTCAATGCTCCGGGCGAGATATACGGCCGCTGCGCGTCGCTTGTCCAGCTCGCGAGAAGAAGCCCGATTCCGCCCGCGGCGAGCGCGATCAGCAGGCTTTCTATGACTAACTGCCGCGCGATCCGGGCCCGGCTTGCCCCGAGCGCTGCCCGCACCGCTATTTCTTTCTGCCGGTTCGCAGCGCGTGCCAGTTGCAGGTTTGCGACATTTGCACACGCGAGCAGCAGCACGAAAAAGGTCGCGCCCATCAGCGTGAGGAGGAAATGGTTCGTCACCTGGTCGCTCGATTCGCGAAGCTGAGCTGCCACTATACTGCGAGCTTCGTTCGTCGACGGATACCGCTGCGCTAGCCGTGCAGCAATCGCCGCGGCTTCCCTGCTGGCTTCGGTCGCGCTTACGCCTGGCTTCAGAAGGCCCAGTACCATCAGGTTATGCACCGCGCGCTGGTGCTGCTCGGCTGCGTCCAGCGTAAGCGGCGCCCAGATCTCGTTTTGGAGCGGATAGTTGAATTCGGCAGGCATTACGCCGATCACGGTGTAACTCTTCCCGTCGAGCGAAATCGCTTTGCCCACCGCATCCGCCGATCCCGCCAGATGCGTCTTCCAGAATCCCTGGCTCACCACTGCCACTCTCGCCGGGGATGCGTCGCTCTCATCCCCCGCGAAGGTGCGTCCCAGCCGGGCGCCCGTGCCAAGCACGCGGAAGAAGCCCGGCGTCACCACCGTCGCTTGCACCCATTCGGGATCGCCTGTCCCGGTCAGCGCCGCATTCCATTCACGGTAAGCTGCGAGTTGCTCGAACGAGTGGCTCTCATTCTTGAGGTCGATGAAATCCGCCGGCGCCAGCGGACTTCGCTCCGTCTGCAGCTTCGGCAGCGTTCCCCAAACGGTCACAATGCGATCCAGCCGCGGATAAGGCAGCGGGTGAAGAATCAACGCGCTCGTGCTGATAAAGGAGGATGCGTTTACGCCGATGCCCAGCGCGAGCGCAAGAACGGCAATGGCCGTCGCCGCCGGAGTCCTCAACAATACCCGCGCTGTATAGCGAACATCCCGCATGAGATCGCTCATGAGATTCTCCCGGAGAGCATTGCGCAATTGGTTTGCCAAATCGAATTCTACGTATTTCTGCCGGCCTTTGACGCCTCCCCGTCCAGCGGTGTCGCGTTTATGGGACAGCCGCGTCCTGAATCGGATCCCGGCGCTTCTCATCCACGCCCCACATACGGCATCTTGGTCGCCATAACAGTAAGGAATTGCACATTCGCATCTAGCGGAAGCCCGGCCATATACAGCACTGCCTGGGCCACATGCTGCACGTCCATGCGTG
Organism: Acidobacteriaceae bacterium; assembly: GCA_019233755.1. Lineage (GTDB taxonomy): Bacteria > Acidobacteriota > Terriglobia > Bryobacterales > Bryobacteraceae > Bog-105. Next base: position 109,889 of record JAFAMD010000016.1, on the reverse strand, counting down.
GCTCTACCGCTCTGCTGCCGTTCGCCTGTAGTACTCCGGCTGTCATCGCCTCTGTCATCTCGGTCGAGGCATTCCCGATATCGATCTGCCCGCAGGCGATATCAAAGGGCCTTCCATCAAGCGAGAGGCTCTTCGTGAGACCGGTAATCGCGTGCTTGGTGGCTGTATAAGGCGCGGAGTTTGGTCGTGGCGCGTGCGCCGAAATAGAGCCGTTGTTGATGATTCGCCCGCCTCTGGGCTGCTGTGTCTTCATCAGTCGGATCGCCTCCTGCGCACACAGGAAGGCTCCCGTCAGATTCACCGCTATGACTTCACGCCAGTGTTCGTAGCTCAGTTCCTCAATCGGAACAGCCGGTGCGTTGACACCGGCATTATTGAACAGCAGATCCAGCCGCCCAAACTCCTCGCGGATCTTGCCAAACAGCGCCGCCACCGCTTCGGGTTCGCTGACGTCGGTGGGCACCACAACCGTTCTCGAACCGGTCGCCTTCGCCATCGCCGCCGTCTCATTCAACCTCGACCCTGTTCTGCCGGCCATCACTACATCCCATCCGGACGCGTGCAAAGCCAGGCTCACGGCCCGCCCAATTCCGCTCCCAGCGCCCGTCACCAGCGCAACTCGATTCATTCGCCTTCGCTCTACCTTCTATCTATATGCCAGGGTTGGTGGTGATGAGCCGGGTGTGAAGAGCCGCTTATTAGGCATTTGCCACATGGCGCGGCCTGTCGGCCTCTAACTGCCGCTCGCTTCCGTCAACGATCGGAATTTGACGCCTCGATCGCATAAGTCGTCCGGCATGGTGATCAGGCCGCGCGAGCTGCGGCTGGCCGGTCCAGCTTCCAGGCGATCAACTCGTTCTGCACCCCGCTTTCCTGAGCGCCGTGAGTTTTCATTGCATCATTTTGGGACAGACTTTCGGGACTGGTAAACCCTTTGTTTATGGGCCTTAAAAAAAATCATCCCGAAACTTACTCTTTCTGAAACGCAGATAAGGTCAGTCGCCCCACTGCTTGAAAAACAGTGTCGGTTCGCGCTTTACAAAGAATTGAACCTCGCCGCCGTGATACGCGTACATGACGTTTTCCACCTTGTACGCAATCCCGTGTGTTTCTCTCTCATCATCGCTGAACCAGATGGACTCGCCGACGCGCGGCACGGCGGGAGTGTTGCGTCATGAAGATAACCAGCGCCACTCAGATGCACTTTACAGGTAATCATGCTTAAATGTGGTCACACGAGGTCAGGCTGCTGGCTTAGGAATTGGACCGCAAACGACGCCCTTAATCAGGTACCGCGTTCCTTGATGGTCAAATACGGCGATGTTGACAGGAATAGGGGCTTCAGAATGTGATAACAGCCCATTGGCCGTAATGTGGATTTGAGCTGTAGCAGTTTCGTACGCATCAATCGTCTCGTAGTCGGCGGTGTGGTAATCATGGCTCGGAAAGAAAAAGCTCGAACTAATTACATCCGGACATTTCGGCTTAGCGATTTCGACGCGGGCGATGCAGATAGGCAGATGAGAGGTATTGAGAACATCCAGTGAGACTGAGACTTGAGAAACAAATCGCCCATCGACCTGTTGTGTGGCACCCCACAGCCTGGTTTGAGACGGCCCCAGCCAAAACTTTAAAACTCGTCGGCTTTGTTTTCTCCTTAAAGAACCCAGCGCGGCCTTGAATGACACTTCTGCGATACGGAAAACACCGAGCGACGAAGCCACTATCCCGAATAAGGCGATGTACGCACCCCACTGCTTTCTTAAATCGGTTAAGTGTATGGACGCGAACTCAGGAGAGAAAAGAACGACAGCGCACGCGGCGGCAAGGCCGAGGAACAACCAAGTGGGAACGGTGCGCAGCGTAGATAGCAGTTTTTCAGCTATTCCAAAACTTGCTGCTGGTTCGGGACATGAACGTTATTGTTTATTACCTTTAGCTAATAGTGTCTTCGATGTTCTCGCCCACGCTTGAGTAAAGCCGGTTGCGTGTTCACTGATTAGGGCCGCTTCCGGGTGCACCCTCGGGCGGCTATTTTTTTGCAGGCTTTGAGTGCTGGCTCTCAGCGGCCTCTTGAATGTCTTCAACGTCCATAAGGTCGCGCTTGCGTCCCGACGCGAGTTTCGAAGCAATGAGGTCTTCGCGCGAAATAAAAAACGCCTTGAAGCCCGTCGCGGGGTCGATCACCCCTTCAACCCGCCGTTGCCATGCAGCTTCAAAGTCGACGCCGGGAATGGACGGAAGAATATCGAAGCCATGCGGCTCACGGCCAAAACGGAAAAAGCTGCTGCGGTCGGTGAAGTCCTCCGGGCGGATTTCTTGCAGCGGAGCGCCAAACTCGGCAAGCGCGGCGTACGCCGCTTGTGCGTTTGCAGGGTCGGCCTGTATGAAAAGGTCCAGATCGTTGGTAAAGCGCGGTTGCGCGTGAAAGCCAACCGCGAAGCCTCCCACGACGAGGTATCTAACGCCATGGGACTGGAAGGCGGACAAAAGGTCTTTGTAGTCTTGGTACATCAGGTTCGATCTCCCACCCCTTGAGCGCATAGGCAGTTTGAACCAGTTCCTCTATCGCATCCATCCGCTCATGCACAGGGCGACTTTGCCAATAGCGGTATTCGTCCGCCTTGATGTCATCGAAGTTGGTGTACTTGCGTGCTGTGATGGGTATGGCCTCCATAGTGTCCTGTTTTTAGCATAGTGGCGGGACCGGGGGCAATGCTTCGAAGCCCAGCTGATTAAAGGATTTCAAGTCCGGCGTCCGCCTTTTCCATGGCGACGACAGCCATGGCCATAAGCCGGTCTCTCAAGCGGTCAAGCTCGTTCGACATCCACGCCAGTTATGCCCAGGGTTGTGTGTGATGAGCCGGTGACAAGCATCCCGAAAATTTGTTTCTTTCCGCGAATCTGCAACTTAACCGCTATCTCTCATAGCAGCGAAGTTCGTATATTTCCGTTCATGTGCTAGCGTCAGTCAGGCCCGCAGCGGGCATCCACCTGCTGCGGGCCAATCCATTTTTGGAGCCGCCCATGACTGCCCGCCAAATCCGCAGAGCCCAGGAACGCCGCGAAAAAAAGCTCGCCCGCAGGGCTGAAACGCAGCCCTCAGTATCCGAGGCCCAGCTACAGGCAAATCGCGCCAACGCACAACTGTCCTCCGGCCCCAAGACCGAAGCCGGCAAAGCCAAATCTTCGCTGACCGCAGTCAAAACCGGCTTAACTGGTCAAACGGTCCTGCTGCCCGATGATGATGTCGCGGCCTATTCCGCTCTGATCGCCGCCTTCGCCGCCGAATGGCAGCCGCAAACCGATCAGGAGCGCCGTCTGGTCCAATCCCTCGCGGACACCGAATGGCGGCTTCTTCGTATTCCGGCCCTCGAAGCTGGCATTTATGCCATCGGCCGCATCGAAGCCGTGGAACAATTCCCGGCTGAAGAGGATCAGGCCGTGCGCCGGTCGCTAATTGACGCACACGTCTTCCTCGGTTACCGACGTCAGCTCAACAATCTGAGCATCCAGGAAAACCGGCTCCGCCGGCAGCGCGAAAAGGATACCGCCATGCTGCGCGAGCTCCAGCGGGATCGGCTTGCGCGCATCGCTGCGGACGAAAGCGCAAAGATCAAGCAGAGCACGCCCGTGCAGCCCGTTCCGAATGGGTTCGAATTTTCAACTTACCCAAAATTCGAGGAAGAATATTTTGGGAGTGGGGCAGCCAATCCTGGCTGCAGCCGCCTTTCAGGCGGCAGTTGGGCAGGTATTCAGCCCGCCGCGGGCTCCTAAGCCGGATTTGGGTTCGCCGCCGCTTGTGCCGGGCCCTGGCCCTGTTCTTTTTGCTTTTCTTTCGAGCTGGCGGTCGCCTTGACAGGGCTGATGATCACGTGTGCGTTGCGGCCTTCAAGGCGTGGCTGCCCCTCCACCGCACCGACCCCGTTCAGGTCCTCTGCAAAGCGCATTAGCAGCTTCTTGCCAAGATCGACGTGCGCAATTTCACGTCCTCGGAACTGCACTACGGCTTTGACGCGGTTTCCCTCTTTGAGGAACCGGATGGCGTGATTTTTCTTGAATTCGTAGTCGTGGTCATCCGTATTGGGACGGAATTTTAGTTCTTTTACCTGGATGACATGCTGCTTTTTCTTGGCATCATGCTGCTTTTTTTTCTGCTCATACTGCCATTGGCCGTAGTCCATGGCCTTTGCCACGGGTGGCTCTGCAGTGGGCGCGATCAGAATCAGGTCGAGTCCCATGTCTTGCGCCTTGCGGACGGCCGCAGGCGTGGGCATGATCTCTACGGATCCGTCCGGAAAGACAGCACGCACCTCGCGTGCTCGGATCGCTTCGTTAACGTTCTCTCGGATTCTAGGCCGGCGAGGCGGGAAGTTTCTTGGTGGATACATGCCGGACTAGCGGATGGCGCTGACCCGCGCCAGGGGTTCAGAGACAAAAGAAGTCAAATGGTTTACCTGCTCCCTAGTGTACACGGATTTAGCGCTTTGGGGAAAACCAGGACTTACCCTGGGAGGAAAACGGCGCGGCGCGTGTGCTACATATAGAGATGTTTATCGCGTGAGCTGAATCTACTGGCTTAATCTTTCTCCAGCCGGTTCGTTGACCCCTAGAAATCCGCTATGCTAGCGTAATCCTTTAGGGACGTTCGTTACACGGTCGTAGTGCGCTTGTTTTCTGAGCCCCGAGCTGCGCGATTCCTTCCCTATATCAGCTCTGCATGGATGCAACGCTAAAGGCCCTCGCTGACCTGCTGCTTGAAGCAGTGCCCACCGCCGTTTTCTTCCTTTTTCTGACGTTTTATCTGAAATACGTCTTCTTTAAGCCGCTCGCCCGCGTGCTCGAAGAGCGTCGCCGTCAGACCGAAGGAGTGCGTGAACTCGCCCGGCGTGCCTTCGAGGAAGCCGAGAAAAAGAACGCTGAATTTGAACGCGCTCTGCAGATCGCTCGCGCCCAGATCCACGCCGAGCACGAAGCCCTCCGTCGGCGCTGGTCTGAGGAGCAGGCCGAGGCTGTCGCCAAAGCCCGAGCCCAAGCCGACGCCGAGATCCAGGACGCCCGCGGGCAGATTGCAAAGGAAGTCGAACGCGCTCAGTCCGAGCTCGATGCCCGGGTAGAAGCCCTTAGTAGTAAGATCGTCAACACCCTCCTCGCACGGAGAGCGGCATGATGCGCCAAAGCGCCCCATTCTTTCGGGCAGTCCGTCGCGGCCTCGCTCCCTTGTGCCTCTTTACCGCTTTATTCCTGTTTGCAGGCGCCGTCCACTTGCGTGCGCAGGAGCCCTCGCCCCAGGAAACCGCCGCTATGGATCGGGTGGGCAAGTACAAGATCATCAACTTTGGCATCTTTGCCATCCTGCTCGGCTACGCCATAGCCCGCTATTCGCCCAGCTTCTTCAATGCACGTTCGGCGGATATTCGAAAAGCGATTGAAGACGCGACCGGCCTTAAGCTCGAAGCGGATTACCGCTATTCTGAGATCGATCGCAAAATGGCTACGCTTGCCGAAGAGGTCCGCCGCTTACGCGAGGAAGCCCAGCGAGAGCTTGATCGCGACCACGCGAGGTTCAGACAGGAAGCGCAGGAAGAGGTGGATCACATCCACCGCAATGTGCTGAATGAGATCGACGCGCTGCGCCAGCAGGGCGCCAACCAGGTCCGCCGTCATGCGGCCCAGCTCGCCCTCAGTGTGGCGGAGCGCCGGCTCTGGGATGCGTTTCCTGGCGGTGAGCCGGAGGAATTCATCCAGGATTTTGTGCACTTGGTCGAGCGAGGGAATAATTAAATGCCGGGTGCCCTCGCTTCCCACTACGCCAACGCCCTCGCGGATGCCGTGTTTGCTCCCAATTCCGGCCTTTCGCCAACGGACGCAACCGCCCAGCTCAAGGCGGCATCGGAGCTCATCTCCGGTTCGAAAGATCTGCAGATCGTCCTTCTTTCGCCGGCTGTAACCAAGCCCCGCAAGGAAGCGGTGATCGCCCGTTTGGTCGACGAGTTAGGCCTCCATCGCCTGATCAGGAATTTTCTGCTGGTTGTCATCTCGCACCGCAGGTCTCGCGATCTCGAGGCTATGCACAAGCACTTTCAATTGATTGCCGACGAGCGGACCGGCTGGATCCCCGCCGAAATCGCGTCTGCGAAGGAACTTACTCGAGAACAGCGCCAGGATATCGAGCGCGCACTCGGTGCGAAAACCGGAAAGTACGTTCGGGCGCATTATGAAGTCGATCCGTCATTGATCGCGGGCGTCCGTGCGCGCGTCGCCTCCATGGAGTACGATGCTACCCTCCGAGGCAAGCTCGAGAGCATGCGCCAGCGGCTGTTCTCGCGTGTTTAATAAGGATTAAGAACGTATGGCTCAAATCAGAGCAGATGAAATCTCGCGAGTGCTGCTCTCCGAGATCGAAAACTTCGACGCAGTCGCGAACGTATCCGAGACCGGCTCTATCATCAGCGTAGGCGATGGTATCGCTCGTCTCTACGGGCTGCAGAATGTCATGGCCGGCGAACTCGTCGATTTCGGCGGGGAAACGGTCGGCATCGCCCTCAACCTCGAGGAAGACCAGGTGGGCGCGGTGCTGCTCGGCGACTACAGCAACGTCAAGGAAGGCGATCAGGTCCGCCGCACCGGACGCATTATGTCCATCCCGGTCGGTGAAGCCATGGTCGGTCGCGTCGTCAACGCGCTCGGTCATCCAATCGACGGCAAAGGTGATATCGATACCACCGGCTTCAACTCGCTCGAACGCCTCGCGCCCGGCGTCGTAGACCGCCGGCCCGTCAAAGAGCCGGTCCAGACCGGCATCAAAGCCATCGATGCCATGGTGCCCATCGGCCGCGGCCAGCGCGAGCTTCTCATCGGTGACCGCCAGACCGGCAAAACCACTGTCGCGCTCGACACCATCATCAATCAAAAGGGCCAGGACATGGTGTGCATCTATGTCGCCATCGGCCAGAAGCGCTCCACCGTCGCACAGGTTGTCCGCATCCTCGAAGAACACGGGGCCATGGACTACACCGTCGTGGTCGCCGCTACGGCTTCCGACCCGGCGCCAATGCAGTACATCGCGCCCTACGCCGGATGCGCCATCGGCGAGTACTTCCGCGACTCCAAGCGCCACGCCCTCTGCATCTACGATGATCTTTCGAAGCACGCTGCCGCGTATCGCGAAATCTCGCTGCTTCTCCGCCGCCCGCCCGGACGCGAAGCCTATCCCGGTGACGTGTTCTACCTCCACAGCCGCCTGCTGGAGCGTGCTGCCAAGCTCAACGATGCCAATGGCGGCGGTTCGCTCACCGCGCTGCCCATTATTGAAACGCAGGCTGGCGACGTCTCCGCCTACATCCCGACCAACGTCATTTCCATCACCGACGGCCAGATCTACCTCGAAACCGACCTCTTCAACTCGAACATCCGCCCGGCCATCAACGTCGGCCTCTCGGTCAGCCGCGTCGGCGGCAGCGCCCAGATCAAAGCCATGCGCTCCGTGGCCGGCAGCCTGCGTCTCGAACTGGCCCAGTACCGGAACCTCGAAGCCTTCGCCCAGTTCGGCTCCGACCTGGACAAGGCGTCCCAGGACCAGCTCAACCGCGGGAAACGTTGGGTGGAAGTTTTGAAGCAGCCGCCCTATTCGCCGATTCCGGTCGAAAAACAGGTCGCCATCCTGTTCGCCGGCGCCAATGGCTTTCTCGATGATCTTCCGGTCGATCAGATTCGCCGCTTTGAGGTCGAACTTTACAGCTTTCTCGACGGCCGCAAGTCAGACCTCCTGAAGGCGATCCGCGAAAAGAAAGAGCTCAATGACGATATCCGGGGCGGACTCAAGAACGCGTTGATTGAGTTCTCGAAACTCTTCCAGCCGGCCTCCGCTGCGCGTCCCGCCGGGACAAAACCGCAGTCGTCCGAGGGACGCACCGGCTCGCCCGCGAGCAACGGAGTTCCTGCGCAAGCCTCCACGGAGAAGCAGAACACGACCCTGAGCGTCTAGCCGGCGCCCTCCAGCGGATCACGTTTAGTCCATGCCTAGCCTAATCGATTTGCGGCGCCGCATACGCAGCGTCAAGAACATGCAGCAGATTACCAAGGCCATGAAAATGGTCTCGGCTGCTAAGCTGCGCCGCGCCCAGGAACAAGCCATAGCGTCGCGCCCGTACGCCGGGATCATGGAACGAGTGCTGCGCAACGTCGCCGCTGCCGCGCGAAGCACGGAAGAAACCGCCGATCTCCCGCTGCTTCAGGTTCGCGAAGAAAAGCGCATCCAATTGATTGTGGTGTCGAGCGATACCGGCCTCGCCGGCGCCTTCAATTCCAACCTGTTCCGTATGGCTCAACGTTTTGTCGATGAGCACCACGCCGCCGAGCTGCGCATTGAAGCCATTGGCCGCAAGGGGCGCGATTATTTCCGTCGTAGAAACTTCAACTTAACGGGCGAGCATGTCGGTATCGTGGATAAGCCGAAATACCATCAGGCTGCTGAAATCGCCGATGAAATGATCCGGCGGTACCGCGACGCCGAGACTGACGCTGTCTATCTCGCCTTCAACGAGTTCAAGAGCGTTATGGCGCCCAATCTGCGCCTGCGCAAAATTCTTCCGGTCGAGCTGCCGGAAAACGCCGACCTGCAGATCGACTACATCTACGAGCAGCCGCCGGGAGAGCTTCTTCGCACTCTGCTGCCGCGCTACGTCGAACTGGAAATCTACCGTGCGTTGCTCGAATCCATCTCGGCTTATCACGCCGCGCGCATGACCGCGATGGACGCTGCCAGCTCGAATGCCGGTGACGTAATCAGTGACCTGACCCTGACCCTCAATCGTGTTCGTCAGGCCAGCATTACGCGCGAGATCATTGAAATTGTTAGCGGTGCTGCCGCCCTAGGCTAGCGCCCAAAGGAATAAGAAGGTACTTTATGGCAACACAGGCTGTCGCCGAAGGGCACGTAGTACAAGTCGCGGGTCCGACCATTGAGATCCAGTTCGCAGAAGGGCACGTTCCAAAACTGATGAACGCCATCCGCGTTACCAGTGAAGGTTTCGACGTTCCCATCAAAGTGGACATCATCGCCGAAGTCGCGCAGCACATCGGCGAAGGCCGCGTCCGCACCATCGCGATGGAACCGACCGACGGTCTCGTCCGTGGCATGAAGGCATTCGATACGGGCGCGCCCATCAGCGTTCCCGTCGGTAAGCCGACCCTCGGCCGCGTGCTGAACGTGCTCGGCCAGCCGGTCGACAACATGGGTCCGGTGCAAACCGAGAAGCGCGCCTCCATTCATCGCGCTGCGCCCGAGTTCGAAGAACAGGCCACCGAGCTCGAAATGTTCGAGACCGGTATCAAGGTCATCGATCTTCTCGAGCCCTACCTCCGCGGCGGCAAAATTGGCCTTTTCGGCGGCGCCGGTGTCGGCAAGACGGTCATCATTCAGGAGCTGATCAACAACATCGCGATGAAACATGGCGGTGTTTCGGTGTTCGCCGGCGTGGGTGAGCGCACCCGCGAAGGCAATGACCTCTGGCTCGAAATGCAGGAAGCCGGCATCGTCGACCCGCACGATTGGCAGAAGTCCAAGGTTGCCTTGGTCTACGGCCAGATGACCGAACCACCCGGCGCGCGCCTGCGCGTGGGTTTAACGGGTCTCACTGTCGCTGAGTATTTCCGTGATGAGGAAGGGCAGGACGTATTGCTCTTCATCGACAACATTTTCCGCTTTACCCAGGCCGGCTCCGAAGTATCTGCGCTATTGGGCCGCATGCCCTCGGCCGTCGGTTATCAGCCGAACCTGGCTACCGAGATGGGCGACCTGCAGGAGCGCATTACTTCGACCAAACGCGGCTCCATTACGTCCGTTCAGGCGATCTACGTTCCCGCTGACGATTTCACCGATCCCGCGCCGGCCACTACGTTTGCGCACCTCGACGCGACCACCAACCTTTCTCGTGCTATCTCCGAGCTCGGTATCTATCCGGCGGTCGATCCGCTCGCGTCCACGTCGCGCATTCTTGATCCCCACATCGTCGGCCAGGAGCACTACGATGTGGCCCAGCGCGTCAAGCAGACATTGCAGCGCTTTAAAGACCTGCAGGACATTATCGCCATCCTCGGTATCGATGAATTGAGCGATGAAGACAAGCAGATCGTAGCCCGCGCGCGCCGGCTTCAGCGCTTCCTTTCGCAGCCGTTCCACGTGGCCGAACAATTCACCGGCCGCCCCGGCAAGTACGTCAAGCTCGAAGACACCGTGCGCAGCTTTAAGGAGATCGTAGACGGCAAGCACGACAGTCTTCCCGAGCAGGCCTTCTACATGCAGGGCAACATCGAAGACGTGGTCGAAGCCGCACAGCGCATGCAGATGTGATAAGCGTGTCGCAATATGCCAGATACCTTTCAGCTTGAAGTCGCCACGCCTGAGCGCCTGTTCATCGATGAGCAGGTGCTGCAGGCCGAATTGCCCGGCAGAAACGGCCAGCTTGGCATCCTGGCGGGGCACGCTCCCCTGCTAAGCGCGCTCGGCCCGGGTGTTCTCAGCTACACCCGTTACGACCGCCAGCAGTTCCTTGCCATAGACGGCGGCTTTGTCGAAGTGTTCGAGAATCACGTTCGCGTGCTCGCGGATCACGCTGAGTTCAGTTACGATATCGACGTTGCCGCCGCGCGGCGTGAACTCGACGAAGCTCACGATGCTCTGAGATCCGCGCAGGACGCGCCCGCTTCGGAAGCCGCCAACCACGCCATCGCGAAAGCGCAGGCGCGCCTCGATGCTGCCGCGCGCTCGTCAGGCGAAACCGCTTCCTCTTAACGGAACTGGCCTCCTGTTCGCGAAGCGGCGGCAAATCTGCCTGTAACCGTAGTTGCATTCGCTGCAACAATAGGGAAGAACAGTCTCTATGTCGCTGTACCGTTCATTCGCTACATCGGACCATTGGTTAGCAGTGACCGTTCGCCGCTTTCGCCGCGCGGTGCTGAACTTCAGCGTTCCTGCACCGCGGGTGATCGCTCGGCCGGTGCTCCTGGTCTTCATTGGCGTCCGGCAGCTCTGGTACACGCTTTATCGGGTCTTTGTTTGCGAGCCGCTGTTTAAGGCTTACTGCCGGAGTTATGGGCGTAACCTGCATACCGGTGTCTTTATTCACTGGGTGCAGGGCAAAGGCGACATTGTTCTCGGCGACAACGTGATCGTCGATGGCAAGTGCAACTTTTCGTTTGCGGTCCGCTACAGTCCGAATCCTACCCTTCGGGTGGGCAACAACTCGGGCATCGGTCACGGCTGCATATTCACCATCGGCAAAGAGATCTCTATTGGCAACCATTGCCGCCTCGCGCCCTTCGTAACCATCTTCGATTCCCCTGGCCACCCGCTTGATCCGGATCTCCGCCGGGCGGGCGCGCCCGCCAATGTCGAAGACGTTCGGCCGGTCAAAATCGGGGATAACGTCTGGATCGGTAGCGGCGCCGTTATTTTTCCGGGCGTGACCATCGGCGAAAACAGCGTAGTCGGCAGCGGTGCCTATGTGATGAGCGACGTGCCTGCCAATACCGTTGTCGCCGGAAATCCGGCTCGCAAGGTAATGAGCCTACAGCCCAAGGCACCCGCCGTAGTGGCTGTTTAGTTATCGCTTTACCGCTTCCAGTTTGAAGTCTGCCGCCTGTTGCTGCAAGGCGCGCCGGTCTACTTTGCCGTTTGCGTTCAAGGGCATGTGGTCCACGAGAAACAGTTTTTGCGGAACTGCGTAGGGCGGCAGCACCTCTCTTGCGCGCTCGAGTAATTTCTGCTCATCGAGCGAGGTGCCGGACACGAAGGCAATCACTGCTTCTGCGCTGAGTTGATTCAGCGGCCAGCCGAGAGCCACCGCGTGCTCGACTACTGTGTCATAGCGCAGCGCCGCTTCCACTTCGCCCAATTCCACACGGTGTCCGAGTACTTTGATCTGATAATCGGCCCGCCCGAGAAAAATATATTCCCCGGTGTCGAGCCGTACAACGCGATCGCCTGTGCGATAGAAGCGCCGCGTCTCATGTTCCGACACGGGAAGTTGCACAAAGCGCTCAACTGTCTTCACCGGATCGCGCCAATAGCCCGGGCTCGTCTGCGGGCCGGTTACGCACAGTTCACCGGGCTCCCCGTGCGGCACCGGCTTGAGATTCTCATCGACGAGCAGCGCGGCTAATCCCGGATAGGGACGGCCGATCGGAACCACATCGTTCTGGCAGATCGCGGGCGATTTCTCCGGATCCCAGCGGTGCACGAAGCATGCGATCGTCAACTCGGTTGGCCCGTACTGGTTCTCGACAATCGAGTTCGGCGCCGCTGCCTGCCAGAGCTGTGCGGTACGGACCGGCAACGGCTCGCCGCAGAACAGGCTCCAGCGCAGGCTCGGCATGCTCGCGAGTGTCAGTGTGTTGCGCCGTATCATTTGCGCCGGCAGCGAGGGCACGGAAAACCAGACTGTGAGCTCGTTCCTGTTGATGAACTTTGTCGGCGCCAGCAGCTCGATGGTCGACATCGAGTGTACGCAGGCTCCGTTGCTCCAGGCCATGAACAGATCGAAGACCGAGAGATCGAAGGTCTGATCGAAAGTTTGGGAGAAGCGATCGTTCTCCGTGATGCCGTAACGCTCCGACATCACTTCCATGAAGTAGACCGCGTTCGCGTTGGTCACAGGCACTCCTTTGGGTGCGCCCGTGCTTCCCGACGTGAAAAGAAGGTATGCGACGTCCTCGCCCGTGAGCGGCGGCATGTTGCCCTGGGCTGCCGTGCGCTTCAGTTCCGCCGCATCAAGCACCGGAATATCCACCGCCTCAAAACGGGGCGATTCCAATTCGGGAGTGAGCAGCAGCGGCACACTCATTCCCGCGAGCACGTTCGTAATGTGCGCCGCGCAGCTCCTGTCGATGATGATCGCGTCAAGATCGGCCTGCGCAATCATCGCGCGCGTTTTGTCGGGCGGGAACGTTGGGTTCAGCGGGACAAACGCTGCGCCTGCGAACAGTGCCGCCAATGTCCCGGCATACGCGACGTCGCTGCGGTAAGCGAACACGCCCATGCGTTCCGGCGGTCGCGCTGATGCGCCCAGAATCGCGTTTGCCCAGCGGCTTGCGGTGTCCTGTAATTCGCCGTAGGATCGCGTCGCGCCACGCACGACTACAGCGGGTGCATCGGGCCGCAGCGATGCATGGCGCAAGAATCCCGAGCGAAGGGATTTTCCATTCGTACGATCAACCACAGCTAGGCTTTCGTGAGACGTCCGACTAACTGGGTGAGCCTGGCAATCGATGTCGCTTCCACGAAGTCGTCGTCCGGTATCTGGATTTCAAAGTGCTCTTCCAGTTCCGTCAAAAGCTGCAGCGCGTGTACGGATGCGACTCCAAGATCCAGGTACAGATCCGCTTGCGCATCCGAGTCCTCCGGTATACCGCTGATTCCGGAAACGATTCTGCGCACATCCGCTTCGACGTCAACTGTTTCTACCATCTTTGTATGTTTCTCCAATAAGACTGCAGCGAAAAATGGACTTTGCCAGGGAGCGTTGAGTTACACGCGAGATGGCTATGGGCAGAATGCGCCTGAAACGGAGTGGCGCGCGCGCCGCTCGATTCTCACTTGCTTTCCGGCCCTGATTGCGCCGCGACAACGATCCATGAGTTGGCTTTGAGATCCTGGAGTTCGCTCGCTTGCCACGCAAATGCCGGATGCGCAGCGAGATGTTGCTTGGCGTGAAATTCCAGTCCGCAGGGATGGCCCATTCCGGCCGCAAAAGACATCTTTTCCGCCATCGCACTGTCGGTCACTTTTGCCTGCGTTGTGCCTGCCGGTGCGTATGGATCCTGCCAGCCTTTCATCCCACGGCTCGAACGGTCGATGTGCCCGCACAGCGTCCGTTCGCTTGGATCGAACTCCTTGGTAACCACATCGTAGTGATCCGTCTCGAATTTCTTCCCCGCTTCCACATCGATGCGGCCCTTGTTCTCCGCCATCAGTTGTTCCCAGCGGCGGTGCCGGGTTTCATCTCCGAAATTCGGATCATTCGGATAATCTGTCTCAGCAGCCCGCAGCTGCGGATTGACGGGAAAGTTCGAACCGACGAAATAGCCGTCGCTGGTACGCTCCAGAGTGACGAACTTCAACCCCAGTTCCAGGCGCGCAATCTCGTTCGTTTTGCGATCGCCCACCAGCCACGAATTCGCATAGCCGCCGTTATTGCCTTGCTCCATGATGCGTGCGAAATCGTCTATCGACTCCGCATATTGCATCGCCTTCCGCGCGCGGACAAATTCCGGAGTGGCTTGCTCCTTGAATCCGTGGAAATTGGAAATAGTTGTCTCGGTGATCAAAATGCCAGCATCGTTCATGCCGAAATCATCCCCACTGTGGATCAGTCCGGGTACACCGTCCATGAGAAAGCGGCGCCCGGAAGCGGGCACGATGTCGAACACCATATTCCAGCGGCTTCCGGTCACATAATCTGTCCAGATGTTGTGGCCGATGACAATTCGTCCGTCTTTGGTATAGCTGCCCGTGGCGACAAAGGCGCTGCAGTGTTCGCCGATTTTGACATCGCCCGGCTTGCCCTGACGCCGCTCCAGCGCGTCATAGTAGTACGGCAGCTCGAGGGAGGCGTTCATGACGAGCAAATCCGTGACGTCCAGCTTCGAGCCACGTGCTTTGAGGCCGTCTGCGATCCCTTGCAACTCTTCCCGGTATTCCTGCGGCACGCCGGGCCAAAGCACCTTCTCGGCGGCCACGCGCAGGTCTGCCCAGTTGTGCTTTACCTCATGCGTAAGGCTCAACTCGATGGCAGCCTTAGCGTCTTCGATCTCAGGCGTCAAAAGGTAACCGTGCTGAAAACCGATAGCGGAGGGAGTGCCTTCGAGATGTACGAAAATCCAGCCCGCCTGCGTTGCGTTGCGGAAGCCGCCGTGCAACCGGCTGTCGGTGGCTGGGCCGGCCTTCGAAAACGCCGAAATGCCGCATGAAAGAACGATAAAATACAGAACCGCACGAGAAGCGAGCGCGCGCATATCTCCTTAATCTACAGCAGAAACCGCGTTCGATGGGATACGGCAGCAGGCCGGAGAGGCATCATAGTAACTGAAGTGCATTCGGCAACTGACACGGTCGCCCAAGAACGCGACCTGAACTCCCTCTCATTGATTACCGTCATCGTTGTTCTGGCAACAGTCACGATGACGTTTGGCGCGATGATCGCCGTGTTTGTCGTCCGCTCGGAATACAACCGGTTTTGGGGGCATATTCACGTTCCCGCGGTCCTGTGGGGTACGACAACTCTGCTGTTCGCCAGCAGCGTGACCTTCGAAACCGCGCGTCGCAGACTAGCGCGCAACGATCAGGCCGGGTTCTTTCGCCTGGCGACCTGGACGACCGGCCTTGGGGTGCTTTTCCTGTTGGGGCAGATCGCGGCGTGGATACAGATCCTGCGCTCCGGGGTTGTGCTGGCATACAATCCGCACTCGTGGTTTATCTTCCTGTTCACCGGGCTGCATGGTTTGCATATTCTGCTGGGGCTCGCCGGGTTGGCCTATCTGCTGATTCGTACGCGCGAGCCGGCGGGCGGCCCAAAGTACCAGATGAAGACGAAAGCCGTCGCAAAGGGAGTGGGGGCCTTTTGGCACTACCTCGATTTCTTATGGCTGCTTTTGTTCGGACTGTTGCTCTTCTGGCGTCCGTAAGCCGTCATTATCGCGCCGGAAACCGAGCCATCTCTTGACAACCGCAACCAGTTGCTCCGCCTGAAAGGGCTTCGAGAGGTAGTCGTCCATTCCGGCATTCAAACAGCGCTCGCGCTCACCCACGAGCGCGTTTGCTGTAACCGCAACAATGACGGGCTGCTTTTGCTCCAGATCGCGGATCAGGCGGCTTGCTTCGAACCCGTCCATCGTTGGCATCTGGCAGTCCATCAGGATCAGATCGTAAGGGTTGGTGCGGTGCGCCTCGACTGCTTCGCTTCCGTCGCTGACAAGATCAATTTCGAAGCCGGCGCGCTGCAAGATGAGTTTGCCGACGCGCTGATTAATAGCATTGTCTTCCGCCATTAGAATGCGGAACTGCGCGGCCTGGCTGACTGTTGTATCGGCCTCTGAAGCTGGTGACATCATCGAAATTGGAAGGTAATCCACCCCACGTGGATTGCCAGCGTAAGCCAATGAACTTCCAAGATTTGAAGTTCATCACGATTAATAGGAATCTCAGGTTTAAGATACCATCACATTCCCTAATGCGATGCAATTTCGAGATAAGAAATATGAATTTCGGCCTGCGACGATGTGAATTTTGCTACTTTCGCTCGGGGCGCGGCGTCTCCTCATCCAGTTCGACCTTGCCGTCGCGGATGTGAATGACACGATGTGCGTACAGAGCGATATCCGGCTCATGCGTAACCAACACGATAGTATTGCCATCGCTGTGTAGGCGCTCAAACAGAGCCATGATCTCTTTGCCTGTCGCGGTGTCGAGGGCACCAGTTGGTTCATCTGCCAGCAGAATGGAGGGCCGGTTTACCAGTGCCCGTGCAATGGCCACACGTTGCCGCTGGCCGCCGGAGAGTTCATTCGGTTTGTGGTGCATCCGCGGTTCGAGATCGACCGAGCGGAGTGCTGTGCGGGCTCGTTCAGCCCGCTCCTGAGAGGGGACGCCGGCGTAGATCAAAGGTAGTTCAACGTTATGTAGCGCACTTGCCCGGGCCAGCAGATTGAAGGTCTGGAAAACGAAGCCTATTTCCTTGTTCCGGATGCGCGCCAGTTCGTCATCTTCCATGTCGCTGGCGAGCTTGCCGTTGAGATAATACAAGCCCTTGGTGGGCGTGTCGAGGCAGCCGATGAGGTTCATCAGGGTCGATTTGCCGGAGCCGGACGGACCCATAATCGCGACGTACTCGCCGCGCCGGATTTCGATATCGACACCGGATACAGCGTGAATCTCCTGGTCGCCCATAATGTAGGTTTTCCAAAGATCGTAGGTGCGAATGACAATACCGTCGTTCCGCAACCGCTCACCGCGTTCTTCGAGTTCTTTCGGGCTGAGTTCCTGAACGGCTTCCAAGGCTGGCATTATGTTTCCAGGCAGGACAATTTAGCTGGCTATCGGCCCCACGGCCGGCGGCTTATTGTCTATTTTCACCTTAGCGTCATTGCGGATTGTGCGAATGACCTGATAGCTGCCCGTGACGATCTGGTCCCCGTCCTTCAGCCCGCTCGAGACCTCGATATCGGTAGCGCCGCTGATACCGGTCTGAACCTGGCGAAACTGGGCTTTGCCGTTGCTTACCACGAAAACGCCCTGCAGTTCCTCATTGGCAGCCTTTTGCGCCGCGGGGTCAAGCTGCTGAACGCGCTCGCCGGACTTGGGCGGCGCCAGTTGCGCCTTCGTGCGGATCGTCAGGGCCTGAATAGGAATCGAGAGCACGTGGGAACGCGTCGCGGTGGTGATCTTTGCGGTGCAGGAGAGACCCGGGCGCACGAGATCTTCGCTGATATCCAGCGCGATCTTCACTTTGAAATCTTTGGCTTCCTGGCTGGAGGTCTGGCTCTGCGAAGCCGCCAGTCCGGTGGAACGAACAATCGCGGTATCGCCGATTTCGATTACCCGGCCTTTGAAGACCCGGTTCGGGATCGCGTCGATGGTTACGTCCGCAGGCTGATCGAGCTTGACGCTGACAATATCCGTCTCATCGACGTTCACCTCGGCCGTGATGATGGACATGTCGGCGATGGTCATGATGGTTGACGCCGCCGAATTCTGGATGCCGGGGACGACCGTTTCGCCGGCACGAACCGGCAGGTTGGTAATGACTCCGTCAATCGGTGCTGCGGCATCGTATTGGGCCAGTACATCGGTAGAGCGTGCCACCATGGCCTGCGCCTGTGCTACTTTGCGTTGGGCCGAAGCGAGTTGAGCCGCGGCCTCGGCCTTCTGTGCCTGTGCCTGCTGCACCTTCCGCGTCGACTGCTGAAGCGTGGCTACCGCCAGATCATAGCCGGCCTTCTTCAGTTCGAAATCCTGCGTAGCGATGAGCTTACTGTTGAAGAGCTCCTGGTTGCGTTTCAGATCGGCTGTCTTCTGTTCAAGGTCGGCACGGTCGTGATCTACCTGGGCTTGCGCGACCGCGATATTGTCGTCGGCCGATTTTTCGGCGGCTTCGCTCGCGGCGGAATCCGCCAGAGCCGAATTGAGCGCGGCCTGCTGCGCCTTCAGATCAGCCGAAGGCTGGACGTCGGCAAGCCTCGCCAGGGTCTGGCCTTTTTTGACGTGATCGCCTTCCTTTACGTAGATGGCCGTGATCGGCGCCGGGCCGGGCGTGCTGGCTCCAATGTTGATGTAATTACGCGGTTTCACCTCGCCCGAAGCCGTCACCACGGACGCCAGGTCCATGCGGCTGACCTTGCTGGTCTGCACCACGACCACACCCCGCTCGCTGATCGTAATGCTGGCAAACACCGCGCCCCCTATGACCACCAGCAGGCCGAGCAAAAGCAGTAATTTCCACTTTTTCTTCAAACAGAGATCTCCCGCCCACTGGCAGACGAAAACGAGGTAGTAGATGTTCCGGTTTTCGGAGGGTTTTTCTCTCCGACTGTAACACGCGCTGTAGCCTTATGAAACTAGACGATTTGGCTGGGCATTCGTTGGGATCCGGCCCGAACGAGACAGATTCAGGTACTCACTCCCAGTGCAGCGCCTTTGTCGGCTCAATATGCGCAGCGCGGCGAGCCGGCAGCCAGGTCGCGAGCAGGGCGGCCGCGCTCAAAATCAAGGCACCCGCAAAATAGATCCAACCATCGTGGTTTCCTACGCCGTACAGCGCGCTCGCGGCAAGCCGGGCCAGAACGAGGGAGGGGATGAGCCCGAGGGCGATCCCGATCAAGCACAGCCCCATCCCTTCCCGCATAACCAGTTGCAGAACCTGCGCCGGCTGCGCGCCAAGAGCCATGCGAATGCCGATTTCACCGGTGCGCTGGGTAGTGGAGTACGCCATCACGCCGTATAACCCGAGAATCGCAAGCAGCAACGAGATCACGCCCAAGACGGTCAGCAGATGGGCCCCGACCCTTTGGGCAAAATAGGACGCGCTCATAAAGCTGGCGAAGGGTATTGTCACGCTGATCAAGACGTTCGGATCCGCCGATCGTATGCGGGAGCGAAGGACCTCAGCGAACGTATCCGGTCTGGACGCCGTGCGCACTTCAACAGCAATCCCCATATCGGATGAGTAGGCTTGGGCCAAAGGGAGGTAGAAGTAGGGCATGGGCCCTTCGTTGAGCCGTTGGTACTTGATGTCCCTGGCCACGCCAATGATCGTAAACTCTCTGTCCCACAGCAGAAATTTGCGTCCGAGTGCGGGAGGTTCGGGCAGAAATCGCTTCACGAACGTCTCATTCACGATGGCGACGGGCTGCGAGGCGGAAGAATCACGCTCATTGAAATCTCTGCCGGCCGCCAGCGGTATCTTCAGTGTGGCGAAATAGCCGGGTGAAACAATGTCGCGCCAAAGCTTCATGTTTTCGCCGGCTTTCGGAATATACCCTTCTATTCTGATCTCCTCCCAGGCGCCGTTGTCGAAGCCTAACGGCACGTGTTCAGACAAGCTGGCGCTGCGCGCCCCGGGCAGCGACGTGAGCTGGTCGCGAAGACGCTGAAAGAAGGTGACGCGCTGTGGCTTCGACAAATGGGCCTGCGAGAGATCAATTCCGGCCAGCAACACGCCCTCCGGCTCGAACCCGGGGTAAGCATTCCTGGCGTTCTGGAAGCTGCGAATGAAGAGGCCGCTTCCGATGAGAGCGAAGAGTGCCAGCGAAAGCTCGAAAACCACCAGCCCGCTTCGAAGGATTCGCGAGCGTGCCGCCGGCGAGGAAAACCGGCCACCCTCCCGCAAGGCCTCCTGAATGCCATGCCGGAAAAGCTGCAGCGCCGGTGCAATGCCGCAGAAGATCGCCGCCAAAAAGCCGAGCGCGCAGGTGAACAGCAGGTCCAGACCGTGAAAGCCGTGGGCAAGATTCGCCAGCGGCAGATCAGTAGGCGGGACAAAGAATTCGACCGCGTGTACCATCCAGGCAGATGCCAGCAGGCCGAGCGCGGTCCCCCCAACGGCAAGCACCAGCGTCTCAGTAAACAACTGTTGCGCTATGCGCCGCGGGCTCGCACCCAGGCTGGCACGGATGCCGAACTCTTTCGTCCGCATCGTGGCACGCACGAGCAGCAGGTTGCCGAGGTTGGCGCATACAATCAGGAGCACTGCAGCCGCGATCACGAGCAGCACCTTCAGCAGCCTGCCCAAGATTCGCTGTGCGCCGGCTGGTGAGTCGGCAATTGGCATCACGGCCGCGCTCAGGTAGCGGTTTGTATCCGGATACTCGAGTGCCAGCCGGCTTGCGATGGTCTGTACCTCTGCCTGGGCCTGCTTCAGACTTGTATTCGGTTTCAGCCGGGCCATCAGGTCAAGCGGCCGGGCGTTGCGGTCATCCGGCCAATAAAAGGAACCGGTGAGCTCCGAGACCATCGTCAGCGGGACCCAGAGATCGAATCGCAGACCGTTCACCGTGCCCTGAAAGGCGGACGGCACGATTCCGATAACGGTGAACGGGTGCCGGTTGAGTTCGATCTTTCGGCCGAGAATATCGGGATCGGAGCGGAAATACCCCCGCCACAGCGTTTCGCTAAGGACAGCGGTCGCGGGCGAGCCCGGCCGGCTGTTCTGCTCTTCTGCGGAGAAAGTTCGTCCGCGAATGGGCCTTACACCCAAAACGTCGAAGAAATTGCCGCTGACCATCTCGGACCAGACCCGCTCGCCGGTCGCGACATCGCCCAGGTACAAGGGCCGCTGTTTAAAAGCAATGACGGCGGAGAGAGTTGTCGCCTGTTTCTGGAAGTCCTTGAAGTCAAGGTACGAGGAATCGAGCAGGTCGCCATTGGGAGCAACTGTCTTGAGGGCTACAATTTCGCCGGCGTTTATAACGCCGGGCAGGGGCCTCAGCAAAATTCGGTCCACCCAGGAGAACACCGTGGCGTTTACGGCGATTCCAAGGGCCAGCGATGTGAGAGCGACACTGGTAAACAAAGGGCGCTTCAGCAGGGTACGGACGGCGTACTTGAGGTCCTGAAAAAACGAGTGCATTGCTGGCGGGTAGCATTGAGCACGGCGGCTTCCATGCCATCGCCTTGGTTTATAAACGCCTGCTGCGGAGTCGTGTCCGAAAGTGGGAAACGGCTTTACACCGCCGAACGCCTTTACCGGTCAGATGTAAATCCGCTTGACGCGCGCGTGGATGCCGCATAGCACGCTGTACGAGATCGTACCGGCCAATTTGGCGATCTGCTGGGCGTCGATGCTGACGTCGCCCTCGGAGCCGAGCAGCGTGACGGCATCTCCGACCCTGAGTTCAGGGGCTTGCGTCACGTCGATGGTGGTCAGATCCATTGACACGGCGCCCACTATTGGCGCGATTTTGCTGTTCACGATGACGCTGCCGCGATTCGACAGCCTATGCGGGATTCCGTCAGCGTAGCCGGCGGCCAGCACGGCCAGGCGCATAGGGCGGTTCGCACGGAACATGCCGCCGTAACCAATCAGCGAGCCCGCAGGTACTTCTTTTACCGAAAGCACGGAGGCGCGCCAGGTAAGCGCGGGTTTCACCTGTAGAATTCCGGCCGGCGCATGGCCGCGTGCCGGCGACACATAGCCGTAAATCGCATGCCCGGGACGCACCATGCCTTGCCACGCCTTCCTGCGGGCGTACGCGATCGGGATGGTGCTCGACAAATGCAGGAGCGAGGGACGGAGGCCAGCAGCCTGCAAACCAGCCGCGACCCGCTGGAAAACGGAGATCTGCTCTTCTGTCTGGCTCGACTGGTAGTTTCCGGCGGAGGCGAAGTGGGTCATGAGCCCTTCCACCTCAACATTGGCCGCTGTGAGGATAGCCTCACCGATGGTAGCGGCGTCTGCGCGCACACCCAGGCGGCCCATCCCGGTATCGATCTTGAGATGGCAGCGAACTTTCTCCTCGCGGACCGCAGCCAGACGGTTGAGTTCCGCCAGGTCCTCGAGAGAATGTATGACGGGCGTGAGATTGTACGCCAGCATCGCCTCACGGGTGAACGGCAGAAAGTCGGCCATAACGAGGATGCGTGTGCCGACCCCGGCATCGCGCAGCGCGATGCCTTCTTCCGTGTTGCTGACGGCCAGCCAGCGCGCGCCCTGTTCCTCAAGTGTGCGCGAGACTTCGATCGCGCCGTGGCGATAAGCGTCGGCCTTGACCACCGGCATTACTTCCACGCCGGGCCCTACCGCGTTCCGGATCGCGCGGAAATTGGCGGCGATCTGCCCGCGCGAAACCTCGACCCAGGAGCGGTATGGCAAAGCTCTGGGACGGACAGGCTCTGCCGCCGGAATTTCTTGCGCGGCAGCAACGGCCGGAGCGACTATGGACGATTCGTTCATTTCGATGTTGCCAACTCGTTGAAAAGCGATTCGTAGGCGTCTGTGACTACTTTCCAACTGTAAAGCTTTTCAATTCGCTCGATGGCGCGCCGGCTCCAGATGGTGCGCTCTTCAGCGGGCTGATCCACCGCCCATTGCAACTTGCGAGCGAGATCTTCCACGTCCGGCTGGAACGGGACGGCGGCATCGGCTGCGGTTTCGGCTCCCTCCGGGGTTTCCAGATAGAGCACCAGCGCCCCGCGTCCCATGGCTTCGAGCAGTGCCGGATGCGTGCCGCCGACTTCCGTAGCCTGCACATACACGGCCGAGTGGGACTGGAGCTGATGGTAGCCCTCACCGTAGATCGCGCCCGGGATGATAATGCGCGGATCGCGCGTCTCTTTCACCTGGCGGATGTAATCGGCAGCGTACGGTGCGTCGCCGATGAGAGCGAGTTTGTAGTCCGTACGGACCTGCTCGAATGCCTGCCGGACCAGCAGCGCATTATTTTCCGGCTCCATGCGGCTGACGTAAAGGACGTATTTCCCGGGCTCGAGGCCGAGCGCACGGACATGTTCCGTGCCGGGAAGCTTGCCCACCTCCGCGCCGTAAGGAATGAAGGTCGATTCCTTGCCAAAGCGCTGCAGATAGTATTCGCGGATGGTGGCGGCATCTGTTACTACGGCCGAAGGATAGAAAGTAGCCAACCATTCCGAGACGACGTACCACAGCTTTGCGATCTGATTCCACTTCTTTCGGCGGTACTCGAGTCCATCGACATTCAGCGCGGTGGGCATGCCCGCGAGGCGTGGCCAGAGAGTAAAGACGGCATTGGCGGCATTGCAATAGAGCACCACGTCGAAGCGCCGGAAGAGGAGGTCCACGGTGGACAGTCCGGTGTGTGCCACCGTATCGAAATATTTGTGGCGGAGTGTAGGCAGATAGCGCAAACGAACGCCGCGGTATTCCGGCTGCGGATGCGGCTGCCGGCAGTAGACGGTTACTTCATGCCCGCGCTCGACGAGCCGTACCGAAAGTTCTTCCGCGAAGGTCTCGAATCCACCGTAGTTTGCGGGGATGCCGCGAGTACCGAGCAACGCAATACGCATGGATCAGGACGTCCCAGACAGAAAGCGGCTAGGGCGTAGCGGGATTCTCCCGTTGCATAGAAATCGCTGCGCTGTTTTCGGCGGCATAGCTGACGGGTTCAAATGAAAACCAACTGGCAATATAAACATCTGTTGCGCGGCGGCGTTGCATAATTTCGCGGCGCTTGGCCCAAGTACGGTTCCAGCACTTGAAAACGATCAGAAAGGCGCGTAGCGACGTGAATTCGCGGAGCAAGCAGCCTCCGATCACAATAGCATCGCGGACGGTAATAGCCCGCCAGTAGCGGCGGTAAAGGTCTCCCGTCATGTTCTTGATGCGCAGCAGCCAGCGGTTCTTGACCGAGTGCATGTTGATTACGGCGGGCAGGGAACTGCGGTTCTCAGGCACTACGCTGCGAACGTGGTAACCGAGCGCTAGCGGGGTGTAGAGACATTTCCAGCCAAGCAATTGGGCTCGCCAGGCGACATCGGCATCCTCGCGATAGGCGAAGAAGTCGGAATCGAAGAATTCACCCGCAACGGAGATGTCTTCGATCATTTTGCGGCGATAGAGGCAGGCCGCGCCGGTGCCGCCAAAGACGTATTCGAACCGGTCATACTGGCCCTGGTCAGGAATCCGGCTGCCTCGATCGAGATGCCGCAGATTGGGTGTCATGTAGATTCCGGTAGAATCGAACACTTTGGCAGAGGGGATTTCGAAATCGGGCGACATGGCCAGAAGCTTTCCGCAGATGCTGCCGGCGGAGGGATCGGCTTCGGCTGCTGCGACAAGGTTCGTCACGAACGACGGCGTGAGGCGAAGGTCCGGATTGAGCGTCAGGATAAATTCGGCATCCGGAACGGCCGCGATCGCCTGGTTCTGGCCACCGGCGAAGCCCAGGTTTTCACGGTTATAGATGACGCTCACGCGGCCCTCGAACCTGTGGAGAATCTCCGGCGTGCCGTCGGTCGAGGCATTATCCACTACGACGATCTGCAGATGTGGATAGTCCTGCGCGAGAGCGTAGTCGAGACAGCGGGCAATATAGCGGGCGCTATTGAAGGTAACGATCGTCACGCCTACAAGGCCTGGGCGGGCGGAACTGCCGGACATGATCACGAGGCGGACCTGACTAGGCTGAAGTACAGGCGCCAGTAGATGTCGAACCCGATCTGCTGCTGTATCTCGCGAATTTCTGATTCGCTACGGGAAAAGGTGGCCTCGACGACCCTGGTGGCCTCCTCGAAGTTCCCTCCAGTTACCGCTTCTCCGCGGAATTCGGACCAGCGGCGCAGCGCGTCCCATTTCCCTCGCAGCGCGGCAAGCGGGTGCCCCTGGCGCGTGGCCGCGAAGACCGAAAGCAGTTGCCCCACCAGAATGGGCCAGGCGAAACGCCGCAGAGTGCGTGCCGGATAGTGCTTGGCGAGCACCAGAAGCTGGTTGCGCGTGCTCAGGTAATAGACGCGGGCGGCTCGCTTGCCCAGGCTGCCCTTATCCATGTGGATTGCGACGGCGGCCGGCTCATACACGCCTTCAATGCCGGCGAGCGCGCAGCGCACACCGAAATCGACGTCTTCGTAGTACGATTCGAAACGCGTTTCCAGATACCCGATGCGCTCGAAAATCTCGCGCCGGAACAGTGCGGCGGTCATGGGAGCGAAGCTGATCTTACGGCGAACCGACCAGACAGCGCCGTCGGGCCGGCCGTAACCGCAGCGCCAGGCGTAAGCGGCGCGCGAAACGAGATCCCAGCTTCCGTCAATGCGCCGGTTGTCGCGCATCTGCAAAAGCTTGCCGGCTGCAAACTGCGCGCCGGTTTCCCGGGCCGTCGCGAGAAGCCGGGCAAGCCAATCAGGCTCCATGACGACGTCATTGTTGAGGATGAGGACCCAGTCCGACTTGGCGCGGCGGATACCTTGGTTCACGGCGGTGGCGAAGCCGCGATTTTCAGGAAAGGCAACCAGGTCAGCGCCGTGCCGGCGTACGACGAGCGGGCTGTCGTCGGTGCTGCCGTTATCGACAACGATCACCTGTTCCGGCGGACGCGTCTGCGCCGCGAGATTGGTGAGGATTGATTCGAGCAGATCCGCGCGATTCCAGGTCGGAATGATGGCCGAAACAGATGCCATTGTTTCCACGATACGGCATCGGTGAGGCCGATCAAGGAATGACGAGCAGTCTTCGGCCGCTTTGGTCACGCGCCCAGGCCGATTCGATCTCGACGAGCGCCACCCGCTCGGTGTCGATTCTGAGTTCGCCGCTGGCGGCACGGGCCAGAAGCTCCTGGAGGGTATTCGCCAACACCTCCGGAGCGGGCATGTTGCCGCTCCCTGCTCCGAGGATTTCCAACTGTGAGCTGCGGAGCACCGCCGCGGGCAGCGAGATTGTCGGTCCGGCACTCTCACCCGCCTGGACGAGCCGTATCCTGTGGGACGCCGGGGTCAAGGCGGTACGTGTCAAGGAGGCGAGCAGGACTTCGGTTGGAGGCCCCCACAGATAGTCAATGATTACGTTGTATCCGGCACTCCCGGCTTCGCGGGCGAACGCTTCGGCCAGGTCCTGTTCAGATTGATCGAGGCGGATGGTCGCGTCAGCGCCGAGGCTGCGGAGCGCGCTCAGCGTGTGTACGTTCCGCCCGGCGCCAATAACCCGTCCCGCGCCCAGGAGTCTGGCTATTTGAATAGCAAGCCTGCCGGTGATGCCGGTCGCACCCAGGATGAGGACGGTCTCGCCCGGGGCGAGTTGGGCGCGCCAGGCCAATGAGAGCCAGGCAGACATGCCCGGGTTAAACAAAGCCGCCGCTGTCTCGTCATCCACGTCGTCAGGAATTGCGAAGCACCTTGATCGCGAAACGACGGTACGCTGGGCCATAGAGCCGTATGGCCGCCGCGGTCCGGCGAACAGCACCCGCGTGCCGTCTTCGAGATAGCCAGCCCCGTCCAGACCGCAAACAACCGGCAGTTCGCGGAAGCTGGCGTAATGCGAGCCATTGGCCATCGCTCTATCGACCGGTTTCAGGGCGGCGGCACGGACATGGACAACGACTTCGCCTTCGAGCGGAGAAGGTTCGGGAAACTGCTCAAACCGGGGCGGCTTCCCAATTGTGTGGAGCACGGCCGCGTTCATTAGCGGTGTCCTTCTTCAGTCGATTTTATGCTTCCCCTTATGCGCGACGCCGGACCTAGACGACCGAGGGCTCACTAGACGACGGAATTCCTGGCGATGACTTCCTTGTAGAAATGGGCACTGAGTTTGGGATAACGCTTTTGGGTCTTGTAGTCCACGTAGTAGATGCCGAAGCGCTTGCTGTAACCGTCGGCCCACTCGAAATTATCCATCAGACTCCACAGGAAGTAGCCATGCACCGGATAACCTTCGGAGGCGGCGCGATGAAGGTTGATGAGGTAATTGCGCAGGAACATGACGCGGTCGGTGTCATAGACGTGGCCGTCGGGCGTCAGGACGTCCGACGCGGAGCAGCCGTTCTCAGTGATATAGATGTCCTTGACGTTCCAGATTTCCGCCAGATGACGTGGTCCCCAGTAAAGGCCTTCTGGGCCGATATAGAGCCAGGGCGATGCCATGTGCGGATAAGAATTCGGCGGCTGTACAATGGCAAAGCCCTGCGGTGAATCATCCGCGCGGATGAAGGTCGGGTTGTAAATGTTAGCGCCGATGAGATCGAGCGGACTGCTGATGATCTTGAGCTCTTTTTCGTTGAACTTCGGCGCGTCGGCTCCCGCGTGCCGGAGATATTCCTCCGGGTACTTGCCTTCCATGATTACCGTGAGGTAATACGCGTTCAGAATACGCATGGCCTGTGCGCTGGCCTTTATGTGCGCTTCGGAATTGTAGACGGGCGTGGCGCAGGCAAAGTTTTCCGCCAGGCCGACTTTTGTCCCAGCGCGCGCCTTGGCGCGGATCGCCTGGACAGCCAGACCATGGGCCAGGACGGCGTTGTGACGCGCCTGGTTCAGTTCTTTCGGTGGGAGCTTTAAGCCGGGCGCAAACTGGCCGTCGCGGTAACCAAGATCGATGAACGACGAAAACTCGTTCACGGTGAAGAAGTGCTGGACCTTGTCCGACAGGCGGGACGCTACGTAACCGGCGTATTCTGCGAAGGCCTCCGCGGTCTTGCGTGACTGCCAACCGCCGAATTTGTCCTGGAGCGCTTGCGGGAGATCCCAATGAAACAGCGTGGCGAAGGGATCGATGCCGGCCGCCAGGACCGCATCCACTACGCGCTCATAAAACGCGATACCTTCGTCGTTCGGCTTGCCGGTGCCATCCGGGAAGATGCGAGGCCAGGAGATGGAGAAACGATAGATCTTGCAGCCGAGATCTTTAAGGAGCTGGATG
The DNA here is from genome assembly GCA_019233755.1 of Acidobacteriaceae bacterium. Taxonomy (GTDB): domain Bacteria; phylum Acidobacteriota; class Terriglobia; order Bryobacterales; family Bryobacteraceae; genus Bog-105. Next base: position 82,017 of record JAFAMD010000016.1, on the reverse strand, counting down.
TCCTCCTTGTAGCGGTGATAGTCATCATTGGCCATGTCACCGTTCTGGTTCTGGTACACCTTGCCGGGGGTATGGGAGAACGTGTCCCAAATGGATTTGCCTCTGCCACCTTCGTTGGCCCCGCCCTCAACCTGGTACGCGGCCGTGGCGCAGCCCCAGCGGAAATCGTTCGGGAAAGCATAAAAGTCATTTCGAGGCGAGCCCTGTGCGTGCGCGCCGGCGGCAAAGGGTCCGAGTGTGGGGATTGCCGAGCCAGTAAGCGCGGCGGTTCCAATTGCTTTTCCGAAACGGCGTCTCGAAAGATGGTTGGCCATTGTGTTTTCTTACTGTATCCCGCGTTGCGTGTTGGGCGCTGCTTATTTTTGGGGCAGGAAGCGCACGGCGTAACCGCCACCTGACGCGAGTTGTACCTTCAAGTTCATGGCGCGGTCGACAGTCTTCTTCTGAATACTTACGCTTTTGGGGTACTGCCCGGCATCGGACGCGTCGGCGTAAATTTCGGCCGTGTAGCGGCCGGGACCGAGAAAACTAAGCGGGACATCCAGCTCGCGCGCGCTCGAATTCGTCATGCTGCCCAGGAACCAATCGCCGCCTGAGCGCCGGGCCATGGTAATGTACTCGCCGGGTTCGCCATTCAAAACGTGCGTTTCGTCCCAGGTGGCAGGAGCGTGCCGGATGAAGTCGAACGCCGGCTGGTCTTCGTAGGCTTTCGGCGTATCGGAGACCATTTGGAAGGCCGCTTCATAGACCACATACATGGCCAGCTGAGCCGCGCGCGTTCCCATCACCATCGGGTGCGGCTCGCGGGGGACAAAGTCGGCTTCGGTTACGTTGTCGAAGCCGCCCGGTGTGTAATCCATGCGGCCAGCCAGCATGCGCGTGAACGGGAGAGTGACACGGTGGTCCGGATTGTCACGGCCGTTGGCTCGCGACTGCTCCATACCCAGGACGGCCTCATAACCGAGCACATTAGGCCACGTGCGGCTGATGCCCCAGGGTTTTGTCGCGCCGTGGAAATCGAGCATGAGATGGTGCTCAGCGGCCTTTCGGGCGACGCGGTAATACCAGTCGATCCAGCGCTGATCGTCATGTTCGACAAAATCGATCTTGAGCCCCGCCACGCCCCACTTTTCGAACATCGGGAAGGCTTCGTCCATTTGCTGGTCGACGGCTTTCGCGAGCATCCAGATCCAGACTTTCACGTTCTTCGCTGCAGCGTAACGGACGAGTTCAGGGATATCGACTTTGCCGTTCATCCTGGTGATGTCGTTCATGTCCGACCAGCCGGCATCGACGAGCATGTAAGGGAAACCGGACTTGGCCGCGAAGTCCACGTAGTATTTCATCGTTGCGGTGGTAAACGCGGGCTTCCCATCCGGCCCCACGCTGCCGCTCCACCAATCCCAGGAACTCAGACCGGCATGAATCCAAGATGTGTCCTGGATTGCGCAAGGCGGGTTCAGGCTGGTGATCACGTTCGATTCGACCAGCCGGCCGGGCTCGTCGCCGACCAGCAGAACGCGCCAGGCGGAATGGTGTGGCAGGGTGCCTTCGACGACCACTTCGGGATCAGCGCCGGGCGCGAGTTGCGATTCGAACCAGCCGCGGCTCCAGCTTTTATCGGGATTCACCAGATACATGGAGCTATTGCCTTCGAGATCGGCTTCCGTAATCGCCATCCAGCCTACGCCGGGTACCTGCATGAGCAGCGGCAGTCCGACCAAAAGCTTCTGTGACAGACCATTGCCTCCGCCGAAGGCGCTCATTTTCAGCCGGACATATTCGGCTTCATACATAGTGTGGTAGTGCGGCAGAAGGAGAGCATAAGTAGTCGCATCCCGGCTGATGCGGAATTCTGTCTTTTCCTGCTTGAGGCGATAGTCATCGAGCGGGCCTTGTTGGGGTACGACGTAGCGGAAGGCGATTGCGTCATCGTACGCGCGCGCTTCAATGGTCAGCTTGCGCCCGGGGTAATCCTTTTCGGCGGCATCAACGCGCAGCGCGTTGTAATGATCACGGACGGTGCTTGCTTTGCCGGTAATGAGGCGGTACGTTTCGTCGGCCTGATAGGGGGTGGTATTTACGATCTCAACCCGGGTACCGAGCGGGTGCTGCCCCTGCAAGTCGAGCGAGAGCGCGGAACGGTCTACCAGCGGTTTGCCATTAAAGGTGACGGAGTAGACCAGTTGCCCAACCGTCACGGACTGATTCTTGTCGACCGTTTCAAAGGTCACGGCCAGCCGTCCATCCGGCGATTTCACAAGCGTGTTTGATTGAGCGAAGGAGAGAACCGCAGTGAACAAGCCCGCGGACAGAAACAAAAGCGGGGAAAAAATGCAAGGGCGGCGAAAGTGCACCTTGCAACTATATCGCTCACAAATTTGAAGTTGCCTGCTTCCGGTGGCGGGCTGGAAGCAGGCAACTGTGTTGCGTTTGTCGGGCCGCGTTATTTGGTCGAGGAGCCGGTCTTTTCAGACGTGGAGCCTGTGCCGGCTCCAGCCGCGGCGCTCTGTGTAGTTCCCGTGCCTATGGCACTGGCGCTAGCCGTTCCGGTGGTGCTGACGGGAATTTCGCGCCGCCGGCCAGCCTGTTGCGGGACAGGGATGGATATCTCCAGCATGCCGTCGCGGAATTGCGCACGGGCCTGCTCCGCATTGACGCCTTCGGGAAGCAGGATCTCCCGGTAAAACTGGCCATAGCGGCGTTCGGATCGGTACGCCTGGCCGGTGCCAGACTCCTGTTGCGACCGGCGCTCGCCCTGTATGACGAGCCGGTCATTATCGATTTCCACTTTGACATCCTCGGGCTTAATGCCGGGGAGTTCGGCGTGCACGTGCAGTTGGCCCTCCCGCTCCGATATCTCGATCGCGGGAAGCCAGTTGCCGCGGGTTCCTGCTCCTCCCTCGCTCAGCATGCGGCCGAACGTCCGGTCCATTTCCTCGCTCATCCGGCGCATCATTGTGAAGGGATTTGCCGAGAAGAACTCGGCGGGGTTCATGAAGAAGGATCCGAAGGGATCCCAACCGCGAGAACGCGACAGTGCGCCTTCGCCCTGCTGCGATCGCTCGAGAGCCGACCGGCTTCCTTCCTGATTCTGCGTAGAAGACTGGTTCTTGACGTTAATGTCCGCCATAGAATTTCCTCCGTCTCTGTGACGCTCAAACCCGGGCGGGCGTTCGTACTAAGAGACCCCGGAATTTGGATAAGCCGCGCCGCGCCTGATTAAAGTACGTATGCCTCAAACTTCCGTTGACAGCGAGCGAGTTCAGATCTACACTCAACCCAGACGTTGCCCTAGAAGGCTAGGTAAAAGAAATGGCCAAACGCCCGGAGAACAGCTTGCAGGGCAGCCTGGAGCTACTGATTCTGAAAACACTGGAGCACGGCCCCAACCACGGCTTCGGCATAACTGTCCATGTACAGACGGCTTCGGAGGGACTGCTACAGGTCGAGGAGGGTTCCCTGTATCCGGCATTGCACCGGATGGAGAAGGAGAAATTGATCGCCGGTTCCTGGAAAATTACAGAGAACGGGCGGCGCGCGCGCTTTTACAGCCTGACCGCGGCCGGGGAGAAGCGGCTGGAAGAAGCCCGCAGCACGTGGAAAACCGTGGCGCGCGGAGTAAAAAAAGTCCTGAGGTTTGCGTAAGCTTCGTGGCCGGCTGCGGCACGATTGAGCGCGCTGCGGCGCGCAGGTTTGTTACACTCGCTGGCACCTCATGGCGCTTTCGCCTTCGGTCGTAACGGCCGCCGCGTCTGTTCAGTTCGCGGACGGAATGGAGATCGTCCGATTCTTCGATCGCATCGTTCACCAACACTTCATTGACTGGTTCAATGCCAACTGCGCCGGGAGGCAAAGCTGGAAGGAGAAAGCAGTGGGCTCGAACGACGAGGTGAAAGCGCGCTTCGTCCAGATCTGGAACTGTATTGCGCTCATGTTCGAGCAGCCCTCCATTACTCTGCTCCAGTTCAGCGCGCTCATGAGCATCTTCATCAATGAGGCCGGCAGCGACCTGCTGCCGCGGAGCGAACTCTGCGGCCGTGCGGAATACCCGGGCCTGGCTTACGCTTTCTGTGCGATTCCCTCAGTTAAACAGTCTTATAACGCGGCCGGCGGCAACAAGCGCGCCGGCGAGCTCTTTTTCAACGACGACGACTTCTGGCGGGCACATAGCGGCCGTGCCGGCGCAGACCTGGTTCGCGCGGTTCCCGACCTGTGCGAAATGTGGAATGGCTCCGACTATCCCGGGAGTCTCTTTCCCACGACGCTGGACCCCAATCACTCAGGATTCATTCAGCAAGCCGACTTCTTCAAATTCAGAGGCCGAGGCTTCATACAGACCACCTGGCGAACTAACTACAAGCGCATCGTCGAGTTCGTGCAAAACTACTCAGGTGCCCATCCAGTCCTTCTGCGGTACAAGGCCGCATGGTCTGCAATGGATGCAGACCTGGTCTGCACCATGAGCACGAACGACGACTGGGATACACTGTTTCACGATACAGACCTGATTGTTCCGTGCCGGGCAGTGGGTCTGCACAATCGCGCCGGAGGGAATTACCTCGCGCTGGCGGCCGATGCGCAAACGCTGACGGCGCTGTCACCGGCAGCGGGATCTCTTTATGCAGCGGGATTGCGCATCAGCGGATCGGGCAGTTACGCTGCACTCTTCAGGCATCGAGTCTTACAGCTTCTTGAAACACTGGCGTACCAAGGCTAAGCTCTGGGGCTAAGCGCGTTAACGCGGCAGTTTCGCACGCTGGAGAGAGAGCGTCTTGCCATAGCATTCTCGAAACGCCGCTGCTGCTTCGTTCGCGGTCCAGATCTCCAGGTCCGCATCGCTGTCGGCTTCGAGCAGCAGATTCAGACTGCCGTTGCGGATGACGCTGTTCACGTTCTTGACCTTCTGCTCGTGTCCGCGATCGAGAGCGTCGGCCAACCGCAGCATTGGCGTGAGCGCCGTCACGAGCCGTTTTGAATCGGCATCAAGCGATTGGAATACGGAGTGCCGGGGCTGGGGCATCGATTTGCGATGAAAGCGGCAGAGCGCGGCAATGGTCAGGCGCTCCTTATCGGTGAAGCCCGGCATATCGGAGTTGGCCACTAGGTAAGCCGAGTGCTTATGGTGGCTTGTGGCGCTGACAAAATGACCGATGTCGTGGAGATAAGCTGCGGCCTCCAGCAGCTTGCCCGTCGCCGGGGCAAGTTGGTGAACAGGATGCAATGTTTCGAACAACTGGTGAGAGAGCCAGGCAACATGGCGGGCGTGTTTGATCGACACGCCGTAGCGCTTCGCCATATCCTCCACCAACGACCGCTGTTCACGCGAGAGCTGTGACAACTCGCTGCCTACGCCGCGCGCCGCGAGGTCGGCGATGATGCCATCACGGACGCCCGCCGTGCAGTAATACAAGGAGCGGTGGTCGAGTAGTTCCAGTACCCGAAGGAAAACGGCCGCTCCCGGGACGACAATTTCTGCGCGCTTCGGTCCGATACCGGTCAGCTTGCGCCTGCCGGCGAGATCGCTGCCCGCCAGCGCCAGGTAGAGATCGCGGATTTGTCCGGTGCTTGCGCGCAGCCGGTCTGCTTCGTCGCGCTTCAGACGGGGCACCTGGTTTATTGCGCACACGACAGCGGCGGCGGTTGCGGAGGTGCCGATCGCGCGGTCAAACTTCTCGGCTCCATGTTCGTTGACGAAGGCGGCCAGCTTTTCATCCATATATGCCTCCATCCTCCGAAGTTCTTCGGGCGACGAGGGATCGCTCTGTAGAAAGACCTCCTTCAGGCGCACCGCGCCGAGCGGTTTCGAGACGGCGTCAATCAGTTGCCCATTCTGGGAGATGATCAGTTCCGCGCTGCCGCCGCCGACGTCGATGATCAGCGTGCGTTCCTTGGGCCGCGGCCAGCGCGCCTCCACGCCCAGGTGAATGAGCCGGGCCTCCTCCGGGCCGGAAATAATCTCGACGCTGGTACCGATGCCGGTACTGGTGCGCTGAAGGAACTCATGCTGGTTGCTGGCGTCCCGCACTGCGCTGGTGGCGACAGCACGCACCCCCACGACACCCAGGCGGCTGTAAGCGGCAGACATCCGCGCCAGCGTCGCACACAAGAAATCCAGCGCCTCTTTGCTGATTCTTCCTTCGCGAAAAACGCTCTCGCCGATGCGAGTGACCTGACGGTCCTGCGCGAGAATACGAGTCTCGCCGTGGCTCACATCCGCCGCCATCATTCGTACTGAGTTGCTGCCTATGTCTATGGCTGCGTAACGCGGCATATTCGTTTTGTAACCGTTAAATTTTTTATAGCAGTTGAATTTTTCGGGTTTGTGTCAAAACTGAAATATTCGCGGGTAGCCTTAACATTCGTAATCCGGCCGACGGAAGAATACTTCAAGCGCAGCGATGCCCGGCTTAAACCGGCGGCGGATTGCGTTCGGCGAACTGGGCTTGATGCCAGTATGGATACGGCTGCGGGGTTCCGCTGGCTTGATCAAGCTTCTTTACCTGTTCCGGACTCAAGTTCCAGCCGACCGCACCCAGATTCTGCCTTAGCTGGTCTTCGTTGCGAGCGCCGATGATGACGCTGGAGACGGTGGGTCTCTGGAGGAGCCAGTTGAGCGCAATCTGAGGAACGCTTTTGCCCGTCTCCGTTGCTATCTCGTCGATCGCATCGACGACTTGGTAAACATATTCGTCGGGAACCGGCGGACCCAACTCGGCTGTCTTGTGCAGGCGGCTGACTTCAGGAAGCGAGCGGCCACGGCGAATTTTACCCGTCAGACGGCCCCAGCCAAGCGGGCTCCAAACCAGCGCAGAGACCCTCTGATCCAAGGCCAAAGGCATCAACTCCCACTCATAATCGCGCCCTATCAAGGAATAGTAGACCTGGTGCGCCACGTACCGCGTCCATCCGTATTTCTCGGACAGCGCAAGCGATTTCATCAGGTGCCAACCGGAAAAGTTTGAGCAGGCGATGTAACGCACCTTGCCGCTCTTCACCAACGTGTCGAGCACTTCCAGCGTTTCCTCGATCGGGGTCGTCGCGTCGAAGGCATGCATGTGGTAGATGTCGACGCAATCGGTGTTCAGGCGGCGCAAACTGCCTTCGACGGAACGGACTAGGTGATAGCGTGACGAGCCGACATCGTTTGGTTCATCGCTCATGCGAAAGGTCGCTTTGGTGGAAATAAGGAGTCTGTCGCGCTTGCCGGCGATGGCTTTCCCCAGGATCTCCTCGGAAAGCCCCTTCGAATAAATATCCGCTGTATCGAACAAATTGACTCCGGCGTCGAGGCAGATGTCGACGAGCCGTTTGGCTTCGTCGACGTCTGTTGCGCCCCAGGCGCGAAAGAACTCGCTGCCGCCGCCAAAAGTGCCGGCTCCAAAGCTGAGAGACGACACCTTGAGGCCGGAGTAGCCAAGTTGCCTGTAATCCATACAAAACTTGGATGCGTTACCGCGGCTGGGGGGTTCGCTTGTCTAGTCCGGATAGGGCTCGTATGGGACGACGCAAAGTTTTGTGACCGGCTGGCTTGCTTAGCGATTATGATGCTCGGCGGTCTGGTCCACTATGAGGCCCGTTATTCCGCCGATAATTCCGCCGATGACGGCGCCCTGCCCGTGTCCGGCGGCGCCTCCGATGAGGGCTCCGGCGGCAGCGCTGCCCGCGACGATTGCAACATCGCGACCGGTATGGCTATCGCGGTAATTGCCGTCGTTGGGATAAGGCGCGGCATAGTCGCCGTCGTAATAGCGGCCGTCGTCACGTTGCCAACCGTTACCGCGATATGCGCGGTCACGGTCGCGCGGGCCGCCCTCATCATGCCAGGACACAGTTTGGACGCGGGCCCCTTCGACAGCCGGGTATGCGGCAGGACCCGCCGCGGATGCGGCCCTGGTTAAAGTGGAAAAACTGAGAATGCTGACCGCTGCGATTTGAAGAGTGCGTTTCATGACTGCCTCCGCCCGTAGAGATGGCCGGGCGAAGACGCAAGTTGCCCATCTGTACGGCATTTAATAGACCCTCACGAAAGGACAGGATGCGCGCTCACCTTGGCAGGGGATAGCTGGCGTTTTGCGCTTCTTGAACCGTCCCGACCGATACTAAAGACAATGCGAATCGGGATTACCTGCTATCCCACCTACGGTGGAAGCGGCATTGTGGCAACTGAACTCGGCCTTGAACTGGCCAATCGCGGCCACGAGGTCCATTTCATCAGCTACGCGAACCCGATCCGGCTGGATCCGGATACCCCGGGCATCTTCTATCACGAAGTAGAGGTGTCCACTTATCCGCTCTTTCAGTACCCGCCGTATTGTCTGGCGCTTGCTTCGCGTATGGCGGAGGTAGCCGAACGGCACCACCTGGATCTGTTGCACGTGCATTATGCCATTCCGCACTCGATTTCGGCGCTGCTCGCGCAGGAGATGATCACGAACCGCCGGCTGCCGTTCATTACCACGCTGCATGGCACCGACATTACGCTCGTTGGCACGGACCGTTCTTACTTTCCCATCACGAAATTCTCCATCGAGCGCTCCGACGGTGTCACCACGATCAGCGAGTTCATGCGGAAGCGCACGGTCGATTTCTTCGGAATCAAAGAGCCGATCAGAGTCATTCACAATTTTGTGAACTGCTCGCTTTACAAGCCGGACGAAGAAGCACGGCAGAGGGGGCCGAAGCGGATTCTGCACATCTCCAACTTCAGGCCGGTAAAGCGGGTGACGGATTGCATCCGGGCATTTGCGATCGTGCGCAGGGAAGTGGAGGCGGAACTGGTAATGGCGGGCGATGGCCCGGACCGCGGACCCGCCGAAGATCTTGCATACGAGTTGGGCATCGATTCGCATGTTCGGTTCCTCGGGAAGCAGGACCACATCGAACGGCTCATTCCGCGTATGCACGCTTTGCATTTGCCGAGCGAGACGGAGGCATTCGGCCTGGCGGCACTCGAGGCGATGGCGTGCGGGGTGCCTCCGGTAGCCACCCGCGCGGGCGGTGTTCCCGACCTCATCACTCACGGGGTGGACGGCTTTATGGAAGAAGTAGGAGATGTGGAAGGGCAGGCGGGGCGGCTGGCAGAACTACTCACAGACAGTGCTTTGCATCGGCGCATGGCAGATGCCGCACGCAATACTGCCCTGAGCCGTTTCTGCACGGATCTCATTATTCCGCAATATGAGGCCTACTATAAAGAGGTGTGTGAGGCTAGCGGAACTTCTAACGCTAGCGTGGTGTCTAATTTTATAGCTGGCACGTAAGAGGCCGGTAGGGGTAAAATTCTGGCGATGGCGCAACCCTTGTTAGGGAATTCGGGTGCCCTTTCTATTTTGGCGGGCGCCCAGACTGGAGTCTCCGAGGAAGATGCTCGCATTTTGCGAGGGCTCCGGGCAGGCATAGAGGACGCATACGAAGAGTTGATCGCGCGGTATGAGCAGCCGGTGTACGGTCTGGTGTACCGCCTTCTGGGCAGTCAGCCCGATGCCTGCGATGTGGTGCAGGAGGTCTTCCTCAAGGTGTTTCGAGCGGTAAATTCGTTTCGCGGGCAGAGCAGCTTACGCACTTGGATCTACCGGATCGCAATCAACGAAGCGCATAATCACCGGCGCTGGTTCGTGCGGCACTGCCGGCATGAGGTTTCGTTCGAAAGCGACCACGAGGAGCGAGGTCATTCGCTTGAGTATGCTCTGGACCCGGGCCGCTCGCCCTTCGATCAGGCGCTGGATAACGAAAACCGTACGCTCATCGAGCGGGCGCTGACGAGAATTAATCCGGTGTTTCGCACCGCCGTGGTGCTACGCGACATCCAGAACCTCAGCTATGAGGAAATCGCCGAGATTTTGCAGGTCTCTCTAGGCACTGTGAAATCGAGGATCTTGCGCGGCCGTGAAGCGCTGCGCCGTGAACTGACGCAACAACCGGGCGCGGGCCTTGCCGAAGCTATGGCCTAGAGACGGATGCAGCGCCGGTTCGGCAGGCGCTGGTGCAGTGAAGGAAGTTCCGAAGAATGGAAACCTATGACCTGTTGGAGTGTTAAGCGCAAGAGTACAGATTACGTCGATGGTAGGCTGCGCGCGCGCGAGCAAGCCAGAATCGAAGCGCACTTGCGTAAGTGCGAGACCTGCGAATGCTCAATCGACCAGCTCCGCACCGTGCGCTCATCGCTCAACGCCCTGTCGGATCCACTTCCCCCAACGTCCTTACAGACCCGTTTGCGCGTAGTTGCATCGCGCGAACGGAAGTTGCTTTATGAAACGAACGGATCGCGGTTGCTGCGGGTCTGGAATAGCTGGAAGTTCCGGTTAAACCAGATCATGCGCCCCCTCACTATTCCCGCAACCGGCGGCGTGCTCTCGAGCATTTTGCTTTTCGGCGCATTGGCATTCACCATCAGCACCACAACACGGCAGGTTGGATACGAGGTGCCGGTGATCTACGCCGATCACATGGACGCGAACCTGGTGCCGACCGAACTGCGGTCTTCCGTGGTCCTGACCCTGAGCCTCGATGGAAAGGGAAGAATTACCGACTATGCGTTCCACGACGACACCGGTTCGTTTGTCGGCAACGTCTCACGCCTGCAGTACAACAACATCGCCCTTCCGCAATTTCCGAGCGTTCTGGGGCTCGCGCGGCCGACCACCCGCGATATCAGCATTTCGTTCATCCCCATGGTTTTCCGGCCTTAGCCGGGTGCCTCTTCTACTCCTCGATTTCAGCTAGAGCGCGGCGGGCGCCAGTTGACCTGCGTCCGGCAGCGTGCGAGATTGCAGCAATGAACAGTTTTGTGAGACTGGGATTCCTGCCGTCCGCCACGGATTTCGCGTTACTTGTCTTACGTGTCTGGCTGGGCTTCGCGCTGTTCCTGAGGCACGGATGGGAGAAGATCCATGAATTCGGTGCTATGTCGGCTCATTTCCCAAATCCGCTCCATATCGGTTCGGTGCCAAGCCTGGCCTTTGCGCTTTTGTCGGATGGTATTTGCTCGATTCTCGTAATGATCGGCTTCGCTACGCGCTGGGCAACTTTGATCATCATGATCAACACGGGCGTAGCGTTCGTACTGGTCCACAAGATGGCGTTCTTCGGGCCGCACCAGGGCGAGCTGCCGTGGATCTACTTCGGCTGGGCGTTTACCCTCTTTCTGGCAGGTCCCGGCCGGTACAGCTTCGACGGCCGGAGTTAACGCGACATCAGCTGCGCGTTCGCAGCGAGTAGTCTTCGTCGTTTCTTGTGAGATTCGGACTGTAGAACGGGTCGGCTGTAATGACCTTTTCCCATTTCAGCCGCATGCCCTCCACTTCCAGCGGATGCGGCACCAGGTCCTTTGATGTCTTGGAGAAGGCCTCATGGTGGTAGAGCAGAGCGTGCGGCGTATAAAGCACACGGTAGCCGATGTCGCCGATTTTGAGCGCGAGGTCGATGTCGTTGAACGCGACAGCAAACTCGGTCTCATCAAAGCCGCCCACTTGCCAGAAAACGTCGGCTTTCGCCATGAAACAGGCGCCGGTGATGGCGCTGACATTGCGGATCACGTCAGGGAAATCGAAGTAATGGCTTAGGCTGCCATCCAGTCCCTTGAACGCATGGCCGCAATTGTCATACAAGCCCATTGCGACACCGGCATGCTGGATGCGGCCATCCGGGTAAAGCAGTTTCGCGCCGACCGCGCCTACTTCGGGCCGCATCACCAGTTCCACCATCGCTTCCAGCCAGCCCGGCTCGATCACCGAAGTGTCGTCATTGAGGAACAACAGCACGGGTGAATCGCATTGCCGGGCCGCGGTGTTGTTGATCGCCGAATAGTTGAACGGCTTGTTGCGCCAATCGATATAGCGCAGGTTTGGGTGCTGCGGCTGAAGGCCCAGCACGAGCTGTTCGATGGCGGCGCCTTGTTTGGAGTTATCGATCACCACGACTTCGTAGTGCGGATAAGTCGTCTTGGCAAACAGCGTCTCGAGGTTGGTCCGTAGCACGTCCACCTTGCCGCCCGAAGCGATGATGATGCTGACGCGAGCGCCTTCCGGTATGGGATAGCGCACCCGCCAGCGCCCGGTTACGCGGCCAGGTTCTACCGTCAGCGGCTGGCCCGAGCGCCGGCAGTGAGCTTCGAGCGCCCTTTGCGCGGCGTCGAGCGCATACTGCTTGTTCTCGATGGTAGTCGCGGTGGACCCTACTGTCGCGCGCCAGTGATATAGCACCTTAGGGATGTGAACGATGCGGTTGGCCTCCGTGGTCGCGCGCAGAATCAGGTCGTAATCCTGGCTGCCGTCGCATTCGGGATTGAACCGGCCCACTCTCTCCGCAAGATCGCGCCGCAGCACCAGCAAATGGCAGATGTAATTCTCAGAGAGGAGCAAGTCCGGTGACCAGTCCGGCTTGAAAAAGGGTTCGAATCGCCGCCCGCGCTGGTCGATTTTGTCTTCGTCGCTGTAGACCAGGTCGGCTTCGCTTTCGCGGTTCAGCGCTTCACAGACATAAGCAAGCGCGTGGGGAGCGAGTGTATCGTCATGATCGAGGAAACAGACGAAGTCTCCGGTGGCGCTCTCCCAGGCCGCATTACAGTTGCGCGAAATGCCTCCCCGCTGCGGTTGGTACCTGACGTTGATTCTCTCGTCGTGCGCGGCAAAGCGTTCCAGAATCTCGCGCACTTCCGGCACCGAGGAGCAGTCATCCGCGATACAGAGCTGCCAGTTGCTGTATGACTGCTGCAGTACCGATTCGATGGCTGCCGTAAGCTCCGCCGGGTTGGTGTTGAACACCGGCATGACAATGCTGATCAGCGGACGATAGGCAAGGTTGAGCAGCTTGAGCTCAATGATCTCGTCGTCTGGTTTCTCGAATTCCTGAATCCAGCGGTCATAGTCAGAGGAGTAACCCTTCTGGTGATCGATGCTGATTGCAGTCTTGAAATCGGCGACCACCTGACCCCTCGAGATCACGCGCACGGCTACGGTATGGCGGCCGTTGCGGAGCGGAGCTGAATCGAACTCGAGAGCAAAGCCGGCACGCCCCGTAGGGTCCAGATCCGGATGCTGTTTCTTGACGTCGGGGCGGGGAATGGAGGGCTTCGTTTCAAGCGGCGGCAACCCGGGAATCTCCACTTGCACGGCATCCACGCCGTGTTCGGCGAGGCACCAGCCGCGAACTGTGATCACGCCGCTGCGCGGCTTCTGATCAGCCGCCTTGGGCTCATCGCAGACCAGAAAAGAGTTGTCGCGCCCGCGCACGATCGGGCCTTCGCCGGAGCGCGAGGGCATGAATCGCGAAACCACCTGTCCGGCGCTGCGAAGCGTGCGCCAGACGCGGCTGGTGATCATCTCCATCTGGATGCGGTCAAGCCGCGCGAGTGACGTATCGTGCTGCCCAAGCTGGTCCTGCTGGCGCTCCAGCATGTCGAGCGCCCGGCTAAGCTGCCGCTGCACGACACGCATCTCCGCCCGAAGCTGGCGCAGTGCGTCATTCGCTGCTTCCAGTTGCGCTTCGAGAGAGTCCTGCTGCTTCATCTTTTTCTTTTTAGACGATAGCAACACGCTGGCTCATGATAGGAGTACAAAGCCTGCATGATCCGGCGAACAAAACGAGAACTAGTTCGAAGATTGAAGGGTACACTCCGACGCCATGCGGACACTTTCTTCCCCAGTCGGGAGGTGCAAGAGTACGCGCGCTGGCGGGAGCAGCGGCTGCAATTCCGCCACAGGTTCTACTCTCAGGCGGTTGAACCGGGCCTGCTTTCCATCCTGACGCCTGTCTGGAACGGAAGTCCGACAGGCTATTTAAAGGAATTGGCCCAAAGCCTAGCCGCGCAGAATGAGGGCGACGGCAGCGAGTGGGTCATCCTGGCGAACGGCGTCACGAACCGGCCGTTGCTGGCGTATCTCGAGGAACTCAGCCGGTATCGGTGGGTGAAACTTTGCCGCACCGAGACAAACGTCGGCATCACGCGAGGCCTCCGCCTGTGCCTCGAGAAGGCCAGCGGACGTTATGTTCTGCCGGTCGATGGCGATGATTGGCTCTATCCGGATGCGCTGCGCGTCGTCACGTGGGGCATTGTGAATGCGGGTTATCCACCGCTGCTCTACACCGACGAAGACAAGATCATCGGCCGCAACCGCTTCTACCAGCCGTACCTCAAACCATCTTGGGATCCGGTTCTGCTTTTGAATTCCGCCTACATCGCGCACCTGGGTGTCATCGACCGCGAAAAGGCCTTAGCCCTCGGTGCATATACCGATTCCACTGCGGAAGCGAGTCCGGATTGGGATCTGTTCCTACGCTTTCTCGCTGCCGGCATCGGCGCGGTGCATATCCCGGAGGTCGTTTACAGTTGGCGCGTACACGCAGAGTCGACAGCCGATGACGCGGCTTCTAAGCCGTACGTCCACGCGTCGCAGAAGGCCGTGCTGCAGCGCTATTTGGATTCACGGCCGGATGGCGCCAGTTTTGGCATCCGCAACAGTCCCCTGCTCGCTGGCGGCGCGCACTGGCACTTTGTGAGCGCGCAGAAGCGCGACTTGCCGATCCACACTGTTCTTCTAACGCTTGAGAGAGCCAAAGAAAGCGCGTGCTCCATCCTCGATGTCGCCCGCGAGGCGGCCGGACGGGACGCGTTTCTCCACTTCCGCAGCGAAGACCTGAAGCTGGACGAGTCGGATTGGATCTCGGAAGTGGCAACGCTCTGGCAGCTCTATCCCGATGCTGTCATGATTGGCGGACGCATTCGCAACAGCCAGGGAGTCATTACCGAGGCAGGCCGGTACTTCGGGATCTGCGGGTTCTGCGGATGCCCGCATCGGGGCCGGCCCGCGACCGATCCGGGTTATTTCACGCACATCTGGAAGCAGCGCTGCGTTTCGGCCGTCACGACACAACTCAGCGTGGTGAACGCCAGGTTCCTGGTTGACGTGGCGCAGAGAATCCCGCAAGAAGCTTCGCTTGCCTTTCTCGGCGCTTGGGCGGGCGCGCAAGCGCTCCGGGAGAAGAAAAGAGTCCTTTATACCCCATTCCTGAGCGGGGTTTCTGATCTCGATTGGGATGCTCTTGTCCCGGCGGACGAACACCAGATCTTCGCGCAGGAAAACGCCGGTCTCCTTTTTCCTGACTATCGCTTTTATTCGCGGGGGCTCTCAACCGCCAGGGGCTTTGAATTCGGTAATCCGGAGTACTCGCCGGAGCCCGTTGCGCCTTACTGCTCGCTGTAGTTCCAGAGCAAGCCGCCATCGACGAAGATGGAGGCGCCGGTGACGTAATCGGCGTCGCTCGAAGCGAGAAACACCGCTATTCCTGCCACATCTTCCGGCTTTCCGATCCGTTTGAGCGGAATGTTTTCCATGAGCGCATCGAGCAGTTCCTTATTTTCGAACAATTTGCGGTTGATGGGCGTCTCAATCGCGCCCGGTGCGATGTTGTTCACCGTGATGCCCAGAGGCGCGAGCTCGATCGCAAGATTCCTCATCATCAGCTTCATGCCGGCCTTGCTCATGACGTAGGCGGTGAAGTGCGGGAATGGCAGCTCTTCGTGCACGGAACTGATGTTGATGACTCTTCCGGGCCGCTTCTCCTCCCGTCGGTGCCGGGCAAACTCCTGTGTCAGGAAGAACGCGCTGGTCATGTTGGTATCGATCACACGCCGGTAATCTTCCTCGGTCACATCGACAAAGTCCGCGTTAATCTCCATGCCAGCGTTGTTCACGAGAATATCCACCGGTCCAAGGGCCTTTATGCCGTCCCGGAGCAACCGCCGCGTCTCGGCGACCTGGCTCACGTCGGCCTGAACGATGGCAGCGTGCCGGCCGAGTTGCTCGATCCGGGTTTTTGTCTCCTCCGCGCCTTTTTCGTTCCGGCGATAGTTCACGACGACATTCGCCCCTTCTTGCGCGAAACGGATCGCAATTCCTTGTCCGATGCCCTGATCGGAGCCAGTGATGAGAGCTGTTTTTCCTTCGAGCCGCATAGCAGAGTAGATATATCAAATCGGGAAAGAGTGACTGGCAAAGAATTCGCCTCCGGTCCGTGATCCGTTCGCGTTCTACACTGAGGTTTGCCGCGAAAACTGGGACAGCACTTTCTTGTGCGGGATGCGGTTCTGGAGCGACTCGCAGTGGCGGCCTGCGGCGAGCACGCAGACCGTGTTATCGAAATTGGTCCAGGCCGCGGCGCGCTAACCAGGCACCTTCTGCCGCGAACGGATGAGTTGCACGCGATTGAGCTTGATTCCGCCCTGTTTTCCTACCTAAACGGAAAATTCGACGGCGAGCCAAAGCTTCACGTGCACGCCGCCAACGTACTGGAGACAAATCTGGCGCAATGGGGCCCGGCGGTCATTGCCGGCAATTTGCCGTATTACATTACGTCGCCCATCATCGAGAAATTTCTGTCTCTCGACGACCGCTTTCGCGTCGCGGTCTTCCTGATGCAATGGGAAGTCGCGGAGCGGCTGCTGGCGAAGCCCGGCACGCGCGACTACGGCTATCTGACCGTGGCGACTCAGCTCGTTTGCAATCTGGAACTGGTCTCGAAGGTGCCGCCAAGCGCCTTCATTCCGCCACCTAAAGTCGATTCGGGCGCCGTGCGGTTCGAACGTAAAGTGCATGCGCCGCCGAACCTGCCTGACCTGCTGCGGCTGGTCAGCCGTTGTTTCGCTCAAAAGCGCAAGACCCTGCGCAATAACTTGCGCCCCTATTACGGTGATCGCGCCGATACACTGCCCGAGGCCGGATTGCGCGCCGAGCAGCTATCCATCGATCAGTTTGTCGATCTCTACACGCGCCTGGCAGGTAATCCCGAGCTTCGCGGATAGAGCTTTTTTCCTAGCTCTCGTACACTGAAATTTCATGATTCGGGCTCGCTTTGCGCCATCGCCGACCGGATATCTGCACATCGGCAGCGCGCGCACCTTTATTTTCAACTGGCTATATACGAGAAAGCACCACGGCACAATGGTGCTGCGCATCGATGACACCGATATCGATCGCAACACTTCCGCCTCCTTGCAATCGATTTACGACGGCTTGAACTGGCTTGGCCTGGGCTGGGACGAATTTTACCGCCAGTCCGAACGGCTGGATCTGCACCGCCAACTGGCTTACGATCTGCTCGCAAAGGGGCTAGCCTATCGCGATTTCACTCCTGCCTCGGCTGATTTGGAAGATAAGCCGCGTGGCGAGGGTCCGTGGTTGTGTAACCCCGAAATGCGCGGCCTCTCGCGGGAAGAGAGTGACCGTCGCGCCGCTGCCGGTGAGCCGTTTGTCATTCGGTTTCGGGTGGACCGCGATCCGGGCTACGAAGTTGCGTTTCAGGACGAGGTCTACGGCGCGCAATCGAAGCTCACCGCCGACATCGAGGATTTCGCTTTGCTGCGCAGTAACACGATGCCGACGTACCACCTCGCTTCCTGCGCGGACGACATCGACCTGCGCATCACGCATATCATTCGCGGGCAGGATCACCTCTCGAATACGTTCAAGCATATTCTGCTCTTCCAGGCCGCGGGCGCGCCGATACCCCGCTTCGCGCACCTGCCGCTGCTCATCGCGCCCGACGGCTCGAAGTTGTCAAAACGCCGGCATGGCCCGGTGGTCAGCGTGACCACCTATCGCGACTATGGTTTCCTGCCGCTGGGATACATCAATTTCCTGTGCCTGCTCGGCTGGTCGCCCAAGGACAACCGCGAGCAGATGACGCTGTATGAGCTCGAGAGTGCCTTCAGCTTTGAAGGCGTCAATCGCAGCAACGCGGTGGTGAACTTCAGCGACAGCGACCCTATCGATCCTAAGGCGCTTTGGCTCAATTCCCAGCATCTCCGCAGCATCGGGGTAGCCGCGCTTGCCCCGCTCGTGCGCCAATCGCTCGCTGAAAACGGCCTTCAGCCTTACCGGGATGAGGACTTCTTCAAGCACGTCGTGGATACGATTCGCACACGCTTCTCCACGCTGGTCGATTTTTCCACCAAAGGCCGCGCCTATTTCAGCGACGATTTCGATATCGATCCGAAGGCCCAGGAAAAGCTCGATGTGCCGGGCGCCCGCGAACTGCTGCACGAACTCGCGGAACGGATTGCTGCGAACCCCGAGTTCACGGAAGCAAGCGTCGAAAGGGATCTGCGCAAACTGGCCGACGAGCGCGGCGTGAAAGCCGGTGTTCTGATCAATGCCAGCCGGGCCGCACTGACCGGCCAACCGGTTGGTCCAAGCGCCTTTGCGGTCTTCACGTGCATCGGACGCGAGCGCGTCATCCAAAGACTGAGAAAGGTTTAACATGCCGCGAGTTCTGGTTGGGCTGGGTGGCCTGCTGAGCGATCCGTCTGTTTGCGTTATCAAGGACGGCCGCATCGCCGCCGCTATTGAACAAGCGAAAGTTTCGAGGTCCGATCGCCCCGGCGCCTTTCCGGATGAAGCTTTCAATCTGGCACTCCAGGTGGCGGGCATCGATGCCGACGAGATTGGTTGCCTGGCCGTCGCCCGGCCCTTCGCCACGGGCGCCGAGAGCCAGGCGCAACTTGCTCTCCGCGCGCGCTTCTCTCAGAGCGAAATCGTGGTTGTCGAGCACCATCATGCGCATGCCGCTGCCGCTTACTACCTCTCCGGATTTCAGGAGGGCGCCGCGCTCAGCATCGACCGCGCCGGCGATTTTCGTTCGGCTGTTCTGTTCCGTGCACAAGGAAATGAGCTAACCCCAGTCCGCGAGCTGTACTTCCCCGATTCGCTTGGCGACCTGTACAATCGCGTCACAGACCTGCTCGGCTTCGAGCCGCGCGCCGATGAACACAAAGTCCAGTGGCTCTCGGCTTCCGGCGAGCCGGCATGTCTCGAAGCTTTTCGCAAGATTCTGCACCGAGCCCAGCCTGCCTGGCCGAAGATGGACCGCAGTTACTTCGACGCGGATCATCTGACGCAGGGCGGTTTCAGCGCGCGATTCTACGAAGAGACCGGTCTGCGTTCGAAGGAGCCGCTCACTCCAAAAGAAAAGGCCGACCTCGCCAGCAGCCTGCAAGCGGCTATCGAGGAAACGGTGATCGCCACCCTTGCATCGGCCGAGAGTGTCTCCATCGGCGGAGGTCTGGCGCTGAACGCGCTGCTCATCCGTGCGCTGGAACAGCGGTTCACGAAAGTCTTCGTCCAGCCCGTAGCCGGCAACGCGGGCACCTCGCTGGGCGCGGTTTTATATGCCTGGCACAACTTTTATCGCGAAAAAGCGCGCGTTCCCTTCGAGACTCTGTGTCTCGGGCCGGCCTATTCGGCGGAAGAGATCAAGAAAGTCGTGGAAAACTGCAAGCTCCGCTTCCGTTTTCTTCTGACCGAGGGCGAGCTCATCGACCAGGCCATCCGCGCTTTGAATGACAATAAAATCGTCGCGTGGATGCAAGGCCGCATGGAGTTCGGCCCGCGCGCGCTTGGCAATCGCAGCATCCTCGCCTCACCGCTCAACCCGTTTTCTACGGAGAATCTGAACGTCTACATCAAGCATCGCGAGAGCTTTCGCAAGTTTGCCGCTTCGGTTCCTGAAGAAGTGGCGAGCGAGTACTTCGAGGCAGGTCCCAGCGCGCGGTATCTCGCGACTGTCGCGCGAGTAAAGCCTGCCCATCGCGAAACGTTTTCCGCGGCGCTTCTCGGCCGCGATCTGATTCGCGTCCATACCGTGCGCCAAGAAGCCAACCCGCTTTACCACTCGCTGCTGACGGCCGCGGGCGCCTCGACCGGCTTGCCTGTGCTTTACAACACGAGCTTCAACCTGTTCGGCGATCCGCTGGTCTGCACGCCTCGTGACGCCGTTCGCAGCTTCTATTCGTCGGGCATCGATGCGCTCTTTGCAGGCAGCTTCTATCTGGAAAAATAGGGCCGGCGGCCGAGCCTTTCACGGTTTTTTGTAGCTGAAGTAGGTCTTCATGTTCTCTTCCGCGACGCCTAACGCACGTGCGAGGGAGACTTTGGCGATGTTGTACTGATATTCCGCAGAAATGAAATTTTCATTCGCATCTGCGACGGACTGCTGTGCCTGCACCACTTCCACAGTGTTCGTTACGCCGGCAGAAAAACGATCGCGTGATTGTTTCAGCGTTTCATTCGCGAGCTCGAGGTTGCTTTGCGCTACATCCACCTGCCGGCTGGACGATTCCAAATCGAGCAGCGCGTTGTGGACCTCATAATCCACTTCTGCGCGCAGGTTCTCATACTCATTGCGCCGGTTCCTCAGCTCTGCCGTGCCCGTCTCGATATCTGCGCGGATCCGGCCGCCATCGAAGATATTGAAGTTGATGGATCCCGTCGCGTTGAACACGCCGTGCGAATTCGAGAACCAGTGTAGACCTTCGTCGCCATAGTAACCGGAAGCGGTTAAAGTAGGATACCGTTCCGCCCGTGCTGCCGCTACCGTGAATTCCGCAGCTTTCACACGCGCTTCCGCGGCCTGCAGGTCAGGACGAGTGGCCTCAGCTTTCTTCATCGCGTCGTTGAGCGACATGGCTTCAAGCGGGGCCGACGGCGATGGATCCGTGACCGTGAAATCCTGTCCGGTCGGCAGGCCGATGACCCGGCCCAGCGTGAGCTTGTCTTTTTGGAACTGGTTGGTCACCGCCACCAGTTGCTGCTGCCGCTGCTTCAGCTCCACCTGCGAACGCAGTACATCGATGGCGATTGCCGTGCCCGCGTCATGGCGTGCCCGTGCGTTCACATACACCGCCTGATCCGCGTCAATTTCGGCCTGCGTGGCCGAAATGCGCGCTTCATCCGTGATGATCTGCAGATAGGCGTCACCGACCGCCTGTACGACCAGGTCGCGCGCGTTCTTCACCGAAAGCGCTGACGCCTTCAGGTTCTGTTTGGCGGAACGAAAATTGTTGATCGAAGTGAAGTCAACCAGCGGGACGGTGGCGTTTGCCTGAGCCGATTGATACGAGTACGGCCCCACGATCCTAGGAACCTGAAAACCCGCGCTCGGCGGAATTGGAACAATGAACCCGAGAGCCTGCAAGTTGATCTGTTGCTCGGTCATGCTGAGCTGCCCGTTTACTGTCGGCAGCAAGGCCGCCAGCGCTCGCAGGCGCTGTGCGCGGACCTCCGCATCCGACTGCTCGTTAGTCAGTAAGCCGAGGTTTGCTTTCAACCCCTTGTCAACCGCATCCGCCAGCGTCAAAGGAATCGGCGTGGGAGAAGCTTTGCCCTGCGGCACGCTGCCCAAATACGCCTGATCGCCCGTCTGTGGCGCGGGTGTGACCTCCAGGCTTGCTGTACTGCCACTGTAACCTGATTGCACTCCTCCCGCCTGCGCGAAAGCCGTTTGGCCAACGCCCGCTGTACAGAAACAGAGCAGAATGGCAGCGTACTTTGATTTAGTCATGCGTTCCCATGAAGCTACAGGGCCAAAAATATTTAAGACGTTAATTTCTTCAGAATACCGGAGGCAGGCTTACAGGTTTCGTTTTAAGAAGGAGCAGATCTCATACCCGGTGACATACTTGAATGGGAATTCGCCCATCGTGTAGTGGCCGCAGGGCAGCACAGTCACGTCGTGATCCCAGTTATGGGCGCGCGCTCCCTCAATCACCTGGCGTGAGAGGTGTACCGGGAACGTTGTGTCATATCGCGTGTAGATGAACTTCGATCGTTTCTTCTTTGAAGTGAAGAGATGCCAGAAATTTGGCGGGCTGATGCATGCCCATAGCTGCCGCAGCATCGGAAGGTCGATCTCGCCTTCCAGGCTCTCGCGGATATGGCGGGTTGAGAGGCCTTCCCAGACAACATCGGCGAAATACGTCGAGCAATGATTGAACATGTTTACGCGAATTCGCTCGTCGTGCGCGCTGGCGAGAAAGGCGTAACACGAGCCGAGACTGGTCCCCACGATCCCGAAGTCTTCAAAACCCCGCTGCTCGAGCCAGTCAAAGCAGGCGCGCGTATCGATGACAGCCTGCCGCGTCGCGTCAAGTGTGCGACCGACGTTCGAGGAAACGGCGTAGTCCGCGCGCCCCAGATGGGACGGCATGCGCGAGTCATGATACGGCAGGCTCAGGCGCAGCGTGGAAATGCCGAGTCGCTGCAGACCGGCACACAGCGCGTTGTGCTGCGGCAGTTTCGAGTTCCAATGGGGCAGCAGGACAACGGCTTTGCGGTTTCCTCCGCCGCGCGCCGGAAACCATAGCGCTCGCACGGTGTTGTTTTCGGGATGGGGTGTCTGAACCGGCGAGGTGAATTCCAGCCACTCCCCGTCCATTCTGAAATCCGACGGTTTCGCGTAGCCGTAAAATTCGCGGCTGTGTGCAATTACGTGCTCATTGACGCGCCTGAGGTATTCAATCGGATCGGAACCGTCCGGCTTGACCGCATCGATCCCGGGCCAATTGGATATCCAATCCAGGCCCAATTCGAAGGGACGCACTATCCGGTCGTTCGAGCGAAAACACAACTCGTTTTCCCAACGATCCATCCAGCTTCTGTATCTGTGAGCAACCGGGCGGAGAAGAAACTTCATGCGACGAGGAAACTCTCGGCTCGATTGCACTTCGGTGCAAAGAGCATGCAGTTACAAGTTTAACGGGCCGGTGTATGCGAGTTGCCTGCGATCCTGAGGATGTGCTGGTCATCAGAGAAGTGAGCATTGACGATGCGGGAGCCGCGGCGCAACTCAGCGGGGAACTTGGATATCCGGCGTCGACGGAGGTCATGGAGCAGCGTATCCGAGACCTGGCTAACCGGCCGGACCACACGGTCTATGTTGCGTGCCTGGAAGACATGATCGTTGGCTGGATCGATGTCGGACTCGCTTACCATTTTCAGGCTGAACCGTATGCCGAGATCGGCGGATTGGTTGTATCCAGTAATGCACGAAGCAACGGCATCGGACGCCGGCTTGTGGCGCAAGCCGAGCGTTGGGCGAGAGAGCGCGGCGTAAGCCGAGTGGTGGTGCGATCGCGGATCAACCGCGAGGGCGCGCATCGGTTTTATGAGCGGGAAGGCTATTCGCGGGTTAAGACCTCGGCTGTGTTTTCGAAGATTCTCTAATAATGCCGGCGCGGCTAACTATTCCCACTCAATCGTGCCGGGCGGTTTATGCGTAAGATCGTAGAACACGGCGCAGATTTGCGGGATGGCAAGCAGCTTCCCGGTGAGCTGCTGCAAAGCGCTCTCCTTCATCAAAACGACATCAGCCGTCATGCCGTCCACGGAATTAATGGGCCGCAGAATGACGGATTCGCCGGCGTCATCGGTGCCGAGCGGGATCAGCACGACGGGAAACTGCCATACCTGCTGTTCGAAGCCTGTCTGCTCGCAGAACTCGCGGACAATGGCGTCGGCCTCGCGAAGGATATCGAGACGCGCTTTTGTAATCGCTGCGGCTGAGACATGCAGGCTCGCGAGCGGCGATTTTGTGCCGCAGAGCGCAATTACGCGGTTGATATCCGCCCGCTTGTTAGCAAGCGCTGGGGCGGTCTTCTCGATGTGCTCGCGAGTGGGTAGCTCCGGGATGGCGAGCACGTTCCGATAGCTGCGGGCGTCGCCCTGCACGCCGACAGAGCGAATCGGCAAAATCACGCCGTCAAAGGTTTGGGTGCCGGATCCTCCGTGTTCGGAGCACAGGCAGCGAATCGCGAGACCCGGGCCGGGGAACGGATGACGTTCGAGGAACTTTTCGGGAACGCCGAGCTCGCGGCCGATTGCGCGCACCTCGTCCTTGTAGAACGACGTCAGCGGCTCAATGATGCGGCCGGAATCAATCAGGGCCTGAATGCCGGCCACGCGATTATGGTGTGTCTTGATGAGGTCGGCTTTGGCAGTGCCGCCCGATTCGATGGTGTCCGGATAAATAGTTCCCTGGCCGAGAATCCAGTGGCCATCGAGGAAGTGTTCGGTAGCGAGAATGCGCTCCTGCACCTTCACGAACTGCTCGCCGATGATGCGGCGCTTCTGTTCGGGATCCACGACACCGCTGAGAGCGCTCATGAACTCTTGCTCGGCTTCGTCAACCAGGAAGTTCTTTGCGCCGAGTTCACGAAAAATTTCGCGGACAAAGCCGGTCTCACTGCTGCGCATCAGGCCGGTGTCGACATAGATGCCATAGACGCGGTCAGGGCCGAGGGCGCGCAGGCAAAGAGTGTAAGCGACCGTGGAATCTACGCCGCCACTGACGAAGAAGAAGATGTTCCGATCGCCGGCGGCCGCGCGGATCTGGTCCTCAACAATCGGCACGCGCTGCGAGATGTCCCAATCCTTGTTCGCGCCGCAGATCTGGAAAACGAAGTTCTCGAGAATCTGCCTGCCCGCCTGTGTGTGGACCACTTCGGGATGGAACTGGATGCCGAAGAGCTTGCGCTGCGGGTCCGACATGGCGGCGACGCCCGAGACCTCGGAAGAGCCGATGACCCGGAAGCCGGCAGGAACGGCGGCGACGCTGTCGAAGTGACTCATCCAGATCTGCGAATCTTGCACCCCGTTCCAGAGGGCGTCATCGCAGGCCAGTGTCAGATGCGCCGGGCCATATTCGCCGCGCTCGCCCTTGTGCACCTTTCCGCCGAGGTGGCGCGCCATCAATTGATGGCCATAGCAGATGCCAAGCACCGGTATGCCGGTGTGAAGTACGCCGGCATCAATATCGGGGCTGCCTTTTTCGAGCACGCTCGCCGGGCCGCCGGAAATGATAATTCCTTTCCGGGTACGGAGCTCTGCAGCCGGCGTGTCGCTAGGCGCTACGTCGGCGTAGACGCCCAACTCACGGACGCGGCGCGCGATGAGATGCGTGTACTGGCCGCCGGTATCGAGCACCGTGATCTGCGGAGCGCAGTACGGAGCCGAAATCTGGCAGGAGGAAGAAGACGTTAACGATGCAGTCAAATCGGGTAGTGGAGCGAGCCGTTAGTGCTGCAGGCTCGCTCGTTGTTTCTCAAAACGGGCTTTCGATTCAGCCAGCAGGTTGGATGCCTTCGCCATCGCGTCAATAGCCAACTGAACCTCAGGATCCTGCTCTACGCCCACGCGCTGCGACGCTTCGTAGCTGAAGGCGGTGATGTACATCTGCGCGCGGAGTTGGTCGCGTATCCAGCTATGATCGCGAGTCCAATCGGCTTCGGTAAACTGCACGCCCTGCTTCATCAGGAAATCGTGCAGGTCTTCGAGCACCGGCTCGCCGGGAGCCCAGCCCTGAGGTAGCTGGGTGGTGTGATTCGAAAAGTAATAGGCGGAGAAATCGAAGAAGGCGTTTTTGCGGACGACATTGAGCTCAAACGCGTCCATCTTGGGCGCTTCGTATTTCTGGTCGGGCGTGATACCGCCGCCGCCATACACGGTGCGGCCGAGATCGGTCTGCTTTACGTCGGCCGGATCTTTCGCGTCAGTGCGTCTGCCGTAGTAATAGTCGAGAAACGAAATATTCGAGTAGTTGCGCTGAATCAGGCGGCCGCTTGGCGTGTAGTAGTGCTGGGTGGTCAGCGCCAGGCCCGTGTTGTCGCTTAGCGGATACACTGTCTGAACCAAGCCCTTGCCGAACGTGGTATCGCCGAGAATCCAGGCACGATCATGATCCTGCAGCGCGCCGGCGACAATCTCCGCAGCGGAAGCCGAGTAACGGTTCACCAGCACGACGATCGGATAGCTTTCGCCATATTGGCTGCCGCGGGCGAGATACGGTTTTTCCGAATAGGCACGGCCGCGATGCGAAACCACAACCTGACCGCGATCGAGCCAGTGGCCCGCGACCGCGACACCTTCCTGCAGCAGCCCGCCGGGATTCTCGCGCAGATCGAGGATCAACCCGTGAATGTTCTGCTCGCCGAGCGCTTTCAGGTTGTCTTCCAGCTCCTTGCCGGTAGTTTCAGTGAACGATTCAATGCGGATATAAGCGATGCCGGGGCGAATCCAGAATGCCTTCCACACACTGTTGCGCGGGATCTCGTCGCGAACGAGGTTGAACGTGATCGGCTTGGCGGATCCTTCCCGTGTGACGACAACTTGAACCTTTGTGCCTTTGGGGCCCTTCAGCATTTCGGCCACCTGGCTGGTGGTGAGATTGTCGACGCGCTTGTCGTTTACTTCGAGCAGCATGTCGCCGGGCCGGATGCCGGCTTTATATGCCGGGGTTCCGCCGAAGG
This sequence comes from Acidobacteriaceae bacterium, assembly GCA_019233755.1. Classification (GTDB taxonomy): domain Bacteria; phylum Acidobacteriota; class Terriglobia; order Bryobacterales; family Bryobacteraceae; genus Bog-105. Next base: position 55,940 of record JAFAMD010000016.1, on the reverse strand, counting down.
GGTGTACCACGATGGGCTTGCCTGTGCGCGGCTGCTGGCCGATCATCATGCCGATTCCGTAATAGCTGCCGTGCTGCTCTTCCCGCAGGCCTGCAAATTCCTTGGGATCGAAAAAGTTCGAGTGCGGATCGAGTGTCCGCAACATGCCCGGAATCGCGCCTGAGTAAAGAGCTTTATCCGGGGAAAGCTTGTCGGCGTAGTTTTCGTCAACGACGTCGTAAACTTTCGTGAACTCCTGGATGCTGGCTTTCAGGTCATCGTCGGAGGTGGGAGCTCTCTGCGAACTCTGCGGGCCGGCAGCGGCAACCGGCAGGGCACCGGGGCCGAATAAGCCGCCTAGCATGGCGCAAGTTGCCAAGAAAAGAGGAACAAATAAGAAATAACGCCGCTGGGACGACAATTCTACCTCCAGGGTCTGTCTCCAGTATAGACGTTAAAAGCGATGTTTCGAGATTTGGGGAAACGGCTATCCGGCGATTCTGGCGCGTTTTGCGATAGACGATTCGCCGCGGGCGCCCTTCTTGGGCAGTTCGTCGAGGCGCCGGACCTGATCGCTCACACAAACCAGAAACATGGGCTGGCGGGCGTTCTTCAGAAGATCGATGATGCGATCTTGTTGATCCTCCAGGTAAATCGACTTGCCGTCGGTAAGGAGGTGCAGTTTCGAATCGGAAGAAAGGAAATCCGCGAGTCGGCGGCCCATCTCGCGCTGCAGGAACCGGAGAACACGCCGAATCTTCTGGAGCGAAAAACCCTTGCGCCGGAGCTCCGCGATGAGGGTGATCTCGATCACCTCTTCGGGCAGGTAAATCCGCTTATGGCCCTCGTGGCGCGGCGAGACGACCTTGCGCTCATCCCACCACTGAAGCTGCCGCAAACTAACCTGAGCGATACGTGCCACATCCGTACTGGTGTAAGTTCGCTGGGGGACGGTTTTGTCGCTGCGTGTGACCGCCGACTGCCCTTTCTCATTGCGGACCGATCCCGGATCGGCGGGTAAATCAGGACGGACTTTCCGTGTTTTGAACATGACGCCCCGTTTGCGTTTTGGTTTGAGAACGGCTCCACAGATTGTACTAGACCTGGGTCGAGAGTCAAGCCGGAAAATGCAGGGGCCGGACTGAGGTCCGCTGCCGCACGCGGATTCTCGCTTATCCGCCGCCGACGAACTCGACAATTTCAATCTGCGAGCCGGGTGTGACGATGATGTTCGACCAATCACGCTTGCGCACGATGGCCTTGTCCATTTCTACGGCGACGCGATCAACTGGAACTTTCAGGAAATCGAGAAGAGCCTCGACGGACTGATCGGAGGGTACGTCGGTTGCCTCTCCATTTACGCGAATCGGGATAAGTTTGGGGTGCACTTCCAGGGTGTGTTCCTGCCCTGATTATAGAAAGATTTCGGTTGGTACTCTGGTATTTAAGCGCGATGCCTACAACTTACGCGGACACGTGGTTTCCCGTACTGGTCCAGATTCTGATCGCAATTGCCGTGGCGGGAGCGATGATCGGGCTTTCTGCCATACTCGGGCGGCGGGTGAAGGACCCCCAGAAGTTCTCGCCGTATGAATCCGGAATGAAGCCTATTGGAAGCGCCCGGGAACGGTTTTCGGTCAAGTTCTACCTCGTCGCGATGATATTCATCGTTTTCGATATTGAAGCGATCTTTCTCTATCCCTGGGCGGTGATCTACCGGCAGTTGAAGCTGTTCGCGTTTTTCGAAATGCTGTTATTTATCGTGCTGGTTCTCTGCGGCTTTTACTACATGTGGAAGAAAGGCGTGCTGAACTGGTCGGCGGATGAGCAGCATGCCGGGGAGCGCAGAGTAAAAGGAGCGGGGAAGCGTGCTGCCTGAATCTGTAGCGGAGAATTCGACCGCGCTGGCCATCAACCATCAAATGCCCGGAGCCATTGTGGACGCTGTAAACGCGGCGGACGGACCGGTGCTTTATATCGACCCGGTGCAAATCGTCCCGGTATGCCGGTTCCTCAAGGACACGGTAGGCTTCGAGCAGGTCATCGGCATCACGGGCGTGGACTGGTGGCCGCGAGCGCCGCGGTTCGAAGTGGTGTACTTGCTGCGTTCCTATAGGCACAATCAGCGGCTGCGGATGAGTGTGCGGCTGGGCGAACGCGAGGAGATAGATTCCGTCACCTCGGTATGGCTCGGCGCAAACTGGTATGAGCGCGAGGCATTCGACCTGTTCGGCATCGTGTTCCGCAACCATCCGAACCTGGAGCGCATCATGATGCCGGCCGATTGGGAAGGCCATCCGCTTCGCAAAGATTATCCCGTGCACGGGCACAAATACTCGTACCGGGATGAGTAAGGTTCGGTTACTGGTCGCACAACGACAAAGCGTTGCGCGACGGCGCGGCAAAGAGTGCGGGGATTGTTCGCGAGAACATGCACCGCTTGGCTGACAGGCTGGCTCTAAGGCATAAGCGAGCCGACAGATAGTAGAAGGAACCAGGAATGAAAGACAGGGAAGGCTACACGCACGTTGCGTCTCTGGACGCCGAGCACGAGTTAGCGGTAGAAGACCCCTCAGGGTTGGAGTATCCGAAGCCGGCGACGGCGCGGCGGATGATCCTCAATATGGGTCCGCAGCACCCGTCTACGCATGGGGTGTTGCGGGTGGTGCTGGAGCTTGATGGTGAAACGATTCTGAGCGCGCGGCCCGAGATCGGGTATCTGCACACCGGCATTGAGAAGCAGTGTGAGCACGAGAAGTATCAGCAGGTGGTTCCGCTCACGGACCGCGTCGACTATCTTTCCAATCTGAACAACAACCAGGCTTATGCACTGGCGGTTGAGAAGCTGCTGAAGCTGGAGATTCCGGCGTTTGCGGCATGGCAGCGCGTCATGCTGTGCGAGCTGCAGCGGATTTCAAGCCACCTGGTCTGGCTGGGCACCCACGCGCTCGATATCGGCGCGATGAGCGTTTACTTCTATTGTTTCCGCGAACGCGAAGATATCCTGAAGCTCTTCGAAATGTACTCGGGGCAGCGGATGATGACGAGTTACATCCGCCCCGGCGGACTGGCGCTGGAGCCGCCCCGCGGATGGCACAAGGTTACCTCGAGGCTGGTGGAGCGGCTGGCGCGCGGCGTCGACGAATATCAAAATCTGCTGATGACGAACCCGCTCTGGTGCCAGCGGACGCAGGGAGTCGGGGGGCTGGATCTGGACACCTTGGTCGAGCTAGGGGTGACCGGCCCAATGCTCCGGGCTGCCGGAATGAAGGTGGACGCGCGCAAAGACCAGCCGTACGGCGCTTATCCCGAGTTCGATTTCGACATCCCGACGCGCACCACGAACGATGTGTACGGCCGCTTTGAAGTCCGCATGGACGAGATGCGCCAAAGCATAAAGATCGTGCGGCAGGCGCTGGAGGGCATGCCGTCAGGGCCTTGGCAGGCGGACGCGCCGAATATTCTCCTGCCCGATCGCGAAAAGATGAAGACCCAAATGGAGGCGCTGATTTACCACTTCAAGATTGTGACCGAGGGGTATCGCGTACCGGAGGGTTCCGTCTATGCGGTGGTGGAATCGCCGCGCGGAGAACTGGGCTATTACATAGTGAGCGACGGGACCGCGAAGCCGCACCGGGTGTTCATGCGGACGCCGAGTTTCGGGAATCTGCAATCGCTCGGCGCAATGCTTGAAGGCGTGCTGATCGCGGATTCGATTGCAGCGATGGGAAGTATGGATTTTGTGCTCGGAGACGTGGATCGATAACCATGACTTTTTCACCCGAGCTCGAAGCCCGATTTGCAAAGCTCTTGAAAAGCTATCCTCCGGGGCGGACCCGGTCCGCCGTAGTGCCGATGCTGCTGTACGCACAGGACGAGGTGGGCTGCGTGTCCCAGGAACTGATAGAGGAAGTGGCCCGGCGGTGCGGTGTAACAACGCTGCAAGTGGATGAAGTGATCGGCTACTACTCGATGCTTCATCGCAAGCCGCTTGGAAAGTATCACGTTCAGGTATGCACGAACATTGCCTGCCAGGCGCTGGGCGGCGAAGAGCTGTACGAACATGCCAGCCGGACCCTCGGCCTCGGCAATAAAGAGGCTACGCCGGACGGCCTGATTTCGCTCGAAGAAGTGGAATGCATGGGCGCCTGCTCCTGGGCGCCGGCAATCCAGATCAACTACGACTTCCATCACCTCGTTACGCCGGAGCGCTTCGACCGCTTGATCGAGGCCTTGCGCGACGGCAGTTACGGGAAGAAGGCTTCCTAGAATTCGATGCGCTACAACGAACCGAGTCCATTAGAAGTAAGGGTAATTTCGCAGCGATTCGATCTGCCGAATTCGGCTTCGATCGATACGTATCTGGCAAACGAAGGATACGTGGCCATCAAGAAGGCTCTCGACATGACGCCCGAGGCGATTATCGAGGAACTCAAGCGCTCTTCGCTGCGCGGGCGCGGCGGCGCCGGTTTCCCCACCGGCATGAAGTGGAGTTTCGTGCCGCGAAACACCGGCAAGCCGACCTACGTGATCTGCAACTCGGACGAAAGCGAACCGGGCACCTGCAAAGACCGCCTGCTGATGGAGAACGACCCGCATCAGCTTATTGAAGGCATGATGATCGCGGCGTGGACGATCAAATCCAATAAAGGATACATTTTCATCCGCGGCGAATACCGGTATTTAATCGAGATTGTCGATCGCGCTATTGCCGAAGCCTATGAGCGCGGGTACCTGGGCAAGAACCTTTTCGGCTCGGGTTGGGATTTCGATCTATATACCCATACGGGTGCTGGTGCGTACGAGTGCGGAGAAGAATCTGCGCTGCTTGAATCGCTGGAGGGCAGGCGTGGCGTGCCGCGGCTCAAGCCGCCGTTCCCGGCCGTAGTGGGAGCCTTTCAGTCGCCTACGATTCTGAACAACTGCGAGACATTCGCGTCGGTTCCGGTCATCATTCGCAATGGCGGAATATGGTTTGCAGAACTTGGGACACCTAGAAACGGTGGCACCCGACTGGTGTGTGTCTCCGGGCATGTCAACAAACCGGGCGTGTACGAGCTGCCGATGGGTTTCCCCGTGATGCGGCTGATTAACGAAGTGTGCGGCGGCATGCGTAACGGGAAGAAGCTGAAAGCCGTGATTCCGGGCGGGTCTTCAGCGCCGGTGCTGCGCGCCGAAGAATGCGAGAATCTGCCGTACGATTACGATTCGCTCGCGAAGCTGAAGACCATGGCGGGCTCCGGCGGGCTGGTTGTGCTCGATGAAGACACAGATATCGTGGCCGTCGCGCTGCGCACCATCAAGTTCTACGCGCATGAAAGCTGCGGGTGGTGCATCCCTTGCCGTGAAGGCACGACGTGGCTGAAGAAGATTCTGACACGCTTCCATGAAGGCGGCGGACAAAAGAGCGATATCGATCTGATTGGCGATCTCGCAGACAACATGCTGGGGCGCACGTTTTGCGCGCTCGGTGATGCTGCGGCTATGCCGACCACCGGATTTATCACGAAGTTCCGGGATGAGTTCGAGGCGTACTTGAAAAAATCGCAAACGACGGCGCCGGTTCCGGAACTCGTCAACATTTAGGACTGATTTGAACTAGATATTATGGCTGACCCAGTCAAATTCATGGTCGACGGCCAGCACTTGCAGGCACCGGCTGGAACGCTGCTCATCAACGCAGCGAAGGAAGCGGGTATCGCTATTCCTGCGTTCTGTTACTACGACGGGATTTCCTTGCAGGCGGCCTGCCGTATGTGCCTTGTAGAGGTGGAGAAGACGCCTAAGCTGCAGGTAGCGTGCACGCTGCCCGTGGCCGAGGGCATGGTGGTGCACACCGATTCGCCCCAGGTGCGAAAGGCACGCAAGGGCACTCTCGAGTTTCTGCTTACCAACCATCCGCTTGACTGTCCTGTGTGTGACAAGGGTGGTGAGTGCGAGCTGCAGGACATGGTTTTCCGATATGGAGCGGGCGAGAGCCGGTACCGCGAAACCAAGTTGCACGTCGATGAGAAGCAGTGGTCGCCAATTGTGTTTTACGACGCGCCGCGCTGCATCCTTTGCTACCGCTGCGTGCGAATCTGTGGCGAAGGCCTGGGCGTGGCCGCGCTGGGTATCGGTAATCGCGGCGCCGCAGCCGAGATCGTTCCGAACAAGGGCGACCATCTGGAGTGCGATGAGTGCGGAGCCTGCATCGACATCTGCCCCGTGGGCGCGCTGACATCGGGCACCTATCGTTACAAAACGCGCCCGTGGGAAATGGAGCATGTCGGGACGATCTGTACGCATTGCTCCGACGGCTGCAAAACGACGCTCGGGGTCCGCAACGGCGACATCATGCGCGCGAATAATCGCGATCGCTCCGGTGTAAACGACGAGTTCCTGTGCGTCAAGGGACGCTACGCCTTCGACTTTAACGAGAATCCGGATCGCCTGACCGCGCCGCTGGTGCGGACGAACGGCGAACTGAAGCCGGTCTCCTGGGCGATTGCGCTGGCGACGGTCGCGAAGAAGTTCTCCGAGGTCAAGGCCAAGGGCGGAACGTTCGGGGTGATCGGCTCTAATCACACGAGCAACGAAGAGAATTATCTGCTGCAAAAATTCGCGCGGCAGGTACTGGGCACTTCGAATATCGATCACCACCGCACCGGCGACGTAGCCACGCTGCTGGATGCGCTGAGTGGACGAACAAATGCGCTGGCGGCGACGGCCGACCTCTACACGACAAAGGCGGCGCTGGTGGTGGACAGCGACCTGGCGCAGGAGCATCCGTTCCTCGCCTATCAGTTGCGAGCGAACTGGCGGCATCACAAGGCACGTGTTTACGCCGTCACGCCGGGACCCGTACGCGAAGACAACTATGGCACGGGCGTCCGTGCTGAGCCGGGACGTGAGTTTGAAGCATTGGACGGCCTGCGGAGCAAACTGGCCGCGGAACCGGAACTGCTGATCCTGTTCGGCGCGGCTGTCAAGGGCGAAGCGATCCGTCAGTTGGTCGCCTTCGGTGATTCACTGGGCATTCCTGTCAAGTACGTTTGCCTGGTGGACTACTCGAATTCGCGCGGAGCCTCGGATATGGGCGTTCTGCCCGACCTGCTGCCCGGATACCACCATGTTTCCGAGGCTGGCCTCGAGCCGGGTATGAATTGCGACCAGATCCTCAGTGCGCCGAATCTGGATGTGCTCTGGGTGGTTGGTGCAAATCCGCTCGCACGGCAACCACTGGCGGCGGCAAATGCATTCGTTGTTGTAAACGAAATGTTCCTCTCAACTGAGACGGCGCGCCGCGCGGACGTGGTGTTCCCCGCGATGTCGGCCTATGAGAAGAACGGTACGGTAACGAACGTCTGCGGCGACGTCCAGAAGCTGACCAAGGGCGCAAAAACGATGGGCACGAAGTCGGATCTCGACATCATTGCTCTGCTGGCAAAAGAAATGCGCGCCGACCTGGGTGCGACGACGCCTGAGCAGGTGTTCGAGGAGATCCGGACGGCAGTCCCGGGATATCAGAAATTGCCCTTCGGTGTGATCGAGACCGGCGGCGCTGCGGCAACCTCGCCGCTGAATGGCCGCGTGCAGTTCGACCCGCGGCCGGAACTGATTCGTCCGGCCGGCAACACTTTGTTTACTTCGGGCACGCTCGGGCGCTTCTCCCCCATGCTGAACAGCGTCATCGAATCGCCCGGTGCCCTCTATCACGACCCGCACCATCGGCCATTCATTGAGAAAGGAAGCGGGCAAATAGTGACGGTGCAAGATAAATGAACTTCATCGTTATCAGTCTCATCAAGATCGTTATTGTCTTTGCCGTCTTCATGACGACGCTCGCGTACCTGCAATGGGTGGAGCGGAAAGTATTGGCGCACATTCAATCTCGGACGGGCCCGCTTCGTGTGGGCCCGCATGGCTTGCTGCAGCCTATGGCGGACGTCGTCAAGTTACTTACGAAGGAAGACCTGCTGCCGCCCTACGTAAACAGGTTTTTCTATGTGCTGGCGCCGTTCCTCGCGGTGTCGCTGGCGCTGATTTCGATAGCCATCATTCCGTTCGGCCCGGAGGTCGAGGTCCACGGAATACGTACTAACATGCAGATCAGCGATCTGAATGTAGGCATTCTGTTAGTTCTCGCGATCAGTGCAGTGAGCGTATACGGCAATGCGCTGGCGGGTTGGTCCTCGAATAACAAGTATTCGCTGATGGGAGGATTGCGCAGCAGCGCGCAGATGATCAGCTACGAGTTGCCGCTGACGTTGGCGATCGTCTCACCGCTGCTGCTGGCGAATCATCTAAGCTTCCGCGCAATCGGCGACAGCCAGGCGGGCTATTATCTGGGATTCATTCCACGCTGGAACATCTTCCAGATGCCTTTCCCGCAGATCTTCGGCTTCATTCTATTTATGATTGCCGCGTTTGCCGAAACCAATCGCGTGCCGTTCGATCTGCCGGAAGCCGAGAACGAACTGGTTGCGGGCTTCCATACTGAGTACAGCAGCATGAAGTTCGCGTCGTTTTTCATGTCTGAGTACGCCAACATGATCACGATTACCAGCGTCGCCTCCGTGCTGTTCCTCGGAGCATGGCACCCGCTGTTCCCGGCGCCTTATTCGAACTGGGTGCCGACGATCGTCTTCCTGTTCGCGGCAATCGTGTGCTTCTTCCAGGCAGCCCAGCCGAGGCGCAGGCGGGACAACATTACGTTCCCCATTTTCGGTATCGTTTTTTTGGTGCTCGCAGCGATCTGGGCTGTGCCGTTCCTCCAAACCTTCCTGGTTCCGGCGTGGTGGTTTGCGAGCAAGGTCGGCTTCCTGCTCTTTACCTATATCTGGGTTCGCGGTACGCTGCCGCGCTTCCGGTATGACCAACTCATGAAATTCGCGTGGACGTTTCTGTTCCCGTGCACGCTTCTTAACCTGCTGATCACCGCGCTACTCGTCGCGGTGTTCTAAAAGCGAAACGGCGATTTCAATGGTAGACACAGTTCTCTTTATTATTTGCGCCATTGTGGCGATTGTTTGCGGCTTCAACGTGGTTCTGCAGCGGCACCCGATTTCGAGTGCGCTCTCACTCATCGGAGTGATGAGCTCGCTGGCAGTCCTATATCTATTGCTGGGCGCCGAATTCATTGCAATGGCGCAGATGATTGTCTACGGCGGCGCGGTCATGGTGTTGTTCACCTTCGTCATCATGCTGCTGAACGCCGGCACGGAGAAAGCGAGCAGCAAATCCTGGTTCGCGCAGATTGCCGGCCTGCCGCTTCTGCTTGCCTTCGTCGGTGTGCTGGCGTTTCTGATCCGCGCCGTTCTGCCGCCGCTCGCGGCGGTTGCCTTCGGAAGCTGGGTCGGCGGAACCGCCGAGCACATCGGTCAATTGCTGTTTACGACATACCTGCTGCCCTTTGAGGTGATCTCAGTGCTGATTCTGATTGCCATCCTCGGTGCGGTAGCGCTGGCGCAGAAGGAGATTGACTAATATGGGCCACGTCCCGCTTTCCTGGTATCTCATCCTGAGTGTCATTCTGTTCGCCCTTGGCGTAGCAGGCTTCGTGTACCGCAAGAGCGTCATCACCGTATTCCTGTCGATAGAACTGATGCTGAATGCGGTGAACCTCAGCTTTGTGGCGTTCTCTTACCAGATGCACCGCATTGACGGGCACATTTATTCGTTTTTCGTGATGGTCGTAGCCGCCGCCGAAGCCGCAGTCGGCCTGGCCATCATCCTCACAATATTTAAGAACCGTGGGACGCTTCAGATCGATGAAGTTGACTCGATGAAGCTGTAACGGCCACATAACTTCAGACGATGAATCTCTGGCTTATACCTTTTTTCCCGCTGATCGGGTTTTTCCTGAACGGCCTGCTAGGCAGGCGCTTGTCGAAGCCCTTGGTGAACCTCATCGCCGTTGGCTCGGTTGCGGCGTCGTTCGTTTGCGTACTGGTTGTTCTCTCTAAGCTTTGGCCGATCGACAACACCTACACAGAGCACTACTTCACCTGGATACAGAGCGGCTTCCTGCAGATCGGATTCGACCAGATGCTCGACCGGCTGACGGCTGTCATGCTCCTGATCGTGACGGGTGTCGGCCTCATCATTCACATCTATTCCATCGGCTACATGGCGCATGAAGGCGGTTACTACCGCTTCTTCAGCTACCTGAATCTCTTCATGTTCTTCATGCTGCTTCTGGTGCTGGCGGCCAACCTGCTGGTGGTTTTCGTGGGGTGGGAAGGCGTCGGCCTCTGCAGTTATCTGCTGGTTGGTTTCTACTTCCGTGAAGATTGGGCGACCAACGCGGGAAACAAAGCATTCATCGTCAACCGCGTCGGCGACTTCGGCTTCTCGCTCGGTATCTTTCTCGCGGTTGCCACCTTCCACACATTGGATTTCGGGAAGATGGCTGCAGCACTCCAGGGTATGCCGGCAGAAGTCGGTTTCGGCGCACTTACTCTCATCGCGCTGCTGTTGTTTGTCGGCGCTACCGGCAAATCGGCACAGATACCTTTGTATGTCTGGCTGCCGGACGCCATGGCCGGTCCTACGCCGGTTTCGGCCCTGATCCACGCGGCCACCATGGTGACGGCGGGCGTGTACATGATCGCGCGCATGTCCTTCCTTTACAATCACGCACCGGCGGCAAGTGAAGTTGTGGCGGTTATTGGGGTAGCGACGGCGGTGTTCGCCGCAACCATCGGTCTCACGCAGAACGACATTAAGAAGGTTTACGCCTACTCGACGATTTCGCAGCTCGGCTACATGTTCCTGGGCGTTGGCGTTGGCGCGTATTCCACCGGCATCTTCCACCTGATGACGCATGCCTTCTTCAAGGCGCTGCTGTTCCTCGGAGCCGGCAGTGTCATTCACGGTCTCGGCGGCGAACAGGACTTGCGCCACATGGGCGGCCTCAGAAAGGCAATGCCGATCACGTTCGTAACGCTGCTATGCGGAAGCCTCTCCATTTCGGGCTTCCCGGGATTTGCAGGCTTCTTCAGTAAGGACTCAATTCTACTGGCAGCCTATGGTCATGCCCCCTGGATGTTCTGGGTGGGCGCCATTACGGCCGGGATGACTGCGTTTTATGTGTTTCGTGCATTCTTCCTCGCGTTCTTCGGTACGTATCGCGGCCATCATCACCCGCATGAATCGCCGGCAGTGATGACACTGCCACTGGTGGTTCTTGCGCTGCTTGCAACTTTCGGCGGTTTCATCAATATCCCCGAGTTCCTTTCGCGTTCTTACCCGCTGGGATACCAGGAGAATGTCGGCAGAATGGCCATTTCGGCTGGGTTTGGCATTCTCGGCATACTCCTTGCCTACGTGATGTACGTCGCGAAGCCCGCCTTGGCGGACACTGTCAAGAATGCTTTTGGTGCGGTCTACACGCTGATTTTCAATAAGTACTACATAGACGAGATCTACCAGGCGGCGATCGTCAAACCGCTCGAAGGCATCTCGCGGTTCGTACTTTGGCACGGCGTCGATGAAGGCGTGATTGACTTCGGCATGGTAAACGGCATGGCGCATCTTGTACGCGGATGGGGGTCGCTGTTCCGGCGCATGCAATCCGGCAGCATCCGGAACTATGCGACATGGGTGCTGGCAGGGTCGCTGCTGGTGATTTTCGTTCTCGGCCTCGTCGGAGGTGGACGATGAACCTCTTGCTCGCGACTTTACTCCTCCCGCTCATCGGGTTTTTCGTTCTTCTCTTAACCCCGCGTGATTCCAAGGCTCCTTTCGGTGTTGCGCTGCTGACCACGCTGGTGACTTTCATAGCCTCGCTGGGCCTCATTGCTCCGGCTGCCGAGAACGGCGCTCAGTTCCGCTCGGCTTATGACGCGCTGTGGGTCGACGCGCCGGGATTGCAAATCCATTTCCACGTCGGAGTGGACGGCCTGAGTTTGTGGCTGGTGCTGCTGACGACGCTGCTGCTGCCGATCGCGGTGTGGGTTTCTCAGACCATGATTACGGAACGGCACAAGAGTTTCTACGCCTTCCTGCTGCTGTTTGAATTCGGCATCATCGGCGTTTTCACGGCGCTCGATCTGTTCGTGTTCTACGTCTTCTGGGAAGTCGCACTCGTGCCGATGTACCTGATGGTTGGTGGCTGGGGCGGACGCCGGAGCGGACCGGCTGCCGTGAAGTTCTTCGTCTATACGTTCCTGGGCTCCGCATTTATGCTCTCCGCGATTCTGTACCTGCGAAGCCAGGCCGGAACGTTCGATTATCTGGAAATCATGAGTCGGCTCAACGCCGGTCAGTTTGTGCTGTCTCCCACCCAGCAGCTATGGATTTTCCTCGGCTTCTTCGCTGCGTTTGCGGTGAAAGTGCCGATTTTCCCGTTCCACACCTGGCTGCCGAACGCCTACACCGAGGCGGCCACTCCCGCAACGTTTGTGCTGGCGGCAGCGATGTCAAAAATGGGCACTTACGGCCTGATTCGGTATTGCCTGACCCTCACCTCGGCGGGAGCGCATCGATGCGCGAGTTGGGTGGTCGTACTGGCGATCATTGGAATCATCTATGGCGCGCTCATTGCGCTTATACAGCCGAACATCAAGCGCTTGATCGCTTACTCTTCGGTGAGCCATCTCGGCTTCGTCGTGCTCGGAATCTTCAGCTTCAGCCACCAAGGCGCAGACGGCGCAGTCTATCAGATGATCGCGCACGGGCTCTCCACCGGGGCGCTCTTCCTCCTCGTGGGCTATCTCGAACAGCGTCGCGGTTCGCTCGAAATTGGCGATTTTGGGGGCGTCGCGACCCCTGCCCCCGGCCTGGCCACGGCGTTCATGATTGCGCTGCTGGCCGCGATCGGCCTCCCCCTGCTGTGCAACTTTATCGGCGAATTCCTGGTTCTGCAGGGTGCAGCGCTGACTCGCTTCTCATGGGCTGCCTGGGCTGCAGTCGGTGTGATTCTTTCCGCAGCCTATATGTTTTGGATGTATCAACGAACGTTCCTGGGCAAGACCAACGAACGCACCGCTTCTTTCGTGGACCTCAGCACGCGCGACTGGGTTCCGCTGCTGCCGCTCATCGTTTTGATGGTATGGCTGGGCGTCTACACGCAGTCGTTTATGCCGCCGATTACATCGGCCACCTCGCACATTCTGGATCAGACGAACATGAACAATCAGTACCAGGTGAAGCTGGTGCTTCCTGCTGCGGGAAAACTCACGGAGCTCGCCCATGCCCATTAATATCGACGTGAGCAGCACCGATTATCTGCGGTTCCTGCCTGAGACTCTCCTGACGGTTTTCGGAATCATCGTCATGATGGTGGAGGCCGCCCTGCCGGCGGCCAGCAAGCGTACATCGCTCGGCGTGCTAAGTCTCATCGGCATTGCGGCGGCCTTTGCTGCAAATATCGCGGCGAACGAGAGCAGCGGACCGGCGTTCTCCAACATGATTATGGTCGACGGGTATGGCACCTTCTTCCGCGCGGTGGTTCTGGTGGTCGGATTCCTGTGCATCCTGGCGTCGCTCGGTTATCTGGAGCGAGAACAATCACAGAAGGGCGAATATTACGCGTTAATGCTGTTTTCTATGGTCGGCCAGTGTATTCTCGCAACCTCGAGCGACCTGATCATGGTTTTCATCGGCCTCGAGATTTCGTCCATCGCGACATATATTCTCGCCGGGTTCCTGCGCGATGACCGGCGAAACAACGAAGCGGCCCTGAAATACTTTCTGCTCGGCTCTTTTGCCACCGCGTTTTTGCTGTACGGTATCGCATGGATCTACGGGCTGATTGGGTCTACGAATCTTATTGAGATCCGGCGGGCGCTCGACCAGGGAACGCAGCCGGGCGTGTTGGCGGGGCTCGCGGCGGCTCTTATGTTCGTTGGCTTCGCGTTCAAGGTGTCGGCGGTCCCCTTCCAGATGTGGGCGCCTGATGTGTACCAGGGCGCAGCGGCTCCGGTCAGCGCCTTCATGTCGACCGGGCCCAAAGCGGCGGCCTTTGCAATTTTCTTCCGCGTGTTCCTGGTGTCTTTCCGTCCACTGAATGCACGCTGGATCTGGCTCGTTTGGGGCTGTGCGCTGGCGACGATGATCGTCGGCAATTTTGCGGCGCTGCTGCAGACAAACGTGAAGCGGCTGCTTGGATACAGTTCCATCGCGCACGCAGGATATGTGCTCGTTGCGCTGACCGCAAGCTCGCAGGTAGGTGTTGCGGCCGCAATGTTCTATCTTGCCGCCTACGCGCTGATGAACATCGGCGCGTTTGCAGTAATCAGCCACATCGCGCAACGCCACGAGCAGTACGTCCGGATCGAAGACCTCGCCGGTCTCGGGCGTCGCGAACCGGTTACCGCCGCTTTGCTCGCGATCTTTGTTTTCTCTCTGATCGGTATTCCTTTGACCGGCGGATTCTTCGGCAAGTTCTATATCTTCCAGGCGGCGCTTAACTCGCACCTGATCTGGCTGACCGTGCTCGGATTAATGAATAGCGGCATCGCGGCGTACTACTACCTGAAGATCATCGTCGCCATCTACATGCAGGAGCCGGGCACCGCAACTGCCCAGTTGCCGCCTCCATCGATGAGCCTGCGCATCGCCATCTGGGCGAGCGCCATCGGCGTCCTCTTTCTCGGCATCTTCCCGGGGGCGGTGCTCAATTTTGCGAACTTTTCCGCTGCCGCGCTTCGCTAAAGATAGCTCTCAGTCATCAGCATTCAGCGATCAGCTTGGCTGACGGCTCTCTTCCGAAACTGCTTTTCGGGCGTGGGACGAGAGATGGGTTTTAAGTTGCGGGCACAAGCTGGTATCCCATCGTGCGGCCAGGCGCTGAAGCGTTTGCTGTTGGCGCGCGTTGCGCCGCTTCTGGAATTCTTCGGCGCCGCGATCGACCCACAGTTGGCCCCTGGTCAGCATGCGGTAAATCAGCCGTGCCAGGTAGGCAGCCATGGCTTTGATGGCGCGGTGCTCTCCCAAGCGGGCACGTAGCGAGCGGAAGCGTGCCCCCAGATAACTGTCGCTTTCCCGCAGGGTGCTCGCCGCCATGCGTAAGGCAGCAGCCGCCCGGTTCGTGTTGGTTACCCGTTCGTGCTTGAGCAGTTTGCCGCAGCTGAGCTTGCGCTTCGGGGAGAGATTCAACCAGGAGACCAGATGGTCCTCGCTGGCAAAAGGCGCCATATCGACGCCCACTTCGCTGACGAAGGTTTGTACAGTCATCACTTTGATGCCCTCGAGGCGGGTTAAATCGACTCCGCAGATGCGTTTCAGTTCCGCCTCCAGATCGAAGCCTGCCGGCTGGTTTTTGCGCGCTTCCCGCTGAGGCGGCTGCCAGGCTGGCCCTCCTGACTGGTGTCCGGGCTAGGCGCTCTCTCCGGCCCATCCGGTATAGCCGCCAGCAGAAGCTGCAAGCGGCGGTCGCATTCGGCCATCTGCCGCTGGCAAAAGTCGTAGCGGTCTACTGCCTGCTGCAACTCGAACAGCAGATCCTCACTCCAGGTGCCCTCCAGGCTGCGCGCGATCTCCTCGCGCGTGGCGCGCACCCGGTAGTCCCTTAGATCGGCAAGTTGGTAGGGATCGCGCTCGCCCTGCAGAATCGCGCGGATAATTGCCTGTCCGCTGGTCCCGCTAATATCGCTGATCGCGTTGGCCAATTTCACGTTCATCTGCGTCAGCGCTTTTTGCATGTGCTGGATCTCTTCGGCGGCCTCCTTCACATGGCGATCTCTGAGCCGCCATAGGCGGCGCAGCGAACGGATCTGTTCCGGCGGCCGGAAAGAATTGCGCAACAGCCCGTAGCTGTACAACCTTCTCAGCCACTGGGCTTCGGCCACATCGCTCTTGCGTCCGGGCAGGTTCTTCGTGTCGCGGGCATTGCTCAGGCAAACTCGGAACCCGCGCTTTCCCAATACCTCGTCGGCACCGATACCATGTGGCTTTCGTTGCCCACATCAATACCCGCCGCATTCCGGTAGACGATCTCTAGCCCCGGGTCTTCCGCCTCGATCCTACGAATCAGTTCCTTACGCTGTTTGCGGTTCAGCTTCCCGCTGCTTAAGCGCTCAAAGGTGGATTGCTCCTTGCGTCTGGCCATGCCTGCTCTCTCCCAAGTTGAACTCGGCCAGACGCTCGGCTCGATTGGCGATCCACTTACAAACTCTCCCGCGGAGACCAGACCTCCGGGAACTCGGAGCGCCTGCCACCAAACCCAGAACCGCTCGAACCGAAGGCAGGCCGACGGGCGGACACAGAGGCACCAAAGTAACAACGACCATAGCTTGCCGCGCCTGGCCTTCTCTTACTGTGCACCACCGCGCACCCTTCCGACGGCAGTTTCTCTTACCCAGAACGCGCCCAAAGCGCGCCCCCGCTGACGGCTGAAAGCTGATAGCTGATAGCTGAAAGCTGATAGCTCTTAAGTATCCTTAGCTAGAAATAGGTCGTCAGTTCGCGGATACTAGTCACACGCAGGAGCCGCGGATGGCTCTCCGGCACCTTTTCGTGCTCGAGAGCCCAGGTGCGCGGATGCGGCACGTAAACGGCACTCAGGCCCGCCGCCAGAGCCGGATTGATGTCTG
Organism: Acidobacteriaceae bacterium; assembly: GCA_019233755.1. Classification (GTDB taxonomy): domain Bacteria; phylum Acidobacteriota; class Terriglobia; order Bryobacterales; family Bryobacteraceae; genus Bog-105. Next base: position 39,441 of record JAFAMD010000016.1, on the reverse strand, counting down.
ATCTTGGTGAATTCCCGATCATCCACGTATGCTCCAGCCGGAACCGGCGATCTTCCGCCAGTCTGCGATACGCTTGCTCGTTCTTCTCTCTTACGATCTCCGCGTGCTCGAAAAACGGAGCGAGGCCGGAACGGTCGATTTTGGCTTGCTGCTCTTCCGGATCGCCTTTCGTGAAAATTGTCAGCTCATGCCGTCCGGAGAGATGCGCGACGGTTTCCGCCACCCCTTCCAGCAGCTCGAGCGGCCTTTCCAGAATCGCGTGTGCGAATTCCATCACAGCCGCCAGATCGCCCGGGGAAATGTCGCGCTCGGAGACATGCTGGTAGCAGGCCGCGAGATTGCGGGCGAAGCTGCGCGAACCGTAGCCGTGAATCTTCGAGTTCGCGATTTCGATCTCGTCGAGGACACCACGGATTTCGGTGGGCGACATCGACGAGTGAGACAGGTACTCACAGAACTGATCGAAGGCACTCTCGAAGTAGATGTTGTTTTCCCAGAGCGTATCGTCAGCGTCAAAAATTAAATGCTGCCGTGCCAAACTACTACTTTAAACTGCCGGCCACGTGACCATTGAGCGGCCCCACGCGTTTGGCAAGCATAACTCGCTGGCGCTGCGCGGTATATTCCGGCGTGACACGCACCAGAAACTCCAGCCGCTCGATTTCGGATCGCAGGGCCAGCACCGTTTGGCGCTTGTCCAGATCTGCCATGAACTGAGCGAGCCGGAAACTCATCCGGTTAAGCTCGAACTTCGGTTCTTCCGGCGTGCTGCCCGGTTCTTCCAGCTCCGCCAGCACCCGGTAAGCCCTGGCCGCGCGCTGCCCGAGCTCAGCCGGTACTTCCCTCGCGTCGTCGTCGTTGAAGAACTCCACCTCGGCGCGCAGATACGACTTTTCTTCATCGAGCGCGACAATCCGGAACCGCCGCTGGCCGACCGCGAGCAGATCGAGCCGGCCGTCGGGATATTGCCGCACGACGCGCTCCACGCGAGCCGTGCAACCGATGTTCACGATGCCGTTGTCCTTTGCCCGTACCACTCCGAACTCGCCGTCTACCGGCATCACGTCGCCAATCATCTCCTTGTAGCGCTCCTCAAAGATGTGCAGTGGCAGCGGCATGCCGGGCAGCAGTACGAGCGACAACGGAAAAAGGGGAATGAGCTCGTACTGCGGCATCCCCTAATATTATTAGCGCCGGAAAGGCTACCCCTACCGGCGGCGCTATACTGTTGCCATTAAAAACAATCTGCGGGACGAGGCAAGTGACGAGGGAATGACGTTGAAGTTGAAGCGGACGCCGGGTTTGTATCTTGTCGGGTTCATGGCCAGTGGAAAATCGACCATCGGCCGGCGCCTGGCCGAAGAGCTCGGCTGGTCTTTTGCGGACATCGATGCAGAGGTCGAGCGGCATCACGGGAAGACGATTTCACAGATCTTCCTGGAGCACGGTGAGAATTTCTTCAGAGACGTGGAAACGAAAACTCTGCGCGCGCACGTGACGGGCATCGAAGCCGGGGACCCCTGTGTAGTGGCCCTTGGCGGCGGCACGTTCGTGCAGCCCAGAAACTGGGAGCTGATTGAAAACAACGGCGTTACGGTCTGGCTGGATTGCCCCATCGAAACAGTACTGCGGCGTCTTGGCGATGACACTACACGGCCGCTTGCAGCGGACCGCAGTAGTTTGTCGAAACTATTCGAGGATCGGCGCCCGCTTTACGCTCGCGCAGATTACCGCGTCGCGGTTGAAACCGACGATATAGGCGAGGTCGTCCAGCAGATCTTGCACCTGCCGATTTTCTGAAGCGCGTAAACTCACTCTCTCGCCGGCTGCGGAGCGATGCGCTGGCTATCTTCCGAGGCGCATTGGAGGCCGCCGACGCCGGTAACGCCATTTACAGGCATTTGACGGTAACCGCCGGCTATCTGAAGACGAGTCGTCTCCGGTTGCCGCTATCCGGATTCGATCGAATCTTCCTCCTCGGCGTCGGAAAAGCTGCCCCGCAAATGGCGGCAGCGGTCGAAAAGATCCTCGGCCGCATGCTCACGGGCGGCATCGTCATTACAAAGCACGGGCACGCCAGGGTACGGCTGCGTCGCTGTGTCACGCGCGAGGCCGGACACCCGGTGCCGGATCAGGCCGGTGTCTCCGCGGCCGAGGAAGTGCACGCACTGTTGCGCGAGTTGAACGCGCGCGATCTGCTGATCGTAGCGATTTCCGGAGGCGCATCGGCGCTGCAGTGCGCGCCCCCGGAACAAATCCCGCTGCGCGCGAAGCAGGTGACCACTGACGCTCTACTGCGAGCCGGTGCCACCATTACGGAATTAAATGCAGTTCGGAAGCATCTTTCGACGTTAAAGGGCGGCCGGCTGGCCGCGCACGCATATCCCGCGACCGTAGTCAGTCTTCTGCTTTCCGATGTCATCGGCGATCCGCTCGACGTGATCGGCTCCGGCCCCACCGCGCCGGATTCCTCCACTTTTGGCGACGCTCTTCACGTGCTGGAAAAGTACCGCTTAATTGACGGCGTACCGGTGGAAGTTAGAAAGCACCTGCAAGCTGGCGCCGCGGGCGCGGTTCCAGAAACGCCCAAAGCTGGCGATCCATTGTTTGCTAACGTGCACAACATTGTTGTCGGCAGCAACCAGATCGCGCTCGGAGCAGCCGCGGCAAAGGCGAAAGAATTGGGCTACCGGCCGCTGATTCTTTCGAGCACCATGCAGGGCGAGACGCGCGAATTGGCCCGCGTCCATGCGCAGATTTTAAGAGAGGTGCTCCGCACCGGGTACCCCATTGGCCGTCCGGCCTGCATTCTTTCAGGTGGCGAAACCACGGTGACGGTGAAGGGCAACGGCACAGGCGGCAGAAACCAGGAATTTGCGTTGGCTGCCGCAATCGAGATAGCCGGTTTGCCGGATGCGCTTGTTTTAAGCGGCGGTACGGACGGAACAGATGGGCCGACAGATGCCGCCGGTGCGATTGCCGCCGGCGATACGGTAGCTCGCGCCGGCCGTATCGGTCTTGATGCGCTGCAGCATCTCGTTGCAAATAATTCGTATCCGCTCTTCGCCGCCCTCGGCGATCTGATCAAAACCGGTCCGACCGGTACGAACGTGATGGACATTCACGTTCTACTCGCCCGCTGATTTCTCCGCCGTGCGTTCGTAAAACGAAATCGAATTGTCTCCCTGCCGCAGCACACGCGTTTTCTGGAGATTCCCATAGCGATCTTCGAGCGTCAAACGCGACGGATGCTGGGCGACAACCAGAGTGCAGCGCGTGTCTGCGAGCGCGGCCATCGAGTTTGCATACTCCGCGGTGTGCTCGTACGGAGGATCCACAAATGCAATATCGCAGGGGTAATTTCGCAGTAGAACGGTGGCGCTGCCGCGCACCGTCGTGACCTTGTCACCGATTCCTAGCGAAGCGATGTTCTCGCGGATGATAGCGAGGGCCTGCCCGTTCCGCTCGATCAGGACCACGTGCTTCGCGCCGCGGCTCAGCGCTTCAATTCCAACCGCTCCGCTTCCGGCGTACGCGTCCAGAAAGACAGCTCCTGCGATACGTGGCGCAAGAATGTTGAAGAGCGCTTCGCGTAAGCGGTCCGGCGTGGGGCGAACAGCCAGCCCGGGCACGCTCTTGATCTTCCGGCTTCGGAATTGGCCTGCAATGATGCGCATCTCAACCCACCTGCACAAAACCGTAGCGGCGCTGCCAGTGCTCCTGAATGTACCGGACCGCAGCACGCAGTTCGTTGTCGTCTTTACTTTCGATCAGACGCTGTGCTTCATCGCGCGCCCTCTCGAGCACTTCGGTATCGCGTATGAGATCCGCAAGCCGTAGCCCGGGGATGCCGGATTGCTTCGTGCCGAAGAATTCGCCCGGCCCGCGCAGCTTCATATCCATCTCCGCGATATAGAATCCGTCGATCGATTCCACCAGTGTGCGAATGCGCTGCCGTGAAATATCGTTGAGCTTGCCGGTGACCAGTATGCAGTAGCTCTGATGGGCCCCGCGCCCAACGCGCCCGCGAAGCTGGTGAATCTGTGCGAGGCCAAAGCGTTCCGCTTCCTCCACCACCATCACGGATGCGTTTGGTACATCCACCCCCACCTCTATCACCGTCGTCGATACCAAAATCTTGCTCTCGCCGCTCTTGAACGCCTGCATGGCTGTTTCCTTGTCTTCCGCGCTGAGCTTGCCATGCAACAAACCGACAGGGATGTCCGGGAACACTTCCTCCGACAGGTGCTGGTACATCTTCTCCGCCGCTTTCGCCGCAGTGGTCTCCGACTCTTCGACCAGCGGATACACCACGTAAGCCTGCCTTCCGGCCTTGATCTCCTGTGCCACGAAGCTGTACACCCGCTCGACGGACGAGCCAGGAACATGTTTGGTGATGATTGGCTTCCGGCCAGGCGGCAATTCGTCGATCACGGAAACATCCAGGTCACCATAGAGAGTCAGGGCAAGCGTGCGTGGAATCGGAGTGGCCGTCATCACCAGCACGTCCGGCTGCTCGCCCTTACGCATCAACTCCAGCCGCTGGCGGACACCGAAGCGATGCTGCTCATCGACAATCGCCAGCCCGAGCCGGTGAAAGGTGACGTCTTCCTGAATCAGGGCGTGGGTGCCGACGGCGACATGGACAAGCCCTTCGGAGATCAGCTTTTTGATCTGCTGTTTTTCGCGCGCGCTTGCCGAGCCGGTCAACAGCACTACCACGTATCCAAGCTTCTCCAGCAGCCGCTTGAAATAGGCATAGTGCTGGGTGGCAAGGATCTCGGTCGGGGCCAGCACGGCCACCTGGTACGCGTTCTCCATCGCAAGTACGGCCGCCTGCGCCGCGACAATCGTCTTACCGCTGCCGACGTCGCCCTGCAACAGGCGGTTCATCGGATGCGGACGCTTCATATCGTCCGCAATCTCTTGCATCACCCGGCGCTGCGCCGGCGTCGGTTTGAACGGCAGCATGCGCTTGATCTGCTCGCGAGCCCGCTCCGTGACAGAGAAGGAAATCCCCGGTGCAAGCCGCGCATTTGTCTTCTTCAAGGCCAGACCGCACTCGAGCCAGAAGAATTCATCGAAGATCAGTCGCACTTGCGCAGGCGAGCGGAAGTCATTCAGCAGCCGCAGATCGGCGTCGCTGGGAGGGGAATGCACGTAGCGGATCGCAGCCGCCAGATCCGGCAGCTTGACGCGCTCCCGGACACTCTCGGGCAGCGCGTCTTCCGGAAGCGCAACCTGCTTGAGCACGCGGTCAATCAGGCTGCGGAACACCCGTGTTGAGATCTTGCCCGCGGCCTCATACACGGCAACGATCCGGCCGGTATGCAGCGCTTCTTCTTCGCCCTGTTCGTCGGAAAGAATCTCGATTTCGGGCTGTACCATCAGTCGCTGGCCGCTTCCCCTGTCCAACTCCACTTTGCCGAACAGCGCCACGCGCGTGCCGGGAACCAGTGACTCGGCATAGCGCTCGCCATGGAACCAGCGGGCGAGCATACTGGCGCCGCTGCCGTCCTGGAAAATTGCTTCAAACAACCCCAGTGCGCGCCGCCGGAACCCGGAAAGCTTCGCCGAGTGTACTTGTGCCATGGCGACCGCCTTCTCGCCGGGTGCGAGTTCGCGGATGGCTTTGATGTTGGTGCGGTCTTCGTACCGGAATGGGGCGTAATAGAGGAGGTCGGCTACCGTGAAAAGGCCCTTTGCCGCCAGCATATTGGCGCGCGCAGGGCCGATTCCTTTCACGTACTGTAGCGAGGTGGCGAGGTCCAATTAATTAGACTAGCGTTGGGCTTCGCGGTCCTCGACGTCGGCGCGAATATCAGTGCGTCGCGGCGATCACCGGGCGCGCTAGCAGGAGCACGGCTCGTGCCGGGCTTGCTCCCGCAGGAGGAGCCGCCTGTGGCATGCTGGCCGAGGCCTTACGCACTGTGATGCTGCCGCGCCCTGTCATCAGATTCAAATCCGGGCCGGTGCCCGCGGAGCCCTCGAGCCGCGCGCCTTTGCCGGACGACTGCTCTTTCAGGCCGTCGCCATATTCGTTATCGATATCGCCGTGGTCGGTGGTGGCCGTAAGTTGAAAGGTTGCCGTTTCCGGCAGAGCCAGCTCAATGTTGCCCGATCGCGTGTGTGCCACCATGTTGCCCAGCGGCAGGTGTCCGGGCCGCAGATCGATATCTCCACGGTCCAGCGTCAGATCGAGCCCGTTCTGTACGCCGTCAATGTTCACATCGGTCGATCGTGCGGTCAACTTCACCGGCCCGATCACGTTCTCCGCGGTCAAGCTGCCGCGATCCAGCCGAACCTCGCCCGGCACGCGTTCGATGCTCAGTATCGTGTGCAGGTTTTCGACGCGCACCGGCTTTGCCAGTTCGCGAAGCGCGACGGTGCCCGAGTAATCGCCGCTGATCGTCACCTCGCCATTGGCATTCGTTACTTCTATGTCTGTGCCGTGGCCTCGCAGGTCCACTGTTCCCTTCACATTCGTGCAGCGCACGATATCGCTGTGCCGAGTGTCCACCGTGACGTTCCCACCGATGTCGTCCAGGTGTACTCCTGCGTTGGCGCTACTGACGGTTACATTGCCGGTGAGCGATGAGACATCGAAATCCCCATACGTCCCGGTGGCTTCCAGACTGGCGCCACGGGGAACCGAGATCTCGAGATCTGTAGTCACCAGGGCCCGCGATCCCGAACGATCCTGGTGACAACGAATGGTAACAGTGTTGCCGTCGACAAGCACTTCGACGGGTGTCTGCTGGTTCGCCCGATCCGCTTCGCGCAAGTCCACGCTCTTGACGCTTTTCTGCCCCGAGACACTGACCTCCTTGGCGTCTCCGCCGCTGATTTTTGCGTCCCCGCGAAAGCTTTCAATTACGATATGCGGCGCTGCCCCGGTGGTCTTCTGCACGGTTTCAACCGTGTACGCATGATCCTCGCCGAGGAACGCTTCGTTGAATCCATGGCCCCAGTCCATGTTGCTCCACCAGTGCCCCGGTTTCTGAAGTTCGAAAAGACTGACACCGGCAAGGCAAATCAGCACGATCGCGAACCACGCTCCGCCGGAAATACCGTTGACGGGTATGGCCGCGCCACGCACGAATCGCACCGTGACTTCGAGAAATGCGAGCACGCCCCACGCAATTAGCACATACGGCCAATACAGGCCGATATAGTCGACGATGCGCATCCCTGGCTGGATGGCGTGGACCAGGAAAATGATGCCGATCGCTATGATAACGATCGGGCCAGTGACGGAACCGCGCGGTCTCATTGGGCTTGACCTCCTGGCGGCGGGTACGGGGCCCGCGGCATGGCCAGCCGTTCAACCAGTTTCAGCAGCCCGACAATGATGATCAGCAACGGCCAGGTGCGCGAGAGGGGCAGCATACCGGCCTGTTGCACCGCGAACAGGATTCCTATGGTGACCAGCAGAACCGGCCCGCGAATCGCTTGCGCGTAGAGCGCCCTTCTACTGTTCACGGCGACTCTCCATCAGGTCGTCGCGCGAATCCTCGGCAGGAGGCCGCGAGGCCGGCGAACTGACCCGGTTGTACAGCATCCACGCGCCGATCACGATCAGGATTACCGGCCAGTAACGGCCGATCTCGTGAAAATCGAGCAGGTTCAGCGTGTTGAGAAGGTAAATCACGCCGATTGCGATAAGCACAATAGGCCCGATCGGCGCGCCGGAGCGGTACCGCGAAGCCGGCAGAATGCTCGACCATTCGTCCGGCTTCAGGCCTCGATTGCGTGCCGTAGCCGTGTGCAGGGCTTCAAAAGGCATGTAAAAACAAAATGCAGCAATCAAAATGCCGATGAGCGGTTCGGCGGAACTGGGTGAGCTGTCCGCCAGGCTGATCAGCAGGCCGAAGATCAGCGCATGCACCAGGCCTTTCAGATACTGCCCGTTATAGATGGCTCCCACTCCCGGTATCCAGCCGAGAATGAAGGCTAGCGTGGGAGAGCTGTGGGCCGGCGGTGGCGCCGCCGCAGGTTGCGCATATGGGTTCGAGGCAGCCGAGGCATTAGCGTCGGCCGGGTTGGCATAGGCAGTCATGGGCACGTGATCCTGGCAATAGATAGTTCCTTCATGGGGACGCTGGCACACCGCACAAAGCGGTCTCCCGCACGACCGGCAGAAAGCACTCGCCGGTGTCTCTGGATGTAAATAACAATTCATTTCTTGTCCCCCTGCTTCGTCCCCGGCGAGCGCGTGCCGCCCGGGTTCTTGTTGGCGTTATTCGACCCGCCCTGCTGCGGGCGCTGTGCCGAACGGCTTCGCCGCAGCGCTTGCTGGTCGGCTGCTTCCTGCTGCTCCTGCAGGTCGTTCAGCCGGGTCTCCACTTCGTACACCACTCGCAGGTTCTCGTATGACTTCATTACGCGGTCCCGCACCCGCAGTGCCTTGTCTTCTACCCCATCCCAGATGCGTACCGGGCTCAGGTCTGCCGCCTGGATATGCTGCACGCGAATGCCCGTGCAGCGCTCCAGCATGGCGAAAGAAAGCAGCGTCATCGCCATGCCCATGGCGATCCGAGGCTGCAATATTGGCTGCAGCCACTTCGCCGCCAGCCGGCTCAGAAAGCTCCGGTGCTCAGCGGGATGCCGCACGCGTCCAACCGGTGCCTGATAGGCAATCCGCGTAATCAGTTCCGCGGGCGGTTCCACCTGTGGCATGCGCTGCAGAACTCCTATTGCGCCCGCTACATCGGCCATGAATTCGCGGCAAGCCGGGCATGTCTCGGCATGCTGGTCCACCGCAGCGCGCTGGCTCGCCGCCAGCGTGCCGTCGATGTAATCGGCCAATATGCTCTCAAACTCGACGCAATTCATGACTACTTCCGAGGAGCCCCCTTTTTGCCTGGTGCTCCACTACACCGTCACCTTGTTCCGCTTCAAAATTCTCGCCAGCTCGGCGCGTCCTCGATTCAGGCGCGACTTCACCGTCCCTTCAGGTACGGCGAGAACGCGCGCGATCTCCCGATATTCCAGCTCCTGCAAATCCCGCAGAATGACTGCTTCGCGCAATTCCGGCGAGAGCTTCGCCAGCGCTGCCTGCAACAATTCGCCTGCCTCGCGGCCGGCCAGCATACCATCGGCCCGAGCCTCCTGCGCGGTGCTTTCCTCAAGCACCGGGAGTTTGTCTTCTAGGGCGTCCGTCATCCGGTCGTTCTTCGTGCGGCGGTAATGGTCTACCAGCAAATTGCGGGTAAGGCGTGTAAGCCAGACCACAAAAGAACCCTCGCCAGCCCGGAAACTGCCCAATGTACGAAAGATCCGCAGAAAGACCTCCTGTGTGAGGTCCCGTGCTTCGTCATCGGAGCCGGTGAATCGGTAGCAGATTGCATAGACACGCCTGGTGTAGGTTTTCACCAGCTCGTCCCACGCGCCCTGCTCCCCAGCCAGGCAGCGCCCTACCAGAATCGTTTCGGTATCCAAGCAATGCGGAGCTCGAGCTCCCGCTACGCCTCCCCATTTCCACGGCGCGGCGGATGTCTTTGAGCTTGACGAAGCTTTCCAGTTTAACGAAATTCCAGCAACCGCCGCAGCCGACATGTTATCCCTTAGAGAGCCTCCGCGGCCAGTTCGGACGGTCGGGTTGTCCGCTTCGCTCCATCCGCATCGGCTTTCAAGCAGATAAACGAGTTATGAGACCGAAAAGTTCGCAGGAACTGCAGGCTTTCAGGCGCGAAGGAGCCGGCCGCTTCCGTGCGGCTGGACGCTGTTTTTCATAAAATTGTCTCGGCGTTGAAAGCGGCCTGTCCGCGGTCACGGACGCCTTTTTTTCCAATGACTTGTCCATTCTGCGGCCACCGCGAAGACAAAGTAATCGACTCCCGCGAAAGCAAAGAGGGCGATTCCATCCGCCGCCGGCGCCAGTGCCTCGCCTGCGAACGCCGCTTTACCACCTACGAACGTTGCGACGAAGTGCCTTATATGGTCATCAAAAAAGACGGGCGACGGGAGAAGTTCGACCGCCAGAAGGTGCTCAACGGTCTCCTTCGGGCCTGCGAAAAGCGGCCCGTAAGCATGGGGACTCTCGCAAACCTCGTCGATGAGGTCGAATCGGTGCTGCTCGAAAGCCCCGACCGTGAATTGGCAACTACTCTGATCGGTGAGCGTCTGATGGAGCGTCTCAAGGCGCTCGACAAAATTGCGTACGTTCGGTTCGCTTCCGTCTATCGAGACTTCCAGGACGTGGAAGAATTCTTAAGCGAATTGAAAAACGTTATGTTGAGCAGGAAAGTCTAACAGACAGGCGCGGTTGGAAAAAATTTCACGGTCGGAGGCTTCGAAAGAGGGCTGAATCGCAGCTAAGTTTCTTGTAACCAATCACTTTCCAGAACATCTTCATAAGTAGGTATTAACTTCCAGGCCGAATCAAGCTATAATTAGGGCGCGCAATACAGACTAGGTTCGACACTTGCATCCTCCCCTGAATGGGTTCGCAAAAGGTCCCCACACGAGAGCGGCGCGTTTCCAGTATAGTTGGCGGCTGATGGTAGCTGACCGGTAATAGCCGGAGCAGACCTGCCCGAAGAGGGCTGGCAAAGGAGTAGACCGCGACAACGAGTTTTCAGGGCGTGCAAGTAGGAGTGATTAAGTAAGGTGGATCAATTCGAGGATCAATATTTAGCCGAAGGACGCGAGCCGTTGGGGCTGCCCTTCGACGAGGATGCCAATTTCTTTCATCCGGAAGAAGTGCAGGATGAGGATTTTCACGGCGCACAGCAGGTAGAGGAGTCGATCTATACCGATGATCCCGTGCGGGTGTACCTGCGCGAAATGGGATCGGTGCCGCTGCTTACTCGTGAGGGCGAGGTGACGCTTGCGCGCAAGATGGAGCGCGGCAAGTTGCGGATGCAGAAGGCTATCAGCCGCTCGCCGCTCATCCAAAGCGTTATCAGCGAATTCTCCGAGCTGATCCGCAAGGGCGCCGAAGATGTGGATAGCTACGTTGATTTGGGCCCGGCTGACATCGAAGAAGGCAGTGCGGCCGATGTGAAGCGGCGCAGTGAAATCAGCGAGCTGTTTGCCAATTACCTCGTGGCCTTCAAGAAGCTGCCGCAAACCGTCGAAAAGCATGCTGCGGTTCCTCCTGCCAACAAAAAACTGCGCAAAAAGTGGGCCGGAAAGGTGATGCGGGCCAAAGTAGAGCTCTCCAGGGCTCTACGCGCCATCCCGTTTAATCTGGCACGTTGGAAGGAGTTCGTTCGGACTATCGAGAGGGCCGTCGAGGAGATGTCTCTCCTCGATGCCGAAGTCAAGAAACTCGAAGCGCGCAATACGCCGCAAGCACAGTTGCGCGTCAAGGAACTCAAGCGGGATCTCAAAAAGAGGGAGACCGAAGCCGGCGCTTCCCTGCCGGATCTGCGGCACAGCCTTTCCGTGATTCGCCACGGCGAAATCGAAGCGGAGCGGGCGAAGAAAGATCTGGTAGAAGCTAACCTCCGGCTGGTCGTCTCGGTCGCCAAGAAGTACGTCAACCGCGGCTTACATCTGCTCGATCTGATCCAGGAAGGCAATATCGGTCTGATGCGCGCTGCCGACAAATTTGAATACCGCCGCGGCTACAAGTTCTCTACCTATGCAACGTGGTGGATCCGGCAGGCCATCACCCGCGCTATTGCCGACCAGTCGCGCACCATCCGTATTCCCGTTCATATGAACGAGAGCATGAACAAGTTCCTTCGGGCCAATCGCGAGCTTGAAAAGGAGCTTGGACGTGTTCCCACGAACGAGGAAATCGGCCGGCGCATGGATATTCCGGTCGAAAAGGTGCAAAAGCTGAAGACCATTTCGCGTGACCCGGTTTCTCTCGAGACGCCCGTCGGCCGCGACGGAGAATCCGCGCTCGGTGATCTGATCGAGGATCGCTGGGTCGGCTCGCCGGTTGATGCCGTAATCGACTCGAATGTCCGCGACGAAACGGCCAACATTCTCAAAACCCTTTCGCCCAAGGAAGAGAAGGTGATCCGACTGCGTTTCGGTATCGGGTGCGAACGCGAGCACACGCTTGAAGAGATCGGGCAGGAGTTCGATGTCACCCGCGAGCGCATCCGCCAGATTGAGGCGAAGGCGCTCCGGCAATTGCGTTCGCCCGAACGGGCCCGCCACCTCAGGGCGCTGCTCGCCGCGCGCTAACCGCTTCTTCACTGTTCCAAACACCGCAAAGGCCAGGCCCGAAAGGGATCTGGCCTTTTCTGCTTCTCGCTTACCGACCGATTAGCAACTTCGGCCTGATAGAGCTTGCCCTCAAGCTGACCTCCTAAAACTAGCCAAGGATACTTGAAATCTATTTTGCTGAGCAGAGCTTTCAGCCATCGCAAGAGCTTTCAGGAGAGGTTTCAGCTCATCCAAGGTGCTCACCCGACCCCAACACTTAGCTGATAGCTGAACGCTGAAGCCTGAAAGCTATCTGAGAGAGAAGTTCTCAGACAAGCTGGCCAAGAATCTAAGCTGTTCCTGCCGTAAAGTACCGGGGGAGCCACCCAGGCCCCTCGGTATTTGTTCCATATAACGGGAATCTTGCCTGATTGCAATTCCATAAACAGAAGCTAACGCGGTGTTGGCCTAACCCGTGATCCCTCCTATTATCAATCAATTACCCGGTTATCCTGCGTTGGCTCAAAGATTGCTAATGGAAGCACACTATTGCCCGGCTGCCACGCCAGGCAGCGGCAATCAGGGAGGCTACATGAGTCAACTCCGTACCCGGGTGAGCGCTCTGTTTCGCCCGGCCGTCCTATCCCTTGCCATCGCGTGCGTGATTTGGGCGCAGGCGGAAACCGGCCAAATAACAGGTACAGTAACTGACCCGTCCGGCGCAATTGTTCCCACTGCTTCCGTAAAAATACGGAGCACCAGTACGGGCGCCGAACGGTTAACCACGGGCTCGGGCGCTGGGGACTTTGTCGTCTCCAATCTGCTCCCGGGTGAGTACGAGGTGACCGTGCAATCAGCGGGATTCACCCCATTCGAGCGAAAGGTAATCGTAAGTGCCGGCGCCAAAGTGGGACTCGACGTGAGACTGCAAGTCGGGCAGACCGGCACCACCGTCCAGGTCTCTGAGGCTGCAGTTCAAGTCGACACCGTAACTCAGACTCTGGTCACTACGGTAAACACCACCCAATTGAGCCAGTTGCCGACCCTCACCCGTAATCCATACGACCTCGTCGCGATTTCGGGCAACGTCTCAGATGCCGGCTCCACCTCAAACGGTGGCCAGCAGCGTGGCGTGAATTATGCCATCAACGGCCAACGCCCCAGCGATTCGAATGTGCTTCTCGACGGCGCCGCCAACAACAATGAGTTCGATACGACCGTCGGGCAGACCGTTCCGCTGGACTCGATTCAGGAGTTCAGCCTCCTGACCAGCAACTTCACGGCGGAATACGGCCGTGCGGGCGGCGGTATTGTCAACGTGGTCACGAAGTCCGGCACGAATGGCTTCCACGGCACGGCCTATGAGTTCAACCGTGTTTCGGACCTCTCATCCAACAGCTTCGATAACAATGCAAGAGGTCTGCCGAAGACCGTCTTTACCCGGAACCAGTTCGGTTATAGCGTCGGCGGTCCCATTGTAAAGAACAAGCTGTTCTTTTTCAGCAGCACGGAATGGACACGTATCCGCAGCCTGGCAACCCAAACCGTCTGGGTGCCTACGCCCCAGTTGATCGCCACCTCGTCTCCCAATACCCAAAGCTTCTTTGATGCCTACGGCAAGCTGAAGTCGAACAACGTGCTCATTCAATCTGAGACAATCAACCAGTTTGCCGCGCAAGGAACCGATATTTGCGGCACTTCAGCAGGTTGTCTCGCCTTCAATCCCAATACGCCGATATTCAACCAGATCGCCTATACCTACGCGGGGGATGCTGGCGGCGGGGTGCCGGGGAACTCTTACGCGAACGTCGAGCGCATTGACTACAACCTGACGGACAGGACGCAAATGTATTTCCGCTATGCGCTCGAAAGCATCGCGCAGCCCCCGGGAGTCGTATCCAATAGCCCGTACGTCGGGTTCGACTCGGCGAACACGAATTTCAACAACAACGCGCTGTACTCCATCATTCACACATTTGCGCCGAATTTTGTCTCCCAGTCGAAGGCGGTGTTCAACCGGCTGAACAACCAGCAGCCGTTCGGCCAGCAGCCTCCCGTCCCGACGCTTTACGTCAACGGCAACGGAGCATACGCTCTTGGCGGCATAAATGTAATCTTCCCTGGCTATGACCCATTCACGCCCGGTAACGGCATCCCGTTCGGCGGTCCGCAGAACTTCGTTCAGTTGTATGAAGACCTTACCTGGACCCACGGCAAACACGATATCCGCTTCGGCGGCAGCTTCCAATACCTGCGAGACAACCGAACCTTCGGCGCATACGAGACTGCTGGAGACTATCTGAGTTCCGCCGGTATCGGGCCGGCGGTTTCAAACTTCCTCGCAGGCCAGTTGTACGAAATTAACGTGGCTATCAATCCGCAGGGAAAATATCCGGGCGAGACCGTTTCTCTTCCGCTCGGACCACCGAACTTCAGCCGGAGCAACCGCTATAAGGAAGGCGCCGTCTACGTGCAGGATTCCTGGAAGATCCTTCCGCGCTTCACGGCCAACATCGGTGTGCGCTGGGAACACTTCGGCGTGCAGCACAACAAAAATCCGCAGCTTGATTCGAATTTCTATGATCCGGCAAATCAAATCAACACGCCGGCCGGAATCGCGCAAGGTCAGGTCTTCATCGCGCCGCAAAGCCCGGTCGGCGGGCTCTGGAAGCCCGAATGGCACGATTTCGCGCCGCGTCTCGGGTTTGCCTGGGACGTCTTCGGCAACGGCAAGACCTCGGTGCGTGGCGGCTATGGCATCGGATACATACGAAACTTCGGAAACGTCACGTTTAACGTAATCCAGAACCCGCCGAACTACGAAACGGTTCAAAGCGTTTCCAGCGCGACGAACATCATTCCGATTTCGCCCAACAACTTCGGACCGCTTTCCGGAACGTCCGGGACGATTAAGTTGCCCAGAGCCTCGCTCCGCAACGTGGACGCGAATATTCTCACTGCATACGCTAACTTCTGGGACTTCTCGATTCAGCAGCAGCTCACGAACAATCTGCTGGTTGAGGCAGACTATACCGGTTCGCGGGGTGTCCATCTCTATGACATCGAGAGCGTCAACCAGCAGGGATTCGGTAACGTGTACCTGGGAGACCCCTGCAGCTACGCTGCCGGCGATTGCTTGAACCGGTCGAATACGCAATACAGCAACATCAACCGCCGCGGTTCCCGGGGCTTTTCAAACTACAACGCGGTGAACCTCAAAGCCACCGCCCGTGGCGCATACGGTTTGACATTCACGGCCAATTACACCTGGTCGCATGCCATTGATGACCTGAGCAGCACGTTCAGCGATGCGAACGGCCTCGGTGCTAACAACGGCCAGTTCATGCTTGGCTATCTCAATCCTTACGACCCGAAGATGGATACAGGCAGCGCGGATTTCGATATCCGGCAGCGTGTCACCATATCGGCCGTATGGGAAATCCCATATAAAGGCGGCAGCGGGATTCGCAGGCAGCTCTTCGGAGGTTGGTCGCTTGACCCGATCTTCACTGCCGAGACAGGCGCCCCGTATTCGATTTTCGATTGCTCGAATACCGCGCTGTATTGCCCGCGCGCGGACTTCACGGTGCAAGTTCCCAATGCCGGCCCCAGCAATCCGCCGCCGGTGGGCGGACTGCCGAACACGTTTAACTATTTCAACTTCCCGGCAAATGGCGTCAATGTCGGCTACACAAACCCGACTTACTTCTATACCAACCTGCCGCCCTGGCCCATCGGCATGAGCGGACGGAACGCGTTCACGGCTCCGGGAACATGGTTCCTGAACCTCGGACTGTACAAGACGTTCGCCTTGACCGAGCGGATCGGCCTGCAATTGCGCGGTGAGGCGTACAACATTTTCAACCACGCCAATCTGTATGTAGTGGGGACGGCGGCCGATGTCTCCTCCAGCGCCTATATCCCCGCCTGTCGTGGCTGCACCGGGACAACCAGTGATCGCCGCAATCTGCAACTGGCCGCGAAAATCACTTTTTGAGCCCACCTTCGCCTGATAGAGGGAGCCTTAACGGCTCCCTCTTCCTCCTGAGCAGAGCGCTACAAATCACCCTCGCCTTTTTTCATAAACTAAAGTACTAGGCCTGGGAAATTCCATAATCGGAAAACGGTAGGCCACCTTGCTTCGGTCCGCCGAGTAATATTAACGACTTACGGGCTTTTCTGAGGTTGGCCTAGCGATTGCTCTGTCCCCGGATCTAAGTACAACTACGTGCCATTAGCTTCCCCCGGGGGAGAAGGCGCTATAGGGGACACAGAGAAATGAATCCTTTCCGAATGCGGGTGGGGACCATCCTTACCTTGCTCTTAGTGCTGGCAATGCCGCTCCTGTCTCAATCGACAAGCGGCAACCTGACCGGCACAGTGTATGATCCGAGCGGGGCGACAGTGCCCGGTGCGACCGTTGTCGCGAGGAATGCCGCTACGGGTCTCGAAAACACCACCGCCTCCACGTCTGCTGGCGAATACCGATTTGAAAATCTTCCGGTTGGTACGTACGGCGTGACGGTCAACGCCACCGGCTTTCAGAAGTCGGAAATCCAGGGCATAAATGTTCAACTGAACGTCACCGCGACCCAGAACATCACGCTCGCGGTCGGCCAGGCTGCGACGACGGTCGAAGTTGCTGAAAGTGCCGTGGCCATCGATACGACCACCGCGCAGATCCAGACCACGGTTGACGCTAAGCAGATCGCCGATCTGCCGGTTACCGCCAACGGTTCCGGCGTATTGAACCTTGCGCTGCTGGCCCCGGGCGTGGCCACCAGCGGAGCCATCGGCGTGGGCACGGGCCCCTCGGTCGGCGGCCAGCGCCCTCGCAACAATAACTTCACCATCGAGGGAATCGACAACAACAGCGGCAGCGTAACGGGCCCACTGGTCTCGGTGCCGAACGATGCGGTCGCAGAGTTCGCGATGCTCCAGAATCAGTATTCACCCGATTTCGGTCACTCGTCCGGCGGCCAGTTCAACACCATTATTAAGGGCGGTACGAACCAGTTCAACGGCACTCTGTATGAGTATTTCCAGAATCGCAACCTCAACGCCGCCGACAACCTCGCTGCGGTGAGCGGCACGCCGCTGCATCCGCGCTATGACAACAATCGGTTCGGCGGCAATGTGGGTGGTCCCATCAAGCGCAACAAGCTGTTCTTTTTTGTCGACTACGAGTACAACCCCATTGGCCAGGCAGGGACTCCCGGCCTGCTCTTCGCTCCGACCTCCAAGGGCTTGTCTCAGATTGCATCCGTTCCGGGAATCAATCAGAACAACTTCAACATATTTAAGAAGTATGTTCCGTTAGCCTCGTCGTCCTGCGCTGGGTCAGCGACCTGCCCGACGACGATTATTAGTTCGCTCGCCGCAGGCCCCGAGTACGGCCAGAAGACTATTAGCGGTACGGCTATCGACATGGGACAAATCGCCGTTTCCGCCCCAAGCTACACCAATAACGAAGCGGGAGTCGGCGCCATCGACTACAATCCCTCCGACAAGGACGCGCTCCGCGGACGTTTCGTGCTCAACCGCCAGGGCAGTATCGACACGTCGGCCAACCTTCCGGTTTTCTTCCAGACACAACCAACCAATAATTACCTGGCGGCGTTGTCTGAATATCACAACTTCTCGCCGACCCTGATCAACGAGTTTCGCTTTGGCTATAACCGCTACTCGAACACGCTCCCGGCCGGCAATTTTTCGTTCCCCGGCCTCGATCAGTTTCCGAACCTCTATTTCAATGATCTTGGCCTACAGGTCGGACCGGACGGCAATGCTCCGCAGTACACCTATCAAAACACCTATCAGCTCACCGACAACGTGTCATGGACCAAGGGTGCCCACAGCTTCAAGTTTGGCTTTGACGGCGAACGGAATATCTCGCCCCAGAGCTTTACCCAGCGCGCTCGCGGCGATTATGAGTACAATTTCCTGAACGATTATCTGTTCGATTTCACACCCGATATCATTGCCCAGCGCTCGGCCGGTGACCCGGTCTATTGGGGCAACCGCTGGCTGTTTGGCTGGTACGGCAATGACACCTGGAAGCTGCGTCCGAACCTGACCGTGAATCTCGGTCTGCGCTACGAATATGAAACGGTCCCGGCTGCCGAAAACCAGCAAAGCCTGAACTCCATTGCCAGCGTGCCCGGTCTGATCACCTTCGGTCAGCCGCAGCCCCAGACAAACAACATCATGCCTCGCATCGGCATTGCGTATTCTCCTGGAACGAGCGGCAAAACCTCGATCCGCGCCGGCTTCGGCATCAACTACGATGTTCTGTTCGACAACCTGGGCCTCCTGACGCTTCCGCCCCAGCTTTCCACCACCCAGGATGTCACCGGTAACGGCGGCAGCAACTTCCTGGCAAGTGGTGGATTGCCTCCCACCGGTCCGAGTGCGAATTTCACTGCAGCCCAGGCCCGCAAAGCCACATCCGGCTTCGTCCCGAACGTCCAGCGTCCGGAATCTTATCAGTGGAACTTTGGCATCCAGCACGAATTCGCCAACAATTACGTTTTCGAATCGCGTTATCTCGGCACTCGCGGCACGGACCTCGATATTCAGGATCAGCTCAATCGGCAGCCAGTGGTAAACGCGTCGAATGCGCTGCCCGTGTACTGGTCGATGCCGAGCCAGGCTACACTAAACTCGCTCACCAGCACGCTTAAAACCCTCACTGCGGCTTACAACGCTCACGGCAACATCGTTCCGGCTTATCTGTCTGCGGGCTTTATATCGCCCATCACGTCCTATCAGCCCTACGGCAACTCCATTTATCACGGCTGGGCAAACAGCCTGACCCGGCGGTTTAACAACGGCTTGCAGTTCAACGCAGCCTATACCTGGAGCCACGCCATCGATGATTCCACGGCCGATGTCTTCAGCACCTACTCCACCCCGCGCCGTCCGCAGGACTCGCAGGATCTCCGGGCGGATCGCTCCAGTTCTGCTCTCGACCATCGCAACCGCTTCACGTTTGAAGTACTCTACGATGTGCCGTTCTTCAAGCGCTCCAACTGGTTCCTTAAGAATGTCGTCGGAAACTGGGAAATCGCTCCCATCTACACCTACCAGACCGGAACTCTCTACACCGTACAGAGCGGTGTCGACTCCAACCTGAACGGCGACTCGGCTCCGGACCGCGCCGTTTCCAATCCGAACGGCGGCAATCCGGCCATCGGCTCAGGCGTGACCGCCTTGACTAATTCCACGGGCGCTGTGGTCGGATACCTCGTGAACAACCCCGCTGCCGGCTACGCCCAGGCGCCTAAAGGAACCATCGCAACCGCCGGCCGCAACACCAAAATGCTGAATCCCATCGAAGACATCGATCTCACGCTCGCCAAACGCTTTAACTTCACCGAGCGGACCAACCTCGAGTTTTCCGTCCGGGCGTTTAACATCTTCAATCACGCCCAGTACACCGGCGGCAACATCAGTGATGTGGCGCCGGTCGGTGCAACGAATGGCAACCAGCGGGCGTTCATGGAGCCGCAGAGCGCGCTTTTCAACCAGATCACCCAGGTCTGGTCCAGCAATCCGCGAACCCTCACCCTGGCGCTCAAGCTCAACTTCTGAGCTTAGGAGCGACAAACCAACTTTGAAAGGGAGCTGAATAAGCTCCCTTTTTTCTATTAGTTACGGCTTAACATCGCATATGTGAAATGGAATATGTGGGCAGCCCGGCATCTGAAAATTAGTAGCCTCCCTAGTCGCTCCTCAGAAGCCCTCCAGCATTATCAGTAGCTTATAGATTGGCAAAGAAATTGCCTACAACGTGTAACACGCACGTTACGGACTCCTGTCAGTTCAGGGCGACCACGCCGATGCCCTGACCGAACACGCGCGTGCTTTACTACAACGCTATTCATTTTGAGGAGACCAGGCATTGCCAGGCAGTAGAGGAATATTTTGTCTTCCTAGAGGTAGAACGCTAAAGTTCGTCGCTCTTACCGCTTTCTTTTTTTCTTTAATTAGCACTCTTTGCGCCCAGAGCTTAACCACGGGTGGCGTGTCCGGAACTGTGAAAGATCAGTCGGGTGCGGCCGTTCCCGGCGAAACAGTCACGCTGAACAACGCCGATACGGGCAGTACCCAAAACACCACCACCAATCAAACCGGCGCCTTTCAGTTCACCCTGCTGCCGCCCGGTAACTACATCGTGCAGGCGGCAGGCAGCGGGCTGAGCTCGGATTTGACGAAACTCACGGTCCAGCTTGGAACCACCGCGAACATTGATCTCATCGCCAAGGTTCAATCGACGAAGGAAGTGGTCGAAGTGAGCACTACCGGCGCGATTGTCGACGCCGAAAACGCCAACCTGAGCACCACGTTCACGTCGAAGCAGGTCCTGGAGCTTCCCATGCCGGGCGGCGACATCACAACCGTCGCTTTTACGGTTCCTGGAGTCGCGGTCAGCACCGGGGCGGGATACGGAAATTTCAGTTCTCACGGTCTTCCCGGTATTTCGAACCTGTTCACCATGAACGGCGACGATTACAACGACGCTTACCTGAACTTGAACAACTCCGGCGCCAGCAACCTGTTGCTCGGCCAGAACGAGGTGTCCGAGGCCTCCGTGACCCAGAACGGGTACAGTGTCCAGTACGGCCGGGAGGCTGGCGCGCAGGTCAACTACGTAACCAAATCCGGTGCGAACCAGTTCCACGGTGACCTGCTATTCAACTTCAACAACCACCTCATGAACGCCAATGACTTCTTTGCCAACGAACAGGGGGTGGCTCGGCCATACTCCGTTTCGAGGCAATGGGGTGCGGATATCGGCGGTCCCATCCTCAGGAACAAACTGTTCTTCTATTCCGACAGCGAAGGCCTGTACTATACGCTGCCCAGCGTAGCGACGGTCGTCATTCCGTCACCCCAGTTGCAGAACTACATTCTGACGAACGTGCACGGTGCGTCCGTTCCTCTCTACCAGCAGGCGTTTAATGTGTATAACAACGCCAAAGGCGCGGTGCCCGTCACCAACGGGAACGGGCCGCTGCAGGACTCGAGCGGCAACCTAGGCTGCGGTGCCGCGAGCGATGGCGGGTTGGCCGGAACGGCCGCTCCTGGTGGCGGCAAATTCGGCGTAAACGTCCCCTGCGCCAATGCGTTCGCCGCCAGCGGTTCCAACACCAACAAAGAATGGCTCGAGACACACCGCATCGACTGGAACATCAACGATAAGCAGAAGATTTTCTTCCGTTTCAAGGGAGATCACGGCTTCCAGCCCACCGGCACGAACCTGCTGTCGCCTGCTCTGAACCAACAGAGCATCCAGCCGCAGTACGAAGGCCAGATCAATCACACCT
Source organism: Acidobacteriaceae bacterium (assembly GCA_019233755.1). Classification (GTDB taxonomy): domain Bacteria; phylum Acidobacteriota; class Terriglobia; order Bryobacterales; family Bryobacteraceae; genus Bog-105. Next base: position 18,004 of record JAFAMD010000016.1, on the reverse strand, counting down.
ACGTGGTTTCGCCCACCCAGGTCAACACGTTCATCGCGTCCGTTCTCTGGTACAGCGCCATCTTCGGTCCGGCCAGCGTCAGTCAGTCGACCGCTGTTTTTCCGAGCTACTTCTCGATCGGAGGATCGGGCGGAGCCAACAACGCGGGTTTCTATCCGCTCGGCGTCAACTGGACCACGTTCCCGCAAGGGCGCAACGTGGGCCAGGGCCAGATCATCGATGATTACTCCTGGGTAAAGGGAAATCACACCTTCAAATTCGGCGTGAACTTCCGCAAGAACCAGGTCAGCGATTTCAGCGACGAGAAAGGTAAGATCGGGTCGTATTTCTTCAACAACCTGGCCGACTTTGCGAACGGTGTCACCAACGCGGAGACCGGCAGCTACTACACCCAGACGTTCAGCCCGCTCGAAGATACCCATCTTCGGATGTACAACATCGGCATCTATGCGCAGGATGAATGGGCCGCCAAGCCGAACCTGAAGATCACCCTCGGTCTCCGGCTCGACCGCACGGCCAACCCGGAGTGTCTGGATAACTGCTTCTCCCGCCTGAATCAGCCGTTCACGTCCTCTGCATTCCAGATGGGCGCCAACATCCCGTACAACTCGTCCATCACAACCGGCCTCTCGCACGCCTACTACGGCGTCGATTCCATCGTGCCCGACCCGCGTCTGGGCATTGTCTGGACCCCGAAGGGCACAACCAACGGCCCCGTGATTCGCGGCGGCATCGGCCTCTTCTCAGACCTCGCCCCCGCCGGCCTGGTCGCAAACATATTCAGGAACGCCCCCTACCCATATACCGCCCAGATCTCCGACGGATCCTTCGTGGGAGCGGCAGGTTCTCCTGGAAGTTCGGCGGCTGCGGCCCTGGCCCAGTTCAATGCCTTCCAGACTGGGTTTTTCGGCGGCCAGACCCTCGGCGAACTGAACAACAGCGTGCCGGGTGGGTTTAGCGCGTTTCCCTATTTCTCAGTGCCCTCCAAGCTCCTGACCCCCAGCGTGCTTGAGTGGAGCTTCGAAATCCAGCAGCCCATCGGTCAGAAGAACGTGATCGTGGCCACCTACAGCGGGAATCACGGCTATAACCTGCTGCTGCAGAACGGCTTCCCGAATGCCTACGTCAACACGGCAAACTTCCCGAACGGCTTCGGCGGCCTGCCCACTTCGGCGCCCGATCCGAGGTTCGCTGCCATCACGCAGCTGACCAACGGCGGCATATCGAACTATGACGGCGTGTCCGTCCAGTTCCGCCGCTCCTTCGCCTATGGCTTCCAGGGGGAAGCATCCTACACCTGGAGTCATGCTCTCGATGATCTTTCGAATGGCGGTTCCGGAGAGTATTATGCAAGCTGCTCCGGCTGCTCGTTCACCACACTCGCCAATCCGAATGTCGCCTCTAATTACGCCAGCTCGGATTACGACGTCCGCCACAATTTCACCGCTGATTTCACTTGGGATACGCCGTGGAAATTCAGCAACAAGCTGCTCGGCGGTGTACTCGATAACTGGACTGTTTCCGGCAAGTTCTTCTGGCGGTCCGGAACACCGTTCAGCATTTACGACAGCACGCTTGCGGGCTTGGTTGCCGGAACGAACATAAATACCGGGATCAACTACAACAACTCCGCACTGCTGGCTTCGACTGTTGCGCCTCGCCTGCCGGCCAGTTGCAGTGCAGGTGCGGTGAACACGCCTTGCTTCGGTCTCAATGAGTTTGTCGCGGCGGGTCAGGAAACGGGCTTCGGCAATCTCGGCCGCAATTCGATCTATGGACCCGGTTACGCCGACATCGACGCGACCTTGTTCAAAAACTTCACCGTCAAGGAGCGCCTGCGCTTCCAGTTGGGCGCCAGTGCTTACAACCTGATGAACCACCCGAACTTCCAGAACCCCAACGCGAACGTCGCGGCAACCAGTTCGTTCGGGACCATCAGCTCGACGGCAATTCCTCCCACTTCGGCCTACGGATCTTTCCAGGGCTCGGCTGTTTCCGGCCGCGTCTTGGTCGTCACCGGCCGCCTGCAGTTCTAACCTCGATCAAACCAGACAAAAAGGGCGCCGGATCGCAGGATCCGGCGCCCTTTGCGTTCTGGGAATGGGAATGTCCTAGAAGAATCCTCCCAAAAATAGTATTTTGCTTGTACGTGCGAAGTCGTATCCTTCGTCTTTTCATGGTGCTGCGCGTCTGGCTAACGAGTTGCTGACCAGCATGTCGCGCGCGTAACGGACAGATTACTTTTTTCTGCAGCGCGGCTCAACTCGCTGCTCTGGACCGGAACGGGCGGAACGACGAGGTGAGGCATGCTAGGCAACGCTCCGACATCCTGCAATCGAAGAAGTGCAGTCCTGAGTTTCATTTCTCTGGCGCTTCTGATTTCTCTCTCAATCGGTTCTCTTTTCGCCCAAACCCTGACAACGGGCGATTTGGCCGGCACCGTCAAAGACGTAACGGGTGCAGTCATCCCGACTGCAACGGTAACCCTGAAAAGCCTTGATACCGGTCAAACCCGGACTGTCACCCCGAACGGGGCTGGTGAATACCGGTTCACCACCTTACAGCCCGGCAATTATGAGGTCTCTGCAACGAGCGCCGGCCTGAAATCGGATACGGACAACGTGCTGATCTCGATCGGCCAGGTAATCACCGTTGATCTCACGATGAAGCCGGCGAGCGCGACAACAGTAGTTCAGGTCACTGAAGCCGTTCCGCTGCTGCAGAACGAGAATGCCAATCTGGCGACCAGTTATGACCAGAACCAGCTCCAGAATCTGCCCGCGCCCGGCAACGACATGACCGCCTATGCGTTCACTGCTCCAGGTGTGACTATCAGCACTGGCGGCGGCTATGGAAACTTCTCGGTATTCGGCCTTCCTGGCGTGTCGAACCTGTTCACGATTAACGGAAACGACAACATGGATCCGTACCTGAACCTGAACAACTCAGGCGCGAGCAACCTGACGCTCGGCTCCAATGAAATTTCGGAAGCCGCCGTCGTGGTCAACGGCTACACGGGTCAGTACGGCCGCCAGGCTGGCGCCAACGTGAATTACGTCACCAAGTCGGGAACAAATGAATTTCACGGGAACCTGGCGTGGTATTACAACGGCCGCTACTTGAACGCGAATGACTGGTTCAATAACGCAACCGGTACCCCGCGTCCTTTTTCGATTTCCAACGAATGGGCGGATTCGCTCGGTGGGCCAATTCTCAAGAACAAACTATTCTTCTTCATCGACAACGAGGGAATCCGCTACTCTCTGCCTGCGGGAGGACCGGTATACATTCCGACCACCGATTTTGCCAATTTCGTTATGGGCAATCTGACGGCGACTAATTCGACCGCCGTGCCGTTCTATCAACAGGCGTTTAATCTCTATGCGGGTGCATCGGGTGCTGCGAGGGCCACCCCGGTAACGCCTTCCATCGATGCATACCTCGGCTGCGGAGATATTGCTAGCGGTGGCGCTCCTACAGATCCTAGTGCTCTTTCCGCTTACAACGCCGGCTTCGGTACCACTCGCCCCTGTGCCCGAACATTCCAGAACACAGTGAACGGCCAGAACACGGAATGGCTGCTGGCTGTGCGAGGTGATTACAACATTAGCAGCAACGACCGTATTTACTTGCGCTATAACACCGACCATGGAGTTCAGCCGACGTATTTGGACCCGATCAGCCCCGTGTTCAATGCAATCAGCAATCAGCCGTCTTACGGCGGTCAATTCGGCTACACCAAGACGATAGGCGCAAGCATGGTGAATCAATTGCTGCTTTCCGCTTCGTATTATTCGGCCTTCTTCAGCCCGAATCTGCAAGCGGCCCTGACAGCGTTTCCCACCACCTGGGCATTCAACGATGGTCTATATAGCTCCAACAGTTTCGGCACCTCCATGGGAGGCGAGGACACCCGCTACCCTCAGGGCCGCAAGGTCAGGCAGTGGCAACTGATTGACGATTACTCCTGGACGCGTGGCAAGCACACTCTTAAGTTCGGTACCAACATTCGCAAGAACTGGGTAAGCGACTACTCGTATGGCGCGAATACCAGCGGCTTGTTTACGTTCAACTCGATGACAGATTTCTTGGACGGTGCACTCGCGAATGGTTCAACTTATGCCCAAAACTTCAGCACTATCGGGGCTGAGGGCGTAAATATGTACAGTGCCGGCTTCTATGGGCAGGATGAGTGGCGGGTTAATCCCAATCTTATCTTGACCTTGGCCTTGCGTTTAGATCGCAACAGCAATATTCAATGCGCGGGAGGGTGCTTCAACGAACTCGCTGGTCAACCGTTCGGGCAGGTCAACCATGACCCGACGGTGCCTTACAACGCGGTCATTCGAACCAATCTGCACGAAGCCTTTCCAGCCGTCGAACCGATTGTGCCGGAGCCGCGTGTGGGCTTCGCATACAACGCCCCAAACAACGTAGTGGTTCGCGGTGGGTTCGGGATCTTCACCGACCTGTACCAGGGGTTGATCGCCTCGCGCCTCTTTACGAATGCGCCTTCGGTAACGTCGTTCACCACAAGTGCTGGCCTTGTTGCAACTAACGACCCGCACAGTGCCTTTGCCGTCGTGGCGGATTCTAATAGCGCCTTCCAGAGCGGTTTCGCCAGCGGCGCAACCGTAGCGCAATTGAAGAAGACGCTTCCTGTATTCTCGCCGCCGAATTTCAACACGGTTGCCAATGAGCTGTATAACCCCAAGTACTACGAATGGAACTTTGAAGTGCAGAAGGGTTTCGGTAACAACTACCTGCTGTCGGTCAATTACGTCGGCAATAGTGGCTACCAGGGGATCAACCAGACCCTGTTTGCAAACCAATACTCTAAGAAGGGATTCCAGGCTCTGCCAACTTCCGCCCCCGATGCGCGTTTCGGCGAGATTCGTGAGCTGAATAGCCAGGGGTGGTCGAAGTACGACGGCATGGTCACTTCATTCAAGTGGCGCGTGGGCTCGCAGTTCTCAGGCAATTTCTCCTACACCTGGAGCCACGCGCTGGATACCTGCTCGAACGATTGCCTTGAACCGTTTAACGCTCTGACCGCAGTCAGTCTCCGCTATCAGGTCAGCCCCATTAGCCTCAGGACTCTCAACTACGGCAATGCCGACTATGACGTCCGGCACTCTTTAAACGCGAATTACGTTTACACAGTGCCCACTTCCTACTTCCATAACTCGATCGTGAAGGCAATTCTCAGTAATTGGACTGTTGCCGGCACGTTCTTCTACCACAGTGGCTATCCGTTTAGCATCGTCAATTCCGGCGTACGCAGTGCGGGTGGAGTTAAGAACGCTACGGGTATCGCAACGCAACCGTTCATTGCCGACTACATCGGTGCCCCCACGGGTGCGAGTTGCACCACGCCTAATATTTCCTGTTTCGATACCTCGCTGTTTGCCACCGCGGCTGAACAGCGCAACTACGGTATCACTGGGCGGAACTCCTTCCGCGGCCCCGGCTACTTCGACACCGACCTGAACCTGAACAAAGTGATCCCGATTCACGAACGCTTCCGCCTTCTAATCGGCGCTTACTTCTTCAACATACTGAATCACCCGAATTTTGACCTGCCGGTGAATAACCTGGCTCTTGGAAACTTCGGGACTATTAACAGTACCGTTTCGGCCCCCACCAGCGCCTATGGCTCATTCCAAGGCTCGGCTGTTTCCGGTCGAGTAATTCAGACTCTGGTCAAATTAACGTTCTAACCCGATTTCAGTCTCGCTTGAGAAGAGGGGCGCCGGATCACTTGATCCCGCGCCCTTTTTTCGTGTAATTGAAGCGGGCTAGACGCCGCCTTCCAAAAACAGTATCGAAGTACTAGTGTATTTATTCTAGTAGTCCGTATGTATCAATCACTTACGGGGTTGGCTAACCATTTGCTAACGAGTCCGTCAACACGCGCGTTACGGACTCGTTACGTGACCGGTGCGCAGCTCCGGACCTAACGGGCGCCTTACTCGAAGACGCTCTACGTGTTGAGGAGCAGCTGATGTCACACAAGACATGCGGGTTTCGCTGCGCGGGCAGCAGGACGTTGGTTTCCATCCTTTTCTCGACTTTCATTTTCTCCGCTATCCCCAACCTTTTCGGCCAGACGCTAACCACCGGGGCCATAGCCGGAACAGTCAAAGATCAATCAGGTGCCGCGGTTCCTGGAGCAACCGTCACCCTGAACGACACGGACACGGGTGCCAGCCAAAACACCACCACGAACCAGTCCGGCACGTATCAGTTCACCCTTCTTCAGCCGCATAACTACACCCTTCAGGCCAAAGCGAACGGCTTGAACTCGGATACAGAGAAAGTGACGGTACAAGTAGGCCAGAATACAGAGATTGATCTTTTGGCCAAGGTTCAATCGACGAAGGAAGTGGTCGAAGTGAGCACAACCGGCGCCGCCGTCCAGACGGAAAACGCCAACCTGAGCACCACGTTTACCACTAAACAAGTACTCGAAATGCCGGCGCCCGGCGGCGATATCACGTCGGTAGCGTTCACGGTCCCGGGTATTGCGGTCAGCACCGGTGCGGGCTATGGAAATTTCAGTTCTCACGGCCTTCCTGGAACCTCGAACCTCTTTACCATCAACGGCGACGACTACAACGACGCGTATCTGAACCTGAATAACTCCGGCGCCAGCAATCTGCTGCTCGGGCAGAACGAAATATCCGAGGCGTCGGTTACGCAGAATGGCTACAGCGTTCAGTACGGCCGCCAGGCAGGCGCGCAGGCCAATTACGTCACCAAGTCCGGAACAAACCAGTTCCATGCCGATCTGCTGTTCAATTTCAACAACCACCTGATGAACGCGAATGACTTCTTCGCCAACTCGACAGGAACGCCCCGGCCATACGCCGTATCCAGGCAGTGGGGCGCGGACATCGGCGGTCCGGTCCTCAAGAACAAGCTCTTTTTCTACACCGACAGTGAGGGGTTGTATTACACGCTTCCTAGCGTGAAGACAGTCGTCATCCCGTCTCCCCAACTGGAGACCTACATTCTCGGCAATGTAAACGCCGCATCCGTTCCGACATACACCCAGGCCTTCAACGTGTACAACCTCGCGAAAGGAGCCGTACCTGTCACCAACGGCAGCGGGCCGCTGCAGGATTCCACGGGAACCCTGGGCTGCGGTGCTGCGAGCGGTGGCGGGTTGGCGGGAATTGCCGCTCCCGGCGGCGGAACCTTTGGCGTAAACATTCCTTGCGCGTATGCCTATGGCTCCAGCGGTCTGAATACAAACAAAGAATGGCTGATGACCGATCGCGTGGACTGGAACATAAACGACAAGCAGAAAATCTTCTTCCGCTTTAAGACCGACCACGGTTTCCAGCCGACCGGCACAAACCTCCTCACGCCGTCTCTCAACGAGCAAAGCATTCAGCCGCAATACGAAGGCCAGATCAACCACACCTACGTGGTCTCGCCAACCCAGGTCAATAGTTTTATCTTCTCGATTCTCTGGTATAGCGCGATCTTCGGCCCGGCCAGCGTAACGCAGGCATCGAACACGTTCCCGACGTACTTTCAGATCTTCGGTCCGGGCGGGGTCAACACTAATGATGCGCCCTACACGTTCTATCCGCTGGGCGTCAACTGGGCCGTGTTCCCGCAGGGCCGTGACGTGGGCCAGGGGCAGATCATCGACGATTACTCTTGGATAAAAGGCAATCACACCTTCAAGTTCGGGGTTAACTTCCGCAAAAACCAGGTTTCCGACTTCACGTATCTGCAGGGCAAGATCGGCTCATACACCTTCAACAACTTGACTGATTTTGCCAACGGCGTGACGAATGCGAGCACCGGCAGCAACTACTTCCAGGTCTTCAGTCCGCTTCAGGACGCTCACATCCGCGTGTACAATATCGGGTTCTACGCTCAAGACGAATGGGCCGCCAAGCCGAATCTGAAGATTACTCTCGGCCTCCGGCTTGATCGCACGGCGAATCCGCTCTGCCTCGACAACTGCTTCTCCCGCCTTAATCAGCCGTTCACCTCCCCGTCATTCCAGACCGGCGTGGACATTCCCTACAACGCATCCATCCAGACGGGTCTCTCGCATGCCTACTACAACACGAATGCCATCGTTCCGGATCCCCGCCTGGGCGTGGTTTGGACGCCGAACGGTAATAGCAGCAGCGGGCCGACCATTCGCGGTGGTGTCGGTGTCTTTTCCGATCTGGCGCCGGCATTCCTCGTCACCAACGTCTTCACCAATGCTCCATTCCCATATTCGGCCACCCTCGCGGACGGCTCTTTCGTCGGAGCGGCAAACGTTCCCGGCAGTTCGCCCTACGGAGCGCAAGCGCAATATAACGCTTTCAAGACCGGGTTCTTCAACGGGCAGACGCTCGCTCAGTTGAACGCCAGCGTGCCCGGCGGCTTTAGTCCCTTCAAGTACTACTCGGTTCCGTCGACGTTTCAAACCCCGACCGTCATTGAGTGGAGCTTCGAGGTGCAGCAGCCGATCGGGCAGAAAAATGTCGTCGTGGCCACCTACAGCGGAAATCACAGCTACAACCTTCTGGCCATGAACGGATTCACAAATGCCTTCCTGAGCAACACCACCCAGTTCCCGAATGGTTTCGGCGGTCTACCAACGGTCGCGCGGGATCCCAGGTTCGCTGCCGTAACGCAACTGACAAATGGCGCCATTTCGAACTACAACGGTTTGTCGGTTCAGTACCGCCGTACGTTCGGCTACGGGTTCCAGGGCCAAGCCTCTTACACCTGGAGCCACGCACAGGATGACATCTCTAACGGTGGCGCCAACGAGGCTTACGCCGGTTGCCCGGGTTGCTCGTTCAACACCCTGGCCAATCCGGTTCTTGCCGCCAATTATGGGAATGCGGATTACGACATTCGAAACAACTTTGTTGCCGACTTCGTCTGGGACACGCCTTGGAAGCTTCACAATGCGATCTTGAATAACATTCTCGGCAACTGGACGCTCTCCGGCAAGTTCTACTGGCGATCCGGAACCCCCTTCACAATCATCGATAGCACCCTTGCCGGCGCGGTGGCCGGAACGAACATCAACGCCAATTTGGGCCCCGGCGACAGTTCTGGTATGCCGGCTACCTCGATCGTCGCCCAGCTACCCCATAGCTGCGGAGCAAGCGCCGTCAATACGCCTTGTTTCAATTCCAGCCAGTTTTTTGCGGCGGGCACTGAACCGGGCTTTGGCAACATTGGGCGCAACTCCATCTACGGGCCGCATTACTCCGATATCGACGTAACGCTGTTCAAGAACTTCACGATCAAGGAGCACTACCGGTTGCAGTTCGGCGCCAGCGCCTATAACATCGTGAACCATCCGAACTTCCAAAACCCCGGCGCCGACGTTGCTTCTCCCGGCTCGCTGGGGACAATCGCCTCCACCGCTATTCCTCCGACCTCGGCTTACGGATCCTTCCAGGGCTCGGCTGTCTCCGGCCGCGTTCTGGTTGTGACCGGCCGCTTCCAGTTCTAGTCTCGCCGAAACGGAAAAAGGGCGCCGGCTTTCCAAAGCCGGCGCCCTTTTTCGAATCCGTCACCCAAAAAGGGGAACCTGCCGTCTCGCGGTCGGCAGGCCCCAATTCGCAGACTCGGAGGTATGTCTGCGATTTCTTTTTTAGATCAAAGTTTTAAGTAAACGTTTCCGTTTGGCCATTGAGAGGGTGTCACCCTGGTAAAATAAGGGTAAATTGAGCGCTAAGAATGGTGACTACCCTCACACTTACCGAGGAGATCCTGGAGCTGAAACAGCAGCGTAAGGCTATTCTCCTTGCGCATCATTACCAGGACCCCGAGATCCAGGAAATCGCCGATTCCATCGGTGACAGTTTGGAGTTGGCGCGGGCTGCTCAGAAATTTGATGGGGAGGTCATCGCCTTCTGCGGTGTCCGATTTATGGCCGAGACTGCCAAGGCTCTCAACCCTCACCGCACAGTGGTGCTGCCGGATATGAATGCGGGTTGCAGCCTGGTCGACAGTTGTCCGGTCGAGGGCGTCCGTGCATTCAAGCGGCGCAACCCGGAGTACGTCGTGGTCTCGTACGTCAATACATCGCTTGAAGTGAAAGCCGAGAGCGACCTTATTTGTACGTCACGTAACGCTGTCGCTGTGGTCAATTCCATTCCCGCCGACAAGCCGATCCTGTTCCTTCCCGATATCAATCTGGGTAACTACGTTCAGCAGCAGACCGGCCGCAAGAACATGAAGATCTGGCAGGGTGCCTGCATCGTACATGCGACCTTCCCCGGGCGGCGCCTCGCGGCGGCCCGCTCTGAGCATCCGAATGCACTGGTCGCGGCCCATCCCGAGTGCCCGCGTGAGGTCCTCCACATGGCGGACTTCATCGGCTCGACTTCAGCCATCATCGACTGGTGCGCCCATCAGCAGGCGGACGAGTTCATCATCATGACCGAGAGCGGAGTCCGCTACTCGCTTGAAAAACTTGCGCCCGGCAAGAAGTTCTACTTTGTCGCGAACGAGAATTGCAACTGCAGCGAGTGCCCGTACATGAAGTTGAACACGCTCGAAAAACTGCGGGATGCACTAATTAATCTCAATCCTCGCATTGAGTTACCGGCGGAGCTCATGGAGCGCGCGCGGCTGCCCATCGAGCGCATGCTCGCCGTGAAATAGTTCGTTTGGCAGTTTTGGCGTGAGTTCTCTTGTCCAACTCGCCGCCCCCGCTTCGGCCTCACCCGCGCCGGTCGCCGGACTACTGCTCGATACCTTCGGGCGAATTCATTCCGATCTGCGCATCAGCGTCACCGATCGCTGTAACATTCGCTGCTTCTATTGCATGCCTGAAACCGGTGCTGAGTTCGCGCCGGTTTCCTCTCTTCTCACCTTCCCCGAGATAGTTCGTTTCGCAAAAACGGCCCTCCCGCTCGGAATCGACAAAATACGCATTACGGGCGGCGAACCGCTGCTGCGGCCCAAACTGCCGAACCTGATCTCGGCCCTCAGCGTTTTGCCCGGTGTTCGCGACCTCGCGGTCACCACAAATGGAGTCCTGCTGGCCGAAACGGCTCAGGCGCTCTACGACGCGGGTCTGCGGCGTTTGAACGTCCATCTGGACACGCTCGACCGGGAACGCTTCCGCCGTATCACGCGACGTGATGACCTGCTGCGGGTTCTAGCGGGAATCGACGCGGCCGTGAGGATCGGCTTTGATGTCATCAAGATCAATGCCGTGGCAATCAAGGGACTGACCGAGCCCGATATCGTCTCCCTGGTTCGTTTCGCAAAGGAACGCGATATAGAAGTGCGGTTCATCGAGTTTATGCCGCTCGATGGCCAGCACCTCTGGTCGCTCGATCGTGTGCTGACCGCCGATGACATGATTGCCGCGCTCACTGAGGAATTCGGGCCGCTGGCGCCGGTCGCCGACGCCGATCCGCGCGCGCCTGCAACCGAATATGAGTTCGCCGATGGCTACCGCGTCGGTTTCATCGCCTCGGTCAGCCGGCCTTTCTGTCTCAACTGCAATCGCCTGCGGCTCACGGCGGACGGAAAACTGCGCTATTGTCTGTTTGCCCGGGAAGAGACCGACATTCGGCCGCTGCTGCGAAAGGAAGGTGCAGACGAGGCCTTGGAAGCAGTAATTCGTTCGACCGTCTGGCAGAAGTGGGTGGGACACGAAATCAACCGCGCCTCCTTCGCGCCGCCCCAGCGGCCGATGTACTCGATCGGTGGTTAATCCGGGTGATTAATCAGGGTGGTTAATCCGGGTCTGTGACGCGTCCTGCGCCGTCTGCGGGCTTGCAGTCATAAAACACCGGTGTCTTGCCGAAACGCTCCTCATAGGCTTTGGTGAGTTGCCGGCGGAAATTCTCTACCGCGTTCGGCGCGACAAGGTTTACCGTGCAACCGCCAAAACCGCCGCCGGTCAAGCGCGCGCCGTGTATTTACTGCCTGTTTGCCCGGGAAGAGACGGACATTCGGCCGCTGCTGCGGAACAAAGGTGCAGACGAGGCGTTGGAAGCAGTAATTCGTTCGACCGTCTGGCAGAAGTGGGTGGGACACGAAATCAACCGCGCCTCCTTCGCGCCGCCCCAGCGGCCGATGTACTCCATCGGTGGTTAATCCGGGTGATTAATCAGGGTGGTTAATCAGGGTCTGTGACGCGTCCTGCGCCGTCTGCGGGCTTGCAGTCATAAAACACCGGTGTCTTGCCGAAACGCTCCTCATAGGCTTTGGTGAGTTGCCGGCGGAAATTCTCTACCGCGTTCGGCGCGACAAGGTTCACCGTGCAGCCGCCAAAACCGCCGCCGGTCATGCGCGCGCCGTGTACACCGGGTAGCTTGATTGCGGTATCGACCAGAAAATCGATCTCTTCGCAGCTAATCTCGTAGTCGTATTGCATGCTGCGGTGGGAAGCAATGAACAAACGGCCCATCACTTCCAGGTTGTGCGCGTTTGCAGCCGCGGCGAAGTCGATCACGCGCTGGTTCTCGGTGACGACGTGGCGCGCGCGGCGCCGCGGCGTGGGCGACACGCTGTCCTGAATCCTCTCGAACAACGCGACCGGAACATCGCGCAGGCTCTCCACATCCGGAGTAATCTCGTGGATCGCGGCTACCGCCCGCTGGCATTCGGCGACCCGCTCACGATACGCAGAGGTGCCGAGCTCATGCTTCACCATCGAGTTCACCGCGATGATGCGGACATCGTGCGGCAGGGGGACGTACTCGTGCTCCAGACTGCGGCAATCGATCTGGATCGCGGCCCACTCCTGGCCGAACACGGAAGCGTACTGGTCCATGATTCCGCACGGCATGCCGACAAACTGAGACTCGGCGCGCTGGCCCAGCAGGGCAATGTCGATGGGGTCCATATGACGAGGACCGAGCAATGCGTAAGCGGTCGAGATCTCGAGAGCCGCGGAGGAACTCAGGCCGGAACCGAGCGGCACGTCGCTCGCGATATAAAGGTTCCCGCCCTCGATTCGAACTCCCGCCGCAAGCAGCTCGCGCGCCACTCCGAGGACGTAGTCGCTCCACTTCCCGGCTGCTTTCGCCGCAGGCAGATCATCGACCGCGATGGAGAACTCCTCATCGAAGTCGCGGGAGTACGCCCGCAGCTTTCCATCACCGCCCGGGCCGGCCGCCACATAGCAGGCCATTTCAAGAGCGATTGGGAAAACGAATCCTAGATTGTAGTCGGTATGTTCACCAATGAGGTTTACGCGGCCCGGTGCGCGGTACAGCTCCGGCTTCGTTTGAGATCCGAAATGTTCGCGGAAAGCATTTATGATTTCGCGCGGAATGATAGCCAAAGTAAGCATCCCCCAAAAATCAGCAGCACCGTGCCGCACCACAAATTCACGTTGATTTGAGCATCAAGCGGCGCCCGAACTGAAGGACTGATAAGCCCGTACAGAAGGAGTATCAGGCCGAGGAGTGCAAAGAGAAAACCGGTTGGCCGGCGTAAGTCGTCCATAGCTTCCTACCAGTAGATGATGTTCATGACGATCAGCACTGCCATCACGACAACGGCAAGCGGGCCGGGCCGCTTAAACCATGGCACGCCGTGCTCCTCTGGCATCTTGGTGAAGCCCCACACCAGGCCTTGGAGTTCTTTGCCCGGCTTTGGCTGGGTGAAAAGGCTGATTAAGATCGTGACAATGAGGCACGCGGACCACGAAATGATCGCGATCCAGTAATTCTGAGCCATGCTGGACGGAAAAGTGTGCAGATTCGTGATCCACCCGCCCTTGCCCTCGGCAACCGTCATGCCGTGCGTCATTGCGGCGGCGATGGTTCCGGTGATCAGGCCGGTGAACGCAGCATGTCCGGTAGTCCGCTTCCAAAACATACCCAGCAGGAAGGTTGCAAATAGCGGCGCGTTCACAAAGGCAAAGACAAGTTGCAGGAAATCCATCATATTGTTGAATTTCGTTGCAAGAAACGCTGTACCGATGGAGAGCGCCACGCCGGCAACTGTCGTCACGCGCCCCACCCAAAGATAGTGGCTGTCCGGTGCGCTCCTCCTTATATAGCTTTGGTAGATGTCATAGGTGAACACCGTGTTGAAGGCCGTGACATTGCCCGCCATGCCGGACATGAACGACGCCATGAGGGCGGTCAGGCCGATTCCGAGCATACCGGACGGATAAAACTTCGCCATCAGCGTGGTGAGCACCTGGTTGTAGTCATAGCCGCCGCCCGCGAGCAGCGGCAGCGTGTAGCCGTTCGACTGGCTCATTAGAGCGACAGCCGCCACGCCCGGGAGAATCACGACGAAGGGCATGAAGATTTTTGGAAATGCTGCAAATAGCGGCGTCTGCCGAGCTCCCGCCATGCTATCCGCCGCCATGGCGCGCTGCACAACCAGAAAATTCGTGCACCAGTAGCCGAACGACAAGACAAAACCCAGTCCGGCAACCAGGCTGAATATCTCAACACCCATGGGATTTTCGGTGGCATGCGCGGCGTATTTCCAGGAGTGCGTCATCACCGGCTGCAGGTGAGCCTTGATGCCGCTCCAGCCGCCGGCTTTCTGGACGGCAAAGAACGACAGAGGCGCGAAGCCGAGCACGATGAGGAAGAACTGCACCACTTCGTTGTAGATCGCGCTCGTGAGGCCTCCGAGCAGTGTGTAAATCAGAACAATAGCTGCTGATAGAAGGATCGAATTAGTGAAGCTCCAGCCGAGGACGAGTTCGAACAGCAGGCCCAGGGCATACATGCTGATGCCAGAAGAGAAAATCGTCATCACCGCGAAGGTGATGGCATTCAGCCCGCGCGTCTTTTCATCGAACCGGAGCTTCAGGTATTCAGGAACGCTGCGCGCGCGGCTTCCGTAGTAGAAGGGCATCATAAATACGCCCACAAACACCATCGCGGGCACTGCGCCCAGCCAATAGAAATGCGCAGTCATGATGCCGTACTTGGCGCCGGACGCGCACATGCCGATCATTTCCTGCGCGCCCAGGTTGGCCGCGATGAAGGCCAGACTGGTAATCCAGACCGGAACAGAATGCCGGGAGGTCAGAAAGTCTTCGCTCGTTGCTACCTTCCGTTTTGCAAGCCACCCGATTCCCAGAACGAAGGCGAAGTAGATGATTAGACTGACGTAGTCGATTGGTCGAAGTGTCAAGGAGCAATTCCGTCCCGCGTAATTGTATCGCAGGAGGGTAAACGTTTAAATATTTTCGCGTGCATCCTCTGAACAGATTAGAATCCGCGCCTCCCCGGGCCTCAGACAGCCGTAGCTTCCCGCCATCAGGAACTTGAGCTCATAACCGCGCATCGAATAACCAAGAAGTAGAGATAGATAGAAGCGGCTCGCAAGGGCCGGCCAAAGGAGTTGGAAGAGAAATGAACCGTGTATGGCGGGTAGGGGCAAAGGTTCTGGCAGGACTCTTTGTCACGGCCATGTACGCAATGCCACAGGCCAACACGATCTCCGCGAGGCCTGGAGTAATCAACTATATCGAAGGGAACGCAACTTTCGACGGGCGTCCTCTTGCTCCAAACAATCAGCAGCAACCCATCATGAGCGTGAACGACACGCTCTCAACGACGGACGGAAAGGCAGAAGTTCTGCTCACTCCGGGCGTCTTTCTTCGCATTGGCGACAACAGCGAAATCCGCATGGTTTCGCCTTCGCTTATTAATACGCAAGTAGAGTTGACTCACGGCGAAGCGATGCTCGAAGTGGATCAACTCGTCAAAGACAACCATATCGCCGTTTTGGTGGACGGTGGGTCCATCACGGCTGAGAAGACGGGTTTGTACAGGGTCACGGCTGATCAGGCGCCTACGGCGGCCGTGATCGACGGCAAGGCGGAAGTCGTGTCCGGCGATAAGAAAGTCGAGCTGGGCAAAGGTCATGAAACGGCGCTGGGCCCGGTTCTGAAGGCGCAGAAGTTCGACAGCAAGAAGGAAGACGACCTCTACGCCTGGAGCAATGTGCGGTCTGAATACGACGCCCAGGCCAGCTATCAGGCGGCAAAAAACGTCTATGTGAACAACTACTACGACGGCTTGTGGGGTGGTTGGGGCGCCGGTTGGGGTCCTGGCTGGTTCTGGGATGGTGGTTTCGATAGCTGGGCCTGGCTGCCGTTTGATGGGGCATTCTATAGCCCGTTCGGCTGGGGATTCTATTCACCATCGCTGGTCTGGTACGCATCCGTTGTACCGGGGCACGGCTGGCACGGTCACCACGGCATGGTTCCGGTAGACCCCAGAGCACCGGGAGTGGGAACCGCAACGCGATCAGTTCACGCGAACCAGGTGGCGCGTGCCCAACTGGCGCGTACATTCGCTGGCAGCGGCTTTAGAAGCGCAAGCGGTGCGCACATCGCCGCGAGCCGGGCAGGCGGATTCGCCGGTGGCGAAGGGTTCCACGGCGGCGGATTTGCAGGCGGCGGATTCCATGGTGGGGGTGGCGGCGGTCATCGCTGACTCCAACTCTTCCTAACCTAAACGTTGATTGGGCTCGGGCTTTGGCTCGGGCCTTTTTTTATTGGTAAACGATATCCGGCCGATTAGAGATAAGATGAGCGAACACATGCCCTACCTCCTTAAGACTGAGCCGGAAGCGTATTCCTTTGACAATCTGGAACGCGAGGGCGAGACCCTGTGGGATGGAGTGACGAACCCAGCCGCGGTGAAAAATCTGCGCGAGATGAAGCCGGGCGAGCACCTCATCATCTATCACACGGGCGACGAGCGCCAGGCCGTCGGAGAAGCGACGGTGGCGCGCGTCGACGTGTCCGATCCGAAAGTGCCAAAGGTGTGGATCAAAGCAGGGAAGCGCCTTGCGAAGCCGCGCACGCTGGCCGAGATCAAGGAGCACAAACTCTTCGCGGATTCGCCGCTTGTGAAGCAAGGCCGGTTATCAGTTGTGCCGTTGACGAAACAGCAGTACGAGTGGGTCACAGGCGGCCACTAACGGCCGGCCGCGCTCATTTCGGATAAAGCCTGGTGAATGCGCGATAAGGCTTCCGACAAGATGCCTGTCTCCCCGCCGAGGCCGATGCGAATTCGTTCAGGCGCATCGAAGAATTGACCGGGTGTGACCACGGTGTCATACCGCTCGCGAAGGAACCTGCAGAACTCTGCTACCGGCAGTTTGACGCGCGGAAAGAGAACCGTGCCGGCCGTCAACGGCTGGCCGTCAAGCTGCGGAGTGGCGGCAAGAAATTCATGCGCCAGCGCGCGATTGCGGTCGAGAAGGTCGCGCGACCATTGCGCTATATGTTTCAGATGGGCCAGCGCTAGGCAACTGATCTGATCTGTCACGTACGGGTTATTCACGCCGAACAGATCGTTCAATCGGTAGATCTTGCGAATCAGCTCCGGGTCGGCAAGGATCCATCCGCAGCGCAGTCCGTTGAGGCCATACACCTTGCTGAGGCTGTTTGTAACGACGAAATGGGGGCCGAGTTTGAAGCTGGTTTCGGGGGCGTCTTCGAACAGAACATCCAGGTACGCTTCGTCCACGAGCACGCGCGCGCCAGCCGAGGCCGCCAGCTCTCCTATTTGCCGCAGAACGGAATCGGGCGTCAGCGCACCGCTCGGGTTGTGCAGATTCGTCAGTACGATGAGTCGCGTGTTGGGTGTGATCGAGCGTTTCAATATGCTCAAATCAATTGCGAAATCACGTGACTCGGGACGCTCAAAGGATTTGACCCTGGCGCCGAGATATTCCGCGGTTTCCCGGAGGAGCGGGTAGCCGGGACGTTCTATCAGCACCTTATCGCCGGATTTGAGAATGGCTGCCATGGCGAGATGATTTGCCATTGACGTGCCCTGTGCAGTTGCGACACACTCCTCAGGCACCCTATACTTGCCTGCAATTGCCTTCACCAGCGGCGCATAGCCGTAAGCTCCCGGGCCGCTTAGGGGCTGCTAAACAATAATCTGTACAAGACAGAAGAAGTTAGTTATGTTTTATTCAGTGCGGAGCTACGGTCCAGCCCACGGTATCGTGACTACTCCATCCGAGAAAACATGGCTGCGTGTGCTTGGAACAATGAACGAGTACC
>JAFAMD010000009.1 GCA_019233755.1 Acidobacteriaceae bacterium | reverse complement strand
CTGCTCCTGCTCCAGCCTGCCCAGGACCTCCACTCGTACGCGTCCCTCCTCGCGTACCTGTTCCTTTAGCGTGAGCATTTCGAGAACGAGCGCCATTTGAGTGGCCATGGCCTGCAATAGCTTGCGATCGCGATTTGAATACGGCTGTTCAGACTTTTTTTCCCCGAGGAGCAGAACACCCAAGAGGCCGCCGTCGACGCCGTTGATGGGCGTGACAAGCGTTTTGCCGAAATCCCTGCTGGCTACCGTAGACTGCAGCTCGAAGACTACCGCCATTTCGGAGATAGTTCGCGCGGACCTTTGGGACTCGAGAGCATCCCGCATACGGTCGTTGAAGAGTCCGCGGAAATCGAGGGCAACCGGTGAATCGTGTGGATACCCCACGGTAAATTTGCCCAACGACTTGTGCCTGAACAGAACGCAGACGGTAGAGGGCTGCAGCGTGTTCTGAAGCTGCTCGGACAAGATACCGGCTACTTCGCGGGAAGATTCGCACGCGTGCAGACGCTCGATCAATTCCGAGAGGATCGCTTCTTCCTCGTAGGCATAGCGGAAAAACTTTTTGTCAACCCAAAGCTGCATGCGGGTGCGGTACTTCAAGCTCACCGAAGCAGTTGCGGCGACAAAGAGATAGAACCACCACGACTTGTTCAGCAGAAAGTCCTCTAGCGGCTGCCGGCGGTGAAGAACAAGATCGAGGGCGATCGCAATAAGCGGGAGGTACAGAATGATGCGTAGAACATTCCGCGCGAGCAGGTATTGAATGCCCCGCCGGATCGCGAAGCGAATGCCCAAAATTCTGTGCCTCACGATGGCGTACGTCAACGTGATGGGCGCGAGGATGGATGCGAAAGAAGCGACCGTATCGAGGTATCTGTCGGCGCTTTCCGCGGCCTTGATGTGTCCCGAGAGCTGAAGCAGCAGACGGAGCGCGACCCCGACGGCGATGGGAAGAATCGCGAGGCTGATGCCAACCGCGACCCAGCGAAGCCTCCGGCGCGCGACAACATCCGGCAGCCGTCGGTAGTTCCGCGCAAGAATGAGCGGCGCCGAGAGCAATCCGACAGCACCGAGGGCGTCGTTCAGCAGGGGACGCCAGAAATCGAACCCGGCAAGGGGGAACCAGTGCGGCAGAGCCGCCGAACGAGCGTCCAGGCCCAGCAATTGCGCGATTATCGGAAGCACGCCGAGAACAAATAGAAGCAACCCAGCGCTGTAAAACAGCATACGCGCAATGCGAAGGAATCGCGGCTGGGGCAGAGGCTCAGGAAAGCGAAGCGAAAAATCATACACGACCGCCCATTCGAGTGGACGCCACACATGTGTCCCGACGAGAAGCGCCAGCCAGAGCATCGCGCCTTGCAAGGGCGGCCAGAATCCGTCCAGCGTCGCGGCTGCAAAGGTCGCTGCGGTCGCCAGAAAGAGAAAAAAGGCGGTTCGCGCGGGCGGATAATCCGGCCGGGCAACGCCAATCCACACAGCCAGGCCGAGATTGACAAGCGCCAGCAGCAGGTACGAGTAGAGGGTCCAGGCCGCGTCTGGAATCGGCCAGACGGGCAGCTCAAAATGCATCAGTTGGCCGTCGCGGCGGACGTCAATCGAGTAGGAGCGGCTTTCCGCAACAAGCGCGGGAGGTGGTCCAAACCGCGCGGCACGGGCAGAGCCATCAATTGCTGCAATACGATCTCCGGGCCGGAGTTTTTTAGACGCCGGGCCCTTTGTCGCAACCTCCGTTACCAGCCATTGATCTCCGCGGGGCACCGCGTTCCAACCCAGATCGACGGGAACACCCTGATGCCATGCGATGCCCCGGAAGCACAGCACGCACAACGCCGCCACCATCGCTGCGGCTGTGAGCGCAGACCAAAGAAAGGGTTGCCGGAGCTTCGTATCAGCGGGCATGGGCCTGGGAACTCGCCGGCCCCAACCATCCCCAGATGTTATGGAGGAAGGTTTCCCGAAGCACGGTGGTTTCAGCCGTCCTTGGGACAAGGCTATCCCACTCTTCAAGGATCTGTGTCCCCCAGCCCGCAACGCACGCGGCGGCTGATGCTCGCGGAACCTTCTCCCACTCCTGCCAGCGGTTGGGCTGGCCCGCAGAACAGTCTTCGAGGAAATCGACTGCATCGTCTATCGCGCCGAAGAAGCGGCCGACGCGATAGAGCCATAAGAGGTGCCTGATGTAGCGGCCCGGGGATGCGTCCGGGCAGCCGGCCCACGCGGGCAGCCCCATGAGGACGAACGGCAGAGAGGACTTTCGCAGCCAGAAACAATATGGAAGGGAGCCTTCCCGGCGAACAGTCCGGATCTCGGCGTCGAACATTCGGGCAACTAATTTTCTGATCCTGCGGAGAAGTTCCTCGCTCGGGCGAATATCTTCCAGCCGCAGAAAATATTCCCGTAGCAAAACCATTACAGGCGACGAGCAACCTCCTCCGGCAGCAAGCTCCGCAGACGGCAGCACATCGCCGACGCTGGCGCCGCCATCCAGCAAGCCATCACAAACTACCACCATCAGGTTGGCAAGAGCGGCCAGAGAGCACACTGAGTTGTGAATCACGGTGCGCGCCGGAACGGGCGCAATTAGAAACTCGGCCAGAGCAAAACCAGCGCCCAGCAAGCGGCGCGCCTTTGGAGCGGAAATGCCGGTAACGTCGAGCCCAGCCAGCCCATTCCACTCGGTATCTCCAAGAAGCCGCATGCGCTCCTGGATGCGCTGCGCGAGATGCGGCTGAAACCTCAGGCCTCTTTGCGCAAGGGCTTCGGCGAGCAGGGCAGATTGGTGAGAGCCAATGTGCTGGATTGTCTCAGAATTTGCAGTCCACACCCGGCTTCAGTGTGAACTAATTACCCCACACATGTCCCACAGCGGTTTTTTGTTTTTCGGCGAAAACGGCCGAAAGAGTTCCCCGCTCCACCTGGTCCTGTCTGCGGATGAGAACCGTACCCGAAATTACCGCGGAATGAGGCTCGTGCACTTCGTATTGACCGTCGAATGTCGCTTCGCCGCACCGGCCCGAGTCAGCCTCTTCGGCCAGGTGAAGGGTCCCGAAAGGCGAGTAACCGCCCCTGCTGAAAGTTCCCCTTTGTGGTCCGGTCCATTGAGTATTGCCGATAGGATAGACTTCGAAGCTGCCGCCCGCGGACCCATCGTCTCCAAATTCGAGCTGCAAATTGAGCTGAACAGCTTTTCCATCTTGAGTCACAAATACGCCGAGCCACTTGCCACTTTGCGGTATAGCCATGTTCCTCTCCAGTAAGCCTCGAATGTAACCGAGGGTCGGACTCCAGTCAAGAAAAAGCCGTCAGAAAAAGACTCGTGATTAAGCCAACGGTCCCAGACTATTCTTCCTCCGGCAAATACAGCTTTTCTTCATCGGCGTCGTATTCGAACAGATGGGCGTAGCGGCCCCAATGGATCAGGGTGTCCATTTGTTGCTCCGCTTCCGATTCCGAGAAATGCTCGTCCAGAATATCGACGAAGAAATCTCTCTTGACGCTTCCGCTTTGCTTCTGCTTCAGCGCTTCGAGAATCGTTGAGATGAATGGCACGTCATCGAGCAGTTGTTTCCGGAAAATCTGCCAGCTTCGTTCCACGTCGGCAGTGGCGAAGTCTTTTCCCACCGCCGTAATGATGACATCGCCCTGAGAGATTTCCGCAAACCCCAACAGGACGGCGGCGTCCACAGTTGGCAGGAGCTCGTCGATTTCGAGGCGAAGACGCTCCGCGAGTTTCGGAAGGTCTTCCCGACCGCCCTGATCAGCAATAATTTCGAGCAGGCCGCTGATTCCGCCGACGCGCGCATGCGGCAACTGGGAACGCCGGGAACCGGCTATGCCCGCCGCAACCACGGCGGATGGCTGATCCACATCCGCGGCGGGATTGACCATTACCGTGTAGATGTAGTCCACCAGAGCGGCAAAATAAGGATTCTTGTGGTTTCTGGGACGAGTAAGGTCGACCCTCAATTCGCCCCTGATTCTGCCGGGGTTTGCACCGAGGATCACCACGCGATCCGAGAGAAGCACGGCTTCTTCGATATTGTGCGTCACCAGCAGGATGCTTTTGGCGGGGAACTTTCCAGCCTCCCACAGATCACTGATTTCACCGCGCAGATTTTCCGCAGTGAGGACGTCCAGGGCGCTGAATGGCTCATCCATCATTAGGACATCTGGCTTCATAACGAAGGCCCGCGCGAAACCGACACGCTGCTTCATGCCGCCCGAAAGCTCTCGTGGATACGCTCCTTCAAAACCCTCAAGTCCGACCATCCGGAGCGCCTGCAACGCTTCTTCTTCCGCTATAGCTTTGCCGACGCCCCTGGCATAAAGGCCCAATTCGGCATTCTCCTGAACCGTCAACCATGGCAGGAGAGCAAAACTCTGAAACACCATTGCGACGCCCGGATTGGCACCGCGAAGTTCTCGACCCGAGGCAAACACCTGGCCCCGGCTCGGGCGTATCAAGCCGGCCAGAATGCGTAACAGGGTGCTCTTTCCCGATCCGCTGCGGCCAAGCAGCGCCACAACTTCACCCGAGCCCACGCGAAGCGAAACATCTTCGAGGACTGTCAATTCACCAGCAGGAACGGAGAATGTTTTGGCAACACCCTCGGCTGCAAGAATCTCCGTTTCATATTGTTGCTTGGCGGCACTTCCCGCCGCCGCTGTTATTTCTGCCATCTGTCTACCCGAGTCTGTACTTGTTTTCGGCGAGCTCATAAAGACGCCGCCAGACGAACTTGTTTATCGCGACAACGAATATGCTCATGAGAGAAACCCCTAGTACGATCCGTGGCCAATCGCCCTTCGCGGTTGCCTCGGCGATGTATGCGCCCAGTCCGCTCGCGGTAAGCCGGGTATTGCCCCATGACACAAGCTCAGAAACAATGCTCGCATTCCACGCCCCTCCCGATGCGGTAATTGCGCCTGTGACCCACGCCGCGAACACTCCCGGACCAATCAGAGCCCGCCAAATCTTGCCGCGGCGAAGTCCAATGCTGGCCGCCATCTCGCGCAGATCGTTTGGAATGCCCTGCGCGCCGCCGATTATGTTGAACAGCAGATACCATTGAGAGCCTAACGCCATCAGCAGGATGCTTCCCCAATTCAAGCTCACGCCCAGTTTCAGAAACATCAATGTGGCAAACGGAAACACGAAATTGGCGGGGAACGATGCGAGCACCTGGACCACCGGCTGCAGTATTCTCGACAGCCGGGGACTGAAACCAATGGCCACCCCGACGGGCGTCCAGATAACGGTACTCAAAACAATCAGCACAAGCACACGGCCCGCCGTTGCCGCGCCAAGAACAAAGGCATGAGCGACTTCGGAAACGCTCACCTCGTTCAGGATGAAATGAGCTGCGGCTAGCAGCAGTGCCACCACCGTCGCGAGCATCAGGAGCGCATCGAACAAGCGCTGCTGTTTGCGAACCGGAGAGCCGAATTGAGAGGCTGCCTTTACCGCGGTCGCTCGGCTCAGGAAACGATCCAGGAAGCGGCTGAGCGGCTCAAATGCACTGAGAACATAAGACGCGAGCCGTGCGGAGCGCCACAGGTCAACAACCCAAAATTTGGCAACCTCGCCGGCGCTCGATTCCAACTTGTACGTGTCCGCGATGGTCACAAGGGGCCTCCAAAAGAACTGATCGATGGCGACAATGAGAATCACCATCGTCAGGATGGCCCACCCTAAGGCGCGCATGTCCTTAGCGGCAACCGCAGCCGCGACATACGAGCCGAGACCAGGCAAGCTGTAGTTGCGGTTCAGAACACTGATGGCTTCGCTGGCTGCGAGAAAGAACCAGCCTCCGCCAAAGCTCATCATTCCGTTCCAAACGAGCCCGATGACGGAACTTGGAAGCTCGAGCCTGGTAAATCGCTCCCAGCTTGAAAGGCGGTACAGCCTAGCCATTTCGTCCAACTCGCGCGGTATCGTGCGAAGGGATTGGTAGAACGAGAACGTCATGTTCCACGCTTGTCCGGTAAAGATTGCGAAGATCGCCGCAGCTTCAAGACCAAGAAGGCTCCCACGAAAAAGGGCAATAAAGCCGGTGACGGTGACAGACAGAAATCCCAACACAGGAACTGATTGCAGAATGTCCAGCAGAGGAATGAGGACTTTCTCCGCCCTCCGGCTTCGCGCAGCCACATATCCGTAAACCAGGGTGAAGAGGATCGAGCAGATTAGCGCGATGAACATGCGAAGCGTCGATCGGGCTGCGTAGTTAGGCAGATTTGCCGGATCGAGGCTGACGCTCGGAATGACCTCAGGCGGTGCGAAGTGCACCAGGGACTCGGCCCCCACCCGCGCGATGACATACAGCAGCGTCAGCGTTCCGAGGCCGACTGCAAGATCGGGCAATCCGAACTGAGTCCGCCTCAGGCCTGCAGTAAGCAAGAGAGCCTTCTCGCCGATTCTGGTTGATAGTTGGTCTGCTTGTTTTTCGACGCCCGATGCCACTCACACTCCCCTTACCACGAAACTCTCATGGTGGCAGATCCGCGTACACATCCTCATAGAACCTCGGTTACAAGTGAATGAAAGAAGGGTGAGCATTGCCGTGAGGCTCGGGTTTCGCCGGAATGCCGTGCTGCCATCCGCGAGGCGCGCCACGGGTGTCCGGTTTCGAACAGCTCGCTTCAAAAATGGCTCTGTTCAGATGTCTCTTTCGGCGCTCGCATGTTGGCAAGCCTTGTGAACTCGCACCCCGGGGAATTGCCCTTCGGTGTCCAGCCGACAGACCCCACGATCGCTCCTCGCACTGGATAATATCGGCAAAGGCCATGAGGAATGTTGAATTGGATAAGAACTTTCAATTGCTTGAAACGATGCGTACAGAATCGAATGGCGCAGTGTATCTCCTGGATCGTCATATGCAGCGTCTGCAGAACTCCTGCCGTTACTTTGGCTTCTGTTGTGACTTGGCGGAGATCCGTCGTGCGGTGACGAAGGCAGCAATGGAATGCGAAAAGGCGGACTGCCTCCGGCTGCTCCTCAGCTCAGGCGGCGACTACCAGCTTCAGAGGAGGCCTTTGTCGCTCTCCGGCTCATTGACCACACTCCACCTTTCATCCGTAAGAGTAGATAGTAGGGATCCCTTCCTCTACCACAAAACAACCAGGCGGCAGGTCTATGAAAACGCGCGCCTGGAATCTGATTTCCAAAGTGACGTCATTCTGGCGAACGAGCATGGCGAGGTGACAGAAACTACTCTCGCCAACCTGGCATTCCAGCGAAACAATAGATGGGTGACGCCAAAAGTTAGTTGCGGCCTTCTACCCGGAACCATGCGCGCGGAGCTGCTTTCTACAAAAGAACTGGTCGAATCGGTGATTCACCTGGCTGAGCTGAATATGGGCGAGGTTGTCAGGTGCTTTAATTCGGTGCGCGGTGTATTCGATCTTCCGCTGATGCCTACTCGAAATCGGGTGCGCGAGGAGCAGCACTGAAGGCGGAAAGCAGGGCTTTTGCCTTTAGCATGATCTCGGCCCACTCTTGCTCGGCCTCCGACTGAAACGTAATGGCTCCGCCAACCCCTATGCTCACATCTTGTTTATTGAAAACTGCAGAACGGATTACCACGTTCAGATCTGCCGTGCGGTTGAAGCCGATATAGCCGATATTCCCCGAATAAATGCCCCGCGCCTCGTCCTCGAGACCGTCCAGCAGTTCCAGCGTGCGTAGCTTGGGAGCTCCTGTCATAGAACCGGCCGGAAATGCGGCACGAATGCAATCGATCGGAGAGGCCTCAGAGCTTAATTTCCCTGTAAGCGTGCTTACAAGCTGGTGGACGGTCGCATACGTTTCCACCTTCATCAACTGGGGAACACGTACAGTACCAATCCCACATACTCGACCAATATCATGCCGCACGAGATCCGTGATCATCAGGTTTTCCGCTCGGTACTTCTCGTCGGCAGCCAGGCGGCTGCGCAAAAGAAGGTCTTCTGCCTCGCTTTGACCCCGAGGCAAAGTTCCTTTAATAGGTCTGGACTCCACAGAACCGTTCTCCGCGATCCGCAGAAAGCATTCGGGCGACGAGCACGCAATTTCCACATCTCCAAGGCTCAGATAAGCTGCATAAGGCGCTGGATTCAAAGCCCGGAGATTCTGGTAGTAAGTCAGCGCGGGAATCTCCGTTCGAAGATATAACTTGTTAGTCAAACAAATTTCATAACTCTCTCCGGCGGCGATGTACGCTTGTGCTTTGGCGATTCTCCGAAGATATTCTTGCTTGGGTATCAATACGCGGAATCGCATTTGCCGACCATCTCCTCGCAAAACAGGCTCGGTTGGGTCATCCCGCAGCTCGGAGATCCATCGACTATATTCCGCAATCCATTGTTCGATATCGCCTAGATCTTCATGCGCTGCACAGCCCGCCAGCCACAACGCGTTTTCCTGGTGGTCGATCACAAGAAATCGGTCGGCCAGTAGGAAGATCGCATCTGGCAACGAAGACCGGTGATTGTTGGGGCCGTTGCAAGCGCCCTTCATCTCGTATCCGAGATATCCGATGTATCCACCCAGGAAAGGAAAGGGCAGCGGCGGGGCCTCAACGGTCGTACGTTGAATCGATTCCGTCAGATGAATCCACAGATTGTCTGAAGACACTCGATGGGGTCCCGCGGCTACGGATATGGAGCCGCCTGTCGCGACAGTCGTACTCGAGAATCTCTCCCCTGCTTTCGTCAACCGAGCCGAGAAAGGAGAATCGATCTCTGCGGCCCCCGGCGGCGCTGTCCAGCCAAAATGCATATTTCTCCTGCCCGAACAATTCACGAAAAAGCGTCGACGGCGAAACCCGAAGCCGGACCTTGTGGGCGAGCACTTGCCTTCGGATTTCACCGGAGCCCCGCGGGAGAGCACTGTGGGCCGGCGGTATCCGTGCGGCAGTCGAGCTGTTACCCGCCTGTGCTGTTTTTGCCTGGCTGAGAAAATTACTCAGGATCGCGCAGCCATATTCGGAGCAAATGGACTCCGGATGAAACTGTACGCCCCAAATGGGAAGCGACGCGTGCCTAAGCGCCATCACGATGCCGTCCGCTGTCCAGGCAATCTTTCTTAGCGTGGAAGGCAACGGCTCCTCAACGATTAAGGAATGGTATCTCACAGCCGAAAATCCGTTCGGCACACGTCAGAAAACAGATCGTCTCCGGAATGAAAGACGAGGGAAGATCTTCCGTGCATCGGCTCGGGTGATGGAATCACCTTTCCACCAAATTCCAGGGCAATGCCCTGGTGCCCAAGACAGACCCCCAGAACGGGCACACGCGCGTAGTGAATTGCCTCCCGTGAGAGGCCGAAATCCCGGTCATTCCCGGGGTTTCCCGGCCCTGGGGAAATGATCACGTTATCGAACTGCATTTCATTTACTTCGGCCCAAGAGAATTCATCGTTCCGAATGACCAGCGGTGTGCACCCAGTGATACGTGCTACCGCATGCACCAGATTGAAAGTAAAAGAATCGTAGTTATCGATGATCAGTGTATGCACGAATGTGAATGCAGGCTCTCGAGCACCGGCACCGCCTCACTCCATCGGCATTCAAGGGGCTGCTTTGCTTCTCGAATCTCTCCCGGCAAGGTCGGGCGGAGTGACGGCTGCTCAATTTGAGCGGCTCGGATCACTGAACGCCTCATTTTATCGCGCAGTTCGGGTCCCGAGCCTCTAGCACAGCCGCGGGTGTCTTCAGGTGGCGCCGGCCTCGGGTGCTGGCCCTGTGTAACGGGCGCGCGGCCGGATCAAATCGCCCGCAGCATATTGTTCGATGGCATGCGCAATCCACCCCACTGCTCGCCCCAAAGCGAACAGAAGGAGCGGGGCGAACTCGGGTAAGCCGTACGCCCGCGCTACTGCTACCAACGCGAAATCGAGATTAGGAAGGTCATTCAGCAACTTCCATCCCGCCTCTCGCAGGCTTCGGATCAGTCGCCACTCCGTCTCATTTCCGCTGGCCTGCGCCAGGCGCATTAACGGCGTAGCTCGCGGATCCCCTGCTGGGTAGAGCGGATGGCCGAATCCGGGTATGCTCTCTCCGCGGCGCAGCCGGCTTGCGATTACGCCGCGTGCATGTCGCGGTGTTTCAGCCTCCGCGAACAGCCTGGATATCCGTTCCGTAGCTCCGCCATGCTTATATCCCTTCAACGTTGCCAGGGCAGCCGACACCACATCGTAGGGCGAGGCAGCGGCCGAAGCCGCGCACCTCGCGGTGAAAGCGGAGACGTTCAGTTCATGGTCTGCGCACAGCACTAACGCAGCCCGGATCGCCCTGCCGGCAGCGACGTTCCTGCGCGCCCATCGCGCCTGCAGCGCCAGATGCATTGGACTCTGTGAGTCGTGCGCCGCTGCAATAGCCGTCAACAATCGGAGAAGTCGTGCTCCTGTTTGGCGTACCGCCGAGGGCCTTAAATCGTGTGCCGCCGGGTCCATTATGCCGGCGAGAGGCAGCGCCGTTTGAAACAAAGTGAATGGATTCTTAGTGCAGGTTCGAAGACACGCCATCAAAGCGGGGGACAGCGCACAGGGTTGTGCGAATAACTGTCTCCATTCCCCCGGCTCTGCTTCCCACAACAGATCCGCTAATTCCTCCAGGCTCGCCGAGTCTGCAAGTTTCACCGCATCCCGGCCCCGATAGTAGAGCTTCCCATCCTGAATGAGCGTGATGCCCGACTCCAGCACGGGGCTGCCCCAATGCAGGCCGCGCGCTGCGGCTACAGCCGGGTTCCGCCTCGCCTCTTTCCGTTCTCGTAGCCGCTCGACATCCTCCCGGTAGTAACGCCGCTCTCTGGGCTTGCCTGGTACTGTTTCCGACTGCAATTGACCGCGACTCGTATATGCGTAGAGAGTGGCGGTTGTTACGCCCAGTGCGTCGGCAGCCTGTTTTGCGCTGAGGTAATACGTTGATTGTTTCATCAATATTGACAATACGATTGATCCTCTCGGAACATGAGGGCATGACTGAGGGCTTGGAAGGCGTCGTGGCGGTCTCAACCCGGCTGAGCCACGTTGATGGGCAAGCAGGGCAGTTGATCCTTGCAGGGTATGCCGTAGAAGATCTGGCCCCCAATGCTAGCTTCGAAGAGGTCGCTTACCTGCTCTTGCATGGCCGTCTGCCCCAGCCGCCCGAGCGCATTGCATTCG
Source organism: Acidobacteriaceae bacterium (assembly GCA_019233755.1). GTDB lineage: Bacteria > Acidobacteriota > Terriglobia > Bryobacterales > Bryobacteraceae > Bog-105. Next base: position 57,495 of record JAFAMD010000009.1, on the reverse strand, counting down.
CCCAGGATCTTGCCGCCCGGCGAGAGATTCCGCATGTTGTAACCGGAGTCCTTCGCGAGGCTGCTGCCGTAAAGGTCCCCGTCATTGATGCCATTCGCATGGCTGCGTCGATGCTAAGCCTCGGCCGCCGGGAAGACCCACTGGAGGATGCGATGACGGCAATCTCTTCGTTGCCGACTATCGTGGCGGCCTATCGGCGCATCTGTAGCGGCGAGGAGCCGATTCCCATCCGCTCCGATCTCTCTCACGTCGCGAACTATCTCCACCAATTGTCCGGCGTCGAACCATCTCCCGAGCGGGTCCGCGCGATGGAGACCTACCTGAACACCGTCTGCGATCACGGCCTCAATGCTTCCACATTCACAGCAAGAGTCATCGTCTCCACGCGATCGGACGTAATTTCTGCCATTACCGGCGCGCTGGGCGCGCTCAAGGGCCCGTTGCACGGCGGGGCGCCGGGTCCGGCGCTCGACATGGTTTTCGAAATCGGCACCCCCGAGCGCGCCGAGGCTCTCATCCGCGCCAGGCTGGATCGGGGTGAGCGTCTCATGGGATTCGGACATCGCATTTACCGGGTACGTGATCCGCGTGCGGACGTCCTGGCCCAAGCCGCCGAGCGTCTCTACACAAGCGAAGATCGGAGCCTTTACGACCTTGCGCGAAAGGTGGAAGTTACCGCCCTTCGCCTGCTCCGTGAACGTAAGCCGGACCGGCAACTCGATACCAATGTGGAATTCTATACTGCGCTCCTGTTGCATGGTCTGGGATTTCCGGCCGAACTTTTCACCCCGACTTTCGCCATTGGACGTATCCTTGGGTGGTCCGCGCACTGCCTGGAGCAACTTCGTGAGGGAAAGCTCATCCGGCCTCAATCCGCTTACATTGGACCCACGGGACTTCACTATGAGGACGCGCCAGCCCGTGTCACGTAGTACCCGGGCTGTAAAGTCTTCGGCAGTTGAAAACTGCGCATTCGTCGATCTCCAGGGTGCATTCGCCGACTAAAGCTTCAACCCGCGTTGCAATGTAGCTACGATCGCGTCAGAAAAGAGGACCACATGTCTACTTACGCATCGGCTGCAAAGCCCTATAAAGGTTTAGGGATGGAGGGCGTCGTCGCCAGATGGTATACGGCGCTTACCAAGAAGTCTCTCCAGGACTTTAAAGCACTGGCGCGCCGCACTGCTGCGCAGCTCCCGGCCGGGAGTTGCATACTCGAAGTCGCTCCCGGCCCGGGATATTTCGCGATTGAACTTGCCAAACTCGGCGACTATCGAATTAAGGGGTTGGACATCAGCAAAACGTTTGTCGAGATAGCCCGTGCGAATGCGGCCCACTCGGGCGTGCAGGTTGACTTTCGCCGAGGTAATGTTTCTGCCATGCCGTTCGATGACGAAGCGTTCGACTTTATCCTCTGCCGAGCCGCGTTCAAGAACTTCACCGAACCGGTTCGCGCCCTCAAAGAAATGTGTCGCGTTCTTAAGCCCCACGGGCAAGCGATGATCATCGATCTGCGGCGTGATGCATCCCGAGAGTCTATCAGTCAGGCTGTCGATGGCATGCGCCTCGGCGCCTTAGACACGATGCTGACCAAACTGGCATTTCGATTCATGCTGCTCAAGCGCGCTTACACCAAAAGTGAATTTGAAGAATTCGCTTCAAGAACGAAATTCGGCGGCGTAGAGATTTTCGAGGACCTGATAGGGCTGGAAGTAGTGCTCTCAAAAGAGCGCGAAACCTCATAGCCGCGGTGCGCGTGCGACTAAGCGCCCTCGGGAACCGGGTGGGTCCAGGGTTGGCGATAAGCGCGGCGCAAGAGCTGGTTTGCTTCCTCATCGTCCGCGACTTTGTGCTCCTGAAGGTCCCAGGCGAGCGTGCGTCCGAGCTTCATTGCATTATTAGCAAGAATGCAAGAAGCGGTCGAGATGTAGCCTTGCTCGATATCGGAAACCGGCCTGCCGCGCGTATCGATTGCTTGCAGGAAATTCAGCATGTGATAGCGTTCAGCCGGTGCGACATGGCGCTCCAGATCTTTCTCCGTGCGGTCTTCGGGATATTTGTCCAGCTCATACGTGACATCCCGGTGCATAGGCTGGCCGCCGCCCAGCGGCATGAAATCATAACCGTAGACGCTTGCCTTCAGCGTTCCTTTGTCACCGTAGAAAGTGGCGCCCCAGGGATACTTGGGATCAGATGCTTCTCCCCAACTACGGTGCTGCCAGACTACTCGCAGATCGGTAAAGTCGAAGGTCGCGGTCTGCGTGTCGGTGATGTTGGCCTTGCTCGTTTTGTCGACGAAGATGCCTCCGGTAGATGCGATGCGTGTCGGCCAACCGAGCCCCAGCATCCACCGCGTCATGTCCAGCATGTGGACGCACATATCGCCCACGATGCCGTTGCCGTACTCCATGAACGCGCGCCAGCCGCGGGGGTGAACCAGTCGATTGTAGGGCCGCATGGGCGCTGGTCCGGTCCACATGTCGTAATCCAAATAATCAGGCGGATTCGTATCCGGCGGATTCTCAGTGGCACGCATGTGGTAGTAGCAGTAAATTTCGACTAATGCGATTTTGCCGAGTGCCCCGGTGTCGATGAACCGCTCTTTGGCTTCTACCAGGTGAGGCGTACTCCGTCTCTGCAGCCCCACTTGCACTACGCGGCCGTAGTGCCGGGCCGCTTCGAGCATGGCCCTCCCTTCGACAACGTCGACGCTGATCGGTTTTTGCACATATACGTCCGCACCGGATTTCACGGCTTCAATCATGATCAACGCGTGCCAATGATCCGGTGGAGCGATCAGCGCGATATCGAGATCGCGCTCTTTCAACATGTCGCGGTAATCGGCGTACGTGCGCGGAGTCTTCTTCGAATGCTGCCGTGATGCAACCATTGAGGCGGTTTCTGCGAGCATGTGCTTGTCCACATCGCAGAGCGAGACCACTTCAACCGGCGACACCTGTATGAGCCGGAAGAGGTCGATTTTGCCGTACCAGCCGCAACCGATCAGCCCGACTCGTCGGGACTTTTGATCCGGAAGGGCATCTGTATATTGCCCGAGGGCACCGAGTGCGACGCTGGCACCGCTGCTTTTCAGAAATTGGCGACGGTTCATCGTTCAGTTCAGAAACTACTCTAACGCGGTCACAGAAATCGATAGAGAGAGAATCTAGGCATGGCACGTGATGGGATTTCGAGACGTTATTTCTTTTTTGGCAGTATGCTCGCCGGCGCAGTGCCGCTCGCGGGATTCGGGAGCGAGCCTTCGCTCAAGATGCTGGGTTACAAGTCGCCTAACGAGAAGCTGAACATCGCTTCTATCGGCGCCGGCGGAAAGGCAACGAGCGATATCGCGGGGTGCGCCGCAACGGAAAATATCGTGTCGCTGTGCGATGTGGATGACAAGCGCGCGGCTGAGGTTTACAGCCTGTACCCAAACGCGCCTAAGTACAAAGACTATCGGGCGATGCTCGATAAAGAGGGAAGCGGGATTGATGCCGTCATCGTGACCATTCCGGACCATATGCACGCAGCAGCGGCTCTCGACGCGATGCAGCTCGGGAAGCACGTATATGTGCAAAAGCCGCTGGCGCACTCGGTTTGGGAGTGCCGGGAACTGCAAAAGGCGGCCGAAAAATATAAGGTCGCAACACAAATGGGTAACCAGGGATACTCGAATGAGGGTACGCGGCAATGCGCCGAGATGGTGTGGTCTGGCGCGATTGGAAACGTTACGGAGGTCCACGCCTGGACGAACCGGCCGGTGTGGCCGCAGGGCGTGTCGACCATGCCAAAGCCGATGCCGGTGCCGAGTTATCTCGATTGGGATTTGTGGTTGGGAGTGGCGGAAGAACGTCCGTATAGCGAGGACTACCTGCCGTTCACATGGCGGGGATTTTATGACTTCGGGTCAGGCGCTTTAGGCGATATGGCGTGCCACATCCTGGGCGCGCCGAACATGGCGCTGCGGCTGGGTGCGCCGACGGCGGTGGAATGCGTGAAGCAGGAGGGCAGAAGCGATTCTTACTATCCGGCGAAATCGGTGGTGAAATTCGAGTTTCCGGCGCGGGAGAACATGCCGCCGGTAACCGTCTTCTGGTACGACGCGATGCGGGAGGACCAGCCGACGTTTCCGGGCGCGCCGCAGGGGGAAATCTTGGGAGACCTGCCGCGTTCACGCTGGGGCAAGGAGATCTGCGACGCAGCGCCCAGAGAGCGGCAGATTCAGGGACACGTCTTTAACGAAGGGTACTTCAAGCCAACGACGACGCCCCCGCTTCCGCCTCGTCCGAAGCGATCGCAAGAGCAGCCGATGGACGAGCACGAGCGGAAGATAGCAGAGTGGCTGGCGCTGATCGGCAAGGGGACCAACGGCAGCCTGTTCGTGGGCGACAAGGGCATGATCACGACAGGCACCTACGGCGAGTGGACGCGACTGATTCCGGTAGAGAAGATGCGGGATTACGAGTTTCCGCCGGAGATGCTGACGCGGTCGCCTGGACACTATCGCGACTGGATCCGGGCGTGCAAGGGCGGCGAACCGGCGTGCTCGAACTTCAATGTTTCGGCACCGTTCACGGAGTGGGTAACGCTGGGAGCAATCGCCACCAAGCTGAACACGAGACTGGAATGGAATGCCGAGAAGATGGAGATCACCAACAACAAGGAAGCCAACGAACTGCTGAAGCCGAAGTTCCGGAAGGGATTCGGGGTCTAAAAGGCGGGGACGGGCGCGCGAGCCTTAGCGGAAGCCGCTGATCAGCACCACGTCATTCGTTTCCTTGCCGCGAGCCAAGGCGACCGTCTTGAAGTCCTTGGAAAAAGCGTAGTCGAACAGGTCCCCCGAACGGAAGTCAGTCACGGGAACCGGGGGACCTCCCGCCAAAGGTTGACGCCAAAGATTCCCGATTCCATGCGCTTTCACCCTGTAAAGTAGCGCTTTTCCATCAGGGGTCCAGGAAACGGGGGTATCTCCCAGAGAAGTGTTCTCGAACAACTGCAACGGGCGCGAGGTGTTCTCGAACACTTGCAGAGGGCGCCCGGTGGCGGCGCTGAAGATGGCCATGGGGCTGGAAGAGTATTCAGGATTCGGGCCGGGATAGTAGTTGCAAGCGATCCTGGTCCCATCCGGCGAGACTTCGGGCAACGAAGCGGCCTCGTTAGTGATTTGCGATGGCTTGCCGCCGCCAACAGGAACTTGCCAGAGGGTCGGCTTTCCCAAGATGCCCGGGGAGCGATTTCGAAAAGACGTATAGACGACGAATTGCGAGTCGGCCGACGAGGCCGGGTGAACGTCCCAGAAACCTTGCGTTAACTGGACGGGATTACTGCCGTCGATATCCATCCGCCAGATGCTTCCACGCGCTGAATAGAGAATATAGCGGCCATCGCGCGTGACGGCCAGCTCCTGTTTGTCCATGGACCCCGAACTAATCAGGTGCTGGTTGCTTCCGTCGGGATTTACGGCCCAGATGTCCCTCCACCTGCCGTTCAAAGCCGAGAAGAGGATGCGGCCATCGACCGTCCACGCCACGCTGTTCAGCCCGCGCAAGTTCTCCGATACGATCCGCGCCGCAGTTTCAGGGGCCCCGAGCGGCGTGACCCATAAATCGATGTCGCGGCGAGTCTCCAAAGCGGCGAGCGTGCTTCCGTCGCTGCTTAACGTTATGCGGCGGTAGCGGCTCAAATCGTTCGTGATACGCGCAATTCCCCGCCGGGAGGGGGTAACGAGCCATAGTTGGAGGGCGTCCTGCCGCTCTCTGCTGGCGTCCACTGCTATGGTGCCGTTGGGGGACCAGGCCATCGAATCGACCCATGCCCAGGATTCGGGCGAGAGGATCGTTTCAGTACCATCCGAAACACGCACAGAGACAAGCCGGAATGCTTGCGGACTGAAGCCAGTGACGTTCCCGGCGAAACAGGCGATCGCGGTGCCGTCAGGAGACCACGCAATTCCATGGCGTGAGAAGTATTCCGGACGCCGCCTTGTTCGAACGATGCGAGGGTCGCTGCCATCTGCATTGGCCACCGTCAGCGCAGCCTCGAACCGCAGCGGATCGATTCGCACTACGGCCAGATGTTTTCCGTCCGGGGCAAACGCAATAGTGCCGGGCACGTCGTCCATGAGTTTCACGGGGGTGCCACCGAGAGCGGGGACGCGGTAAAGATTATGAGCGCCGGTGCTGGTGTTGAGACGGTAATACAGATAGGAACCGTCCGGCGAAAACTTCATCCCGAGGTGGACGCCGGCTTCAGGCCCGAGCACGCGCAGGTCGCTGCCGGTCGCCAATTGCGTAGTCCAGATACTTTCGCCGCCTTCCTGCGGGAGAACGTAGGCGACATACTTACCGTCGGACGAGATAGCCGCGGTGGTGGGTTCTCCGCGGGTCGCCAGGCGGCTTATCGTCATGGTCGTGTTGAAGCTCGGCTGCGGCTGGCGCCAGCGGGAGACAAACAGAATCACTGACATCAACACGGCTACAGCCGTCAATCCGAGCGAAACAGACAGCATCCAGTGGCTGCGCGGTGATTTGCCCGCTTCCGGCAGTGCGGGCGATTCCAGACCCGCAGGATCCGCCAACTCGCCGGGCCGCAAGTCCCTAGCCCCGGAGACACTTGCGACGTCAATTACCGCCTGATGCCGGGCCTGCTTCAAGCGGAGAAGTTCGTAACGAACGTCAGATACGCCCTTGAGGCCGGGATCCATTGCGATGGCAGCCTGAATAAGCTGGTCCAGTGCGGAAGGAATGGCCGGATTCAGGAGCTGCGGCGATGGATTTGCGCCGGCGGAGAACCGCTGGGCGGTAGCCATCTCATAGAGAATGGCGCCCATTCCAACGATATCTGCAGTCTCCCTGGCTTGCGACGCGGGTAGGTCTTGCGGGGATTCGACGCCGACAACGGAGCCGAACGCACCCTGCGAACGGGCGATAGCTGCAGCCGCCTTGCCTGGCACAGCCTGGTGAATCGCCTGAGCCGCGCTGAAATCCAGCAGCTTGGCCCGGCATTCGTTGTTCACCATGATGTTGGCCGAGCGGACATCGCGATGAACGATCCCTCGCGAATGCGCTGCCGCCAGTGCTTCAGAAATCTGAATTCCAAGGTCGAGCAAGGTTTGAACGGCTAAGGGCTTTCCATCGATGAAACGGTCAAGCGTTTTCCCTTCCACCAATTCCATGACGATGTACCCTCGACCCCGGTATTCGCCGACGTCGTAGATGGCGCATACATTGGGGTGGTTCACTGCGCTGGCGGAGCGGGCCTCGGCGAGGCACCGCTCCAACTGGCGGGCATCGGAGGCTAACTCCGGAAACAGCACTTTGAGAGCTACGCCACGGTTCAGGCGTAGGTCTTCGGCGCGATATACAATCCCGGAACTGCCGCGAGCAATCAACTCCAGAACTTCGTAATGGGAGACGGTTGCCCCAACTAACTCGTCCGCAGCGGTAGCGGGCTGCGACGCCGGCGAAGGAGATACCGGTGCAAGCGCGGGAACACGCGCTTGCGCGCTGCATGAGAACGAAGGAATGTAGCTGCCCGTTGACAGTTGAATGACAAGGCTGTCGCTTTTCCCTTCGTAGCGATAGTATTCCGCCAGCTTGTCGCGCACCCGGCGCGCTACTACGCGAACGACAGAGTCGACGCGAGGATCGAAGTCTGGACCGCGATCGAAGGCATCCGCACCGATAGAATATTCCTTTATCTGGGAGCTTCTGCCCTCTAAGGTGTTCAGAACAATGAAGCCGAGGAACTGTTTTTGCAGTTCGGAGGCCCGAAACAGTTTGGAAGCCAGAATCTTGTTTAATTGAGCCCGGATAAGGTCCGGGGATTGGGTTAAGTCTGTTCCCACCCCTCAGACTCCTGTTTGGCGCCGACGCGGGAGCGTACGCGGGTAATTGACACTGCGTGGACACCTCAGTGTGACCCCGCCCCGGATGAAAATCAAGATGGCCCTCCTGGTTGAATCGATAGGGCTAATTCCTGGTTCGCTGAACACTGCGGTTCGGCTTTGCAGTTTGTTAACCGTTAACGACAGCGTGTGGCGATCTCGTTTCAAGATGCAGCAGTTAACGCCCAAGTTGTTGCTTTTTCCGCTTTTGTAGCCGTTGCCAACCACAGCGTTCACCCCGCCGCCACTGCCACGCAGACCCGGCAGAGGACAAAGATGCTCATATGCCGTTGCGCCACGATCCGTTTTGCGAAAAAAACCGGCAAGGAACGGCATGAACCACAGGAGCAAGAAATAATGAACCATTTGAAGAATCGATTCGCTTTCGGAGGGACAAGAATCAAACCCCTGGCCCTCGGCATCGGCCTCTCGACCCTGCTCTGCGCATCTGCGTGGGCGCAGAGCGAGACAGCCGATGCAACCGAAACCAGCAATACCCATGAAGTTTTCTATGACTTCAAAACCGTTAATTTCCCAGGCGATACTTTCACGCAACTGCTGGGTATCAATAAAGACAGTATTATCGCCGGCTACCACGGAAGCGGTGCTACCGGTCACCCAAACAAGGGCTTTAAGCTGACGCTGCCCGATCATTTCAGGCACGAGAACTTTCCTTATTCGGTTCAGACGCAGGTCATCGGCATTAACGACTATGTGGACACGGACGGGTTCTATATCGACAAAGACGGAGTCACACACGGCTTCATTCACATCGAGGATGGCAACAAGTTTTTGAAGGTAGATTTTCCTGGCACGACGTTCAACCAACTTCTCGGCTACAACAACTTACGGCAGGCGGCCGGCTATTATGCCGACTCGATGAACATCGATCATCCGTACATTTACGATTACTTCGGTGGAGTGTTTCTGGTGATTACGATTCCTGAAGCGGCCCAGGGTGCACAGGCCACGGGCATCAACAACCACCAGTCAGTTTCGGGATTCTATATCGACAAAAAAGGGGTTAATCACGGGTTTCTGCTAGCTTTCGGCAAGCTCACGACGCTTGATTTTCCTCGTTCGACATTCACGCAGGCATTGGGTCTGAACGATAAAGGGGAAGTGGTCGGGGTTTACACCGATCAATCCAATCTCACGCATGGATTCCGGTATAAAGACGGGCACTTCCAGTCAATCGACGATCCGCATGGATTCGGTACAACTACGGTCAACGGCGTTAACGATGAGGGCCGGATTGTCGGATTCTATGTCGATTCGCAAGGGAATACAGACGGATTCGTAGGAACCCCTGAATAATCACTGAACGCATGACACGAAGGGAAGGCTATATGAAGGTATCGCTTAGAAGCAAGGCCACAGGCGGAATTTTATCCGCGTTGGTCGCGCTGTTCACATTTCTCCTGGCTGCTGGCGCAGCGCCAGCGCAGGATCCCGACCATGCAGACTTATTGACCGCTCGCCTGATTTCTTTTAACCAGGTTCCGGCGGTGCTTGCCCGCAGCCACGGGAGCTTTCGCGCCCGGATCAATGAAGACGGAACAATTTCGTTCTCCCTGTCTTACGCCGACATGAGCAGCCCGGTAGTGCAGGCTCACATACACTTTGGAGCGAGCAAAACCAATGGCGGAATCATGGTGTTTCTCTGCGGCGTAAAAAAACCGGCATGTCCCGCCTCGGGGACAGTGACGGGCACGCTCACCGCCGAGGACGTCAGCGTCTTGCCAGTTGGCAACCCGGACTCGGTGATTCCACAAGGTATCAACCCCGGCGATCTGGCTGGGTTACTTGAGGCCGTCCGCAGCGGCAACAGTTACGTCAACGTTCATACCACTAAGTTTCCGAGCGGCGAAATCCGTGGACAAGTAGCACTCTACTGAGTTTTGTCAGTCGTCCTGGACCGTGGGCGCGGGTTGGCGGAGCCGATACTCTTTCGTCTGGTTGAAAATAGAAATAAGTCGTGAATAGGCCACAACCGAAGGAGTATCCTCTGCCGCATATATCGTGTAGCGATCGTAGTCCGGATAGCGCCGGCCATCCGGCGTGACGGATGCGATCATCCACACCAGGGCGCCAGCGCTGCCGCTCTCCACAATCTGATGGAGCCATGAGTTGAACGCGGTATCTCGCGAAGCATCGCCAGGTGAGGGATCCTCGATCTTCCATCCGTACTCCTCGATAACCAGAGGCTTGTCCGCTCGTTGTCCTGCTTCAACGTGTTCTCGTATCCACCTGGTGCCGAATGTCACCGGGTTTTCGCCGGCCGCCAAGTCGGGGTATAGATGGCACGTTCCGAAGTCAACTGCTGGCACTTTAAGAAAGCGCTCGCAATCAACGCCGAATGAACCGTTGTACAACGGCCGACCAAAAGCGAGACGCTTTCGGAAGAAGCCTTCATCACCAACCGCAACAAGATGGTTCGCATCCAGACTCTTCAAGTAAGCGCTCATTTCGTCCACCCAGCCAATCAGGATGTCAGTTCCATCCGGCAGGCCATGCCCATCGTCCCGGACACAGCGAGGTTCATTGGCGAGTTCCCAAGCAAGAATCGCTGGTTCGTCCTTGTAGGGGCGCCCGGTTCTAGTATTCACGCGCAGCAACACATGCTCAAGGTAATCCCGATAAGCCTCCCTTACGTTCGCATCGCTATAAAACTGATGGCGGCTACTTAAGGCAAACCAGCTCAGATACTGCTTCACCCCTCCGAAGTCGTCCCAGTAATTCACCAGCGGAAGAATGAGCCGAATTCCGTATAGCTCTGCGAGTGCAATGGTGCGGTCCAGACGCTCCAGTCCGTTCGGCCCGTCATTGAAAGCGACGCTGTCGGCGGCGGAATCCCAATAGTGAAAGAACACGCCGTCTTTTGCGTTCGACGGGATCGAGCCGGATCCGGCTGCATCGCAATCAAGAAAAGCCCAAGTACGAAGGACGTTCAGCCCCAATTGCGCGGCCAGATCGAAGACCGGAACAACCATGGAATCCGGCGCGTAGCCGAGATAGTAGTTATTCGCTCCAGCCAGGCGAAATGGCCGGCCGCCGAACCGGAACGCTGTGCCATCGGTACAAACGAATCCGGGTCCAAGGGGCATGGCGCTTACTTATCGTCGCGGGAGAACAGCGGCTCGGTCAGCCACGGCGTGAACACCACATCGCCGCTCACATTCGAGCAGGCGGAGGAAGTGGGCCCGTCAGGGCATCCCCACCAGTTTTCCGTCGCATTTACTGTCTCTGTGCCGAGATTGTCAATGCCGATATGCCGTCCCAGCAGGTTATTCAGGTGAACATCTACTATCGCCGGAGTGTGAATTACGATATCAACATCTTCCTTCCGGATGGTGTTCTGGGAAATTACCATCCCGGAGATGGAAGACACTCCGAAAACGTTGATCCCCGTGGGGCCGGGCGTCGCCGCATCTGCGGTATCGGCCCCGTTGCCTGCGATGAAGTTGCCGACGATGAGAGTGTCGTCAAAGTTCTCGCCAGGCGAATGCGCGTGCATCGCAAAACCCGGCAATCCGTTGTCGCGCATCACGTTTCCGATCACGACATTGCCGTAGTTTTTCACTCCCGGGAGAAAGCCGAAGATTCCGACTCCCGCGCCCGCTCCGGGAACCTGGGTTCCATTTTCAACCGATTCGTTGCGGGTGACGGTGTTGCGATAAACGCCGAAAGGCGAGCCTGTACCGGTTGCCGGCGGATGCCCGGCCAGAGTAATTCCGCAGTCGAATGGGTTGTTTTTCACCTTGTTGTCTGCAATGAGGTTGTCGTGCGTCGGACCCGTTTCATCCGAAAGTAGAATACCGCCCGAATTTCGCACAACGACATTGTGCGCCACGATCGAATGGTCAGCGGCGATGAGATGGATTCCCTCTCCACAGTCCTCGCTCTCCGATGTTTCGAAGTCTGGCAAACCCGGACAGGCAGGAGTGGAGATGTCAAGGGCCTCATTGTTGTCCACAACGCGATTGTTCGCGATCGTGACGTTGGAGGCGTTCAGAACAAGAATGCCTTCGAAATTTGCGTTCCGAACCACGAACCCGAATACGACGACGTGGCTAAGCCCGCTCGTATTCATGCCATTGATGGTTATGCCAACCGGCTTACCCTTGGCGTTGATAATCGCTCCCTCCTCGCCGACAAGTGAAATAGACTTGCTGATGATTACCGCTTCTTTGTACACGCCAGCGGCGACGTTAACAGTGTCGGAAGGATTGGCCGCCTGGATCGCGGCGTTGATGCTGCTGTAGCATCCGGAACTGCCGCCAGGATTGACGCAAAGTGTTGCGGCCGAAGCCGGTTGTAGGAGAGCGAAAGCGAAAGATCCGCAGATCAGCTTCACGAACGACATAGTTCTTAGTTGGAAGTCCATCTGAGTAACTCCTGGGGTGCGAGTATACTCTGTCAATACCAGCCAAATAGCCTGGTATTGTTGCCGGTACTTTCAGTTGAGTTGATTCCGATCCAGCTTCTCAACTTTCCAAAACGATGTCGGCAGCCGTTCGTTTACGGGCGGCAAAGGATAGAGCGGCTGATGCGGCTCCGTCTGATACCAGAACGCAACGCTGGTGTATTCGTCTTCGCGGTCGTTTGCGTGGCCGTGCTCGATCGTGGCGCGCAGTGCGCTTTGGAAATAGATCGGATCCTGGATGTGGAATCGGTACATCGTATGGCTGCCGGTCCAATCGCGATTGCCTTGCTGTGAGTAGCCGATGAATGGGTAATTAAACTCGCTCTGGAACATCCAAGCGTTGTTGAAGTAGTCTTCGAGACCGGTTCCGTTAATGGTGGCGCGGGAAGTTTCTCCGTTGATGAAAAACATGTCGTCACCCTCGCCCCACCAGCCTGTTGAACGGCCGAAAATATTTGGGATCGTTCCAACGTACTGGCCTTTGCCACGGGCTTCCATCAGCACGTAGTTGTTCTTTCCGTCAAGATTCTTTCCGCCCGATTCGGATTCGGGGACGGCTCGAGTAAGTTCGTGTCTCCACTGGGCATGAAAGCGGCCCTTCGACGCAACAGCGCGAGAGTCTTGAAATTCCTGGTAGTCGATGCGAAAGTACAAATTCGGGACATCCTCGGAACTCTCGTTTGTAAGGGTCACCCGCGCTCCCGTTGCAAACGGCATTCGAAATAGCAGTTCATGGCACGGTCCTGCACAGTGATAGGCAGAGACCACCACGACTTGTATTTCTGGCCGCGGTGACCGCCGGGAACATCTTCGTATTCGAATCCTGTGCCGAAGAAATCGCCGATGGGACTTCCACGCTCGGGTCGGATTCCCCATCCCAATACATACGTAGTACGAGCTCGCGCAGATGAAATGGGCTGGGAGAGTTGATGGTGAACCAGATATGCCGGATGGAGCCGGCGCGGTGTAAGTCTGCGAGTGTTACTGTCGATTTTGCTCTTACTTCCACCCAGTCCGCGTTGCCACCGGAGCGGTCTGCGCTGGAGGCGCGCTTCGAGACGGCATCGCTGAGGTTCGCCAGACGATCAAGGGGGGCTGTTCTGTTGGCCGAGGGCGAATGCGGAAGCACACAGAAAGACACAAACGAAACGAAGCACAAAGGTTCCTCCCAAAGCGGAATCAAAGCCGGAGTGGCTTCGGTCCGCCTTAGGTGTATACAGTACACTTCGGCTATCGCGCAGTCCAGCCGCCGTCGATCAGAAGCGTGTGACCGGTGATCAAGGACGCGGCGGGAGAAGCGAGAAACACGACCGCTCCTGCTACTTCCATCGGCTCGCCGATGCGATGAAGAGCCGCAATACGTTCGATTACGTCGGCGTGGAATTCTGGGTCGGCGAGTGCCAGCAGCGTCCCCGGCGTGTGAATGAAGGTGGGGGCAACGGCATTCACTCGGATGTTGTGCTTGCCCCATTCGACAGCCAGGCATTTCGTCAGATGCGAGATCCCGGCTTTGGTCATGCAGTAGATGGATTCCGTGGGCAGCGCTGCGAAACCGGCCTGCGAACTCATATTGACGATGCAGCCGCTTTTCTGTCGAATCATGATCCGGCCAGCGGCCTGGCTGGCGAAAAACGTTCCCTTCAGGTTCACCGCAAGAGTGAGATCGAAGTCCTTTTCGCGGACGTTCTCGGCCAGGTTTTCGGGGGCGATGCCGGCGTTGTTCACGAGAATGTCCAGGCGTCCGAAGTGAGCGACCGTGTCGTTTACCGCCTGAGTGATCTGATCTAGGCTGGTCATATCCATCTGCAGAGGCAATGATTCGCGGCCGAGCGCCTGAATCTCATTCGTCAGATTTCCGTGCGCGTTCACGTCGCGCAGACCAAGAGCGACGTTCGCACCAGCGTTGGCGATGGCCAGCGAGATAGCACGTCCCAGGCCGCGTGCGGCTCCCGTGACCAACGCGACCTGGCCGGTCAGATCAAATCGAGGAAAGTCAGGCATGATGACCCTCACAGTCTACCGGCATGTTCTCTCTGTAGGGCCGTCCCCCTCATGGCCTCGGCCAGAATGGAAATATGGATTGGAAAGAACACGGAGTCAAGATTGTACGCAGCGGTACTTTGGACCCGAACACACCCCAGACGGCGGGCATGACGAGAGCAGCGGCTATCACTCACGCGCGGACAGGGGCCTCAAAGTTGTGGGCGGGTACGGTCGTAGTGCAGCCAGATGCCAAAACGGGGCCGCACCACCATGGAGAGTTGGAGACCGTCCTTTATATCGTTCGCGGAAAAGCACGGATGCGTTGGGGCGATCACCTGGAGTTCAGTGATGAGGCAGGCCCGGGGGACTTCGTTTATGTGCCACCCTATGTTCCACATCAGGAAATCAACGCCCGCCCGGATGAACCGTGCGAGGCGGTTGTCGTGCGAAGCGGGCAAGAGCCGGTCGTCGTCAATCTCGACTTAGAAACCCCTGAACCGGCCAGTGCTGGTGTCTCCGACGCACCGTTCCATCCTGCGAGATCCATTTAAGAGAGATAGAGACCGCTTATTTAGTTGTGGCACGCGCCTAACTCGCGGCGTTTGGAGTCACACCCATTCGCCGTTGCGCATGAGGGGCTCGGAGGCCCCATCGGCAGCGATGCCGTCGACGTTCATTTCCGGGGAGCCGATCATCCAATCGACGTGAATAAGGCTGTCGTTGGCGCCTTTGGCGGCAAGCTCGTCAGGCGAGAGAGATTCGGCGTCGCGAAGACAAGTGCTGTACGCCTGACCCAGAGCAATATGGCTGGCGGCGTTTTCGTCGAATAGGGTATTCCAGAAAAGCAGTCCGCTCTTCGAGATGGGTGAGGAGGCAGGCACCAGCGCGACTTCGCCGAGGCGGCGTGCGCCGTCGTCGGATCCGATCATGCTTTCGAGGATGGTCTCCCCTTGCGTAGCAGAGGCTTCAACGATGCGGCCGGCTTCGAAGCGCACCTGAATGTTTTCGATCAGCATGCCCTGATAGGAGAGCGGCTTGGTGGCGCGAACAGTGCCCTCCACGCGGTCTTTGTGCGGCGTTGTGAAGACCTCTTCGGTCGGCATGTTCGGAATACAGTACGCGCCGTTGCGGCCAAGTGTACCGCCGCCGAGCCAGAGGTGATCGTCGGCGAGGCCGACACGGAGATCCGTACCGGAGCCGCGGAAATGGAGGGCCGCATAACGCCGATCGTTCAGAAACTGCGCGCGTTTGTGAAGATTGGCATCGTGCGCGCGCCAGGCCGCGACGGGATCGGGACCGTCCAGCCGCATGGAGGCAAAAATCGCGTCCCACAGACGGGCGACAGCCCTTTCGGGAGTTTCGCCCGGGAAGACTTGCGCAGCCCAGGCAGGAGTCGCGCAAGGGACGATGGTCCAGTTAATTTTGTGGCGGGTGATGAGTTCGAGTGGTCCGCGGCTGGCTTTGGACAGCGCCAGATTGGCGCGGGCAACTTTATCGGGATCCTGGCCGGCGAGCAGCGCGGGATTGGAGCCGGTAATGGCGAGACGAGCGGCTCCGCTGCGATAGGCGGCGGCAACGCCATCCTGCAGCCACTCGGCAGCGTAATCGAAGCTCTCGTCAGCCGCGTGCCTGAAGCGAAGAAGCGTTGCCTCTTCGTCGCTGAACAGAGTGGTCACCAGGGAGGCGCCGGCTTTGTAGGCCTGCTCTGTAATGGCACGGGACAGCGGGAGCGTATCGATTGGCGCGGTCATCACCAGTTCCTGGCCGGGTTTGAGGCCGAGCCCAATGCGAACGGCGACTTCTGCCAGAAGGGTCAGCTGATCGGTGATCTCAAGAGTTGGGGAGGTTGCCACATCCATTATTATGGCCGTGAGCATAGGGAAACGACCTCAAGCAGGTGATTGTACGGACCTTTTCTTGCGGGTTCTCCGGCGCTCTGTTATTCTATAAAGAGTTTTCGAGTCGAGTCTTCGCCTCATTGAGGTGTGGACTTATCCAACTTGGGAGGCTTGGGCTAGCGGTATTGGCTCGAGCCGTTTGTACCAGTCACAATTATGAGTCACAAGCACGGTAAGAAATATGAAGCTGCGTCGAAGCAGGTAGAGGCCAAGCCGTACCCGCTTTCCGAGGCGGTGAGCTTAGTTCAAAAAATCAAATTCACCAAGTTCGACGAAACCGTCGAGGTGCATATGCGCCTGGGCGTGGACCCGAAGCATGCCGACCAGATGGTACGCGGCACCGTGGTGCTGCCGAACGGGCTTGGCAAATCAAAACGGGTGCTGGTGATTGCCTCCGGCGATAAGATTCGTGAGGCGCAGGAAGCCGGCGCTGACCTGGTGGGCGGCGAGGACATGGTGAACAAGATCCAGAATGAGAACTGGATCGATTACGACGCTGTGATCTCGACACCGGACATGATGCGTTCGGTCGGTCGTCTCGGCAAGGTGCTGGGGCCGCGCGGGTTGATGCCGAACCCGAAGACGGGAACGGTGACAACGGATGTGCGCACGGCAGTCCAGGAGATCAAAGCCGGTAAGGTAGAGTTTCGCGTCGACAAGACAGGCGTGATCCATGCTCCGGTCGGCAAGGTGAGCTTCGCGAGCGACAAACTGCTGGACAACGCGAACAGCCTCATTCAGGCCGTGATCAAGGCCAAGCCGTCGGCTGCGAAGGGCAAATACGTAAAGACCGCAACGCTCTGCTCCACCATGGGCCCGGGCGTGTCGCTGGACGTAACCCCGTTCAACGCCAAGACCGCATAACAAGGTAGCGCGCCATGAAGAACAAGAACGAAAAGAAAAAAGACCTGGAAGAACTCAAGAAGACGCTCGCGGAGAATAAGAACGTCTTCGTGACAGGCTACGAGAAGCTGACCGTCAGCCAGGATTTCCAGTTGCGGAAGACCATCCGCGAAGCGGGCGGACAGTACCAGGTTGTGAAGAACAATCTCGCGGCAAAAGCGGCGGAAGGGACGCCGGCTAACGATCTGTTGGGCGATCTGCGCGGGATGACTTCGCTGGCATATACCGCGAAGGATCCGGTAGCACTCGCCAAGGCGCTGACGAAGTACGCCAAGGACAACGCTGCATTCACGTTCAAAGCCGGCATGGTAGAAGGCCGCGTGATCGACGTGAAGGCGATCAATGAACTGGCTGCCATGCCGCCGAAGGAAGAGATCTACGCAAAACTTCTCTACCTTGTTAACGCGACGGCGACCCGGCTGGTTACCTCCATCAACGGCGTGGGCCGAAATCTCGCTGTGGTGCTGGACCAGGCAGCGAAAGAGAACAAGTTTCAGCAGTAGAGGCAAGCGCGCGCATTCTGAGACGGACGCTTCGAGTGCGCGGGCAAAGGGTTTTTCATTGGCGGGTGATCCGCCGGCAAAGAAAGAACAGAGAATCTTAAGGAGTTAGTAGAGAAATGGCGGATATCAACGCAATTGCAGAGCAGATTCAGGGTCTGACCCTTCTCGAGGCTTCCCAACTGGTGAAGCTGCTTGAAGAGAAGCTGGGCGTATCGGCAGCGGCAGCATCGGTTGCCGTCGCGGCGCCGGCAGCAGGTGGAGCGGCAGCAGCGGCTCCGGCTGAAGAAAAGACCGAGTTCAACGTTATTCTGACCGCGGCGGGCGCGAACAAGATCAATGTCATCAAGGCAGTTCGCGAAGTGACCAGCCTGGGGCTGAAGGAAGCGAAGGACCTGGTGGACGGCGCTCCGAAGCCGATCAAGGAAGGCGTAAACAAGGAAGAAGCCGAAGCCATCAAGAAGAAATTCACGGAAGCCGGTGCGACCGTCGAGGTCAAGTAAGCTTCCCGGCCCTATACTAGGGTAATTCCGTGTTGTTTTATTGAGCCAGCCGTGTCAGTTGACGCGGCTGGCTTCTCTTGTGTTATCCTTGAGAAGACGTCAAGCCGGGACGGTCCAGCATCAGATTTGTGGTTTCCAATTTCTAAAGTTTTCCCGCGGATCCATCGGGGTCGGCGGGGCTTTCGCATGCCCAAATTTGCCCGCTCAGTTTTCAGCTCGCCAATATGCCCCTACGAGGGCTGTGCGAACTCGCTGCTCCGCACTCCCAGCCTACAGATAGACTACCGTCAACCTCGTTATTTCTCATCCGGTTTTTTCCCCGTGCGGCCGTTTTTTTTAGCGCCGTACAAGCATTTGCCGGTGAATCGCCTGGTTCACCGCTGATGGCCTTACTGCTGAAACGGCAGTTTGGCTGTGGTTAAAGCGAATTGCTGAATGTCGTCATTGTGTCATTGGTTTCCTAAAGGACAAGCGTAGATGCCCAAAGTGTCAAACGGTTCTCTCCGCGAGAGAGTTGATTTTTCGAAGATCAAAACTTCGATCCCCATCCCCAACCTCATCGAGGTGCAGAAGCGTTCCTACGAGCGTTTCCTACAGATGGATCTGCTTCCGAAAGAGCGCGAGGATGCGGGGCTGCAGAGTGTTTTCAGCTCAGTATTCCCGATTTCCGACTTTCGCGGCCTGAGCCAACTCGAGTTCGTCGATTACTCGATCGGCAACTGGGAGTGCAAGTGCGGCAACCTGAAAGGGCTGCATCACCTGCGTACGATCTGCCGCAATCCGGCCTGCGGCGCCGAGATCCGTACGGACCCCTTCCATTCCGGCGACGTTTTGTGCCACAAGTGCGGAACCTTCAACAAGAACATTGTTACGTTCTGCAATCGCTGCGGTGACCCGGTAGCGCTGCAACTGAAGTATGACGTGCCCGAGTGCGAAGAGCGGGGCATGACTTACGCGGCGCCGCTCAAAGTGACGATCCGGCTTACGGTTTACGACAAAGATGCCGAGACCGGCAACAAGACCGTTCGTGACATCAAGGAGCAGGAAGTATTTTTCGGCGAAATCCCGCTGATGACCGACAACGGAACGTTCATCATCAACGGGACAGAGCGCGTGATTGTTTCGCAGCTGCACCGCTCGCCGGGCGTTTTCTTCGAGCGCGTACAGGCACAGGGCTATTTCCTCGGCAAGATCATTCCCTACCGCGGAAGCTGGGTGGAGTTTGAGTACGACAACAAAAACCTGCTCTATGTGCGTATCGACCGCAAGCGCAAGTTCTACGGGACCGTATTCCTGCGGGCATTGGGCCTTAAGACTGATTCCGAAATCATCCGGGCGTTTTACAAGCTTTCGAACATCAGCCTGAAAGACAACAAGCTCTATTGGACGGTGAATGACAGCCTGATTGGCATGAAGCTGTCGCACGCGGTCGTCGGCAAGAACGGCGAGCAGGTGGTTCCACAGGGCCGCAAGATCACCAACTCGGTTTTCCGCGAGATTCAAAAGGCGAAGATTGAGCAGGTGGAAGTGGCGGCGAACGACCTGGAAGGCGCGTTTGTGGCTACCGATGTCATCGACATGTCGACTGGCGAGGTTCTGATCGAAGCGAACCACGAGCTGACGCCCACCGCAATCGGCAAGCTGGGGGAAGCGGGCATTGAGCACTTCGAGATCTTCTTCCCGGATCGCGACGACGCCGGCAACGTAATTTCAACCACCCTGCGCAAGGATGCAGTCAAAAGTCAAAATGACGCACTGCTAGAGATCTATCGCAAGCTGCGGCCTGGCGACCCTCCCACCCTGGACACGGCGACGCAGCTCTTCCAGGGTATGTTCTTCGACCCGCGCAAGTATGACTTTTCGCGCGTGGGCCGCATGAAGTTCAACATCAAGCTCTACGACAAGGCGGATGCAACACCGCTCGATAAACGCACGCTTGACCACAAGGATTTCAACGACACGATTCTCTACCTGCTGAAACTGCGCAAAGGCATCGGCGTGGTGGATGACATCGATCACCTCGGCAACCGCCGGGTGCGCGCCGTGGGCGAGCTGCTCGAGAACCAGTTCCGCATCGGCCTGGTGCGCATGGAGCGCGCCATCAAGGAAAAGATGTCGGTTTACCAGGAAATGTCGACGGCGATGCCGCACGACTTGGTGAACGCTAAGCCGGTCATGGCGGCGATCCGCGAATTCTTCGGCTCGAGCCAGCTTTCGCAGTTCATGGACCAGACGAACCCGTTGTCAGAGATTACGCACAAGCGGCGTCTCTCGGCACTGGGGCCAGGCGGTCTGTCGCGCGAGCGCGCCGGCTTCGAAGTCCGCGACGTGCACCCCACGCACTATGGCCGTATCTGCCCGATCGAGACGCCGGAAGGTCCGAATATCGGTCTGATTTCGTCGCTCTCCTGCTTTGCACGCATCAACGAGTACGGCTTCATTGAGAGCCCGTACCGCCGTGTGCGCGAAGGCTCGCTGGTAGACGAGGTCAAGATCCTGAATCCGGGCGACACGGAGTTCCGGGTGAGCCAGGTGATATCCCACGAAGACGTGGAGAAGGCCAACAAGGCGCTGGCGGCCAACAAACAGCACGCCGAGTACGAAGCCTACTCCGATTACCTGTCTGCCTGGGAAGAAGACAAGTACATCATTGCCCAGGCGAACGTTGCGATCGACGACAAGAACCGCATCGTCGAGGATCTGGTAAACGCCCGCCAGGCGGGGAACTTTGTACTGAAGCACCGCGATGAGATCGAGTACATGGACGTGAGTCCGAAGCAGCTCGTCTCGGTAGCGGCCAGCCTGATACCGTTCCTTGAAAATGACGACGCGAACCGCGCCTTGATGGGTTCGAATATGCAACGCCAGGCAGTGCCGCTGCTGCGCGCCGAAGCTCCGTTCGTCGGCACCGGCATGGAGCTGGTGACGGCGCGCGATTCGGGCGCGGTGGTGATCTGCAAACGGTCGGGTGTGGTGGACTCCGTCGATAGCGAGCGCATTATCGTTCGCGTAGAAGGCGGAGCACATGAAGGTCAGATGTCGCGCGAAGTAGGCGCCGATATCTACCAGATGACGAAGTTCAAGCGTTCCAACCAGAACACTTGCATCAGCCAGAAGCCGATTGTCCACGAAGGGCAGAAGGTAAAGAAGGGCGATGTGCTGGCCGACGGGCCTTGCACCGAGGCCGGCGAACTGGCGTTGGGACGAAACGTGCTGGTGGCGTTCATGCCCTGGCGCGGATACAACTTCGAAGACGCGATCGTGGTCAGCGAAAAGCTGGTCAAGGACGATTACTACACCTCGATCCACATCGAAGAGTTCGAGATCGAAGCACGCGATACCAAGCTGGGACCGGAGGAGATCACGCGCGATATTCCAAACATCGCCGAGAGCTTCCTTCGCAACCTGGATGAGAGCGGCATTATCCGCGTAGGCGCCACCGTGAAGCCGGGCGACATTCTGGTGGGCAAAGTGACGCCGAAGGGCGAAACACAGCTCACGCCCGAAGAGAAACTGCTGCGGGCGATCTTCGGCGAGAAGGCGGGCGACGTGAAGGACGCATCGCTCTACTGTCCGCCGGGCATCGAAGGCACCATTGTGGATTGCAAGGTGTTCTCGCGCAAGGGCGCCGAACTGGACGAGCGTTCGAAGCAGATTCTGCAACTACAGGAAGAGCGCCTGCACCGCAACTTGGAAGACGAGAAGCGCATTCTGAGCGATGAACGCGCCAAGCGTCTGGAACAACTGCTGCACGGCAAAGAACTGCTGGCCGACCTCCACGACGAGAAGACCAACAAGAAGCTACTCTCCAAGGAAACGTCGCTGACCCGCGACGTTCTGGAGAAGCTGCGCTCACGTGATCTGAAGCGCATGAGGCTGAATACGAAAGATGTGAGGCTGAATGAGCAGATCGACGAGATCGAGGAGATGACTTCGCGTCAGATCGCGGTGCTCGAGAAGATTACGGAAGAGAAAGTGGCGAAGCTGCGCAAGGGCGATGAGCTGCCGCCGGGCGTTATCAAGCTCGTAAAGGTCTACATCGCGATGAAGCGCAAGCTTTCCGTCGGCGACAAGATGGCAGGACGCCACGGCAACAAGGGTGTGATCGCACGCATTGTGCCCGAGGAAGATATGCCGTACCTGCCGGATGGAACTCCGGTAGAAATCGTCCTAAATCCTCTCGGCGTACCGTCTCGTATGAACGTCGGCCAGATTCTGGAGACGCACCTTGGCTGGGCGGCTGCGAAGCTCGGCTTGCACTTTGCGACCCCGGTATTCGACGGCGCGACGGAAAAGGACATCAAGGCAAGGCTTTCGGAAGCGGGCCTGCCGACATCGGGCAAGATAACGCTGCACGACGGCATGACCGGAACGCAGTTCGAACAGCCCGTGACGGTCGGCTACATCTACATGCTGAAGCTGAGCCACCTGGTGGACGACAAGATTCACGCACGGTCGATTGGACCGTACTCGCTGATCACGCAGCAGCCGCTGGGCGGCAAGGCGCAATTCGGCGGACAGCGTTTCGGCGAAATGGAGGTGTGGGCGCTTGAAGCATACGGCGCGGCCTACATTCTGCAGGAACTGCTGACGGCGAAATCCGACGACGTGTATGGGCGCGCCAAGATCTACGAAGCGATCGTCAAGGGCGAGGCAGCAGCCGAGCCAGGCGTTCCTGAGTCGTTCAACGTGCTCATCCGCGAGCTGCAGAGCCTCTGTCTCGACGTGGAACTGATGAAGAAACCGCGCGAGATGCAGGACCTGGCGCACGCTGCGGACTAACAGAAGGTAATGCGCGCACGGGGCGTCGTTTGGTGCCCCACGCCCCGTGTCCGCTGGTTTTCAAAACCGGGCCCGTGCTGAAAGGTATTTAAGGACAATTCATGTACCGTTCCTCTCCGTATGACAGAGCGAATCTGATTGCCGACTTCGATTCGATTCGAATCAGTCTGGCTTCTCCGGAAAAAATCCGGAGCTGGTCACATGGCGAAGTGACCAAGCCGGAGACCATCAACTACCGAACCTTCAAGCCGGAGCGCGACGGCCTATTCTGCGCCCGAATTTTCGGGCCGGTGGCCGATTGGGAATGTCTCTGCGGCAAGTACAAGCGCATGAAGCATCGCGGAGTAATCTGCGATAAGTGCGGCGTGGAAGTGACCCTTTCGCGCGTCCGGCGCGAGCGGCTGGGCCACATCGAACTGGCGAGCTCGTCTTCGCACGTGTGGTTCTTCAAAGGACTGCCGAGCCGCATCGGCTATCTGCTCGACATTACGCTCCGCGAACTGGAGCGCGTTCTCTATTACGAGGCGTTCGTCATCATCGATCCGGGCGAGGCAACCGGCCTTACGCAGGGTGAAGTGATCAGCGACGAGCGCAAGCGGCAGCTCGATCAGGAGTTCCCTGGCAAGTACGTGGCCATGATGGGCGCAGAAGGCGTAAAGGAACTGCTGAAGAAGATCGACATCGAGACGCTCAGCCAGGAAATCCGCGAAAAAATGAGGACGGAGACTTCAGCGCAGAAGAAGCTGAAGTACGCCAAACGTCTACGCGTTGTGGAGAGCTTCCGCAAGTCCGGCAACAAGCCGGAGTGGATGATTCTCGACGTGATTCCGGTGATTCCGCCCGAGCTGCGCCCGCTGGTTCCGTTGGATGGCGGCCGCTTCGCCACCTCCGATCTGAACGATCTCTACCGCCGCGTCATCAACCGCAACAACCGCCTCAAGAAGCTGATGGAGCTGCATGCTCCGGACGTGATTGTGCGCAACGAGAAGCGCATGCTGCAGGAAGCGGTAGACGCACTGTTCGACAACGGCCGCCGCGGTCGCGTGCTGCGCGGCGCTAACAACCGCCCGCTGAAGTCGCTCTCCGACACGCTTAAAGGCAAGCAGGGACGCTTCCGCCAGAACCTGCTCGGCAAGCGCGTGGACTACTCGGGCCGCTCGGTCATCGTGGTGGGTCCGGATCTGAAGCTCCACCAGTGCGGCCTTCCGAAGAAGATGGCTCTGGAACTCTTCAAGCCGTTTATCTATCACCGGCTGGAGCAGCGCGGCCATTGCACCACAATTAAGCAGGCGAAGGAACTGGTCGAGCAGCAGGATCCGGTGGTCTGGGACATCCTCGAAGAAGTAATTAAGGACCATCCCATTCTGCTGAACCGCGCTCCCACCTTGCATCGCCTTGGTATCCAGGCGTTCGAGCCGGTGCTGGTGGAAGGTAAGGCGATCAAGCTGCACCCGCTGACCTGTACGGCGTTCAACGCGGACTTCGACGGCGACCAGATGGCGGTTCACATTCCGCTTTCGCCGGAAGCCCAGATCGAAGCTTCCACTCTGATGCTCGCTTCGAACAACATCCTATCGCCCGCGCACGGAGCGCCCATCGCTATTCCGACGCAGGACATGGTACTGGGCCTGTACTACCTGACCAAGATGCGTCCGAATTCGAAGGGCTCGGGACGCACGTTCGCATCGATCGAAGACGTGCTGATTGCGCTCGAAATGGGCGAAGTCGAAACGCTGACGGCGATCAAACTGCGCCACACCGGCAGGGTTATCGACCTGACTAAGGCCTTCGATAACCAGAACATCATGTACACCGAGCCGATCGAGTTCAGCAAGCAGTACATGGACACGACGGTGGGGCGCGTGATTCTGAACGACGTGCTGCCGAAGGAAATGCCGTTCATCAACGGCCTTCTGAAGAAGAAGGGTCTCGGACAACTGGTGCAGTACTGCTACCTGAAGTTCGGGCTGCAGACAACCGTTCAGATGCTGGACCAGATCAAGAATCTCGGGTTCCTCTACGCCACGCGCGCTGGCATCTCGATCGGTATCGACGACATGGTCGTGCCGGAAGAGAAGAGCAGCCTGGTGCACGATGCCGAAAAGCAGGTGATCGAAGTGCAGCAGCAGTACCAGGAGGGCGCGATCACGCAGTCCGAGCGGTACAACAAGATCATCGAAATCTGGTCGAAGGTCACCGAGGCGATTTCCGACAAGCTGTTCAAGAACCTGGAAGAGGATGACCGAACGGGCCGTATCCTCAACCCGATTTACATCATGGCCGACTCGGGCGCCCGTGGTTCGAAACAGCAGATCCGCCAGCTTTCGGGCATGCGCGGTTTGATGGCAAAGCCCTCGGGCGAAATCATCGAGCAGCCGATTACGGCGAACTTCCGTGAAGGCCTCGACGTGCTGCAGTACTTCATCTCGACGCACGGCGCACGTAAGGGTCTGGCGGATACCGCTTTGAAGACGGCGGACTCCGGCTACCTCACGCGGCGTCTCTGCGACGTGGCGCAGGACGTGATTATTACGGAAGACGATTGCGGCACGACGGACGGCATCTATGTCGAGCCGATTATCGAGTCGGGCGAAATCATCGAGCCGCTGCGCGACCGCATTGTGGGCCGCGTGGCACTCGAAGATCAGCGCGATTACGAGAACAACGTTATCGTCGGCGTGAACCAGGAGATCACGGAAGAGTTGGCAAGCGCCATTCAAGCAGCCGGCATCGAACGCGTGAAGATCCGCTCCGTGCTGACCTGCGAATCGAAGCGCGGCGTGTGCCGCCTCTGTTACGGACGCAACCTGGCGACCGGACGGATGGTTGAACGGGGCGAAGCGGTGGGTATCATCTCGGCGCAATCGATTGGTGAGCCGGGAACGCAGCTCACCATGCGTACGTTCCACATCGGCGGCGCGGCGACCCGTGTAAGCGAGCAATCGACACAGGACGCCAAGAGCGACGGCTTCGTACGCTTCAACAACGTCAATACGGTTCGCAACAACAAGGGCGAGCTGATTGCGATGAACCGCAACGGCATCCTGATTATCGTGGACGAAAAGAACCGCGAGCGCGAACGCTACCCGGTTGTGTACGGCGCGAAGATCAACGTGGAGGACGGGTCGCCCGTCAAGGCGAACCAGGTACTCCTCGAATGGGATCCGTACACGTTCTCAATCCTGACGGAAGTCAGCGGAACGGTTCATTTCAAGGATCTGATTGACGGCGTGACCACGCAAGACCAGGTCGATGAGATCACCGGCAACATGCAGGTGGTTGTCACCGAATCGACGGATGAGAAGCGGTTCCCGACCATCATCGTGCGTCCTGAAGGCGGCGGACGGTCTGACGAAAAGCGCTACCTGATGCCGACACACGCGCACCTTATGGTGGCGGACGGCGAACAGGTACACGCCGGCGACGTGCTGGCCAAGATTCCGCGCGCCACAACCAAGACCAAAGACATCACCGGCGGTCTGCCGCGCGTGGTGGAGCTGTTCGAAGCTCGCAAGCCGCGTGAAACGGCGATCATTGCCGAAATCAACGGCAGCGTGAAGTACGGCGAAGTCACCAAGGGTATGCGCAAGCTGTACATCACTGGCGACGACGGCGTGCAGAAGGAATACTCGATTCCGCGCGGTGTGCATATCAACGTACAGGAAGGCGAGCGCGTGCGCTCGGGTGATCCGCTGATGGACGGCCCGCGCAATCCGCACGACATCCTGGCCGTGCTCGGCGAAAAGGAACTGCAGAAGTACCTGGTAAACGAGATCCAGGAAGTCTACCGCCTGCAGGGCGTGAACATCAACGACAAGCACCTGGAAGTGATCTCGCGCCAGATGATGCGCTGGGTGCGGATTGAGGACATTGGCGACACCGAATTCCTGCCGGAAGAAGTGGTCGACAAGTTCAAGTTCCGCGAAGAGAATACCCGGGTCATCGATGCGGGTGGCCGGCCGGCAACGGGCAAGCCCATCCTGCTCGGAATCACCAAGGCTTCGCTCTCTACCGATTCGTTCATTTCGGCCGCAAGCTTCCAGGAGACAACCAGGGTCCTCACCGAAGCCGCCATTAACGGCAAGGTCGACTACCTGCGCGGTCTCAAGGAAAACGTCATCATGGGTCGCCTGATCCCTGCGGGTACCGGTATGGAATACTATCGCCGCGTGAAGATTGCGGGCGAGGACGTGGTGGAAGAGGAGCCGATGCCGGAACAGGAAGTTTCCTTCGCCGAGGGTCTGCAAGACTACAACGAGGAAACACCCGGCATTTACAATGGCGGGCTTTCGGATGACCTGGCGGCCGAAGAGACGCTGGGCGCAGGCGCGGAAGAAGCTTAAAACTAAACCAAGCTATAAAATCAGAGGGCGGTCCGGTTTATGGGCCGCCCTTTTTCTTTGAGTGTTGGAGGAGCAAGTGATAACGAAGGTGAAGTTTGTGGGCGTCTGTGTGCGCGATCAGGACCGGGCGCTGCAGTTTTACACGCAGAAGCTCGGATTCAAACTGAGGACGGACCACCCGATGGGACCGCAGCGCTGGATTGAACTGGAGATCCCCGGCGCCGAGACAGGGGTGGTGTTGTTCACGCCGCAAGGACAGGAAGACCGGATTGGAAGCTTCGTGAATACGTCGTTTCATTGCGACGACCTTGAGGCAACATATGAGGAGCTGAAGAGCCGTGGAGTTGAGTTCGCGACGCCGCCGACGGTCCAGCCGTGGGGCAAATTCGCGATCTTCAAAGACCCGGATGGAAACAGTTTCGTCCTTGGCAAGGCCAACGACTGAGACTGTGTTCTATATTTGTGGTGATTGACCAACCTGCCCAACCTGCTGACCCTTGTCCGTATCTTCCTCGTGCCTCTGCTCGTGGCGGCGCTGGTACAGCAAAACTTCAGCATTCACTGGAACGGCCGGCTTTTCATCGCCAATGATTTCTTGGCTCTAATTCTGTTCCTGGCAGCGGCTCTTACCGATCTGCTCGACGGCTATCTGGCGCGGCGCTGGAAGCAGGTCACAACGGTGGGAACGCTGCTGGATCCGGTGGCGGACAAGCTGCTCATATCAGCGGCACTGATTTCTCTGGTCCAGATCCGGCTGCTGCCCGGCTGGCTGGTGATCCTGATCATCAGCCGCGAGTTCGCGGTTTCAGGCCTGCGGAGCATTGCCGCTGCCGAGGGCTACACAATCAAAGCGGGCGAGCTCGGTAAGACGAAGATGATGACGCAGGTGGTAGGGGTGACGCTGGTGATGATGTCGTTGCGGTGGCCGGCCATCTATCCCTACGCCATAGCGACCATGTGGCTGGTAGTGTTTTTCGGGCTGGCCAGCGCCGTCGCTTACTTCCGCAAGTTCTGGCGGAAGGTGGACACCAGCATCAAGCTGAGACGCAGAAATGAGCTCCTTGAGCTCGAGAGGCAAAAACGGCGGCTCTTGCGAGCAGAAAGGAAAGCAGAGCTTCGCCAAAGTGCCGGAAACGCGTCTTCTATTCGCCCTGAAGGGTGAATGCCGCAAACGCGACGTGTGCCGCAGGAGGCACGATTTCGTAGCTGTCCCTGGTGAAAACAACCGTACGGACCTGACCATGAGGCCCGATGGTGCCGAGCGATTTGCCGTTGAACTCGACACTCAGGCCGCCCGCGTTGCCAGTACGGAGGCGGGCTGTTTCATGCCCTTCCAGTACCTTCGTTTCGGAGGGCCGGAGAATCCCACTGAAGATTTGTTTGCCATCGGCCACCACCGATAGCCAGGTGGCTTCGAGCGCCGATACCTTCAGCTCAAATGAATCGGAGGCAAGCGGGGCGTCCGGCGAAACAGCCGTGTTCGCAGGTTGGGAAGCGGCATCCGAATGAGTTTGGGGCCCAGGGGCAACAGCAGGCGGGGTGGCCATGGGGCGCGGCTTTGATTCCTGCGACTTTGACTCCTGTGACTGGGGCTTCTGCGACTGCGGCTTGGCAGAACCGGCTTTTATGGAGCCCAGAAGGCCCATGATCGATTCCTGCAGATCTTCCCTCGAGTTTCGCCATTCGGAGTAGACAATGGAGCAAACAACCACCATGGCCGCCAGGGTGGCGACGGAGAAGAACGAACGCGCTTTGAACGAGCGCTTGGGCCGTAGACGGGAGAGTTTTGGTAGCGGAGCGTCAGCCTGGCCCGGAATGAGCGGCGCCGGAATGGTACTCACCGCATCCTGTACCGCAGGTGCGATCGAGCCGTAGTCTAATCCGAGGTCGTCAGCGAACTGGCGGACGAAGCTCTTATAAAAAAAAGCCGAACTGATCTCACTCAGCGCGTCGGCTTCAATGGCCCGCAAATTCTTTACAGGAATGCGGGTCCGCGCGCTCACCTGTTCCAGGGATAACCCGAGGTCGAGACGCGCTGCGCGAAGTCTCTCTCCGACTGATTGCATAAAGTCCTAGGCGACCAGTATTGAGCTTTCTTTGTTGTATCGCTATGATACAACAGTCTTTCAAACGGATCGCGAATCTCAATCCCATCAAAATTATCCAAACAAGAGACGCTCGTTATCCGATCAACGAAATCAATGCAATTATTTAATCGGGTCAAACGGCTCTTCTCTTTAGAACACCATCGCGTTTCGACAGTTTCTCTTGTGCTCGGATTTGCCTTATCTGGCGCCCTGGCGAATGCCGCATCCGTAACGGGAAACATCTTTGACGGCTCGGCAGCACTGGCATACACGCGAAAGGCAGTGGCCTTCGGAGAAAGGCCATCCGGATCGGAGGCAATCGGGAAGATGCGGGGCTGGATCCTCTCAGAACTAAAGCCGCTCGGTGGCCAGTTGTCGGAGGACCATTTTACCGGACAGACGCCGGTCGGACCCGTGACGATGGCGAACATCATCCTCAAGTTCCCCGGGACTTCGGGGAAAGCATTGGTGGTTTCCGGGCATTATGACACGAAAAAGATCCCAATGGTGAAATTTTCTGGGGCAAACGATGCCGGGTCGTCCACCGGGTTCCTTATTGAGTTCGCGCGCGTTGTGTCAAAAATGAAGCACCGGGACGATATTTATGTCGTCTTTTTCGATGGGGAAGAGGCGGTCGGGAACTGGAGCGATACCGACAGCCGTTACGGCAGCCGGCATCTGGTGGAAAAGTGGTCCGCCGACGGCACCCTTGGACGCATTCGGGCGCTCATCAACGTGGATATGATCGGCGACAAAGACCTCGACATCATCGCGGACGCAAACTCGTCGCAGTGGCTGAATCAGACCATGTGGCGGGTTGCCGACAGCCTTGGTGACGGCAAATATTTTCTACGCCGGGGTGGCGGCATCGACGATGATCACAAACCGTTCGCGGATGCAGGAGTGAACGTGCTCGACATCATCGACCTCGATTACGGGCCCAATAACTCTTATTGGCACACCGGCCAGGACACGATGGATAAGCTCAGCGCGCACAGCCTGCAAGTGGTGGGGGATGTAGTTCTTGGAATGCTAATAGATCTGGAGAGTCAGGCCTGAGCGAGCTGTTCGTTTGCCTCCATGCGCCCCTCAGTGGTGCCGGATAAATTCGTAAGCCCAATAATAGACATTCTCACGAAGAATGTAGCTGCGACTTTCAAGTACCACGCGGCGGATAAGTCTCGACACTTTATTCCCGGGCGGGGGTGGTGCGGAGTCAGCATCAGGGTGCTCGGTCTGACTACAGGCTTGCAGCGAAAAGATCGCAACCCGTCCGTCTGTGACCACCGACGGGTTCAGATCAGCGGTGTGTGCGCCATCCGCCGGCGTATAAGAGACAGACTGAGAGCAGCCGGCGAAATTTAGATCGACGGCGATCTTGTCGCGCTCGGCGTCGAGATTCTTATCGATTCGGTGTGTCAATAGAAATGTCCGGCGGTTAAATTCGACTCCGGTATCGTGCGTTGCCGCCCCGAGCCAGATATCCTGCCCCTCAAACGACCCGGCATTCCAGATGCGCACGTGATGGCGTTTGCAGATCGTATCGAGCGATTTTTCAAAAACCAAATCAGGAGGCTTTCCCTGATACAGCAGCTTTGAAACCGGCGCCGTCGGGTATGTCTTTTTCACGTTGAACGCAATGTACGACCGTGAAAGAGATCCGAACGTGCGCTGCTCGGCAGCATACCAGCCGGAATCATGGAACGCGTCCGACAACTGTTGCGCGGAGCCCATAAATGCCACGTTAATCACATCATCAACCCGCCGGCCGCTGGGCTTCTCGACTCTAAATGGCCTGGCGCCCAGCCACTGCGCCAGTTCCGCGGGGGCATTGGGAACCGGTGGAGCAGGCCGTGGAGCGAAATCCGTAGAGGATTCATCCACCGTCAGTTCCATATCAGTGCCGGGGGGCAAATAAATCTCCGGTTCAGGGAAACGAAGAAGAAGGCAGCGTACCCCCAAAAGAACCGCCGGTCCCACCGGGCCCATCGGAAATCTGTCCAGAATCTCCCCAGCCACGCCGGTCACGCCCTCAAGAGGACGGTAAAGCATGTCCAGTGATGGCTTTTCCCAAATGCCACCCAGCATCTCGTCCGGATTGGTGGCCGCCAGAACGCCTTTGATCCGACCCTTTGGCGTTACCTCTTCTCGCGCATTGTCGATCGACGCAAGCGTCGCACGCAGCAGGAATCGCTGGCCGTCGGGTGTTTGGTATTCGGAGAAATTCAGGTCCAGTGCAGCGCGTTCCCGAACCAGCCCAAGATGCACCGGCACGGCCTGGCGAACCGTACCGTAGACGGTGCTTGCTTCGGGAATCAATATCCGGCCGCCGACTTCGAACGGGCAGATAACGACGCATTTGAACGGCGAGCCCGGACGGGACGCATAGCTGGTCAGATGGTTCTGAAGCCGAATTTGCAGCCTTGGCGGGTCCGCCGCTCGGCACAGTCCCATCTGCGCCGTTGCAATCAGGAACCAAAGGAGCACGCGACGGTGCAAAAACGTTCCTCCGTCGAAACGGTCATACGAATCAGCATGAGGTTATCACGTTGGACGAAGGAATGGAATTCAACAGTGGTCACCTGCTTGATTGCTGCTGTGCGAATAACTCATTGCGAAACGCTTGTTCGTGTTCCCTAACAAAGGCCTGATAGCCTTTCGGATCGACGAACGGATTTGGACCTCCCGCCCGAAGCTGCTTGAGTTTGTTGTCCATCTCGTAATAAACACCATGCGCTCCCAGGAAGATGTCACAGGGAAGACGGCGAGGATGCGGAACGTCCTCTCATAGTCGGCTGCGATCTGTGGATATTGGGCGTTGCCAACAAGTTTGTACCCCGGATTCACGTTCGGGCTCCCGACAATAACAACATGGTATAGCTGTCCGTTCTCTTTCACTTCCATGGTCCACGTCGTACATCCTTTTGTATGGCCTGGTGTGAGGTGCGCCGTGAGCACCGCTCCGCCGAGAGTGACCCGATCGCCATCATGCAGGACTCGATCTACCTTCGCAGGTGGCCAACGGCTATTCACATACTGGAAATCACCTGCACCGCCGTTCTCGATCTCCGCAACATCTGCATCCATGACCATCAGCTTCCCGCCGGTTAGCCTTTTGGCCAGCGCGCAACCCGCGGCATGATCATCGTGCGCGTGGCTGATGAGAATGATCTTGGTGTCGGAGAAACGAAAGCCGAGTTTTTCGACACTCTTGCGAATGAGAGGTACCGATTCTTCGTAATCAGGGTTGATGAGAATGTTCCCGTCGGGCGTGGTTATCAGAAATGAGGCCAGAAAATTAGTGCCTACGTAATAGAGATTGGAAATGACTCGATAGGGCGGCAGCGGCTGGTTCCATTGCGGCGTGAAATCGCCGAGCAACGCACCGGCGCAAGCAAGGTAAACAGCAAGCAGACAAAAACGCATAACGCCAGTATCGCCGAGGCCCCGCCGCCGACGCTATTTCGAGGCAATGTAGTCAATCAGTATGCTTATTTCAGAATCGTTCAGTTGCTTGCCGAAAGCCGGCATAAGCGCGCCCCCAAATTTGATTCTGACTACTACGTATTGCCGGTTCGGCTTTCCGTGACTCAGCGGTAACCTTTCGTTTTTGAACAGGTGGTTCAGGCTTGGCCCGAATTTCGTGCTGTGCTTCTGATCCTTATCAATGTCATGGCAGACCGCGCAGTTCTCACGAAAAAGATCGCGTCCGACGACTGACGGCGGTTTTTCCCACGGTGGAGTTTTGAAGTCCGCGCGGGAAAGATTGGCAACAAGGCCCAGCACCACCGCCCACTTCCGGCTCATGTCGCGTCTCCGATTCTTCTGACATTGTTCGCACCGGCACGTTCCAATAAACGATGGGCAGCCTCTGCCTGATCAAGACGCGATCGGACCTGGACACAGATTGTGCCCGGTTCACGCATCGGCGCGGACGGCCGCGAAGCTCGTCGTGGAAGCCCGCTTTCGCGAAGAAACCAGAAAAAGGTGGTAACGATTGCGCCGAACAGTGTCAGCTCATAAAACACTACGCCGGTCGCCCAAAACGAGAATGTTGGCATTCCTCCGGTAACAAGCTGGTAGTTGTATTGGGTGAAATGAACAAATCCGATAGCGAGCAAACAGAAGATGATTGCGCCCGTGACAACGGCGAGAGACATGCGGCTCCGGCGGTCAAGGACGCCGCGTCGAAACTCCAGCGGCTCATCCGAAAAAACATCGAGGTCGTCCGCATTGAAGCCGTTCGCCTTTAGATCCAGGACAGCTCGGACGGTTGATTCCTGATCGTGAAAATCGCCAATAAGATACACGTTTCGCTTACTCCTCCGCCTCAGAATGCGGCTCGAATTCCCAGACCGAGACGATAGGAAACAGTTTCGAGAAGACGAGGTACAGTACACCCATCACGGCGAAAGTTGCAACGCTAATAGATATCTCCACCCAGGTTGGCGCGTAATGGCCCCAGGCCGCAGGAAGCCGTCCGAAGCTCAAGGTTGGAATAATGATCAGAAAGCGCTCCAGCCACATACCAATCAGCACCGTTACCGATGCGATCGTTGCCGTCAGGATCGAGCGTAGCCGCCGAATCCCCAATAATACGAAGGGCACAGCGAAATTGCAGAACACCATGATCCAGAAATAGGGTGCGAAATTGCCGCGCACGCGAGCTCCGAAAACACTCATTTCCTTCGGTTCGTTCCCATACCAGGCGGTCAGGTTTTCGGCCACAGTGAAGTAGAGCCACAGCAAACTCATCAGCAGTAGCAGCTTTGCCAGATTGTTGAAATGGTGAGGCGTCAGATACTTCTCCAGGTGCATGGTTTTCCGAATGATCGACATCACGACCAGAAGAGCCGCAATTCCACTGAAGATTGCGCCAACGACAAAATAAGGTCCAAAAATGCTGCTGTGCCACATGGGCGCGACAGACATGGAGAAATCCCACGCCACCACGGTATGAACCGAGACAGCTACCGCCAGAATGATCCCCGCCATCAGCTTCATTGCACGTTCAAGTGCGTGCCACTCGCGGTCACTGCCCGTCCAACCTAGTGAAAGCGTGCGGTAAAGGAGCCGCCGCCAACCGGCAGCGTGGGTTGACAGTTGCGCGACATCGGGAATTAGCGGCAGGAACAAATAGATGATGCTGCCGGTGAGATAGGTGCTGATCGCGGTTACATCCCACAGGAGAGGCGAGCGGAAATTCGGCCAAAGAAGTCTGGAGTTGGGATATGGAAAAAGCCAAAAGAAGAGCCACGCGCGGCCCAGATGAATGATGGGGAACATTCCGCCAATCATGAGCGCGAAAACGGTGATGGCCTCCGCCGCCCGCGTGACAGGCTTGCGCCAGCCGGCGTCGGTCAGGCGAAGAATTGCGGAGATCAGCGTCCCGGCGTGGGAGATCCCAATCCAGAAAACAAAGTTTACGAGATAGAAGCCCCAGAAGACAGGCCGACGAATCCCGGCGACACCGATGCCGCGGTAAAGCTGGTAGCCCCAGGCGACAAGACCCCACAACGCGACTGCGGACAGAAGGACAAGCACGACAATATAGCGCGAACTCGCCCCTGATAAAGGCCGCCAGAGGTCGCGGCGCACTTCGTCGTAGGGCATAACCTTCGATGCAATTGCCACGCTACGTCGCCCTCTGCAGGTAGAAGACTTTTGGCTGCGTTCCAAGCTCTTCCAGCAGGCGCGTGGAGCGTCCGCTTTCCGCTAATCGCGAAACCTTGCTCTCGGGATCGTTCAAATCACCAAACACCATTGCCTCCGCGGGGCAGGACTGGACGCACGCTGGCTGAACCTCGCCGTCTGCCAGCGGGCGCTTTTCCTCCTTTGCTTCTCTTTCCGCTCTATTGATCCGCTGAATGCAGAAAGTGCATTTCTCCATGACGCCAGCCATGCGGATCGAGACATCGGGGTTGTGCTGCAGATCGAGAGGCGACGGCCAGACCGGATCGAACCAATTAAAAAAGCGCACAGAGTACGGGCAGTTATTGGCGCAATAGCGCGTTCCGACACAACGGTTGTAAACCTGGACATTGAGTCCTTCGGGATTTTTGTAAGTGGCGTAAACAGGACAAACTGGCTCGCAAGGCGCTTCGTCACAGTGCTGGCACAGCACCGGCATATACTTCACGCGGATATCGGGAAACTCGCCCTCGTAGTAACGATCGACCCGAATCCAATGGACCGCGCGTCCCCTGGCCGCAGACTCGGCGTCGGAGAGGGGTAAATTGTTCTCCGCATGACAGGCGGCTACACAAGCCTGACATCCTGTGCACCGGTCCGAATCGATGGCCATACCCCAGCGGTGCTGCGTTTGATTGCTTTGGTTCATCTGTACCCCCAAGGTCCTTGTTCGCGGTCGCGAGGAGAGAACTGGATCAGTTCTCCGGGTCTTCGTCCCAGCCGCGTGATGCGCACGCGCGTTGCACCGAATGCAAGAGTATTTGTGGAATTTTCCCAAACGGGCGCAAGAATCGAGAGCGGATTGGCTCCCCTGCCGGATGCAAATCGCCCGTAGTGTGCGTGCCCTTCGCCGATACCCATGCTCGCCACGCCCGGCAGGGCGGCAGGATGCACATAAGCCAGGGCCTCGAGGCTTCCCTGGGCTGATTCCACTCGCACCCAGTCCCCTGTATTTACGTTCAGCCTCGCGGCCGTTTGCGGGTCGATTTCTACCGGAAGACCCCACATGGAACTGGAGGCAGGATCCGGCAATTCCTGCATCCACGGTAGATTCGCCCCTCGTCCGTCGCCAAACTGTAGCGATGGGTAGGGCTGAAACTGCAGAGGAAATTGTTCGGGTGCTCCAGCGAAAACGGGATCGCTCCATTCCAGCTTTTCGCCCAGCGGTTTTGAAGCCGGCTCTGTGGCCTCGCCATCCCGCCATAGCCCGCCCTGGCGCGCAACGTCGTCCCAGGTCTCACCAGGCGCCAATTGGGGTTCAATGAGGTCCCTCGCACCTATGGGCTCGAAGGGAACATTCATCTTTCGTGCGATGTCACCGAGTGTTTGCCCTATCGGCCGTGTGTTGTACAGCGGCTGTACAAGAGGCGTCGCCACGTTGATGGCAATTCCGGGTGCAACGGGCGGCACAACTGCCGTTCCGAACTCTAACGTGTGGTGATCTGGAAGAATGGTGTCGGCGTACGCGACAGAGTCATCGACGAATACTCCAAAGCTGACGATCATCTCAAGCCCTCCGAGTACTTCCATTACTCCACTCGCTGACGGAAGACTGTATACAGGGTTTTCGCTGTCTAACAGAAGGATTTGCGCGCGCTTTAACGCCTCAAGCACATTCGCATTTACTGGATCAATGGCGGCTGCCTGTTGAGGCGCCAGAACGCCGCCAGATCGTCCGACATTGCCTAGCAGGAGGTTGAGGTAATGGGCGGCGACCAGAGATTGAAGCGAATTGGTGTGGACGATTGAAGCTCCGGCAATAACGATTGGAGATTCCGATTCACCCAACTCCCGCGCCACGCGGCGCAGACGCCTTTCCTCAATTCCGGAGATGCGGATCAGGTCAGCCAGGTTCGCTGCCAGGATTGATTCCGCGACGCCCGCGGGTAATTGCTGCGCGTTGCGGGCGAGCTTCTCATCGAGCAGCAAACGCGCTATGGCAATGAGAAGATGCGGCTCGGAACCGGGACGCAGAGGAAGCCACTCGTCCGCACTTCCGGCGGTCAATGACATTCGGGACTCGGCCTGGATCAGCTTCCCCCGTATCCCAGGGCGGCCTTGCCGGAATTGGCCAAACTGGCGGGCGTAGTAAACCGGAGAAGCCCACCCGCCCAAGAAATCTGCGCCCACTCCGAGTGCGTAGCGCGCCTGGCCCAGATCGTAGCGCGGCAGCCCTCTCCAGCCGAACACCAGGTCGGCCGCCTTCCTCTCGACCGCTAGGCCGGCAACCGAGCAACTGAGCGCAGGCGGAGCACCAAGAGACTCGAGAAACCGCTGAATGGTAAGAGTTCGCGTACTCGCCTGGGGACGCGTTAGGAACAAGATTTTTGCCGGATCGCTCGAGCGAGCCCTCGCCAGCTTTTCCGCCACGGCTGCGACGGCACTATCCCACGGCTCTGGCGTAAAGCCGGCCTTTCCGCGAGGTGCTGTTCTGCGCATCGGCTCGCGCACGCGGTCGGGGTTGTAGAGCGATTGAAGAGCAGCATGGCCGCGCGCGCAAAGGCGTCCCCCACTCACCGGATCCAGGGGATTGCCCTCAATCTTCTTCACACAGGCGATCCGCTCGCGAAACTTCTCTCCGCTTCGCTCAATCGTGCGCTGCCCTTCCATTACGCGAGCGATGACACCGCAACCCCCGCCGCATTCGCTACAGACGGATGGATGCCACTGTTCCTCTCCCGGAACGATCTCGTGGTCCGGAACAAGCAAAGGGATGAGCGCGTCGCTTTTTTTTCCGCAAGCACTGGTTGCTACTCCGGCCGAAGCAGTCGAAACAATTTTGAAGAAATCGCGGCGATCCATGTTCTAAAGTGTCTTGCCCCCTCACGCCTTGTGCCAGAGTTCAACCACTCTCAGAAATGGCATGCGGCACAGTCCTCTGAGGCGTGCTTCTGCCGATGGCACGTGAGGCAGGAGCCCATCGTGTGGGTTACCGTATGCTCTGCAACCGTCTCCTTCGTCAGGTCTCCGTGGCAGGTTGAGCAGGAAATGCCCGCCTGATAATGCGGCGCATGACGGAACTTTACATGAGCTTCGGAAGGAAAATCGTACACGCGGACCCAGGGGATCTCAATGCCCTTATTGGCGTATGCGATAACTTTCTGAACTTCCGGTTTTTCTTTTGCGAGCTTGGCATGACATAGCATGCATTTTCTGACGGAAGGAAGACCGGCGGCGGCGCGGGTGTCTGCGCCTATGTGACAGTCAAGACAATCCAGGCCCAGCTTTACGTGACTGTTGTGGGGAAATGCGATCGGTTGGTCCGCCATCGCACCAATGGCACATAGGACGATTAGCCACACGCCCTTCGAGCTGAATCGGATAAGTCGCCTCTTTCGCCAGTCGAACAACAATGTGTCTCCTTGTGAGGGAGGTATATAAGTCTCGCAGTATCAGGTCCGACGCAATACCAGCGTCCCGGCGATCCCCTGCCCTGTGCCGATCCAGGATTCGCACCAGCCCCGAAATGTAAGGGATAGCTTATCTCAACGTGATATTGCAAAGCCCGCAAGAACGTTGGCAAGGCAGCACACACTTCCTGTTGTGAATCGGGCAGGTAAGGAGATCCTCGCTATTTCTGCCAGGTGATCAGGCGCAATTCGAGCGGAATCAAGACACCTTCGCGGTTCGGAATGGCACGCGGCGTGTAATGGTGCGCCGGCCGATGGTTTGGGGCCGCGCACGAATATCGGTAGGTTTGTGGTTCGCCGGGTACAGCGTGATCGCGGGCCATGGAACAGCAGAAGGGCCGACCAGCGTTCACCGAATCAGCGTATAGTTCCACCCGTATATCATCCGGTTCAACGCTTCCGAGATGAACCAGGACACTGAAGAAGTATTTCCCCTCGCGAGAGTCAATTGCGACCGGCCCGAACCGCACGTCATGCCAGCGCGAACTGATCCCGCGCTGCCACGCGAGCAGGTCGGCGCCCTTTCTGCCTGCGTCGGCCGAACGGCCGCAATACGCCGATGCTAATGGAATACAGTGCTCCTCCGCGTATTGTCGGACCATGCGATTGGCTGAGAACGCCGGCGTCAGACGGGCCATGCTCTCGCGCCACCCACCTAGGCGGGATGCCGCGCTGATCGCGGTCATAAAAGTCGGGATGATCTCCTCTTCGAGAAGCGTGTATAACGCGTTCGCTTCGGCAGCATCCCACCCGGATCGTCCCGCGATCTCTGCCGTCACCGATGCCCAACCGACGTCCGCTGAATAGGCGTCCGCCCACCAGCCGTCCAACTCGGATAGGTTGAGCCCGCCATTCGCCAACACCTTCATGCCGCTGGTGCCGCTTGCCTCCCACGGCCAGCGGGGCGTGTTGAATCCACACGTCAACCCCTTCGATCAGCTCATGTGTCATCAGCATGTCTTAATCGCTTAAAAAACGGCATGGCGTTGAACTTCGGGCCGCCTCAGAAACTCGTTCCACTGTTTAATCAGCACCTGGCCTAGCGCATCCTCCGGATGTGCTTTACCACCGGAACCAATTGAGCCGGGCGTTCGGGATTGGTCAAGATGCGAACCAACCGGTCGGGATCTTGCAGAAGCAAGCAGCGCGTCGACACGTGTACGAAACGTCTGTTCGGATAGAAGCCGCCGCAGTTTCCCGCGGGAGGCAGCCTGCAATATGAGCCACGGGTTCTGGGTAGTCTGCCAAAGCTCCGGCTCCAGATCGCGCCAAAGTTCGTCAGTCGAGTGATTCCAGGTCCAGCGTAAGTCCAACGCAAGTTCCGTCCCGGAATCTGATTTCTGTTCCAACGGCACATTGGTGCTGACAGAGTCGCCCATATTTCCTCGACAACATTATTAGGCGGGTCCCAATTTAGGTTGTCGTCTTAATCGCGCGCAGATCACTTAAGTGGACCGCTCTATGGCGCAGACGACGCAATCTTAACTGGAGTAAATCAGTGTAAATCGGCAGCTAGACTCTTATTCGAAGTTAGGAAATCCCCACCGCCGCAGACGTTCCGCCGATCGTTTTCGCCCAGGTTCGAAGCCGGAAGCCAAGCCCGACAAGCATAGCTCCAAAGACAATGGCATAGACGCCAAACCAGATCGCGATGACTAATGCGCCGGCAAGCGGATAAGCCATCAACAGAATCCCGAATATTATAGATGCGACACCGCTGAGGGCGAGCAGCCATTCGCCGGAAATGTGCTTGCGCAATTTCGTCGCGGCAGCGATCTCAAGAATCCCGGTCACAACAGCCCAGGCAGCGATTACATAAATCAACGCTAGAGCCGTGATCGCCGGCCATGCAAACGTGACGAGTCCGGCCACAATTCCGGCCACACCTTCAATCACCAGGACTCCCCAGCGTTCATGAGCTTTGGAGGCTCGCCATGCCCCTGCGAGATTCACAACTCCGTCAACGAGTGCGTATGCACCAAACAGTAGAACCAATGCGCTAAGTGTGATACCAGGCCACGCGAGTGCGAGGATGCCCAGTAATATTGCGACCAATCCCCGGATCACCAGCGACCACCAGTTACTCGCGAGCAACAGTGACATAGGATTTCCTCTCCGTTCCATCGTGCCATACCTAAGACACCGCTGGAATTTCAGGTTTTATGTGGTCTTTATCGAGCCTCAGGCTATTGCTCGTTCAACACGCCTGACTATCTCCGCTTTGGGCTGCACACCGACAATGCGCTCAATTTCCTTCCCGCCTTTGAGCAGCAGCAGAGATGGAATCCCGCGGATATTGAAGCGCCCTGCCGTCACGGGATTCTCATCCACATTGAGTTTTGCCACTCGCACACGACCCGCCATCTCCGCGGCCAGTTGCTCTACTATCGGTGAAATTACCCTGCATGGACCGCACCACGGCGCCCACATGTCGACCAAAATTGGAACGGGTGAGCGCTCAACCTGATCGGCAAAAGTGGCATCGGTGACCGTAATAGGGCTGGTGTCAACAGGCAATGGATTCTTACATCGCCCGCACACCGGCTCCAGACCCTGCTGCAGTTTTTCTTGAGGCAAACGGTTCATTGCGCCGCAGACAGGGCAGTGAATCAATAGCGGTTCAGATATATCCATTCTTCCCTGGCGATCTGTAGCAGACTCATTTCAGATTCGCGACACTGCTACACCGTTTTGGGGGGGCGCCAACGTGGTGGCATTATGTCCCAAAGTGGTGGCATTATAGTAGCAGCCTGAAGTCGGTACGCGAGTCGTGATGAATGCGTGAATCGTTCCCGCATAGCTTATCTTCAAGCAGGCATGGTGATCCATGCGTGATGGTAATCTTCGGTGCCTCCGGAGACCTAGCAACACGCAAGCTGCTTCCAACTCTTTATAATCTTGCGAAGAAAGAATATCTTCCGCCGGACTTCGGATTAATCGGTCTGGCCGTGCAACCGCACAGCGAGGATGAATTTCGCGAGCGGGTTCGGGCAAGCTTGAAAGAATTCGCAAGTGCGCCGGACGATTGCAAGTTTTGCGACTGGATTATCGAGCGGCTTTCTTATCTGCCAGGCAATTTCCGGGAGGCGGAAACATACGCCCGCCTCAAGCCGCTGTTGGCGCAGATGGAGCAGACGCACCACACGACCGGCAATTGCCTCTTCTACCTTGCAACCGGGCCAGACCTCTTCGGCGAAATCATCCGCAACCTCGCGGATTCGGGTCTAACCAGGGAAAACGGAGGGTATTGGCGTCGCGTCATCATCGAGAAGCCATTTGGCTCCGACCTCAGTTCCGCCAAAGCATTGAACCTTCAGATCAAGAGCCTGCTTTCCGAGCAACAGATTTATCGCATCGACCATTACCTCGGCAAAGAGACCGTTCAAAACATTCTGGTGTTTCGATTTTCGAACGGCATTTTCGAGCCTATTTGGAATCGGCGGTACATTGATTCCGTACAGATAACCGTGGCGGAAACGCTGGGGGTGGAACAACGCGGCCGGTACTATGACACGACCGGCAGCCTCCGTGACATGGTCCCGAGCCACATTTTGCAGCTGCTCGCGTTGACAGCCATGGAGCCGCCGATCTCCTTTCAGGCTGACGCCGTACGCGACGAACAGGCCAAGATTCTGCACGCGGTGCAAGACATGTCGCCGGAAAGCGTGCTGTCGCGCGCCGTGCGAGGACAGTATGGAGTTGGGGTCGTCGATGGGCAGGCGGTCCCCGCCTACCGCAACGAACCGAATGTAGCGCAGGAGTCACACACAGACACGTTTGTCGCCCTGAAATTCTCGATTGATAACTGGCGCTGGGTCGATGTCCCCTTCTACGTTCGAACAGGCAAGCGGCTGAAGAAGCGGGCGAGCGAAATTGTCATCCAGTTCCGCCGCGCGCCCCTGGTGCTTTTTCGCGAAACGCCGGTCGAGCAGCTCAGCCCCAACCTGCTGGTGCTGCACATTCAGCCGGACGAAGGAATATCACTGCAGTTTGGCGCCAAAGTCCCGGGGCCCATGGTTCGCATAGGTTCGGTCAACATGGATTTCAAGTATGTTGATCATTTCGGCGCCGAACCAAGCACCGGCTACGAGCGGTTGTTGTATGACTGCATGATCGGCGATGCAACGCTTTTCCAACGCGCCGATATGGTCGAGGCGGGCTGGAGCGTCATAGAACCTGTCCTCGACGTCTGGAGAGCGCTTCCCGCACGCAATTTCCCAAATTACGCAGCGGGAACATGGGGCCCGAAGGAGGCCGATGACCTATTGGAACGCGATCACCGGCACTGGAATGTTCCTTTTTAGCCAATTTAGCGAAGGACCCGCCGCGGCCTACTCCTGAGCTTTCGTCAGTGGCACGTCTACCAGGTGCTCGATCAAGAACCAAAGCTGCATTTCGTTCGTCCGCAGCACTTGGCTGACCAGCAGGTCATTCGTCCCGTCGTCACCCAGTTCAGCCGCCCTCCGCGCGTCTTTTCGCACTCGCGAGATCACCTTGTAATGTGCATCGACCAGGCGTGAAATCTGGACCGGAGCCTGTTCCCGCCCCCGCGGTGGACGTTCAATACTTGTAGTTTCTGCGACATCAGCCGCCATCGCAATGCTCACTCCACCCAAGGCCTGAATCCGCTCGGCGATTGCATCGACGATCTCCAGTTGTTCACCATAATGCTTGTCGAATAGCAGGTGAAGCTGATAAAACGTCGGCCCTGTCACCTGCCAATGCGATTTCTTGTAGAGGTCCCGCAACGTCATAGTGTCCGCCAGGAGGTGGTTGAGGCGGTCGGTGACCTCGATTCGTACCACTTCTTCGAGATCAAGGGGTACCAAATGCCTCACCGAGCCAAATGGCTGTATTTCGTGTCCGCGCTGATGCAACTGAGGGTGAACGATAACTTGTTCGTGGGAATCTGCAGGGTTGTGAGTGCCTTTCGCCATACTACATACCTGCCCTATTGCCGATTTGGTTTACAACTCGGAAAAGGACTCACCACAGATGAGTTCGCCGTAGCCGCCGGAAAGCAGTCCGACACCCAGGCTGCCGGCAGATGTGGCGTTAACTTCTGGCGTTTGCTGCGCATCAATAAGGTAAAAGCAGGATGATGCCCGCTCCCGTGATCTCGAAGCCCTTGATTAGCTAGACTTTATTCAGCACAGCAAACATGCGCTTACTGGTAGTAGAAGACGAAAAGCGGATCGCCGATTTCCTGTCGCGCGGCCTGCAGAGCGCCGGGTACGCCGTCGATGTCGTACACATGGGCGCCGACGCAATAGAGAGAGTGCATTCGACCGAGTATGATCTGGTCGTTCTGGATCTCGGGCTCCCCGACATGGAGGGCCTGCAGGTGCTCCAGAAAATCAAAAATCGCAAAACGATTCCTCCGGTCCTGATCCTGAGCGCTCGTGATTCGGTAGACGACCGGGTGAAGGGCCTGGAGCAGGGCGCGGACGATTACCTCGTGAAGCCGTTCGCATTCGTGGAACTGCTGGCGAGAGCTCGCGTGCTGCTGCGCCGGGGACAGCCGACACCGGAGAAGCTGCAGGTAGGAGATCTGACCCTGGACTGCATCCGGCGCAAGGTTCACCGCAACAACGAGGGCATCGAGCTCGCCCCAAAAGAGTTCAGCATTCTCGAGTACATGATGCGCAACCGTGGCCGCCCGCTGAGCCGTACCATGATTGTGGAGCATGTCTGGGACATGGACTATGACGGCCTTACGAACATCGTCGACGTGTATATCCGGCATCTGCGGAGCAAGATCGACGATAAGTTCCCAACGAAGATGATTCACACCGTCCGGGGCATCGGGTACATGCTCGACGCTCCCGAGACGCAGCAGCAATCCGCGGGCGCCGCGGAAAATGTGAACGTGTCCTGAAGCGGTATGTTGATTTGGCAGAGACTGCGCAGAGTAAAGCTCTTCCGGACGCTGCGCTTCCGTCTCGCAAGCACGTTCATTCTGCTGTTCGCCATCATTCTTGCGCTGGTGGGCGTCTTGGGCACAGCCACGCTCCGGACGCTTCTCGAAAACCAGAGTGAGGAGACCCTTC
Organism: Acidobacteriaceae bacterium; assembly: GCA_019233755.1. Lineage (GTDB taxonomy): Bacteria > Acidobacteriota > Terriglobia > Bryobacterales > Bryobacteraceae > Bog-105. The sequence continues at coordinate 13,034 of JAFAMD010000009.1, read as the reverse complement.
GCGACCAGCTTGGGGCCCTGAGAGGCTGGATCAAGTTCGAAGCGGGCCAGCCTGAGTGGTTTGTGGATCGCACCGACCCTGAAGAAGAGGCCGAGGTATCCCAACTGGAGGACATCTACGTTATCGCTAATGACGAAGGGCACGTTGCTCTGGGGTCCTCGGAAGATCCGGCGCTGATAAAAGATCTCTTTAATCCGCGCACTATCCGCTCCGAGTTGGCGCAGATCGAAAGCTCCAAGCAGCCGGTGCTCAAAACAATCGGCCACGGCCGTGACGCCTACCAGATCATCTCGAGTACCATCACCGATCCCGACAGCGGGCGCAAATGGTATGTCGCCGAAGGCAGAAATCTGGCCCGAGATCAACGGCTTCTCCGCCGATTCCGGCTGAATTTCCTCGTTTTCCTGCCGATTGCTCTTGTAGCCTGTGCACTCGTCGGGTGGTATTCCTCGGGCAGAGGCTTGCGCGCGCTGCAGTCGGTTGAGAAGGCCGCCCAGGCGATCACCGGATCGAATCTCGGCCTCCAGATCGCAAAGCGCGGCGCGGATGATGAACTCGACCGCCTGATCGACTCCTTCAATCAAATGAGCGGTCGCCTGAAGTCGTCATTTGAACAGATCCGGCAGTTCTCAACGGATGTTTCCCATGAACTGCGAACGCCCTTAACCGCAATTCAGGGGCAACTGGAAGTCGCGCTTTTCACCGCCACGCGTAAGGAGCAGTTACAAGAAGCCATTGAGAACGCGCTGCAGGATGTAGAGCGGCTGTCGAACCTGGTGCGCGCGCTTCTGCTGCTGTCGCAATCGGAAAGCGGGCAGATTCCGATGAACAAGAGCGTGCTGGATCTCGGCAGCCTTGTGGTGGAACTCGTCGATCAATTTCAGATCCCCGCCGAAGCATCCGACGTCAAGCTCTCGAGCGCTACTTATGAACAGGTATTGTGCGAGGTCGATCGCACCCAGATCGAGCGCGTCATCACCAACCTGCTCTCGAACGCGATCAAGTACACCCCCACAGGCGGTTGGGTTCGCGCCTACGCAGAGAATGCGGGCAGGAACGTTCGCATTGTAGTCGAGGATTCGGGCGTGGGCATTCCAGGCGATCATTTACCCCACATCTTCGACCGCTTTTATCGCGTTCCCGATCCGAACCCGGAGAAAGGCCTGGGGCTGGGCCTGAGTTTCGTTGCCACTATTGTGAAAGCGCATGGGGGGGAGATCCGCGTCGAGAGCAACGTGGGCAAAGGTTCGCGCTTCGAAGTGGTGCTCCCTGCCGGATCCGTGCGGACAGCCAATGAGCCGGCTTATCTGAGCTAGGGGTCCCCCAAATGGGGACGGTCGCACATTTAATCCGAACGGAGATGCTGATAAACCTGTAGGCGGTCAGAAAAAATGTGCGTCCGTCCCCATTTCCTTCCATTTCCCCTTTCTCCCCTAAAGTGATTCATTCAGCAGCCGCGCCAGCCGCAGACCGGCCTTCACAAGCTGCTGCCGAACCACCGGCGCCATCTCGTCGATGTAGGCGTTGCCGATTTGCAGTTCGGTGCTCGTAATCGCAACTGGAGCATCCTTGCAGCCGGCCGGAAACAGGATGGGCTCAGTGGGCAGATGCAGGTATTGGTAAACGTCTTTCACTGCAATCTGGTGTGATTCCCAGGTCCAGTCGTCCGGATCGCCTGCCGCCACAGCGTGCTGGGCTTCCGGCGTCATGGCATCGATTTCCTTTTCTAGCTCGGCCGCGAGGGCCTTGTCATTGTGGCCAAGTGCATTCACGATTGCCCCATCCCAAACGGCGTGTAGATTCTTTGCCGTGTCGAGCGGCGGATTAACGCGCTCGCAATTTCCTCCCAAATCGGCATCCGAGATGTCGTGCAAAGGCTGGTGGATGTCACCGACGAAGTGCACCACATACCGCAGCGCGTCCAGTTCGCTCCAGCGTGAGTCCAGCGGCGGCTTGGAAGACAGTCGTGCGGCAAAGAGCCGGATCCGGGCCGGCGCACAATTGTCATCCTGGCAGCGCAACGGGATGTCCGATTTGTCGTCCTGCAGCGTCAGATCGATGAAGTGCCAGTTCCCTGTCCCGGTCTCCGCCTTGGTCTCGTCGGCCCAGGTTGCGGCTTTTGCCAGCGCATCCTCGACGGCTTGCGAAGTATCTAGCACATTAAGGACGCGTGCAATGCGGCTTCGGGCGGCTGGCGTCAGGTGTGCTACAGCAATGCGGGCCACCACCTGGTGGCCCGTTTCCCACCAGCAATATGCGGGCGAAGGCATGAAGACACAACAACTTACGAACAGAGCAAACAGTCTGCGCATAGAAGTGGGCTGGTTTCAGTCTAACCTACAGCCGGAACTGGCAAGTATAGGCAGCAAAAGTTTAGTCTGTTCTGCTAAGATTATTGCATCTTGATACACTCATCTGATATCTTCAGATTGAGGTGTTTCACCTATGGATTTCAATCGACTGACTGAGAAATCGCAGGAAGCGATCCGTCAGGCGCAAAACACAGCAATTACTTACGGCAACCAGCAGGTGGATGTTGAGCATCTGCTCCTTGCCATGCTCGAGCAGGAAGGCGGGCTAGCCCCCTCCATCCTTTTACGGGCAGACATCCCGCTCGAAGCGCTCCACCGCCGCGTGGTCCAGGAGATCGAAAAGCTGCCCAAGGTGAGCGGCGGCGGCTCCCGGCCGGACCAAACCTACATCACGAACCGCCTTTCACAGCTTTTTAACCACGCCGAAGAACAAGCCAGGCGCTTGAAAGACGAGTACGTCTCAATCGAGCATCTTTTGCTCGCCACCGCCGAGGACCAGGGCGCTTCCGGTAAAATCCTTCGCGAATTCGGGCTCACCCGCGACCGCCTGATGAAGGCATTGGTAGAGGTGCGCGGAAATCAGCGCGTCACCTCCCAGAATCCCGAGACAACCTACGAAGCGCTGAAGAAGTACGGACGCGACCTTACCGAACTGGCACAGAAAGGCAAGCTCGACCCGGTCATCGGCCGCGACGTGGAGATCCGCCGCGTCATTCAGGTGCTATCCCGCCGCACGAAAAACAATCCGGTTCTTATCGGCGAGCCTGGCGTCGGCAAGACCGCCATCGTCGAGGGCCTTGCCCAGCGCATCGTCCGTGGCGACGTTCCGGAGGGCCTGAAAGACAAGCAGGTGGTGGCTCTCGATATGGGCGCGCTCATTGCCGGCGCCAAGTTCCGCGGCGAGTTTGAAGAGCGCCTGAAAGCTGTTCTGAAAGAGGTTCAATCCTCCGAAGGCAGAATCATCCTGTTCATCGATGAGCTGCACACGGTTGTCGGTGCCGGCAAAGCCGAAGGCGCCATGGACGCAGGCAACCTGCTGAAGCCCATGCTGGCGCGCGGCGAGTTGCACTGCATCGGCGCTACTACTCTCGACGAGTACCGCAAGTACATCGAAAAAGACGCCGCCCTCGAGCGCCGTTTCCAGACGGTATTCGTAGATCAGCCCTCGGTCGAGGACACAATTTCGATTCTGCGCGGGTTGCGCGAGAAGTATGAGCTACACCACGGTGTTCGCATCAAAGACACCGCGCTGGTCGGTGCAGCCGTTTTCTCAAACCGCTACATCACTGATCGCTTCCTGCCCGACAAAGCGATCGATCTGGTCGACGAAGCAGCAGCCAAACTGCGCACTGAAATCGACTCCATGCCGGCCGAGCTCGACGAAATTCTCCGCCGGAGCATGCAACTGGAGATCGAGCGCGAGGCCCTTAAGAAAGAAAGCGATGCCGTCTCCAAGGAGCGATTGGCGCGTATCGAAAAAGAGCTCGCGGAGCTGAAGACGCAATCTGCGGCACTGCAGGCTCAGTGGCAAACCGAGAAAGAAGCGGTGCAGCGAGTGCGGGCGCTACGCGAACAGATCGATCAGGTGAAGATCGAAATCGCGCAGGCGGAACGCGCCTACGACTTGAATAAGGCAGCCGAGCTCAAATACGGCCGCCTGGCCGAGCTGGAGCGCACGCTCAAAGCCGAGCAGGATCGTATCAGCGCGAGACAGGACGGCAACCGCCTTGTGAAGGAAGAGGTGGACGAAGAGGACATCGCCGAAGTGGTCAGCCGCTGGACGGGTGTGCCCGTTTCCAAGCTGCTCGAAGGCGAGATGAAGAAATTGCTGGCCCTCGAAGACGAACTTCACCGGCGCGTCATCGGCCAGGATGACGCGGTGACGGCGGTAGCGGAGGCGGTGCTTCGCGCCCGTGCCGGCATAAAAGATCCCAGGCGGCCAATCGGCAGCTTTATCTTCTTGGGACCCACCGGTGTCGGTAAAACCGAGCTCGCGCGGGCACTGGCTGAATTCCTGTTCGATGACGAACGAGCCACGGTCCGGATCGATATGTCCGAATATCAGGAGAAGCACACCGTTTCCCGCTTAATCGGCGCGCCTCCGGGTTATGTGGGATATGACGAGGGGGGTCAACTGACCGAAGCCGTCCGGCGGCGGCCTTACTCCGTGATTCTTTTCGACGAGATCGAAAAGGCACACCATGACGTATTCAATATCCTGCTGCAGGTTCTCGACGATGGGCGTCTGACGGACGGCCAGGGGCGGACCGTCGATTTCAAGAATGTCATCGTGATCATGACGTCCAACATCGGCAGTCCTCGCATCCTGGAATACCGGGGTGCGTTTGAGGGCGAGGCATATCAGCGAATGAAGGATGCCGTGCTGGCGGAACTGCGGCAGGCATTCCGGCCGGAATTCCTGAACCGGCTCGACGAAATCATCGTCTTCCATGCTTTAACTGAGGATCAGTTGAAGGAGATCGTCGAGATTCAACTCGCGGCTTTGCGGTCGCGGCTTGAGGAACGCCATATCACCCTCGAACTTACGGATACGGCTCGTACGCGTCTGGTAAGAAATGGATACGATCCGAATTACGGGGCGCGGCCGCTGAAGCGGGCGATCCAGCGCGAAATTGAAACGCCGCTCGCGAAGCAAATTCTCGGCGGCGAGGTACGGGAGGGCCAGACGGTGTGGATTGATGCCGATCCGCAACGGCCAGGCCTGTTGTTCCGTACGACAGTTAACGAAGTTAAGGAGGCGGTTATCGCCTCCTAGCCGCAAGGCAAGGTAAATCGAAATTAGATTTACCACGTCAAATGTAGGGAATGCGGCCGCGCATCGACGAGCCGCCAATAAGAAAGGATTCTGGAGGACATGTCAAACGTGGTCCAATTCCGCCGCTCCACCGCGATTCTTACGCTGGTGGCGGCTTCCATCGGCGGAGGCCTGATTGCGGCCTTTGCGGTGGCTACTCATTCAAATGCACCAGTGGCTGTGGTCGCGCGCGCCGATACAAACCCGAGCCAGCGGCGCGTCAACGAGCTTTCCAGTTCGTTTGCCGACATCATCGAAAAAGCGTCGCCGGCGGTGGTCAAAATCAGCATGACGAGGATCGTCAAAGCGCAGCAGGGAAACAACCCGCTGATGTCGGATCCCTTCTTCCGACAGTTTTTTGGCGACGGTAGCGGACGGCCCAGGAGTCAGCGCGAGGAAGGCCTCGGTTCTGGCATCATCATCAGTCCGGACGGGTACATCCTGACCAACAATCATGTGGTCGACAAAGCAACATCGCTCAAGGTTACCCTGTCTGACGGCCGCGAGTTCAGCGGAAAGGCTGTTGGAACGGATCCGCAGACTGACGTAGCAGTGGTCAAAATCGACAGTTCGAACCTGCCTATACTGCCGTTTGCTAACTCCGATTCCGCCCGTGTTGGCGATCTCTGCTTTGCTATTGGGAACCCCTTCGGCCAGGACCACACGGTCACCATGGGTATTGTCAGCGCTAAGAACCGCAGCCTGGAGCGCGGCAGCTATATCCAGAACTTTATCCAGACCGACGCTGCCATCAACCCTGGCAACTCGGGGGGCGCGCTGATTAATGCCAACGGTGAGCTCATCGGCATGAACACCATGATCCTGACCGGTGGCTCGGGCGGCTTTGGCGGCGAGGGCGGAAATATCGGCCTGGGCTTTGCCGTGCCGTCTAACCTTGCCAAGCAGGTGATGGATCAGCTCATCAAGAACGGCAAAGTTTCGCGCGGCTATATCGGCGTTACGCTGCAGGACCTAACGCCTGACCTGGCTCAACAGTTCGGCCTGAAAGACGGTCACGGCGCCATTGTGAACAATGTCACGGCCGGCTCGCCCGGCGACAAGGCCGGCCTGAAGAGCGGTGACGTTATTACCGCGATCAACGGGCACAAGGTCGAGAACTCCGACGAACTGACTTTGGACGTCATCTCGCACCCGCCCGGAAGTTCGGTGACACTCGATCTTCTGCGGAACGGCCAGCCGACCACCATCAAGGTCACTCTCGCCCAGCGTCCGGGCGGCGTGAACTGGGATCAGAACAAAGACGAGCAGAAGAACAACAACGATTCGGATAACGACAACGGAAACGACGGCAGCGTCACCGAGCGCGGTATCACCGTCGAGCCGCTGACGCCCGACATCGCACAGCAGGTGGGTGTTCCTTCCTCAACGAAGGGAGTAGTCGTCAACAACGTCGACCAGGCGAGCCCGGCGGCTGATGCTCCGCTGCAGCAGGGAAGCATTATCATCGCAGTGGACCGGAAGTCGGTCGCCTCCGTCTCTGATTTCCGCAAGCTGATGTCTGCGGCCAGCGGCAAACCCGTGCTGCTCACCATCAACAACGGCGGCACCGTCACCTTTGCGGTCGTCCAACCTAAGTAAATCAAATACTTAGGAGATCCAGTAGAAACCCGGGGCGGTCCTTTCCTCCCCGGGTTTTTTCGTGATTCTAAAATATGAGTATGAGGCACTAAAAGAATCGCAGCCTAAGTCTGATTTAGTGCATCGAACGTTATAGAGAAAGTAAAATGGGAAACAACGAGTTCCAGGTACTGCCAACTCTCCCCCTGAAGAACACAATCCTGTTCCCAGGATTGCTTCTGCCCCTCTCTGTAGGGCGTGAGAGTTCCCTCCGGGCCGTCGAGGCGGCGCTTAAAACAGAGGAAAAAGAGATCCTCCTTATCGCCCAGCGGGATCCGCATGTAGAATCGCCGCAGCAGGATGATCTGTACACCATCGGCACGAAAGCCGTGATCCGCAAATCTTCGCGGTCCAACGAAGGCATGATGGAGATTCTGGTTCTCGGGGTCGAGCGCGTGGTCGTTATGAAGCTCGAAACCACGGAGCCTTATCTCAGCGCCAAATACCGCACGTTCCCGCTCCCGCAGGATGGCGGGTCTGAGGTGGAGGCGCTCTCCGGTGCATTACTAGATCTGGCCGGAAAAGCCATTGCCCTGGCCCAGCCCCAATCGGCCGGCGAGCTTACCCGTATGCTCGCGGCCGGGACTGAGGATCCGATTCGGCTTGCCTTTCTGCTGGCCAGCATCTTCAGCCTGGACATTGCGCGCGAGCAAAAGCTGCTCGAAGCCGACACCCGCGTCGAAGCTCTCCGGCTGATCCACTCCTATATCGCTCACGAGCTGCAGGTGCTCGAACTGCGACAGAAGATCTCCGCAACGGCTCGCGACGAGATGTCGAAAGAGCAGCGCGAATACTTGCTGCGCCAACAACTCCGGGCCATCCAGCAGGAACTCGGCGAGAAGGATGCCGATAAGGCCGAGATCGATTTGCTGCGGGAGCGTTTCGAAAAGACGGATCTTCCCGAAGAGGCAAAGAAAGAATTCCAGCGTGAGCTCGGCCGACTCGAACGCCTGCCCGCCGGTGCGCCAGACTATCACGTCACCCGGACGTATCTTGAGTTCGTGCTCGATCTTCCATGGAGCACGACGACCGAAGACAATCTGGACATCACGCATGCGCGTGAAGTACTGGATGACGACCACTTCGGTTTGAAGGAAATCAAGGAGCGCATCCTCGAGCACCTCAGTGTGTTGAAGCGCAATCCCGAAGCGAAGGCTCCCATTCTCTGCCTGGTGGGCGCTCCCGGTGTGGGTAAGACCTCGCTGGGCCAATCGGTCGCCCGCGCGCTGGGCCGCAAGTTTGAACGCTTCAGCCTCGGCGGCATGCATGACGAGGCAGAGCTTCGTGGTCACCGCCGCACCTACATCGGCGCGATGGCCGGCCGCCTCTTGCAGGCGATGCGCCGTGCCGGTGCGCTGAACCCTGTTCTCTTGTTGGACGAGGTCGACAAGCTCGGCCGCGATTTCCGTGGCGACCCGGCCGCGGCTTTGCTTGAGGTGCTCGACCCCGAACAGAACAAGACGTTTCGCGATAACTACCTTGACCTCGCGTTCGACTTGTCGAAGGTGTTGTTCATCACGACAGCCAATTCGCTCGACACCATTCCGCAGCCGCTGCTGGACCGCATGGAAATTCTCCGGCTTTCCGGCTATAGCGAAGAAGAAAAGCTGCAGATCGCACGCCGCTACCTCATTCCGCGGCAGCTCAAGGCCACCGGCCTCACTGCCGAAGACATTGAGTTCACCGAAGAAGGTCTGAAAGCGATCATCCACGGCTATACTCGCGAAGCCGGTTTACGGCGCCTCGAGAGGGCGTTGGGACGCGTAGCCCGCAAAGTGACTCTGCAGTTTGCGGAGGGCGGCGCCGGGAAGGTGATCATCACTCCCGAATCGCTGGTTGATCTGCTCGGACCTGAGATCTTCCTGCCGGAAGAGGCACGCAAGTCTGTGCCACCCGGGGTGGTCACCGGTCTCGCCTGGACGGAAAGCGGCGGCGACGTGCTCTACATCGAGTCCGCCCTGCTGCCCAACGGCAAAGGCCTTACCATTACGGGTCAGCTCGGGGAGGTGATGCAGGAATCGGCCAAAATCGCGCAAAGCTACATCTGGGCGCATGCGGCTGATCTCGGCGTGGATCCGGAAGTCATCAAGAACAATGGCATCCACGTACACGTTCCGGCGGGCGCCATTCCAAAAGATGGACCTTCTGCCGGCGTCACCATGACCGCAACGATGGCCTCGCTCTACACCGGCCTTCCGGCTCGTAGCGATGTAGCGATGACAGGCGAGGTAACCTTGGCTGGCCTGGTGCTGCCTATCGGCGGCGTCAAGGAGAAGGTCCTGGCCGCTCGTCGCGCCGGCATCAACCGCGTGATTCTGCCGCAAGGTAACCGGAAGGATCTGCGAGATCTGCCCGATCACGTTCGACAGGAGATGCAGTTCCACTTCGTAAGCCGGGTGGAAGAGGTTCTCTCCATCGTCTTACCGCAACTGAACTTAAAACCATTAGCTCTCGCGAGCTGATCTGAATCCCTCGCGAGTTGATTCGAAGCTCTCCCGCTGATCGCGGGGGAGCTTTTTTGTGTGCCGGGCATGTTCGGCACACAAAAAAAGGGCGGCTTATAGCGCCGCCCTTTTAAAAGAGATGAACAAGTTGGAGGTTACTTACTTAAGCACGAGCACGAACGCGCCTGACCAGGAATGTAAGGCCGAGGAGACCTCCGCCCAGCAGGCCAAAACCAGGTTCCGGAGCGGGATAGACATCGGAGGGGATCAAGTCATATGTAATTGTGACCTCGCCGCCGGCATCGACATCGCCCCCGAAAAACACGCCGGGAACAGATGTCCCTTGATAGATACCGCGACCAGCATTAGCCGTGAAGGTGGCGGTCGAGAATCCCGCGCCCTCGTATGCCCCAAAATTTGAAGAGTTGATCGTAATGGAATTGGAGCCGGTGAGCGGCAAGCCATTCTGGAGAAAGAATCCGGGGACAGGAAAGTAGCCCGGCGTAGAGGAACCCATCGGCGTACCCCAAATGACTTGCGCGGCAGGAATGCTACCGGCGGCGACACTGGCAGTCGCGGTCAGGTTGAGGTGCACACCCCCGGGGCCTGAAATAGAGAGCGGAGCAGACGAGGTCGCGTTGGTGAACGTCTGAGCGCTGGGAAGAACGTTTGCGACCGATACTTCACCGGTCCCTGTTGCCTGCGTTGACAGAGTGATTCCTGTTAACGTGCCCCAATCCGTATTGAACTTAGGAAGGTTAAAGTTATATGAGTACGGCACCGCGCTCGCCGGCACCATCACAGAGGCAGAGCACTCTCCGAGGGTGGACGAACACGTAAGCGATACACCGGCAAATGAAGCACTAGAGAAGCATAGTGCCAACAGCAAAAACTTTCTCAATTCATCCTCCGCTAGACCACCAACAACACTTAAACAGATTTCGGATACTTCTGGAGTGAGTGTACAAGTAAATGTACCAGCAATGCAAGGGGGTAGTAGGGTCCAGTACTAGGCTGTATGACCTGTTATCGTGTGATTACGCGCTGGCCGGGTAGGCAGTCGAAACGCTAACAAGCCTTGGCAGCGCAGTATTCTCTTTTTCTTCGCCTATAATGGCTGTATCGCCGCCTTCCTTGAAGTCTTAGGCGGCAAGCGTTTACGGTAACAATGTCTTCGTCGTATGTCGAGTTACATGCGCGCTCCGCGTTTTCCTTCCTGGAAGGCGCATCCCTCCCGGAGGATCTAGCCTCGCGCTGCCACGAACTCGAGCAGCGGGCAATGGCCATCACCGATATGCACGGCGTGTACGGCTCGCCGCGCTTTCACCTTGCGGCCGAAAAGCTCGGCATTCGAGCGCTGATCGGCGCCGAAATCAACTCGGAAGGCAGCTGCCGTTTCACACTGCTGGCGGAAAACCGTCGCGGGTACCAGAACCTGTGCCGCCTGATTACCCGAACCAAATTTCGCGACAGCCGGCCGGGCAAGCCGGAAAATCCATTTGCCACGAAGGATGATTTTTCAGAATATGCTTCCGGACTCGTGTGCCTCACCGGCGGCGATGAAGGTCCGCTCGCGCAGGTTTTTCGGCAGTTCGAGGGCACGAAAGCCATTCAGCAGGCGCGCAAACAGCTTGAAGATCTGATCCGGCTTTTCGGTCATAGTAACGTTTTCGTCGAACTGCAGCGCCACTATCGCCGTGACCAGGAGGCACGCAATCAGGCTCTTGTCGAATTAGCGCGTAGCATGAAATTGCCGCTTGTGGCCACCAACGGCGTCACGCACGCTTCGCCTGAACGCCGCGACCTGCAGGACGTGCTGACCTGCCTCCGGCATAAAACCACCATCGCCGAAGCCGGAACGCTTCTGAATTTCAACGGCGAACGGCATCTGAAAACTTCCAATGAGATGCGTGCGCTCTTTAGCGATTTGCCGGACGCGTTCGCAAACACATCTGAATTAGCGGCACGCCTCGCGTTCACGCTGAAAGACCTTGGTTACCAGTTTCCGCGCTATCCCGTTCCCGCTGGCGAAACGGAAATGTCGTATCTCCGGCAATTAACTGATCAAGGAGCACGCCGCCGCTATCAGCCCTACTATGAACGCGCACAACGGCAGGTGGAACGGGAGCTCGCACTCATCGAGAAACTGAACCTGGCCGGTTACTTTCTCATCGTTTGGGACATAGTCGACTATTGCCGGCGGCAAAAAATCCTGGTTCAGGGCCGCGGCTCAGCCGCCAATAGCGCCGTTTGCTATTCGCTGGGCATTACGGCTGTCGATCCCGTCGGCATGGACCTGCTTTTCGAGCGCTTTCTTTCCGAAGAGCGCGGCGAAATGCCCGATATCGATCTGGACCTTCCCAGCGGCGATCAACGCGAGCTGGCCATCCAGTACGTCTATCAGCGCTACGGCCAGCTTGGCGCCGCCATGACCGCCAACGTGATCACCTATCGCGGCCGTTCGGCGGTGCGCGATGTAGGCAAGGTTCTGGATTTCACTGAAGAACAGCTCGCGAGACTTGCCAGCCAGATCAACACGTTTGAATGGCGCGATCCGAAAGACACGCTCGAACGCCGGTTTTCCGATGAAGGTTTCAGTCTCCGCGATCCACGAATTTTCAAATTCTTCTCACTGGTCAGCGAAATTGTTGAACTGCCCCGCCATCTCGGCCAACACTCCGGCGGCATGGTGGTCTCCCAGAATGCACTCGATTCCATCGTCCCGCTCGAGCCTGCATCTATGCCCGGTCGTGTTGTCGTGCAATGGGACAAGGACGACTGCGCCGACCTGGGCATCATTAAAGTCGATCTGCTTGGCCTCGGCATGATGGCCGTGCTCGAAGACACTATTGACCTGATTCGCGATCACTACCGGGAGGAGGTTGATCTTGCGCATTTGCCGCAGGACGACCATGCAGTCTACACATGCCTGCAAAAGGCCGACACGATTGGCCTTTTTCAAGTGGAAAGCCGCGCTCAGATGTCTTGTCTTCCGCGCATGAAACCGGCGCATTTTTATGACATCGTCGTGCAGGTCGCCATCATTCGTCCGGGGCCGATTGTGGGGCAGATGCTGCATCCGTATCTGAAACGGCGGCAAGGACTGGAAGAGCCCATATGTCTGCATCCTTCATTGGAGCCGGTGCTCGCACGAACGCTTGGTGTGCCGCTTTTTCAGGAACAATTGATCCGAATCGCAATGATTGTGGCCGGCTTTACCGGCGGCCAGGCGGAAGAACTGCGCCGCGCGTTCGGTTTTAAACGCTCGGAAAAGCGGATGCGCGAGGTTGAAGTACAGCTACGTGAAGGCATGGAGCGCAACGGCATCACGGGCGAAACGCAGGGTCGTATTATCCAGGCCATCACGTCCTTTGCGCTGTACGGCTTTCCCGAATCGCACGCCGCCAGCTTCGCCCTCCTCGCCTACGCCAGTGCGTATTTGAAATGTCATTATCTGGCCGCCTTTACAGTCGCCATGTTGAATAACCAGCCCATGGGCTTCTACTCGCCCGCCACGCTGGTGAAAGATGCACAGCGGCACGGTCAGCGTTTTCGCGCGGTGGACGTGTTGCGCTCTGATTTCCGTTGCACCATTGAGACAGACGGGAAGCAGAAGTACGTGCGCCTCGGATTGAACTACGTACGCGGTCTGCACTCGGCAACCGCCCGCAAGATAGAGGATGAGCGCAAGCGGAGTCCCTTCACTTCCCTGCGCGATCTGGTGCGCCGGGTGCCGGAGTTGCAAAAAGACGAGACCGCTGCACTTGCTGAACTAGGCGCGTTAAACTCGCTGCCGAAAGATAAGTCTGACCGGCATCGCCGTGG
>JAFAMD010000053.1 GCA_019233755.1 Acidobacteriaceae bacterium | reverse complement strand
ATAGGTAAAGAAAGCGCGTTTCACTTCCTTCATAGCGGCCAGGACTGAAGCAGGATTGAGGAGATCGCCCTCAATGACGTCTGCGCCTTGCAGGCGGAGTTCATCGGACCGGGCATCCAGTTTGTGGACGAACGCACGAACGGAGACACCGTGCTTGAGCAGGATATTCGCGACGAGGCGTCCGGTTGATCCCTGTGGACCGCCGGCAGCGCCTGTGATCAGAATCGGGTGAGACATGGGGAACCATCCTTTCGCCTATGGGATGATGGCTATCATCCCATAGATTCGAGATTTTGAAACGGGCGCGTTCGGTTGGATGGGATGATCTCGCGCATCCTATCATCAGTCATGCGGTATCGGCCCGAGCACAAAGCGGAAATCCACCAGAAGATTGTCAAAGACGCATCGCGTCGCGTACGCGCCGAGGGTCTGGGCGGCGCAGCCGTTGCAGCGGTTATGCGTGACACCGGATTGACACATGGGGGCTTTTACAAGCACTTTGGGAGCAAAGATGAGCTACTCATGGAGTCACTACGGGAGGCCTTCCGAGAATTCGAGGACACCTTGATTGGCGCCGCCGAAGAGTCGCATCCTCAGGCTGGCTGGAAGGGGATTGTGAAGGCTTATCTAAGCCTGGAATATTGCGAGCACGCCGACCGCGGCTGTCCTCTGGCAGCACTGTCCCCGGAACTGGCACGGTCCGGCAAGCGGATGAGGAGCCAGATATTTGCCGAACTTGTGAAGTACAAAGATCGAATGCTTCCCTTTATGCCAGGCCAGCGAACCAGCGATAAAGAGCGCGCTTTCTTTGTGATCTTTTCGACCATGATCGGAGCGGTCGAGATTGCACGCATGTTGCCCGATCGCGCGGCCCAAGAAAAGGTCCTCGCAAGCGCACGAAATTTTCTCTTGAGCAGCTTTTGATTTCGTCGGTCGATAAGGCTGGGGCGGAGTTGTCTGGAACCCAAAGCATAGGCTGAACGAGCGTGACATCAAGCGGTACTCAATTTCCTACGGAACGGGACGACAACCTTCGTTCGCAGCAGTATTCGAAAAGCCAAACCATGCGTTGTCAAAAGAAGAGGCACGTAGGCAGCCAGGATAAGGTAACCAGCTGTCCATCCCGTAAATTCGGATTTGGTTGATAATGGGAGGCTTGACTGTAAAGTTTTCGCTCTCTCCGATCCCCGTTTTGTCTGCGCTGTTTACCTTCCTGGCTGACTCGTTTCGTAGCCGTACCGCGCTTCAGATTGAAATCCTGGCTCTTCGCCATCAGCTGAATGTTCTGCAGCGTTCGGTGAAACGGCCAAAATTGAGCGCCACAGATCGTTGGTTTGGGCTTGGCTGTCACGAAGTTGGTCTGGATGGCGGCGGGCCTTGTTGATTGTCAAGGCAGATACAGTGATGGGTTGGCAGCGGAAGGCAACGTGCTTATGTCGAACGACTGATCGGAACGATCCGCCGCGAGTGCCTCGACCGCGTCATCGTATTCAACCAAACAGCCTCCGCGCCATCTTCAAGCCTTTACCGACTGTTATCATCGGAACCGGACGCACCTGGGCTTAAAGAAAGATACGCCTGAACCTCGGCCGATTCAGCCACTCAGTGCCGGACAGGTCATCGCCATTCCGGAAGTCGGCGGACTGCATCACCGTTACGAACGTCATGCCGCTTGAATAGCTGCAGGGCTCATCAGTTCAGTGCGGTTTAGCTGCTTAGGGTCACGCTCCCTCAACGCGAGAAGCGCTTCAGCGATGATCCGCAGGCCGCACTTCATTCCATTCATCGAGATTGAAATCTCAATCCACTCAAGGATTCCGCCCTCTTTCTAACAACGCTTTCAATTCCGGTAACCGAGTAGGTTTACCTCGGATGGAATTTCCGGGATGCACAGCTGATCTACATAAATGGACGCGTGACAAAAACCGCACGGCGAAGACAGCACCGATTTACGGCGATATGGCTGGCTGGCTTGAAATGCTTCTGACTCGTTCGAAAGCGCAGTCGCCGAATGGCAAATATCTTTTCATTTGGGAGGACGGCAGACCGATCAGAGACTTTCGTGCTTCCTGGGAGAAAGCATGTGAGTCTGCGTTACCTTCGAGAACAGAAAGCCACGCCAAAAGAAAGCGAAGCGAAATTCAAGGAGCGCCCGCAATGAGCAAACCGCTCCAAACCTACGGACTGCAGGGAACCAAGCCTGTGGAAAAAGCTCGTAACTCATTGGTGCGGATGGAGAGACTTGAACTCTCACGGGTATTACACCCGCTGGAACCTAAATCCAGTGCGTCTGCCAATTCCGCCACATCCGCGCGCGAAGAGACGAATCAGTCTTAGAGTAACATCGCCCGCTGATTCAGTCGCCGTTATTCAACTGCCGGCGCGCTGGCCGGCACTCGCCGATTTCGTCGCCGGTCGTGTCTGCAGGAAACTCAGGAACTGCTGTGGGTCTCGCGTGAGTTGAGGAAACGTCGCGATGACGTTCTGATCGGCGTCCATGATTGCATAAAAAGGAATTGAGGCCGTGCCGAATCGCTGGTCTTCCATCTTCTGATTCTTCTCCGACTGTGCATCTGTTCCGTCCGTGTACAGATCCACCAGAATCATGTCTTTTAGCGCAGCCTGTATCTCGGGGCGGGGAAACATGTTCGCCTTCATCCAGTGGCAATTCGTGCAGGCGTAACCTGTAAAATCGACGAGAACCAGCTTTTGCTGCTGCCGGGCCGCCGCCAATGCCCCGTCCAAATCGTTTTTGAAATAGCTAGCCGGACTCGCACTGTCAGCCCCCGCCTGTAATCCAGAACCGCCTGAGGATTCCGGAATATACGCGTCCAGATCTCCGAGCCTCGACCCTAGAAGCCCGGGTACCAGGCTGATCGAGAAGATCAGAAACAAAGCGGCCACCAGCGCTCGTCCGGCGCCCAGTTGCGCGTCCCGCTTTACACCTTCAATGGGTAACAAGCCTAAAAGGTAAAACCCCGGCAAAGCAAACAGCACAATCCACGCGGCCAGAAAGCGTTCCCGAGTCAACCAGTGTGTCTGCAGCACCTGGTCCACGTTGCTCAAATACTTCAACATCACGGCGAGGACGATAAAGCCCAGTACCACCTTCACCCGAACCATCCACCCACCGCTCCGCGGCAGCTTCTGCAGGTAGGAAGGAAACAGCGCGAGCAGAAAAAACGGCGTGGCTAAACCCGTCGCGAATGCCAGCATTCCGAGCACTGGTTGTGCGCCCTTTGACTGCACCGATGCAATCAGGAGCGGGCCGACGATCGGTCCGATGCAGGCGAAAGACGTAAGCGAAAACGTGAGGCCCATGAGGAGCGTGCCCACGTAGCCGCCGCCTTGCGATGCATTATTCAGCCGTGTCAGCAGCCCCGCAGGCAGTCTTAACTCGAACGCCCCCAACAGGCTCAAACCAAAAACAAAGAACACGAGCGCGATAAATCCATTCACCCAGGGGCTTGATCCGAGCTGCACAACCCCGAACGGGCCGGCAATCGCTGTTGCCAGGAACCCCAGCCCGGTAAACAGGACAACGATGCCTGCGCAGAAAACAAGCGCCTGCAGCCAGCCATTGGATTTGCCGGCCGCCTCACGCCCGCTGTTCTGATTGAGGAAGAATGACACCGTAATCGGAATCATCGGAAACACGCACGGGGTAAACAGTGCGGCCAATCCGAATCCGAACGCCGTCAGCAGGAACGGAAGCAAGTCCTCCTGTGCTGGCGCATTCACGGCGGGTTTCACCGGTGTTGAGGCCGGCACGGTGGCCGCTTGCGCCATCGCTGGTACCGGCGCATACCCGGCTGGCAGTTGGAAGGCAGCACTCGATGCGTCCGGTGTGAAAGTGACCGCCGCGCTCACCGTCTTCTTTACAGGCGGCAGGCATTTCACGTCGGAGCAGGCCTGATACCGTACCGCCGCATCGACATTTGATCTGCCCTTGGCGGATTTCGCTGCTGTCGCTTCAATCAGGAATGTCGCGCCGCCCGTGTAGGTTTCCGTATCAATACCGAAGTTTGGATCGAGTTTGCGTACTGGCGCCGGGCGGAAAACTTGATAACTGGCGATTGCAGGGTTGTCGCTTAGCTGGATTTTGGTGACAATCGGGCCGCCGTTAGGAGTCGTTGGTGAATAGAGATGCCAGCCGGGCTGAACAACGGCTTTCAGTTCGAAATAGCCCTTCGCTCCCGGTGCGATCTCAGTCTTTCCGGCTGCCGGGGCTAACGTCCACTGAACCGGATCCTCTTTGGCAGCGCACAGCCCGACAACACTCAGAGTAATCGCGAGCGCTAGGAAGAACCGGCGTTGAAACATAAACTACCCTGCCTGTGCTGATGCCCAACCGTCAAGTTCAGATGCAATCCGCTCGTTGATTTTTCCTTCGGCGAACTCTTTCGCGACGCGAATCGCGTTCTTGATGGCCTTGGGAGTCGATCGCCCATGGCAGATTACGCAGATACCGTTCAGCCCCAGCAGCGGCGCGCCGCCATATTCGGAGTAGTCCACGCTCTTCTTAAATTCGTAGAACGCTCCCCGTGCGAGATAGGCGCCCAGTTTGCGTGTGAGCGTCGCCTTCATCGACTCCTTCAGGGATTGACGGATCACGTTAACCAGTCCCTCGCTAACCTTCAACGCCACGTTGCCGACAAAACCGTCACAGACGATTACGTCTGCCACGCCGGTGTATAGATCCCGGCCTTCTACGTTCCCAATGTAATGAAGGTTCTTGAGGCCCTTCAGCAAGGGATGCGCGTCATGCGTCAGCGCGTTGCCTTTGTGCTCTTCCTCTCCGATAGAGAGCAGCCCGACTTTGGGATCCTTGTTGTGGAAAATGACGCGCGAATAAGCGTTCCCCATGACAGCGAATTGCGCCAGCATCTTGGCGGTACAGTCCACGTTGGCGCCCACATCGAGCATCACCGCGGCCTTGCCACCCAGGGTAGGGAAGGCTGCCGCCAATGCCGGACGATCCACGCCGTGGAGCATACCCTGAACCATCTTGGCGGTTGCCATCACCGCCCCGGTGTTGCCCGCCGAGACTACCCCTTGCGCGGAGCCTTCTTTGACAAGCCGCGATGCAACGCGGATGGAACTGTCCTTCTTTGTCCGGATCGCCTTTCCGGCGCTGTCCTCCATCGTGATCTGGTCGGCTGCGTGCCGGATCTCGATCGAAAGGTTCTGCCAACCGGGATGCCGGTCGAGTTCCCTCCGGACAACCTCTTCGCGTCCGACAAGGATCACCTTGACATTGAATGCTCTCACCGCCTGGAGAGCACCTTCAACCTCCGGCTTCGGGAAGTGATCACCTCCCATTGCGTCGAGGGCTATAGTCACCATTTACTTGGATTGTGAACTGGCTGAAATCTTCGGAACGGCGTTGCTAGGACGGACAAGCCGTCTAAGCTTCAACGACTTCGACAACCTCGCGGCCCTTGTACTTGCCGCAATGCGGGCAAGCGCGGTGCGCGCGAATTTTCTCATGGCAATTGGGGCATTCCGCCAGCTGCGGTACCTGCAGCGCGTCATGTGCGCGGCGTGTGGATGTGCGACGCTTCGAATGGCGGCGTTTCGGATTCGGCATTACTTTCCTGCTTTCTCGATTCTCTAAATTTTTATTGCCAGCCTTCCGGCGCCGGCTGAACCGTCAGTTCCGGGGCCCGATTTCGGACCGGAACGCCTTCAATTTGCTCCAGCGGTCGTCCGCTGCTTCCAAATGGCAGCCGCAGTCCTGCTGGTTCCTGTTTTGCCCGCAAACCGGACAAATACCCTTACACGCTTCGCTGCAGACTAGCTGCATCGGAAGAGCGAGAAGAACAACCTCCCGAAGAATGTCGTTCAGTCCCAGGCCGCTCCCTTCGTAGTACCCGACCTCGACTCCCGCTTCGTCCACCTCGTCCTCGCCATGCGCTGCCGCTCCGGCAGACGGCATGTACACCAGATCGAAATGGTTTTTCACCGGAAACTTCGCACCTTCCAGGCACCGGTCGCAAGTAGCTTCCATAGTGACGTCCAGGTCGCCCTGAACGCGAATCTCGCCAAGCGAATGATTAATCAACTGCGCTGTTCCCTCGGCGTGAAGCACCGAGCCTTGCGTCAGTTTACTGTCAAAATCGATTTCGCCCGGAGAGACGTCAACATTAAATCGAACAGTACGTGATTCTAATTCCTGGAGGCCTATGAACATACGCACCCCCACGTGGTCCGACGGATGTCGGTTACGCTCTCAGCAGACACAGAAACTACGAGTATAGCAGGCATAAGTCTCTATCTGCCTGAGTCTTCGCCTGATCCCGCCCTGCGGCGCGCACATGCCCATTATGCTGTCCACCTCGCAATCATTGCAGGTAGTCGAGCGCCTCGTAGACCTTTCCAAAATAGCTTGACAGCTCTACTACAGTTCGACTCTGCGAAGCCGGAGTGCGTTGCTGATGACCGATACCGAACCGAGGGTCATGGCGGCGCTGTGGGAACATGAATCATCACGAAAGGGACCGGGCTCTGCAGCCCACTCCCAGCTCATCGTCTTGATGAGTCTCCGGCTTGGCTATTCCTCGGCGAGTTGCTCTCCAGCAGCGCTCGCCTCCGCTTTACCAGGCCGAGACTCATCGTGGAAGAAACCAATCCGTTCGTCAAGAAGAAATCAGCGAACGGTAACCGGCTGTTTCGCCGCGTGTCTCATCCAAGGGGTTCACCCCATCGGTTGCTGATAGCTGAACGCTGAAGCCTGAAAGCTATCTGAGGGAGAAATTCTCAGCCAAGCTGGCCAAGAATCTAACGCCAATAGCCCGCTACCCAGACCCAGCCGCCCGTTCGATGTACCCAGTGGCCAGGTACCCACGCCACCCCGGCACGTGGAGGAACCACCCAGTGCCCTGGTACCCATACATAAGCGTGACTGTTCCAGCGATAGTAGCCGCCTGTCCAGACATACTTAGGACCCGGGCGTATCGTGATCACCTCTCGTTGTGGAGGAGGTGGTGCAACGCGAACATAGACTTGCGCGTTCGCGGAGCCCACTGCCAGCGCCGCGCCGAGTAACGCTGTCGAAGCCATCTTATTCATAAGCTCGATTCTCCTCCGTTTTCTTGGCGCCCGAGAGGAGCGTGTTAGTTGCTCGGCGGGGTCGCCTGGTCGTGCTTCTGCTGCATGTGCTCGCGCATCTGCTGCTGCATCTGGTCGTAGGTTTGCTTCTGCGAATCCGTCAGCAAACTGCGGATCTGCGCATCGCTGGCTTCGCGAATGGCGTGCATCTTGACGTGCTTATCCTTCGCTGAAAGCGAATTGTCGTTCCGAATGCTTTCCATCTGCTGTTGCCGATCGGTCAGGATGGGCAGCAACTGGCTCTGCTGATCGCTTGTCAGGTTCAGCCGTTTGGTCAGCCGCCGAACCTGCTGGCTCGGATCTGCCCGGTGTTGCGCATGCTGTTCGTTCTGTGGCGCAGCCGGTTGGTCCCCTTGCTGCGGCGGCGCAGCCATCGCTGCCCCAAGCCCAAAAAGTGTGCTGAGGGCAAGTGTGAAGATTTGTTTTTTCATTGTCTCGTCTCCTCTCCTTCAGGAGTTGTTTTCTTTCTACTTGTGAAGACGTACCGAAAAGCCGTTGGTTTATCTCTGTACCCGTTAAACTTTGTTCAGCGCCTGTACCGCCAAAATGGGATAGCGGCCGGCGCTTCCAGGAGATCTCTCTGTGTTGCGCACAATATCGCTTTTCTTGCTTTCAGGCTGTCTCATTTCGCAGGCCGCGAGTTCGTCTGACGCAGCGTATGCGCCCTTGTGGCTTTATAACGGTGCGTGGCAAGTCACGCGGAAGGATGCGCCGAAACCCGATCAGCTTGTGAACCAATGCGCTTTGATCGGCAAGTATTTCACCTGCCAACAGACGGTCAACGGCACGCCAAGCGCACTGCTGATTTTCCTCCCCGCGAACACCGCCGGGCACTACTACACGCAGACAGTGAAGCCGGATGGTCGCGCCGCCGGCCGCGCCGATCTTGAGATTTCTGGCGATAAATGGGTCTACTCGAGTACGTGGGACGCCGGCGGCCGTACCGTCTACTACCGCACCACAAACATATTCACGGGAAAGAACCGCATCCATTTCGAACAGGCCGAATCGGGTAACAATCGCGATTGGACTGTCAAGATGACGGGCGATGAAGTTCGGGTCGGAAGCCCGCCGGCGAAGGTCGTCCTCTAACCAGACGCGGCAGAGAGTATGTAAGGCACCCGTTCATTCGCGCGGGTGGACTGTTCCCAATTTTTCCCTTGCCGCGGCCCAGGCATCTCGGCCGAAGTGTTGAAACCGTATTGCGAGCGCTACCGCTGCCGGCACCAGGCTGACCACGAAGCCCGCCGCCACGTCCGCCGCGTAGTGATATCGGCCGTATACCGTCGCAATCGAGACGCTGATGGCATAGATCAACATGCCCCATCCGAAGTGTTTCCGCCCGGGAAGCAGCAGGAACATCGCCCACGCTGCCGCGAACGCCGAAGATACATGTGCGCTGGGGAACACGCCCGAGTGAATGGAAGCGCTGTTCAGTACGCCAAGATTCAGTTCCCGCAGCCAGCTTGAGATGTTTGGTGGCGCGACTTGCGGAAACGCGACGCGCGGCGGCCGCGACGGAAAGTACGGAAACAGCGAGTACGCAAGCAGCGTTCCCGAAAGATAGATCATGTAAAAGCGGTCGATTGTTTTCCGCCCGGCCTTGAACCAAAACACCAGCACGCAGTATGCGCCTACGCCATACACCAGCAAATAGCAGAGCTCGAGATAGAAAGGTAGAATCGGCCCAAAACTCTCGATCATGCCGCGTAGGTTCCATTGTTGAAGTACGATTTGGTCCCAATGGATCCAGTACGCTTCATAGCGAGTGTTGTATTGCCGCGGCAGGAACAGTTCCATCTCTCGAAATGCAACCAGAATGAGGCCGAGAGGAATCCAGTCACGTATCTCACTTACTTTGGCTATCAGGTTGTGCCGTTCTGCAAAGGAAAAGCACCAGAAAACGCCAAAAGCGCCGCTCGCAATGATCAGCGGCTGATAACCCAGATTTCCGCGATCAGGAAAGAACGGCACCAGAATCGCGACGTAGACGAAGAAACCCAGCAGAATCCATTCGGAGCGTCGGAATCTCAACCCGGCTGCAAACGCTGGCATTGTGCGCTGTCAGGCAGTGGCCGAAGTTACCGCGTTCGCCCGGTTCTCAAAGAAAAGCGCGAGCCCTGAAAGAATGCCCGCCCATACCGCCCAGGTCGCAAGCAACTCCTTGTCGATCAAGGCACCCGCGATGATCGGCGCGGTAATCTGGGCGACCGACGTCAGAGACTGTGTAAGGCCGAGGATGACGCCTTGCTCCCGGCGGCCTGCCTTCTGCGTAACAAGGCTCGTCAGTGCCGGACGTAGGCCGGCGCCGAAGATGGAAGTCGCCGCCATTACCCACAGCAGTTGGCTGATCGTATGCGTGAACCCGATCGCAGCATAGCCGATAAGCGTGCTGGCGAAGCCTAGTTGCACCACGCGCTTCTCGCCCAGCACCTTCACCATTCGCCCCACCATGCCGCCTTGCATGATGATGCCGATAAACCCGTTGAACGCGAAGATGTACCCGACCTCCCGCACCCCGACCGGGTGACCGCTCCAGTGGTAGCGTCGCTCGGCGTACAGGGCGAAGCCCGAAATGAAAGTCGAGAACGACAGTGAAAAAAGCAGCCATTGAGTCAGCAGCCGTGCCAGTTCACGATTGCGGAAATACTTTCGGTACTCACCCCAGGAAATCAGTGACAACCGCTTGCCGCCGGGGCCCGGGTCCACATCCGCATCTGCGTTCCGCTCATGGGCGGCCTCGCGCCGCGGCAGCAGGAAGTAGGTGCAGAGGATGCTCGTGAATGATAGCGCGCATGCCGTGAAGATGGGCGCCTGATACCCGTAGTGCGCCAGAAAACCCGCGATGGCCGGTCCCACCAGAAAGCCGAAGCCAAAGGCAACGCCAATCAGCGCAAACGCTTTGGCACGGTTTTCACTCTTCGTGACGTCGCTGATATATGCCTGGGCAATGCTCAGGTTTCCGGCCGTTGCTCCATCGATCGCGCGGGACAGAAACACCATCCATACCTGCGTCGAGAAGGCAAGAATCAAAAAACCAGCCAGCGTCCCGGCCTGGCTGATCAGCAATACCGGCCGCCGGCCAATCCGGTCTGAGAGCTGTCCCAGAATCGGCCCGGCAATTAATTGGCAGACCGCGTAGATCGCAACGATTGTCCCGACCACCGTCGGTGAAGCGCCGAGCCGTTCCGAGTAAAACGGCAGCAGCGGCAGAATAATGGTGAAGCCGAGCACGTCGACCAGAACGATCAGAAAGATCGGAAGTAAGGGCGAGGTGGTTCGCCTCGTCGGCGGCGCCTCAATCGTGCCTGTCGGGGCATTCACATTTATGATCTTAGCGAGAGCGCGCGGCGGACCCGATACTGACGGCTCACCTGAACGCCTTTTTTCAGGCGAGCGCTTGTAAATTCTACCGGCTGGCCCGTTTCGTCCCTGAAAGAACTTCCGTGCTGCCAGAAACTTGCAGCTTTGGCACCAGCGTTGCCCAGATCAACGTTGGTATGAAGCTTGGCTAAAGGAGCGTTGGTATGAAACTGCTTACGTTTGTGTTCGTTGCTTGCCTGCCGATAGTGCTCCTCGGGCAGGAACCCAATCCGATGCAAAACATCGGACAAGCTGGCCAGCAGACAGGACCCGGAAACACGGTGCCGATTTTCAAAGTGCAGGTCGTTTCGCGGTCCGTCGCAGCAGTGAGTTATCGTGATCGCAGCAATTGGACCAAGGTTGATTTTCAAGGGACTTCGCTCGCGCCCCAGGCGAAAGGTTTAGCCGAGGTGAGAAGCCAGCTCGGGCACATGCAGATCAAAATCGGCGTGAAGAATCTGCCCGCGGCATCTACTTTCGGACCTCTATACCTTTCCTATGTGCTTTGGGCCATTACGCCCGACGGGCATCCGTCCAATCTCGGTGAAATCGTGGTGGACTCGCACGGCAACTACGACGGCGAGGTGACCACTGACCTGCAGGCCTTCGGCCTCATAATAACGGCCGAACCCTACTTCGCTGTGCACCAGCCCAGCGACGTCGTCGTCATGCAGAACATGATTCGTAACGACACGCGGGGCAGTTGGGAGACCGTACAAGCACATTTCGAGTTGCTGCCGCGCGGCAATTACACCTATCACGTCCCGGAATCTGAGCTGAAGCCAGTCGACCTGAACTCGAACAAGAAGAGTCCTCTCGAAGTCTATGAGGCTCAGAATGCAGTGCAGATCGCGGAGTACGCGAAAGCGAACCAGTATGCGAGCGATGTGTTCCAGAACGCCGAAACGCTATGGCAGCAGGCGCAGGATTACCAGGCCCGCAAAGAATGGAAATCCGCCATCATGAGTGCGCGCGAATCCGTCGAAAAGGCGGAAGACGCCCGCATCATCTCGTTAAGAAAGCAGCAGCAGATCGCGCAGCAGCAGGAGCGTGATGAAGCGGCGGCGCGCCAGGCGGCGGCGCAGCGGCAAGCGCAGGACGAAGCCGCTCGCGCAGAGCAGGCTCGCGAGCAGGCTCTGGAAGCCCAGCGGCAGGCACAGGAACAGGCTGCGCAGCGCGCCGCGGCGGATGCTGAGGCGCAGAAGGCGCAGCAGACAGCCGAAGAGGCAAATCGTTTGCGCGAGCAGGCTGAACAACAGAAAGAGCAGTTGCGGCAGCAACTGCTCCAGCAATTCAACTCGGTCTTGCCGACACGTGAGACGCCCCGCGGCTTGGTGGTCAATATGCAGGATGTGTTGTTCGCCACTGGAAAATACGAGTTGACGCAGCCCGCGCAATTGGCACTGGCGAGGATTGCCGGCATCGTGATCTCTCACCCCGGTCTGAACCTTCGCGTCGAAGGATATACCGACAGCACGGGGACGGACGCGTTCAATCAGAAGCTGTCGGAGCAGCGCGCGAGCACAGTCCAAAGTTTTCTGATTCAGCAAGGTCTCAATCCGCAGAACGTCAGCTCGGCGGGTTACGGCGAAAGCTATCCCGTTGCTTCGAACGATACAGCCTCCGGCCGGAAGTTGAATCGCAGAGTCGAACTGGTTGTATCCGGAGAAGTGATTGGAGCGCAGGATCGGCGTCCCGCCGAATCAGCAGGGGCCCGTGAACTACGGCCAATTGCCGCGACAATAGCCCCAAGAAAATCAAGCGAATCCAACGGCTAAGGCGATCCACTTCGCGCCGCTCAACTTGGGCGGCGCTCTTTTTTGTGTGCGTGTTTGTGTGCGTGGGAGGAAAAGAAGCCGCGCACGTTCCGATTTATAATCACGCCCATGGGTAGCCCGCCTGCTCGTTTCTGGGGTGACCGCTTCACTATTCAACAACGTGATCGCAAGGATCCCTATCTGCGTATCCAAACCGTGATGGTTTACGTTCGGGATCAAGACCGGAGCCTGCGATTCTACCTCGATCAGCTCGGATTTGGCCTCGCATTCGATCACATTTTTTCATCGGGTGACCGCTGGGTAGCGGTAGCGCCTCCGGACGGTACTGCAATCCTTGCTCTGATGGCTCCCAAACCTGGCTCCGAAGAGTGCGATTTCATCGGTCGGTTCAGCCAGGTTGTTTTTGTCACTGAAGACCTTTTCGCGAAGTACAACGATTGGTCTGAACGCGGTGTCCGCTTTCACCACCCTCCGCAGGTGCCGCCTTGGGGCGGCCTGTTCACCATTTTTGAAGACATCGACGGCAATTCCTTTACTCTGGTGGGTTTCGACGAAGTAACCCGCGAACTCGAAGCGCAGCGGCGCGCTTATGCAGAAAAGGTTGAAGCAGACCACCGTGCGGCGCAGGAGCTTGAAATCGCAAAGCAAGTGCAGGCAAGGCTCTTCCCTCAAACCCTGCCCGCCTTGAGGAGTTTGGACTACACAGGCATTTGCATCCAGGCTCGTCAGGTCGGCGGCGATTACTACGATTTCATGGATCTCGGCCGGGAACGGTTGGGGCTGGTGATCGGCGACATTTCGGGGAAGGGAATTGCCGCTGCTCTCTTGATGGCCAATCTTCAGGCGAATCTGCGGAGCCAGTCTGCGATTGCTTTAGACCAGCCGGAGCGCCTACTGCGATCAGTGAACCAACTCTTCTACGAGAACACTGCCGACAGTGCATATGCCACTCTCTTCTTTGCTGAATACGATGACAACCTGCGGTACTTGCACTACGTAAATTGCGGACATCTTCCCGCTCTTCTGCTCCGCAGCGACAATACGCTGGAGCGGCTCGAATCCACCTGCACGGTCCTGGGACTTTTCAAAGAATGGGATTGTTCGATTGGCGAACGCCGGCTCCGCCCGGGAGACCTGCTCGTACTGTACACCGATGGCGTAACCGAGTCGTTCAAGGCTGGAGGAGAGGAATTCGGCGAAAAGCGCCTAATCGACGTATTGAAGCAGCAGCGTTCGTTATCTCCACAGGCGTTGCTCACGTCGATTGTCGATCAGGTCCGCGAGTTCAGCTCTGATGAACAGCATGACGACATCACTTTGATCGTCGCCAAATGTCGGGACGATGGCTGATCGGGCCCTTGGCGCCCGCCGCGGACAGTCTTTCTGTCTGCAAATGGTAGCCTTTTCTGATTAAGGAGTTCCGACACCGTTTCGATGACTCGATTGAATTGGAGCCTGGCGGCAACCCTGTGTTTCGCCCTGGCGGCGGTGACTTTGAGGGCATATGCCGCTGATCAAGCCGCACTCGATGGCTACCGCCCCGACGCAAGCCGCGCGGAACGCGATTGGGAGGTGAAATTCCGGGCTTTGCCGGTGCCCGCCAACGAGCGCGAATACATGCGTCGCCTCTCCGCGCGGCCTCATCACGTCGGTTCGCCCTACGACAAGGACAACGCCGAATGGATTCTCGCGAAGTTCAAAGAGTGGGGGTTCGATGCTCACATCGAGACGTTCCAGGTGCTCTTCCCGACGCCCGACGGCAATCGTCTCGAAATGCTTGAGCCGCGCAAATTCACAGCGCGCCTGGCTGAACCGCCCATTCCTGTAGACCCGACCTCCTCTCAAACGGGTGAGCAACTGCCCGCCTACAACGCTTATTCCATCGACGGAGACATTACTGGCCCCCTCATTTATGTGAACTACGGCATGCCAGAAGATTACGAGACGCTCGCCCGTTACGGCGTGTCTGTCAAAGGTGCCATCGTGATTGCGCGCTATGGTCACGGCTGGCGGGGTGTGAAACCGAAGGTCGCTGCCGAGCATGGCGCCATTGGCTGCATCATCTACTCCGATCCGCGCGATGACGGATACGGTAACGGCGTAATCTTCCCGCAGGGTGCCTTTCGGCCGCCCGATGGCATTCAGCGGGGCAGCGTAATGGACACCGAATACCCCGGCGACCCGCTTACGCCCGGAGAGCCATCCGTTCCTAGCACGAAACGGCTCACGATCCAGGAATCGCCAACCATCACGAAACTCCCTGTCTTGCCGATTTCCTACGCGGATGCCCAGCCGATGCTGTCCGAATTGAAGGGGCGAGTGGTTCCTGCGGCATGGCGCGGCGGTCTGCCTATTACCTACCGCTTTGGCGCGAACGAGGTGAAGGTACACCTGAAGGTGAAGTCGAATTGGGATCAGAAGCCCGTCTATGACGTCATCGCGAAGATACAGGGCTCTGACGAGCCGGACCAGTGGGTCCTGCGCGGCAACCACCACGACGCCTGGGTGAACGGCGCCCAGGATCCCGTATCCGGCCTGGTAACCATGCTCGAGGAAGCACGCTCGTTCGGCGAGTTGACGAAGCGGGGATGGAGACCCAAGCGCACCATCGTTTACTGTGCCTGGGACGGCGAAGAGCCGGGATTGCTCGGTTCAACCGAGTGGGTGGAGGCGCACTCGCAGGAACTGCTCCAGCACGCAGTCGCGTATTTTAACAGCGACACGAATGGCCGGGGCTATATGGACGCGGACGGATCGCACGTCCTCGAACGTTTCATTAACTCGGTCGCCCGCGATGTGCACGATCCGGAGAAGGACATGAGTGTTTGGGACCGTGCCAGACTGCGGCGCATCGCGGACGCCCAGGGCACTGACCAGAAGAATGAGATTCGGAACCGCAGCGAGCTTAGCATCGGAGCTTTGGGCGACGGCTCCGACTATACTGCCTTCATTCATCACCTCGGCATTCCGTCGGCCGATATCGCGTTCGGCGGCGAGGATGATGGCGGCGTTTACCACTCCATCTACGACGATTTCTATTGGTATACGCATTTTGGCGACCCGAACTTTGAATACGAGCGCGCCGAATCTGAATTGATTGGAACCGCGGTAATGCGCCTTGCCGATGCCGACGTACTGCCGTTTGATTTCGCGGGCTTTGCAGCCGCAGTCGGCAAGTACCTCGACAATATGCAGGAGCTGCTAAAGAACCAGCAGGAAGCGATGCGTGAGCGCAATCGCGACATCGAGGATGGCGTCTACAATGCCACGAGTGATCCGCTGCAGCCGCTGCTTCCGCCTTCGTCCGAGCCCGTGCCCCCGCACTTCAATTTCGCCCCGCTGCAAAACGCCGTCGATCAGCTTTCTGAAAGTGCCGGCCGGCTCTCGAAGGCCTGGACAAAAGCGCAAGCGAACGGCTGGTCCGTCTCGCCGGAAACCATCAATGGCATCAACCTGCTCCTTATGCAGAGCGGCCCGGCGCTCACCGAGGCCGCGGGGTTGCCCGGACGGCCATGGTTCAAGAACATGATCTACGCGCCTGGTGCCTATACCGGCTATGAAGCGAAGCCGCTGCCCGGTGTCCATGAAGCGCTGGACCGCAAGAATTGGGCCGAGGCCGAATCGCAGATTCCGCGCGAAGCCGACGCCCTGATGCGCGAGAAGAAAATCGTGGACGAGATCGCGAGCACTCTGGAAGGCGCCGCCGGCGCGCCGGTGGCACCGGCCTCCTCCAGTGCAAAGTAGTCCACGCGCGCCTATATCCGCTCAGTCTGCCCGGATAACACGTCGGCTATCTTGATAAACGTTAAGTGATGGACTTCGTCGTTCTTCCGGCTCGGCTAGAGTTCGTCGCACAGGATTCGCTCCGGCTGCCTCCGGGCAAGGAGTTGAACATTTTCCGCGGTGCGCTGGGGGCCGCGCTTCGCCGCATTTCATGCGTTCCTCGCTGCACCTGGGAGGACAACCGCACTCATAGCCGGGAATGTGTTTACGCCCGCTTCTTCGAGCCGCGATGGGAAGAAGGCCCGAGCGGATACCGGGACGCCCCGCGACCCTTTGTCCTGCGCTGGGCTTCCGGGCATGGGGACGTTGCCCCCGGTGAGGCATTCGCCGCGGATATCTTTGTGTTCGACACTCTTGAATCGCCTTGGTCTGCTCTCGAAGAGGCATTCACTTTAGCGGGTGCTTCAGGGTTCGGACAAACGAAAGGAAGGGCGAAGCTCATCAACTTCGAACCCGCACGCTCGGGGGGATTACGTTTGCCGGTGGTCGGCGCTCCGGGCTATGGTTCATTGCGGCTCTCCTTTGTCACGCCAACGGAGCTGAAATCAGCCGGTGAGGTGCTCATCGAGCCGGCCTTCCCCGTCACAATTCATCGGCTGGCGGAGCGCGTGCGGGCGCTCGGGCGACTTTACCAGGGCTGGCCGGACGAGTGGAACTATACCGATCTTCTCGCTGCCGCTCAGGATGTGAAACTCACGCGTTGGGAGTGGGTGCGCACGGATGTTTTCCGGCGCAGCGCCAGCAACGGCCAGCAGCACTCAATCGGGGGGTTCACAGGATGGGCAGAATATACCGGACCCATAGGCGCGTTCCTTCCACTGCTTGAAATCGGACGCTGGGTCGGGGTCGGGCGTCAGACCGTTTGGGGTAAGGGTGAGATCCGCATCGAGCGCGTAGAACTTCAGCCTTCCAACACTTCCTGCGTCGCAATTCCGTAAGCCTGATGCACATCGTCGAGCGTCAACGTTCCGAGCACCTCGTGCGGTTCCAGCCGGCTGATCACCTGAATGCGATGCTGCGATGCGAGCAACCGCAGCGCGGCATCCAGCGGCTCATCAGGAAAAAGGTGCAAGCCGGGCTCCTTCTGTACGGCAGCGGATACCCTGTGCATCGCATCTTCCACACGCAAGGGCTGAAAGTTACGCTTCTCTTCGGCTGACGGCAAATTGACGCCTTCCAGTTCGGCCAGCATGGTGAAGAATGGCGTCGGATGCAGATTGCGGGAAAGCAGGTAAGCCGTTGTGTTTGCAATCATCACCGGCAGAATAATCACGTAACTCGCGCTGAGCTCGAAGACCATGAAGATCGAAGTAATCGGAGCGCGAAACACGCCTGCGAAAAACGCGCCCATGCCCACCAGCATGTAGGCCTCTGCCGTGGAAGACGCCTGCGGCCAGACACGGTGGGCTAATCCGCCCAACCCGCCCCCGAGCATTGCGCCGACAAAGAGCGCGGGTGCGAACATTCCGCCCGGTGTCCCCGCCGTGAAAGAAAGCAGCGTCACCAGCAGCTTGGCCAATGCCAGGTACAGCAAAACCTGCCAGACGAACTCGCCATGCAAAGCACTGTTGACTGCGTCATAACCGGCTCCCATCACTTCCGGGAACCACAGCCCTGTGACGCCGGTAAGAAAACCCGCCGCTGCCGGCAGGGCGTAGTGGCGCCACTGCGGCAGCTCGTGGATCTGTTCTTTGAGCCGTTCGACGAGCCACATGAACAGCGCCGAGAGCACGCCGCCCGCGATGCCGACGCCCGCATAGATCATCAGCTCTGAGACATGATTCAGTTCGAAGGAGGGAATCTGAAAGAGCGGCTCATTGCCGAGAAACGCGCGCATTGTAACCACGGCCGAAACCGCCGCCAAGACGATGGAGCCCACGGCCGTCGCGCTCCAGTCCGCCAGTACCTCTTCCATTACGAACAGCACGCCACTGATCGGAGTATTAAACGCCGCGGCAATACCGGCGGCCGCGCCCACCGGCGCGATGAGGCGCATGCTGTTGCGCGGCAGCCGGAACACTCTGCCGAGCAGGGAAGCAACCCCGGCGCCCATTTGCAGCGAAGGGTCTTCCGGCCCGAGCGAGTTTCCGCTGCCGATAGAAATCGCGCATGCCAGAAACTTGCCCGCGATTGTGCTCGAAGACACGTGGCCCTCGGAACTGTAAATCGCGATCTTGGTCTGGTTGACGCCGCTCCCTTTCGCGCGTGGGAAGATCCTGCGGACCACGAACACTGCAATGATGGCGCCGGCAGCCGGACTAAGAAGGCGGGCGAAGTGGAATCGGCCGGCCAGCGCCCCCAATGACGTCCAACTGATGACATCGATGGAGATGTGAAACAGCACGACCAGCAGGCCGGAGAAGATGCCGATTAGCAGCGCCAGCAGTAGAAAGCGTTGCGTTTCGCTTATGCTGACATGCGCAAGCGAGTTAGCCAACATCCGCCGGCCGTAAAATAACCTGCTCACTGGTTCATCCTCGATAGAACCGTGTCGAGGGTGCGGTCATTCACCGGCTTCGATCCGCAGAAAAGGCCCTTATCATGCCACAGGCTCTGTGCGGCTTGGTGCAACCGCAGGGAGAGATCTTCTTTCGACTGCGGTTTTGTCGCAAGCAGCTTCTGCGCCGCATCGAGGCGGTGCTGAAATCCCGGGCATGCCTGCAGGTCTTTAATAACGCGCGAAAGCAGGTTCTGGCTGCGCCGCAACTGTTCGGTAGCAGTGATCGAGGGCAAGACGGGGTCCAGGTCGATTACGTCGTTCGTGAGCGCGAGTGCCTGCTCTGTGCGGGGATCATGTGGGCTGAGGCGCGCAGCCCGCTCAAATTCGTGCCGGGCGGAGACGAAATCTCCCGAAGAAAAGTAGACTTGCCCCAATCCGAAATGCGCCATTGTATCCTGTGGTGCTTGCTTCACCAGATCGCGGAAAACCTGCGCCGCTTCTGACACAGCGCCATTATCGAGCAGGAGGAAACCAATCTTCGCTTTCTGCTGCTGATCGCCCGGGGCATTGGCATACAGTTGAATCAACTCGGCGATGACCGCGTTCCGCTGGCCGGTTCTCGAAAGCAGGTTCACCAGTTCCCACCGCGCCTTGCGGCGCTCCGTCGATTCCGAAGCCGGCCAATACTCATAGACCGCGCGTTGATAATAATCCTTCGCCATCTTCAACTGGTTGCGCTGGAGTGCTACCCGCGCCAGCAGCAGGTTAATAAGGCCGTTTGTCGGATCCTCCTGCAGTAATTGCTCGAGATGGGACTGCGCTTCATCCAGCCGACCGGCATCTATCAAGGCAGTTGCCAGCGACAGCCGGTAGTTCGTTTCCTCCGGGGAAAAAAGCAGAGCTTTGCGGTACTCTTCTGCCGCGGCTTCCGTCTCGCCTCTGGCTGCGAGTTGCTGCCCCTCTTTGTAGTGCTCCTCACCTAATAGCTGTTTCTCGCGATGGTAGGCTGAACTGGCGAATCCGGTGGCAACAAAGGCAAGGATCAGAACGGCAGAGACCACCAGGATTGTTCGGAACGTGCCCTGCAAAAGAAACAAAATCGGACCCTTGTAGTCAGAATAGGGGACGCAGCAGTTGGTTTCGCGAACGCTAACTTCGCGGTCTGCCTGCTACAATCGCGGCGTGTCCGCTCAAACATCGACCCTGGATCAAACATCGACGCTAGTGAGTGATCGCCTGAAAGAACTCATCCGCGAAGTTCCGGATTTTCCCAAGCCGGGCGTCAATTTCTACGACATTACAACACTGCTGAAAGACAAGGACGGCTTTCGGGAGACGGTCGACCGGCTGCAGGACCATTACCGCAACAAGCCGGTGGACGTCGTCGTGGGTATTGAGGCACGCGGCTACTTCTTCGCGCCTGCCATGGCTCACGCGCTCGGTGCTGGCTTCGTCCCCGTAAGGAAGCCGAAGAAGCTGCCGCACTTCGTTGAGAGTGTGGAGTATGACCTGGAGTACGGAAAGGATCGGCTCGAAATTCATGCCGACGCGATTGAACCCGGCCAAAACGTCCTGATCATCGACGACGTGCTGGCAACGGGTGGAACCGCCTCGGCCGTGGCGCGCTTGGTTCGGCTCCTGAAGGGCAATGTCGCCGGGCTCGGATTTGTAATTGAGCTTACATTTCTTCAGGGCCGCCAGAAACTGGCCGGCTATGATGTGTTCTCCCTGCTTCAGTACTAGCTGTGCGGGTTACTGTTCCTTCTCTCGCCAAGCTAAATCTCGATTTACGGGTTCTCCACAAGCGAGCCGACGGTTATCACGAACTGCGCACGATCTTTCAGACGATCAGCCTGAAGGACACGCTTTCAATTGAGTTCGATTTTGCCAAACGAACTCAAATTGACCTCAATAGTTCGGTAGATATTGCGGACAACCTGATAGTTCGTTCGGCAAAATTGCTATTGGAGTACCTCGAGATTAAGGCTTGGGTTCGTTTTTCATTACGCAAGCGGATCCCGATGGGCGCGGGGCTAGGGGGCGGATCCAGCAATGCTGCCGCCGTCCTGATCGCCCTCCCGGCGCTGGCCGGGAGGCGGATTCCATACGCTGAGCAAGTTCGTTTGGCAGAAATGCTGGGCAGCGATGTGCCGTTCTTTCTCCACGGTGGCACCGCGCTGGCATTAGGCCGCGGCACCGAACTTTATCCGTTGCCCGATCAGCCCGCCCGGGCGGCTGTAGTAGTCTCGACCGGGGTACATGTTTCCACACCCGAGGCTTACCGCGCACTGGGCAGAGATGCCAGGAACTCATTGACTTTACAGGCTGATTTTCCTATCCTGGGAGAGTTTCAGACGATTGCCTGGAGGCTGGATGGTTCAAGCCTGGGCCAACTCCCGCTGAAAAACGATTTTGAGCCGGCTGTCTTCGAAGGGCACCCTGAACTGGCCGCGGCGATTCGGAAACTGCGGCGCCTCGGAGCAAAGCCGGCGCTGATGACAGGCAGCGGATCCGCTCTTTTCGGAGTTTTTGCCGGCGCTTCGGAAGCCGAGGCGGCGGCCATGAAGTTTCCGGCGGGAACCACGTTTCCAGTTCATTTCGTCACACGGCGGCAGTATCGGACCCTCTGGCGGCGCGCTTTAGGGCCGGCAGCCGACGCGAGCTGTTTTGCCCAGTAGAGGAGACTGGATGTCCGCGCCCAAATTATCGCGAGCACTTTTCACCGATTTCAAGGTTTTTAGCGGGACTGCGAATCGCTGTTTAACGGAAGAGATCTGCCGGGCGCTGGACTGCCCGGTCGGCAACGCCATGATCAAGCGCTTCGCGGATGGCGAAACGCACTTGCAGATCCAGGAGAACGTTCGCGGAGCTGACGTCTTCGTCGTGCAGCCGACCAGCACCCCGGTCGACCAGCACTTGATGGAACTGCTGCTGATGATCGATGCTTTCAAGCGCGCCAGTGCGGAACGTATCACCGCAGTGCTACCCTATTATGGGTACGCCAGGCAGGACCGGAAGGACCGTCCGCGTATGCCGATCTCCGCGAAACTGGTCGCCAGTCTGCTGGAGCGAGCCGGCGCCAGCCGGGTTTTGGCGCTCGATCTGCACGCGGCTCAAATTCAGGGATTCTTCGATATACCCGTCGACCACCTGTTTGCTGCCCCGGTCATGGTCGACTACTTTAGCGGCCGCTTTAGCCGTGGCGAATTGATCGTGGTTTCGCCGGATGCAGGCGGTGTGGAACGGGCGCGATCGTTCGCCAAGCGGCTGAACGCACCGTTGGCGATTATCGATAAGCGGCGAACGGAAGCGAACGTGGCCGAGGTGATGAACATCATCGGTGATGTCCGTGGAAAGCATTGCCTGGTGGTGGATGACCTGGTGGATACGGGCGGTACGCTGGTAAAAGGCGTAGATGCGTTGTTGGAGCAGGGCGCGAAAAGCGTCAGCGGCTGTGCGACGCATGCGGTGCTGTCGGGTCCGGCAGTAGAGAGAATTAACGGGTCCGCATTGCAGGAATTGGTCGTGACCAACTCGATTCCGCATGACGGGCAGGCGGCGCAAAGTTCGAAGATCCGGACGCTGTCGGTAGGACCGTTGCTGGCACGAGCCATTCAGTCGATTCACGAAGGCGGCTCGATCAGTACGTTGTTTATTTAGGTTTGTAGCAAGCTGGGTCGCGGATGCGAGCCAGTAAATCAAGTCAGGGGCCGGCGGCTCGGTGAGTAGTAGCAGGCAGCCGTCCTGGCGACGAGGTGAAGGATGAGGAAAGACGTCACAATCACCGCCGAGTCACGCGACTCGCGCGGCAAAAATGAAGCGCGCCGTCTGCGCGCGCACGGCTCCATGCCGGGAGTTCTCTACGGAGGGGCCGCAGGCCCGCTGCCGGTAGCCGTTAACCCCAAAGAACTAACGAGGATTCTGAACAGCAAGACGGGTCACAATACGATCTTTAATCTGAGCATTGCCGGGGGTGAAAACACGCCGGTGATGATCATCGACTGGCAGTATGACCCGATCAAGGATTCGCTGCTGCACGTCGATCTGAAGCGGATCGATCTGACGAAACGCATCATCGTGAAGGTTCCGGTGGTGACGGCGGGCGATCCGAAGGGTGTCAAGATTCAGGGCGGCCTCCATGAAATCGTTACGCGCGAGATCGAAATCGAGTGTCTGCCGGACGAGATTCCCGAACAGTTCAATGTCACCGTCAGCGAGCTGTTGATTGGCCAGGCAGTTCGTGCCGGCGATATTCCATTGACTGGCTCCGTGAAACTCTTGAGCCCGGCCGATGCGGTGATTTCCCACGTTGTCTCGCTGCGTGCGGAAGAGCCTGCGGCTACTGAAGCCGCTGCCGCAACTCCTGCCGCCGAGCCCGAAGTTATCAAGAAGGGTAAGAAGGAAGAGGAAGGCGGCGAGGGCGCCAAGAAGAAGTAAGCTCCTCGTCATCCTGTGGACGGGAATAAGCCTTCAGATGAGCCCTCGTCGCGGATGCTGTGCATCGCGGGACTGGGCAATCCCGGGAGCCGGTATGAGGCAACGCCTCACAATCTCGGCTTTCTGGTAATGGACGAATTGGCAAGGCGCTACGCTATCCGGATCGCGAAAACGGAAGGCGCGGTGCTGATGGGAAGCGGCTGTTTCCGGGATAAGAATGTAATCCTGGTAAAGCCGCAGACCTTCATGAATCATTCAGGGGTGGGCATCAGCGAAGTGCTGAGGTACCGCAACCTGACAAACCGCGATCTTATCGTGGTGTATGACGAACTGGCTCTCCCCTGGACCGCGCTGCGGATCAAGAAGAACGGTTCGGCGGCTGGACACAACGGTGTCAAGTCGGTTATCGCCGCTCTGAAGACAGACGTCTTCATACGGGTGCGGGTCGGTATACGCCCGGATTACCCGGTTGACGCGGCGCAATATGTTCTCGCTCCATTCGGGCGGGAATTGAAGAAGGACGTGGACGAGGTGGTGTCGTATACCGCGGATGCCGTCGAGTCCATCGTTGCTGAGGGCGCCGATAGGGCCATGGCGAAATTCAATCGCCGCGCTCAAGGCATACAAGAAGAGGAAGAATGAGAATCTACGAGGAGTTATTCATCGTTCAGCCGGGTGCTCCGGATGAAGAGGTGGATCCTTTTATCGACCAGTTGAAGAATGTGATCACCCAGGCGGGTGGCACGGTGGATAAGGCGGAAAAGTGGGGCATGCGCAAGCTTGCGTACCGCGTGGTGAAGTACGACGAAGGCCAATACATCCTTCTGCAGTTCACTGCCAAGCCCGAAACAGTCAAAGAACTTGAACGTCGTCTGCGCGTTGCCGATATCGTTCTGAAGTTCCTGACGGTTCGCATCGACGAGAAGCTGAAGCGCATCGAGAAGCGCAAAAAGGCGCGGGAGAAGCGGGCAGCCAGAAAACCAGCGCCAGCACCGCTGGCCCCGGCAGTTGCTTCGCCATTGCTGCCACAGGAGCTGCCCGCTCCGGTGCCCGGCGCGCCGCAAACAGGTTCTGTTGCCCCGGCGGCTCCGGCAGTTCCGGCGGAGCAGGCAGAGTAAGGACGGGAGGCAAGGAGAATCATCATGGCAGAACAACGAAGCGGCCGTCCGATCGCGGCATCACAGCGTCCCACCGGCGGCGACAAGGCAATCGCCACAGGCAAAAAACAGTATTTCCGGCGCAAAAAAGTTTGCCGATTCTGCGTCGATAAGGTCGACGATATCAACTACAAAGATGTAAGGCTGCTCTCGAGCTTCGTCTCCGAGCGCGGCAAAATCACTCCGCGTCGCATCTCGGGCGTGTGCACGCCACACCAGAAGCGCTTGAGCGAGGCGATCAAGCAGGCGCGGAACATTGCGCTGCTGCCGTTCGCATCCCGAGTCTGACGAGCAGGAGGAAATCATGGAAGTCATTCTCAGAGAAGAAGTCGAGAAACTCGGCGCCCGCGGCTCCGTGGTGAAGGTGGCCGATGGTTATGCCCGCAATTTCCTGTTGCCCAAGCGCCTGGCTGTTCCGGCGACCGAAGCAAATCGCAAGATCGTAGAACAGGAACGGGAAGCCTACCTGCGCCGCGAGGCCAAGGCAAAGGGCGAGGCGGAGGATCTGGCGCGGCTGGTGGCGAATGTTACCTTAACGTTCCGGCAACGGGTCGGCGAGAACGGCCAATTGTTTGGTTCCGTGACAGCGAAAGATATCGCCGATGCGCTCGAAGCGCAGAAGTTCCATATCGACCGCCGCAAGATTCACCTCGAAGAGCCGATACGCACCGTCGGCGAACACAAGGTCACCGTGCGGTTGCACCGCGACGTGGATACCGACATCAACGTTGTGGTGGAACCAGAGCAATAAGCTTTGTTTCCAGATCCTAACAGACTGAACGAATCGACTCCGGCCGAGATTCTGGACGCGGGATCCCGCGGCCATCTCGGCCTGGATCATCGTTTTCTGAAAGCACTCCTGGACCGGCGGGCAGAGACACTGCCCGCCCTTATCGCGTTTGCCGAACGCGAGCGGTCGCGGGACGCGGTCGACCTCGCGCCGGAACTGATTGCCCTGTTCCGGCATTGGAAAGCGCCCGAAGGCATTCCTTTCCTGATTGAATACATCAGGGAAGACCCCGAGAACGTTCCCGATGAAGCCATGGAAGCGCTTGTCGAGATAGGACAGCCGGCGCTGGACCCGTTGCTGGCGCTGTACGAATCACTCGAGGAATCAGAGAGTGGGGAAGTCGCTTTCATTCTTGCGAATCTGCGGATTCCCGATGAGCGCATTTTGAAGATCCTGACGGATCGTCTTGAGTACGATCTCTCGGACACGCTGATGCTGTTGACGATCCACGGTGATCCGGCAGCAAGAGTCGCCATCGAGCGAGCGGGTGCGGAGCTCGAGGAGGGTGATGCGGATCTCAAGGCGGAAGTCGCGGATGCACTCAATGCGCTTTCAAACCCGGATACACACCGTCACACCGGCGAACAAGAGTCGTTCGATATCTATGCCGATTATCCGGTGGAAGAGGATCTCCCGATAGACCTGCTGGATGAAGACGAGCGGTGGGAACTGCTCGGTCATCCGGTCGGTTCTGTGCGGGCCGCCGCGGCGAATTCGTTTTTCAACCGCGAACTGACGCCGGAACAGCGGACAAAACTCCTAAACCTGGCGAAAGAGGATGAATCGGCCACGGTCCGTGCACGCGCCTGGGAGTCGCTGGTCGATTCGACCGAAGAGACGGAAGTAGTGGACGCGCTCCTTGCGACGATGCGCAACGCGGAACTCACCGTTGAAGAACGGGGAGGCGTGTTAGTCGCGCTCTCGGCGGAGGCTGACCGGAACGAAGTCCGCAACGCGATGATCGAGATGTACAACGTACCCGGCGGCCGCGCAAAGGCGCTTGAGGCCATGTGGCGATCGGTGCATCCGAGCTTCCGGGATTATTTTTCGAAGCACCTGGAAGACGCCGATCTGGAAGTCCGGCGCGCGGCGGTCTGGGGCATAGGCTATTACGGCATCAGAAGCGAGCTCGACCGGCTGAGGAAGCTGTTCGAGCATGATGAGCTGCGGTCTGACGCAATCTTCGCGTACTCGCTCGCCATACCAGCTGAGCTTTCACGAGGACGTATGAAAGGGCTGCTCTCCCGCATCGAGAAAGATGCTCATGGGTTGTCCGAAATGGAAGAAGAACTCGTGAAGGCAGCTCTCGACGAGCGTTTGATGCTTGCGGGTAAAGAACCTGTTTTCCGCCAGCAAGAAGATTGACGCGCGGTCAGCTCACGGCTTGATTTCACGGCCGTCGTGAAAAACCATCGCGATCTTGCGCGTGTTCTTGATGTCCTTGGAAGGGTCGGCGTCGAGAACAATCAAAT
The DNA here is from genome assembly GCA_019233755.1 of Acidobacteriaceae bacterium. GTDB lineage: Bacteria > Acidobacteriota > Terriglobia > Bryobacterales > Bryobacteraceae > Bog-105. Next base: position 64,342 of record JAFAMD010000053.1, on the reverse strand, counting down.
CGGCCCGTTTACCTACACTTATCGTTCCAGTCTCTTTATCGAAATGGAGCATGCGCGCGTTCTCTTGGGTCGCGGCGCGGATTGCCTGTAGCGGCGTCAAGCCTGCTTCCACCATCAGTTGGAGCTCGCGATGTTCCGCGAAGCCCTGAATGCGATAAGGATTGGCTCCCGAATCGGTTCCGAAGGCGATGGGAGCACCGGCATTAGACAGCTTCTTGAGATTCGCCATCGCCGTTTGCAAGGCACGCCGATGAATGGCTGTTGTAGGGTCGGTCTCGACCTTGTCTCTATAAGCAGGCGAATTCAGTTGTTCCAGCAACGTGGGGTTTGCGGCATTGCGGAAGAGAGCCGTATCCATCCATGCAGGATGCCCGGCATAAATGTAGAAAGACTCCTCTAGCTGGAGGGTCGGGATGTAGTAAATGCCGCGATTCTTGATGAGGCTGATGGTATCCGGATCGATTTCCCGATCGCGGATACTGTGGGCGATAATGCTGACGCCTTCCTGCAATAGTCGTTTCGCATCCACCTCATAATAAACGTGCGCAGCGACAGAGAGATGCAGCTTGTGTGCCTCATCGATCACCGCGGCGGCGACAGCAGGATTCGGTGCAGGCAGCTTGTGAAGGTTGTCATCCACCCATATCTTGAGCAGATTGGGGTCGCGGCCCGCCATCTCGCGAACGTCTTTTCGCGCTTCTTCCGGAGTCGTGGGACGGTAGAGTTGATCGGGCCCGACACTGACGCCTGGCACGCCGCCGGGTGTGCCGATGCCGCGATCGGCGGTCAGGATGGTCGCCCCGCCGAGATCGCCTTTCTCCTGCGCGGCCCGCAGTTGGTAGAGCAAATCCTTGTTCAGTCCGAGCGAGAGCACCGTCGTGATGCCGTAGCGCTCGTATTGGGAAAGCTGGCGCTCGATATTCGCGGGTGTGTAATTCGCCGGACCTACCGAAGTGCCATCGATCAGCCCGAGATGACCATGGCCATTGATGATGCCGGGCATGACAGTTTTGCCTGACAGGTTGAGGCGGACGGCCTGATTATGAGGCGTGAAGCGGCTGCCCGAACGGGGCGTCACGACCGCGGCGATCTTCCCGTTTTCGATGCCTATGTCCACATGAGCGATCGGCAGGCTACCGGTACCGTCGATCAGGCGAACATCATGAAGCAGGTACGTGCCTGAATTCGTCTGGGCGAGTGCGGAGCAGCAGCACAGCGCAAGGGCTACGGCATGTTTCACACGACTATCATTGCGCAAGCCCGCGTCTGGCGGCAGCCGTTACCGGACCGGTTTGGTTTCGAGATCGCTGACTTCGGCTGGATTGAGCTTGCTGTGCGATCTTCCATACAGGAAATAGATGAACAAGCCAACCACCATCCAGCAGAAAGCGGTCAACTGCGTGCGGTGGTCGAGCGAGATGATCATGCCGCCGCAGATGAGGACACCAAGGATGGGCACGACCGGGACCAGCGGGGTGCGGAACGGCCGATGCATGGTGGGTTCCAGATGACGCATGATCCAGACCCCGATGCAGACGAGGGAAAAGGCGAACAGAGTTCCGATAGAGGTCAGATCGCCGGCGAGCGATTCGGGCAGGAACGAGGCAAAGAGTCCGACAAAAAGGAACAGGATAATGTTGCACTTGTACGGAGTGCGGAACTTCGGATGAATCGCTGAGAAAACCTTGGGCAGAAGACCGTCATTCGACATCGTGTAGAAAACACGGCTTTGGCCGAGCAGCATCACCAGGATGACCGAGGAGAAGCCGAGTAAAATCGCCACGGTAATCGCGGTGGCAAGCCAGTGGAAGCCGGGCATGTAGTGCTCTACCGCATACGCGACAGATGCCTCTTTGCCGGCGATTGCGAATTCGCGCCAGTTGCATACTCCGGTGAGGACGTAGCCAAACACAATATAGAGGACAGTACAGACGGCGAGGGAGCCCAGAATCCCTATGGGCATATCGCGTCCCGGATTCTTCGTTTCCTGCGCAGCAGTGGAGACTGCATCAAAGCCGATGAAAGCGAAAAAGACAATGCCGGCCCCGCCCAGCACGCCGCCCCAGCCATGCTTGAAAAGGCCTTCGTGACCGGGCATAGCAGCCGGAATGGTGTAGGGCGTGAAATTTGCAGGGTTCACAAAGTGCCAGCCGACGGCAACGAACGCAATAACGATTGAGACTTTGAGGGCGACGATGACGGCGTTGACCATGGCCGATTCCTGGGTTCCTTTGATGAGAATCAGCGTCAGTATGAACACGATGAACAGCGCCGGTACATTGATGATTCCGTGAACGCCTGCGGTGGATACTTCCAGCGGGGAGTGACACCATTGGAACGGGATCGACTTGCCGACCAGATTATTCAAATACTCACTCCATGAGATCGCTACCGTCGCAGCGCCCAGGGCGTACTCGAGCACGAGGGCCCAGCCGATAATCCAGGCCACAAATTCCCCCATGGTGGTGTAAGCGTATGTGTAAGCACTGCCCGCAATGGGAATCATGGCGGCAAACTCGGCATAGCAGAGGCCTGCGAAGGCGCAGCCAATGGCGGCGATGATAAATGAGACAGTGACAGCCGGACCAGCGGCTTGAGCGGAGGCAGCGGCGGTCCGGACAAACAGACCCGCGCCGATGATGGCGCCCACCCCCAGGGCTACCAGACTCTGGGCAGTTAAGGTGCGTTTCAGGTGGCAGTGGCTGGCCTGCTCGAGCAGCGCGCGCAGCGACTTCTTGCGGATAAGGCTCATGAAGTTACCGTTAGGCTAGCATAAACAACACGTTTCAAACGCACCGGCAAGGGCCCAGGAGTACCGGTGCAACCATCGCGAACGCGTCTCGCGGGTTTCGCTATACTCCGGTTTGCTCTTCCTAGGTATAACCGGCAAGATTCTGGCTCCGTCACTCTCTTTGCTGATGCTGGCCGGATGCGCCCCGGCCACGGAGATCGAACCGGTAGTGACTGCACAGCAGAAGGCGGCGCTTGATTCTATCAGCGCGGCTAATCTGAAAGGCGATCTGTCGTTCATCGCCTCAGATGTGCTGCAGGGCAGATACACGCCTTCGCCCGGGCTGGAGGTGGCCGCCGAGTTTATTGCCTCGCAATTTCGAGCTGCGCGCCTGAAACCTGCGGGGGACCATGATTATTTTCAGACTGCGCCGATGATTGACCGCTACATGCCGAAACCCGCGTCGGGCATGACGGTGGAAGGCGCCGGCAAGAAGTTCACGATTGCGGCGGACTCGCTGGTCATTTTCGATACGAGCCAGGCCGTGAAGATCGATCGTGCGCCCGTGCTGGTCTTTCCCACGAGGGATTTGGACACTTTGAAAAAAACCGATATCGCGGGCAAGGCGATTGTCGTCGAGCAGCCCGATTTCGACGGCATGTCTCCAGGACAGGCGATGGCAACGTATCGTAAGATGCGCAGCTTTGACATTTATGTGGGAGCATCGAAGGCTGCAATCGAGATTGTGGTGACAAAACGCCTCGCGCCCGCCTCGCCCAGATTGCTTTCCGCGGAGGCCGCCGGCGCGCGGAAGGTTCCGGTTGTACAGGCAGCGAACGCCGAACTGCAGAGATGTCTGAAGCACCCTGATGAGGGCAGCGCCTCGACTGTGTCGACGGATGTTCCAGGGCCGGAGAACCGGGCAGTGACTGTGAAGAACGTCATCGGGATACTGCCTGGATCGGATCCGAAGCTGAAGGACACGTACGTTCTCCTGACTGCGCATTATGACCACATCGGGACGACGGAAACGGCCGGACGTATGGCGATGGCCCCGAAAAGCCCGAATCCGGACGATCATATCTACAACGGCGCAAATGACGACGGCAGCGGCACGGTTTCGGTGATCGAGATCGCTCGCGCCCTGGCCAAGCTTAATCAGCATCCGAAGCGCACGCTTGTATTCATGACGTTCTTTGGCGAGGAGCGCGGGGAACTCGGGTCCAGGTATTACGGTGAGCACCCCATTTTTCCGATTTCGAAGACGGTCGCCGACGTAAATCTCGAACAGGTGGGACGAACGGACGAGGTCACGAACGGAAAGGTGACGCGGGAGACCAACACCGCCAGCCTGACCGGGTTTGATTACTCGGACGTGCCGAAAACCCTGGCGGAGGCGGGAAAGGCAGTAGGTATCAGAGTTTACACGGACCCAGAAGCAAGCGATGCATACTTCACACGCAGCGATAACGATGCGCTGGCGGAGCAGGGCATTCCAGCACATACCCTTACGGTTGCATTTGATTATCCGGATTATCACGCGCTCGGCGACGAATGGCAGAAGGTCGACTACGAAAACATGGCGCGGGTGGACCGGATGGTTGCGCTAGCGCTGATTCGTCTTGCAAATAACTCACGGCCGCCCCAGTGGAATGCGCAGAATCCAAAAACAGCGCCTTTCCGGGAAGCGCAAAGGAAGTGGGCCGGCCAGTAGCCGACGGAACTTCCCAAATGGGCAATGCGTAGCTTTTGTAGCGACCCAGAGGTTCGGATATATGTTCACATTCCTGCTGTGGTGTCTTTTGTTTGTTATTTGCTGGCCCATTGCGCTCATCGGCCTGGTGCTGTATCCGCTTGTCTGGCTATTCCTGCTGCCCTTCCGGCTGGCGGGTATCGCGGTGCACGGTGTACTAGCGCTGGTGGCAGCAATTATTTTCCTGCCGGCTCGAGTAATTCGCTCGATAGCGTGACGGTACACCGTTACACTATGGAGATATGCCGCTTCCACCGAGCGACGAGTTTTATCGCATCAGGAAACTCCCGCCTTACGTCTTCGCCGTCATCAATGAGCTGAGGGACAGGGCGCGTGCGGCCGGCATTGACGTCGTCGATATGGGAATGGGAAATCCGGACGGCGCCACGCCGGAGCCGGTTGTGGAGAAGCTCGTCGAAGCCGCACATAACCCAGCCAATCACCGATATTCCATGTCGCGAGGCATCCCAGGTCTCAGGGAGGCGATTGTGGCGCGGTATTGGAAGCAGTACGGCGTCGCGCTCGATCCTGAGGCCGAAGCGATCGTCACAATCGGCGCCAAGGATGCCTTGGCACACCTGCTGTTCGCGATTATCGGTCCCGGCGACGGAGTGGTTTCACCCAATCCCGCCTATCCGATTCACCAATATGGAGTGATCATGGCGGAGGGCGAAGCGTGCATGCTGCCGATGCCGGACGCCGGCACTTTTCTGGACGGACTGAAGCAGCTTTACCGGACCGCGGTGAACAAGCCGAAAGTGATTTTGGTCTCATTTCCACACAATCCCACCACAATTTGTGTGGATCTGGCATTCATGCGCGAGATAGTGGACGTCGCACGGGAATACGGGGCCTATATCATTCATGATTTCGCGTATGCGGATCTAGGGTTCGACGGTTATCGTCCGCCGAGTATTCTCGAGGTCCCGGGTGCGGCTGATCATGCGGTCGAGATCTACTCGATGAGCAAGAGCTACAACATGGCAGGCTGGCGTGTTGGCTTTTGCCTGGGAAACCGCAAATTGATCGCGGCGCTGGCGCGAATTAAGAGTTACCTCGACTACGGCAACTTTCAGCCGATCCAGATTGCTTCGATTGCAGCACTGCGAGAATGCGACGATGCGCCGGGTATGATCCGCGAGTTTTATCAGGAGCGCAGAGACGTGCTGGTAGAAGGTCTGCGTGAAGCGGGATGGCCGGTGGATCCGCCGAAAGGCTCCATGTTCCTCTGGGCGCGAATACCCGAGGCGTTTGCGGCGATGGGTTCGCTGGAATTCGCGAAGCTGCTCATGACGGAGACACATGTTGCAGTATCGCCAGGCATCGGTTTCGGACCGATGGGCGAGGGATTCGTCCGCTTCAGTCTCATCGAGAACAACGAGCGTGTGCGACGCGCGACCGCGAGCATCGGGGACTTCCTCGCAAAACAGGACGCATTCGTAGGCTCCGCTGAAGTACACGTATAATTCAACAAATGGCGGCCCGCCTCGATGTCGCGCTACCCGAGGTCGTTGAACTAGGAGCCCTCACCGTCAGAGACCTCGACCCGCTTCTGGCCGAGGAGATCGGGGTCTGGGAGCAGCGGTTCGCCTGGGATTTCCGCCCGTCGGCCGATCTGCTGCGCCGTTTCGTGCAGATTCAATCACTGTACGGATATGCACTCATATCAAGAACAAGCGTTATCGGCTATGCATACTACGTCTGCGAGGGACGCAAGGGGCTCATCGGCGACTTCTATGTGAGGCGCGAGTTCGCTACGCCCGCGCACGAGATGATGTTATTGGGCGCTACCGTGCAGGGCCTCATGCTGGTTTCAGGCATGCGGCGGATCGAGTCGCAGTTGATGCTTTTGCGCGCGCCCTTGAACCAACCATTCCCTTTCAGCCGCCATCTTACGCGGCATGACCGGTATTTCATGGAAGTAAACCGCGAGGCCGCTATTGCGCTGCCAGCGAAGACGCCTGCGGTGCGGGTAAAGCTGCTGCCATGGACGGAGCGGTATCAGGAAGAGATTGCGCATCTGGTGTCCGCCGCCTATCGCGGACATGTCGACAGCGAGATTAACGATCAGTACCGCACGATCCCCGGTGCACGCCACTTCCTGACGAATATCGTGAAGTATCCGGGGTGCGGCAATTTCTCTCAGCACGCTTCAGTCATCGCGGTGGATGATAACACCGGCCGTGTTTGCGGCGTCTGCCTGGCGAGCCTGGTTTCGGCGCACTCAGGGCATATTACACAGCTCTGCATTTTGCCCGCGCTGCGGCAGGCAAGGCTCGGATACGAGCTGTTGCGGCAATCGCTGCTGCGCCTTGTCGAAGCGGGATGCACCTCGGTGAGCCTGACCGTTACGTGTTCGAACGTGGATGCGATCCGGCTGTATGAGTCAGTTGGTTTCCGGACGTTGAACACCTTCCCGGCGCTGGTCTGGGAAGGGTTCTAACGTTTTCGAATCCCGTTGCTTTGTTAACCGGCTTTGAGCGACGCCAAGTCGATTACAAAGCGGTACCTCCACTAGCAGACGTTGTGGGCCGGGGCGTCTGGACGATCGAGAGAGTTTCATTGAGCGGGCTTCGCTTGCGGCTGTATAAGCCATAGATGATCAGCCCGATACCGAGCCACGCAACGAAACGTACCCAGGTTTCGAGCGGCAATCCGAGCATTAAGCCGAGGCAGGAAATAACGGAGATGGCGGGCGTGACGGGTGAGAAGGGAACTTTGAACGACCGGGCGCGCGCCGGCTGTTTGCGCCGGAGAATGACGACTCCGCAAGACACGATGATAAAGGCGAATAGCGTGCCGATGTTGGATAGATCGGCGAACGTGCCGATGTCCCAGATGCCGGCGGGTATCCCGACGGCCAGGCCGGCCAGCCAGGTGCTGACATGCGGCGTCTGGTACCTCCTATGAACTCTCGAGAACACATCCGGCAGCAGGCGGTCGCGCGACATGGCGAACCAGATGCGCGCCTGACCGTATTGGTAAACCAGCAGCGACGAGAGCATGCCGAGCAGCGCGCCGACCGTCACGGTGAAACGCAACCGGTTCATGCCGATGGCCTGAAGTGCATTGGCAACGGGCGACGCATTATCGAGCGTCCGCCAGTTGACGATGCCTGTGAGAACGAAAGCAACCGAAGTATAAAGAAGACCGCATATCACCAGGGTGCCGATGATACCGATGGGCATATTGCGTTGCGGGGCTTTGCATTCTTCGGCCGCCGTTGAAACCGAATCGAAGCCGATAAACGTGAAGAATACGATGGCGGCTCCGCTGACAACCCCGCCGAAACCATTTGGCAGAAAGGGATGCAGATTAGAGGCTTGTACGGCATGAGCGGCTCCGAAGATAAAGAGCAGAACAGCGCCGATCTTAATCAAGACCATAACGTTGTTCGCTCCGGCGCTTTCTTTTACCCCGCGTACCAGGATCCAGCTCAATAACATGACGATCAGGAGCGCCGGAAGATTGAAGAGACTGCCTGTAAAACGGCCTTCGACTATGGCAGGCTCGGAGAGGTATTTGGGCAGATGCATGCCGAACAGGTAGTCACACATCACGTTGAAGTAAGCAGAGAAGCCCACGGCAACGGACATGTTCGAGACGGCGTACTCGAGTATCAGATCCCAGCCAATGATCCAGGCAAAGATTTCTCCAAGTGTTGTGTAGGCGTAGGTATAAGCACTGCCAGCGATGGGGATCATGGAGGCCAGTTCGGCATAGCAAAGCGCGGCAAACCCACAGGTAATTGCAACGAGGAGGAAGGAGAACGTAAGGCCTGGCCCCGCGCCTGCCCGGCCGACCATTGAAGTTGCGGCGCTGCCGTGAATCAGAAGATCAAGCAGGGGGGCATTGAAGACCGAAGGGACCGCCATGTGCTGGCCAGCCGCCGCGGTTCCACTGACGGTAAAGATGCCGCCGCCAATAACTGCTCCGATGCCGAAGGCAATCAGACTCCAGGGGCCCAGCGAACGCTTGAGCCGCTTTCCTTCGACGTGCGCCTCTTCGCACAGCTCGTCGATTCCTTTGGTCTTCAGGAGTTGATTCATCGTAATGCGTAAGTATAGCGGTTACACAACCGCATGGAGATAGCGTCCGGCCCGCAGCATTCACACAACTGTCACATCGTTTCTCTGTGGGCGTGTATTGGTTGATGTTTCGCTTACGTAGGGTTTTGCCATTAGTTCTCCTACTCGTTTCAGGTTGTATTCCGGGGCCCTGGCCCAGTTCAACGCAACTCTCCGGGACGAGCCAGGATCCAACGAGGAGCGTGGTGCCCCGGGGCCTATGATCGATGAAGCCGACTGGCATTCCGTGCATACGCATTTAATGTCTTCAATCAGCTCAATCTGCAGCCCTTCTACTTCGGGACGGTGGATATGGACAGGCTGGTGGAAAATCCGAATTTTGGCCGTCCGGATAACGCAGTAGCCGGGCGCTCCATCAAATTGCAGGTTCGATTCACTTTTTAGAAGAGCCGGGTAAATAGCGCTCCTGCGATTTCAACGGGTTGCGATTATTCGCACGGCCGCAACCCGATGGCACGCGATTTGCATCTACAATGGTGAAGGTCTTTCTCCCTTAGTTGAAGATCGTGAGTCGCAAGAATGCAGGTTTCTCGCGCCGTGAGTTTCTGTTTACGACCGCTGGCGCAATTGTGGCAGGTAAGACTGCTTTCCCGGCCAATGTCCCCAGCCCGGCGGCGAGGAAGCTGAAACCCGACGAACGTCAGTTTCTCGAAGATTATAAAAAGCGCTGTTTTCGCTACTTCTGGGAGCAGTGGGATCACCGGACGGGCATGTTCATGGACCGGGCCCGGCTTGACGGGGCTCCTTCAGGAGGGTACGTCGCAAGTTCCGCCGCTACCGGCTTTGGACTGACCGCGCTGTGCATCGGCGCGGAGCACGGCTGGGTACCGAAGGCGCAGGCACGCGCGCGCACTCTGGCGACGCTGCGATACTTCTGGGCGCACGCATTCCACGATCATGGCTGGTTCTATCACTTCATGGATGCTCGTACCGGCGTGCGCAAGCTGGATTCCGAGATCTCCAGCATCGACACGGCGCTCTTTCTTGCGGGCGTTCTAACGGTACAAGGTTACTTCTCCAATGACCCGGAGATCCGGTTGCTTGCCAAGCAGATCTTTGAGCGCGTGGATTTTGCCTGGATGCTGAACGGGAACCCGCGCATTTTGTCGCACGGCGTCATGCCCGGTTCGGGATTCATTAGCTCGCGGTGGGATGCCTACAGCGAGGCTTCGCTTTTGTATCTCCTGGGAATCGGCTCCCCGCGACACCCCATACATCCCGACTGCTGGTATGCATGGTCGCGCCCGCAGGTGAAATACGAGCAATGGAAATTCATCAGCGGCGGACCGCTGTTCACGCACCAGTATTCGCATGCGTGGGTGGACTTCCGGCACCAGAAGGATGGGGACCCTTCATACATCGACTATTTCGAGAATTCGCAGATTGCGACCTACGCTCATCGTGATTTCTGCATCAGCCTCGGATCGAAGTATGGCGATTACGGCCCGAATATGTGGGGCATCACGGTCTCAGACAGTCCAAGCGGCTATGTGAGCTGGGGTGGTCCGCCGTATGCCGGACCGATTAATGGAACCCTGGTGCCCTGTGCTGCAACCGGCTCACTAATGTTCGCGCCGGAGATCTGCCTGCCGGTGCTGCGTGAAATGCGCAACACTTACGGCGATCAGATCTATGGCCGGTACGGCTTTGCCGATGCGTTTAACCCGAAGTGGCAGGATAAGAAGCTTTGGGTGAACCAGGACGTGATCGGGATCGATGTGGGGATTTCGCTTCTGAGTATGGAAAACCTGCTCACCGACAACGTATGGCGCTGGTTCATGCGCAACCAATACGTTCAAACCGCGATGGAGCGGATTGGTTTCCAGATAGCCACGCCGGGTATTGGAATCAAGGAGGCGCGAACTGGAGCGAGACGGGCTTAGGCCAGCCCATCTCGCGATCACCAATTCCGTTTAGCGCTTCCGCTGGCCCTTAGCCAACTTCTTCACTTTGCGCTTGTTTGAGCCGCGCGCGACGCCGGAGGGGCGTTTTGCTTTTGGAGCAGCTTTCTTGCGGGCCGCGCGTTTCAGGCTCTTGCGTTCGTCTCGATCTTCAACGTGTTTGGTGTTCATTCGTCGACTTTAATTCCTGCGTATTTTTCAACAATCTTTTTCAACCCGTATCCCGGGAAACTAATAGTTAGTTTCGCATCCTCGCCTTCGCCTTCGCGCCGCAAAATGGTCCCGCGCCCGTATTTCGGGTGCTGAATGACGGCTCCTGCACCAAAACCAGCCTGCCGCCGCGGGGCGGAAGAACGGGTCTGCGGCAGCGCACGCGGGGAGGGCGGGGGAGCGGCAGGCGGCCTTTGCATCGGCACGGGACCGGCGCCGGCAGATGCCGGCCGCGGGCCGGTTTGAGGCGCCGGCGCAGTGTTCTTCGCGGACTCTGGCCGGCGGGTGAAACCGGAGGGTGGTGTCATGCCGCGCTCGGCAAAGAATTGCGTGATGTTTTCCACCGAATTGTATGTCCGGCCGGTGTAGAGGTTACGCTTTACCGATTCGCGGACATCGTGCTGCTCAGAAAAGAGATCGACCTCGTCGGCGTGCTGCTCGCTATAGGGCGACAACTTCTCGCGCAGGCCGACGGGGACCTCGTTGAGGAACCGCGAGGGAAGACAGACCTCGGGCTGTCCGCTTCCGAAGCGGCGGCGGTATCGCGCCCAGGTGAGGTACAGGCGCTTTTCCGCGCGTGTCATTCCGACATAGCAGAGCCGGCGCTCTTCCTCCATAGCCGCTTCGGCGGTAAGGGAGCGGCTGTGCGGAAACAAACCTTCCTCCATGCCCGCGAGGAAAACGTTCGGAAACTCGAGTCCCTTGGCGTTGTGGATGGTCAGCAATGACACGGCCGCCTGCTCGTCAAGGGCATCGGAATCAGCGACCAGTGCAGCGTGGTCAAGGAACTCGGCCACCGTTTCGCCTCGCTCTGCCGCCTCGGCGGCAGCATTGATCAACTCTTCCAGGTTGCTCAGCCGCGATTCCGAGTCCGGCGAGACATCGCTCTTCAGCATGTGCTCGTAGCCGGTCTTCTGGAGAACCTCGCGGAGAGCTTCGTGAACCGGCTTGGTCTGGATCGCTTCACTGAGATCGGTCATGAGGGCGATGAACGCCTTGATTGCCGATTCCGCACGCGTCGGGAACAACTTCTCCTCGATCATTTTCGGGAGCGCATTCCAGAGACTCATGCCGTGCTCGAGAGCGTATTGCTCCATCTGCTCGATGGTGCCTTTGCCGATGCCGCGGGCGGGCGTATTGATGATGCGGAGCAGATTGATGGAATCCTGCGGGCTCGAGAGAACCTTCAAATACGCGAGCAGATCTTTCACTTCGGCGCGCTGATAGAAACTGAAGCCGCCCACGACGAGATATTTCCGGCCGTAGCGGCGGAGCGCTTCTTCGATTTGCCGGGACTGGAAGTTCGTCCGGTAAAGAACCGCCACGCGCTCGGCCGGATTTTTCGCGAGGAGCTTTTCTATCGTGTCCGCGATGAAAAGCGCTTCGTTCTCCCCGTCGGGTCCTTCATAGAAGCCGATTCTGGCTCCTTCGCTCGAGTCGGTCCAGAGCCACTTGCCCTTGCGCTCCTTGTTATGCGCCACGACGGCACTGGCGGCTTCCAGAATGTTCTTGGTGGAGCGATAGTTCTGCTCGAGGCGGATGACCACTGCACTGGGGTAGTCACGCTCGAAATCGAGAATGTTACGGATATCAGCGCCGCGCCAGCCGTAGATCGACTGGTCTTCGTCGCCGACCACGCAAACGTTACTACGCGCTTCGGTAAGCAAGCGCATGAGTTCGTACTGGCTGCGGTTCGTGTCCTGATATTCATCGATCATCACGAACTCGAAGCGGCGGTTGTAGAGCTGCCGGAGCGCATCGTCGTGCCGGAGGAGATGAACCGACTCGAGCAGCAGATCGTCGAAGTCGAGTGCGTTCGCCTGCCGGAGCCGTTCTTCGTAGAGCTCGTAGATCTTTGCCAGGCGGGTCAGTTTCGGATCTGTAGCGGCCTTGTACCAATCCTGCGGCGTCTCGTTGTGGCTCTTTGCATGGCTGATGCGCGAGAGGGTGGCGCGATACTGCATGAATTTCTCATCGAGACCGAGTTGCTTGTAGATCGACTTCATCAGCGCGAGCTGGTTATCGTCGTCGTAAATCGTGAACCGGCGAGTGAAGCCGCTGCGGACTTCGGAAAGCGCATCGCCGTCGCGGCGGAGGAGACGGACGCAGAAAGAATGAAAGGTTGCGACCACCGGCGTGCTTGCAGGCGCATTGCTGCTCAAAAGAGCGTTGACGCGCTGTCGCATCTCATCTGCCGCCTTGTTGGTGAAAGTGACAGCGAGAACCGCGGGTCCGGGGATGTGGTGAGCCTCGATCAGGTGCGCAATACGATGCGTAATGACGCGGGTTTTGCCGCTTCCGGCTCCGGCGAGGAGCAGGAGCGGACCCTCAACGTGGGCAACGGCTTCGCGTTGTTGCGGATTCAGACCTGCAAGAAAATCCATGGATACGGGAAAAAAGCGGAAGGATTACTTCCAGCGTATCATCCGGAGCATATTGGCCACCGTCAGGCTTATGCTGGTTTTTCATGCCATCGACCGCTCCCGTCGAGATTGTAGAGAGTTGTCTGGTCGTGCTGACGGCGCTGTTCCCGATTGTGAACCCGCTCGGCAACAGTCCCATATTTCTTAGCCTGACGCCTGGTTATTCAAGCGAAGCACGAGCCACCCTGGCGTGGAAGGTCGCGCTGAATAGCTACTGGCTCCTAACCGGATCTCTCCTGATCGGCAGCCACATTCTGGATTTCTTCGGGATCTCCGTTCCGGTGGTCCAGATTGGCGGTGGGATCGTTGTGATGTCGACCGGTTGGACGCTGCTACAGCGGGAAGAAGAGCAGGCCCGGGAGAGCGCGCAGAAAAAAGTCAGTCTGGAAGACATCTCCACGAGGGCATTCTATCCGTTGACCTTGCCGCTAACGGTCGGGCCGGGTTCGATTTCGGTCGCCATAGCGCTCGGGGCGAACCAGGCGCCGTATCGCGGAGGTTTTGTGCGGCTGATCTCGGCAATTATTGGTCCAGCCCTGGTTGCATTAACCGTGTACCTCAGCTACCGCTTTGCCGAGCGCCTTGCGAAATTCCTGGGGCCAACCGCAATGAATGTTATCGTACGGCTGGCTGCCTTCATTCTGCTTTGCATCGGGGTCCAGATTCTATGGAACGGCGTTCATTCGCTTCTGGTGTCGGCGCATTGAAGAGGATTGGGGGGACCCACCGATTCAGTAGTCTAAATATAAGCTTCGCTGTTCATTAATGTTCCGCCGAATTTCTTCCGTCAGTCTTGCGCTGTTCGCTGCGCTCGCAGTCGTTCTGGCTCATCCCAAGAAAGCGGATGATCCTGTCTTCAAGCAGATCAACGGAATTGTTGCAACACTTTCAGAGATCACGGGGCTGTCGCAGGAGCACCCGGTCGCATATGGCCGGATGACCAAAGCGCAATTGCGGCATTTTCTATCAAAGCGCATCAAGAAAACCATCAAACCTGACGAAATTCATGCTGACGAGCTCGCGCTCAAGATGTTTGGACTGGTTCCGCAGGATTTCGACCTGAAGAAATCGACCGTCGATCTGCTGACCGAGCAAGCGGCGGCGTTTTACGATTACGACGCGAAAAAATTGTTCCTGCTCGAGGGCACACCTTTCGAAGATGAGACGACGACGCTGGCGCATGAACTGGCCCATGCGCTCGTCGATCAGCATTTCGACCTGGAGCACTTCATGGATGAGAGCCCGACGAATGACGATGAGAATCTTGCCCATACGGCCGTGGTAGAAGGGCAAGCCTCGTGGCTGATGATCGCCTACGACCTGAAACAGGAAGGGCAACCGCCGGTCCCGAGCCAGGACATGTTGAAGTCTGTGGAGGATTCGAGCGAAGACTCGATGACGGACTTTCCGGTTTTGAAAGCATCGCCGCTGTACATCCAGCAATCGCTTCTGTTTCCCTATACCGAGGGTACGGCGTTCTTCGACGCCGTATATAAGAAAATGGGTAAATCGTCCTTCAGCGCTGTTTTCAAGGACGCTCCCGTCGACACGTCGCAAATCATGCATCCGGAAAGATACTTCGCCCATCAGGCGCCAGCCCGACCGGAATTGGTGAAGCTGGGCGAGGCCTACTCGGATGAGGTTACCGAGGGCTCGGTTGGTGAGTTCGATCACCAGATGCTGCTGCGCCGGTATCTGGGGGAAGCCGAAGCGAAACGCCTTGCAGCGCACTTAGCGGGAGGGCAGTTCAAAATCTTTACGAATGGGCGAAAGAAAAAGCCATTGTTGAACTACGCTTCGGAATGGGATTCGAACGCGTTAGCTGCAGTTTATTTTGCCGCATATAAGAGGGTGCTGCATAATAAGTGGGCGCACTGCGACGTCTCGACACAAACTGATTCGGTATTCGCCGGCGTCGGGGACAACGGATATTTCGTGACGATACTGTCGGGGAATACGGTTTCGAGCGTGGAGGGGTTGGCCGATGCGGCAGAATGGGAGCGGTTGAAAGGAGGCCATTCCACGCAGAGCACGATGGAAAAGATCCCCGCGGCCACAATTTCGCAACACGATCGAACAAACGGAGCGGCGCTACGCTAAACTGTGAACTGGAGCTTTTTCAAGGTGAAGAAACTGCTAATCTGGTTTGCTGCTCTGGCGGTTTTGGGAACGTCTACGTTCGCGGCGGATCAGGAGTCCGTACGAAAGGCGCCCGAACTCGCTTTCAGCATCCCAGGGCAGGGACAGAAGTTGTTGAGCCAGTATCGAGGGAAAGTGGTAGCGCTTGAGTTCATCTACACGACCTGCCCCCATTGTCAGGCAGCATCGCGTGTGATGAGCAAGCTCCAGCAGGAGTATGGCCCGCGCGGTTTCCAGGTTCTAGATGTGGCAGTGAACCCCAACGCGGATTTGCTGGTTGAGAACTTTGCAAAGGATTTTCAGGTGAATTTTCCGGTGGGTTGGACGTCAGCGGATCAAATGACAAGCTTCATGGGGTTCGCGAACGGACGGTTCGTCGTGCCGCAACTAGCGCTAATTGATCGCCAGGGTAATATTCACTATCAGACCCCAGCGACAGAAGACGAGAACTGGGACAAGCTGATGAAAGAGGATGCGATCCGCGCACATATCGAGCAATTGCTTGCCATCGGAAACGCGTCCACTCACCCCCGCTCCGCTAGTGCGCGTGCAGCCGCAGCGAAGAGAGGGTCGTAAGGTTGTAACCAAAAGTGCGCCCGTAGCTCAGCCTGGATAGAGCGTTTGCCTCCGGAGCAAAAGGTCGGTGGTTCGAATCCACTCGGGCGTACCAGAAAACAAAGGACTTAGCTCCTTCTCCCTCCAAAGCAGCCCCAGCAAAACCCCAGTAGATGGTCAATGCAAGGTATCAGCGGATGGGCCAAACACGTCCTCGTCTGTGTCGGCAAAAACCCGAAACCAGCCGTTAGTAGCTCCGCGTCCGCCATTGCAGCGGAGTTGAACGCGCATGGAATTCCGGCATTAGTCGATTCCGAAATAGAGCCAAACACCCCAGCAACTGGCGTCGGAACACTACTCCCAAATCCAGACTTGTTAATCATCGTTGGCTCAAAGCAATAACGCTGGTTCCCCAAACTTGCCCAAGCGGCTGCCGAGCAGCAATGCAGCACCGGGAGCAATCCGACCGCCATACGCTTCCCTGATCGTGTAGCCCTTGTCCACAATTTCGGCGGCGTGCTGAGCACCGCTAACCGAAGTTCGTCACGAATAGGCGCGAAAAGCAGCTAAGTCGTTTAGGATCAGTTTAGGCAGTTGCTGAGTCTGTTGTGAATGGGCATGGCTTGCCCACCGAAGGCAATGAAAATGTCTTATGTTAGCCCGCGGTGGACGGTGGCGCGGAGAGGTCGTTAGTGCAGTGGACCAGTTGAGGCCGTGAGTCTGTTTGGCCTGGAGCGCGTGCGTGTACCGATAAGTGTGCACCGAAGCCGGTAGCAAGTGAGAGTGCATATGAGTCTTCATGCGCTCTGCGCTTCACCGCTGCCGAAGGAGGCAAGTATGGAATCTACGCCTGGAATTGTCGCTGGAATCGACGTCCACAAAAAGATGCTGGCAGTGGTAGCGGGAAGCGCAAGTTGGCCGGACTCCGATTTCAAACGACGAAAGTTTGGGACAACAACCGGTGATTTAGAGGAATTGGCAGCATGGCTGAACGAACAGCACGTCTGTGAAGTGGCCATGGAATCGACCGCACAGTATTGGCGACCGGTTTGGTTGGCGCTGGAAGGTAAATTCCGATTGCATTTAGCACAATCGCGATCAACGGCTGCGCCGCGCGAGCGGAAGTCGGACTTTCCCGACGCGGTTCGAATCGTGCGCCGGCTTTTGTCCGGTGATCTGACCCTGAGTTACGTGCCAGATCCGGAGCAGCGGCGTTGGCGTCTGCTGGCACGCTCCCGGCTACAATTGGTGCGACAGCGAGGGCAAGTACAAAACCACGTTGAAGCACTGCTTGAGGAAACGCGCCTCAAACTGTCCAGTGTCATTAGCGATCTATTCGGGTCAAGTGGGCGACGGATTTTGCGAGCACTGGCGGATGGAGTAAACGACCCAGTTAAGCTCGCTCGGCTAGGTGATAAGTGGCTGCGCGTGAGTAAAGAGGAACTGCAAGCGGCGCTCACCGGCGAGATCCATCCGCTACATCGCAGGGTGCTCGGACTGCATCTGGATCAACTCGACCTGTTAGATCGCCAGATCTCCGAATTGGAAGGTTCCCTCGCATACGCATTACGGGACCATCAGCCCGAGGTGACGTATCTGTCTGAAGTGCCTGGCGTGCAACCTGGTTCGGCACAGCAGATCATCGCCGAGGTGGGACCGAAAGCAGCAGTTTTCCCATCGGCCGGTCAACTCGCCTCCTGGGTAGGCAGCTGTCCGGGCAGGCAAGAAAGTGCAGGGCAATCGCACAGCGACCGTTGTGCCAAAGGAAACCGCTACATGCGGCGCCTAATGAATCAGATTGCTTGGGCCGCCGTGCGCACCAAGAACTGTTATTTCCAGCGGCTCTACCGCAGCAATCGAACACATAATTTTCGAGAGTGCACTACATTTGCGATGGAGTTCGAAGCGTTCAGGGAGGGTAAGATCGAGCTGCTGCAGGAGCGCTTTCTGCTCGGCTGTGGGTTCGGTAATGCGGCGCAGACGGATCTCGCGACCGTCGGTGGTCGGCAGGATGATATCGGCGCTCTGTAGGGTGGAGAGCAGGGCAAGGGCCTTCATGGCTGATAAGGGCTGCGCATTAGTGGCGCCGCTGACCGACGGTTGTGGGTCGATGGCGGCCCGTCGCTTGAGCAGATGTTTCAGCGTGACCCACAGGGCGTAGCCGCGGAAAGCAACCATCACGTGCGCCTTTACGCGTGGTTCCAGTTGATGGAACAAAGGCCGGATGGACAGCTCGCTTTTCAGCGCGCGGAACGACGCCTCGGCCTCGGTCAACTGCTTGTACCGCGACCAGAGCTCTTCGGCTGTGCCGGCCTGAAGATTGGTGCGCAGCATATAAGCGCCTTCCCGTAGTCCGTGCCAAAGCTTGCGATCTTCTTTGATCGACCACTGCAGGCGAACGCCATCGCGTGTGTCGCGCAACGCCAGATCGTAGAGATCGCTCACCTGAGAATGGCTGGCCTGTATGCGCCCCAGCCGCCGCTCCATTTTGTTGCGATCTTTCAGACGGCCCGTCTCGATGGCTTTCGCCAGACGCTGCAAGGCATCTTCCATACGAATTGAGAAGCGATTCCGGATGGCCCTCTCTTTTTCCCTGCGGCCTGCCGTGCGGCACAGAATGTAGGTTTCCTCACCTGGTGGTATTGCCACCTTTTTCACTTCCACATCGGGACGCACCTGCAGCCAATCATCTTTTAACAGCTGTTTTTCAAACTGCTTCATCTGGCTGCGTGGCGTGCCTACCAGGTACTGGCCGCCGCGTTTGCGAATCGCCCGCAGATTCTCCTCACTCACAATGCCGCGATCGAATACCCAGATCCGTCGCGCCTGGCCGTACTTGCGCTCTACCATGCGCAGGATCGTTTCCATGGTGGACACATCAGCACGGTTGCCGTCGAAGGTCTCATAGCTGAACGGGAAACCCTCGCTGTTGACGATGAGCGCGATTACCATCTGTTCGCAATAAGGTCGATGATCGCGCGAATAACCGCGGCGCATCATTGGATTCTTCTCAGCCGCACCCTCCACGTACGTGCTGGTCAGGTCATAAAGCAGCACGTCGAACTCGGCTCCGAACAGCTCTCCGTAGCGTTGCTTGAGATGCCGCTCCAGCTGCGTCTTGTGTGGCAGAATCCGGTCCAGGCAACGGTACAACCGCGTGTCGTTGACCTTGCCCTCTGCGATGCTCAGCAGATCATCCAACGCCGTCGACGGATACCAGCGTTCTTCGATCGCCAACTCGCTGCCCGGCGCGCACAACCGGTTGATTGTCAGCACCGCTGCCACGCGTGACCATGCTACGTCGGCCTCCTGATCATCCACAGCCTCTTCGAAGAATTGGTCCAACTGGAGCCGTTTCCATAACTGCAGACCGAGCCAGCAGGAGCCGAACTGGCGCGTGCGCTCCAGGCGCACCTGATGCAGCAATACACGCGCCACCTGCGGATCGTCCGGCGGTTCGACCTCCGACGGAAACAGCTTCAGTTGCTGCACCTCGCCTTGCTCGTTGAAGACTTCAATCGTCTTCAGCCAGCGCGCTTGCGCGGCCTCTTCGCTCCGCAGGCATTACCCTGCTTCTTCGCTACTGCAGGCCTAGCCGCCACCGTCTCGCCTTCGACCGCTTTCCCGGTTGCGCCGGTTATACGATCTACCTTGCTCCAACGATTTCTCGCTGGGACGAGGACGGTTTCTCCAGTTGCTCGGCATGTCCTTGTCACCCTGCTGCCCCTACCACCCCGCCGAAGTGACCTCCCGCTTCGATCAGACTCCCCCGGGCTGTTCTTGCTGAACGATTTCCCGTTCCCGGGCCGCCACAAAGCAGGGGAGACGGCAAGAGCCCTGCACCACACCGGATCATCCGCCTCGCTGTAAGGAGTTTCGCTTCCCTGCCGCCGTCCTCCTTCGGTACGCGATTCAGAATGGAAAACAGCAAAACCATTTCTTAGGCTCAGTTGGAGCGACGGTCCAGGAGTGTCGTTTGTTTCGGCGAATCACAATCGCGGGCCCCTGAACGGCACAGCGACGACCCGACACGGCGGTGCTGGCAATTGAGCAAACGAAGGGCAAGAGTTAGAACGTGAGTTGAAGCGACTCCAAGCTTTGCAAATCCCGGCCGTACAGGGCCAGACGGCAGGGAAGCGAGAGCCGATTATACTCAGGATTGTTTCGCTATATGGCCCATAAATGGAGTACTTGACGGTAAATCATTTGAAGTGAAAATGCTTATATAGCTGGTAAATCGCGCAATTGACAGCAGTGTGCTCTTGCTCCAGAATCAAGACGCCTTTCATATAAAGCAGGATAGGTCGGCCTATCGGGTTACATGTCGGTCTGCGCGTCAGGCATCGAAAAAATGTGACCTCCCGCCGTAAGAGGGCGGAGCTTTATTCGAATTTCCTTCACCTTCAGCCTTTCGTCATAGAAAGCAGAAAGCAGACTACGTCCAGGTGTAATTGCGGGTGCGACTGTGTCTTGCTTGAATCATAGCCCACTTCATGGGCAGCCGTTTATGTAAAAAAGCCGGCACAAGAAAATGTAGAGCTGATTTTGCGGAACGAGGACTACGAACCATTCTGGCTGACATACCCAAAGCGTCACCGAAATAGTAAAAAATTCGACCTGCCGCTATTCCCTGGGTATGTGTTTTGCCGCTTGGACGCCCGACAGCACTCCCTGTGCTAATGATCCCGAGGGTGTTTTCGATCATATCTAGCGGCTGCGTACCTGCCGTTATTCCGGATTAGGAGGTCGAGGCGATTAGGCGTATGCTGGCATCCGGGTCGTGCTAAGTCCGTGGACCTATGTCTGTCCAGGAGAAGAGGTCCTCCTGAACTCAGGACCACTGCGGGGCATTCGCGGCGTCGTGTCAGAGGATAGCGACGAGAAGTGGCTGGTTGTGTCGGTTCACATTCTCCAGAGATCCGTCGCCGTAAAAATGGATCGCGCCTCCCTATCCGCCGGAGGTATCTCGGCCTGTACGTCCACGCCAGCATCTGATCTTCTGTCTCCAGTCTTTCAATTATTTTGACCAATGCGATTGCAGCAGCGCGGGCAGCGGAAGGATTCTCCGGACTGGGCGCTGGCGCGAGCAGGCGAATGGTCATCGTTCTACATGCAGAAGATGAAATCTCGTTTGTATAAATAAATGCGCCGCGAATCAGCATCAGAATTCTTAAACAGCTGCTGGTATGAATGGCAATCTCGTGGAAGACAGAATAGAAATGCCTCTATGCCAAGCAGTTAGCGAGGCTAGGTCCAAGGTGAGCGTCGATTTATTTACGACCTGTCCTCCCTCCCGGGGAATGGATCGTGAAACTTACATAAGAAACGTCCGCGATGTTTCGCGTTGGAGTGATGAAGCTGGCTGCGAGGGTATGCTTGTCTACACGGACAACGGTCTCGTGGATCCTTGGTTGCTCGCCCAGATCGTCCTTCAAAACACCAGATCGCTTTCCCCTCTTGTTGCTGTGCAGCCGATGTATATGCATCCATACACGGTTGCAAAAATGGTAAGTACGCTTAGTTACTTCTATAACAGGAGAATATCACTAAACTTCGTCGCGGGCGGTTTTACAAATGACTTGGTGGCACTGAACGATACAACGCCGCATGATAAGAGATACGACAGGCTCGTCGAATACGTACGGATTATTCAACGGCTTTTGGAAGGCAGTTCGCCCACGAGTTTTGATGGAGAGTTCTATCGTGTCGAGCGGCTTAGTCTGAAGCCGCCCTTGCCAACGGGGCTTTTTCCGTTTATCACCATCTCCGGATCCTCCGAGGCAGGATTGATGGCGGCCCAGTTGCTTGACGCGATGCCCGTGAAATATCCAGGGCCGGCAGATGCTGATGCTGCGCCGCCCCCATATCATAACGGTGGCTGCGGCATGCGGCTTGGAATCATTGCCCGCGAAACGGAGGACGAGTCGTGGCAGATTGCAGAGGAACGTTTCCCCGCCGATCGTGCGGGGCAGATAAAGCATGAACTCGCCATGAAGGTGTCAGATTCGGTGTGGCACCGAACTTTGTCGGAAGGATTCAAAACCTCGAACAGCACGCGGAACATCTACTGGCTTAGGCCGTTCGAAAGCTACAAAACGTTCTGTCCATATTTGGTCGGCAGTTATACACAAGTTGCGGAGCACCTTTCGAAATACTTGTCAGTTGGGTACCGGAAGTTCATTCTGGATGTGCCCGCGAGCGAGGAGGAACTCGCTCATATTGGCACGGTTTTCGACCTCGCGCGGCGACGGAGGGATATGTGACGCTGCTTCAGGATACCGTTCGCCAGCAAGCGGAAAGGCAACCCGAAGCAATCGCCGTTGTGTCCGGCCAGCAGAGAATGCTGTACCGTGAGCTCGAAGAGGCGAGCAATCGTGTCGCCCGTCTGTTAAGGTTGGCTTGCGGATGCCAGAGGGGCGACCGCGTGGCGCTTCTGTTGCCTAAATCACTTCCAGCGTTAGTCGGCATGCTGGGCGTATTGAAGGCGGATTGCATGTATGTCCCCATGGATATATCTAGCCCCGCTGCGCGCCTTGGGAAAATCATCGACATTTGCGAGCCTAAGGTCATCCTAGCGGACGCTGCGAATGCAAGCCTATTAAGCGCGATTCAAGACGGCTGCAAAACGCTGATATCGTCGCGGATCGGTTGGTTGACGCCGGGTGCAATTCCGGAGACCAACCTGGAAAGCGCATTTTGCTGGGATGATCTCCCGTCAGTGTCGGCTTTTGTTCCGGATTCCTCAAACAAAGCGGAAGATACTGCCCACATACTGTTTACATCTGGTTCGACAGGCATACCGAAAGGAGTTGTGATCACTCACTCCAGCGTGATCCACTTTCTCAAATGGGCGACCAAATACTTCGAGATGGCGCCTTCGGACCATATCTCGTGTCACCCACCCCTACACTTTGATCTATCCACCTTCGACGTGTACGGTACATTCTTTGTGGGAGCTCAGTTACACCTTGTACCAACGCATATAAGCTTCTTACCTCATAAGCTAGCCGACTTCATTAGACGGTCGGGGTTGACTCAATGGTTTTCGGTTCCGTCTGCGCTGAAATACATGGTTCAGTTCGATGTGGTGCGGTTTAACGATTTTCCGGCTCTTAAACGATTACTCTGGTGCGGGGAGGCCCTGCCGACTCCAACGCTTATTCACTTAATGAGGCGTCTGCCGCAGGTAAAATTCACTAATCTGTACGGCCCAACCGAGAGCACAATTGCGAGCAGCTATTATACGGTCCCGTGTTGTCCGGACGATGAGAGATCGGCGATTCCCATCGGAAGAGCCTGCGAGGGAGAAGATCTTATACTTCTGGACGGTTCGTTGCAAAACGTACAAGTCGGCGAGGTGGGCGACCTGTACATTAAGGGGGTCGGACTGAGCCCCGGCTACTGGAGAGAGCCAGAGAAAACAGAGTCAGTGTTCATCCAGCATAGTAAGCATGGCCGCATATACAAGACGGGAGATTTGGCAAGAATTGGCAACGATAAACTGATATATTTACTTGGTCGATCGGATTCACAGATCAAGAGTCGTGGGTACCGGATCGAGCTTGGCGAAATTGAAACCGCCCTCAATGCGCTAGGTATTCTGCGAGAGTGTGCTGTGATAGCAACTCCGATGGATGGGTTTGAGGGTACGACGATCTGCTGCGCGTACGTCCCCGCGAAGGGGATAGATATATGCCACTCGGATTTACGACAACAGCTAACACGGGTGTTGCCACCGTATATGATTCCCTCACAATGGATGGCTCTGGACTCATTCCCGCTGAACGTTAATGGGAAATGCGACAGGTCGCGATTGAGAGCCCAGTTTTTGACAGGCAGCAGAAAAGCGAGAAGCCTCGTTGCAAGTGATAACCGCGTCAACTGACTGGGAACTGCTAGAGAAACAAACTATCCGCCGGATAGAGACGATATTTCTGGAAAAGCTCTCGGTTCGAATCGGTTCCCCGGATGCTGATCTTTTTCAGGTCGGCATTCTAGATTCTATGACATTGGTAGATCTAATTCTGCATCTTGAACACGCCTTTCACCTACGATTACCACTGGAAGACATCGAACTGGATTCCTTTCGCTCGGTTCGCAATATCGCAAAGCTCTTGACCGATCGGAAGTGGTCTGGGATAGACGAGCGCCTCATTAGATATCAAGTGGCCGGAGAATGAGGATTCTGCTGATTGGCGAGGAGTCGGCGGCCTTGCAAGTGTTGAAGGCTATCGCGGGTACAGGCTACGAGATCGTGGCCGTCATGACGTCGCTCTCGCCTAAAGGAGACCTATCCATAGCGGCCGCAGCCAATCGTCTGGCATATGCCATTTGGCCTGCACAACGCGTAAAAGATCCACATTTTGGGGTCGAAGTCAAATCGGCGCGGATTGACATTATTCTAAATGTTCATTCGCGGTACATCGTTCAGAAAGAGGTTCTGCTGGCGCCTCGCATCGGTGCCTTCAATATGCATCCGGGCCCATTGCCGGAATATGCGGGCCTGAATACGGTGAGTTGGGCCATTTACCGGGGTGAGAGTAACTATGGCGTAACTGTCCACTGGATGTCGCAAGAGATTGACGCCGGGGACATCGCATACGAGAAGAGGTTTTCCGTTGATGAAAATGAAACGCCGATTTCGCTTATTCACAAGTGCGTGATACATGGGGTACCGTTGATCTTGCAAATGCTGGAGACGGCTTTTGTGAATCCGCATGCTATCCCAAGGATTAAGCAGCAACTACAGCGTCGTCGGTATTTTGGTAAACAAATTCCTCAGAATGGCCAGTTGTCGTGGAAAGCGCCGGCGCGCGATGTAGTTAACTTTGTCCGTGCGTGTGATTACTCTCCCTATCTCTCGCCGTGGGGCCATCCGACTACAAGGTGGCAAGGTTACGATGTTGGCATTGCTAGGGCTGTTCGGACTCATAAGGCATGTAACGAGGCACCTGGGGTTGTGGGGCAATGTGACACTGCCGGAGCGTTGATAGCATGCGCGGATGAATGGGTCTTGGTTCAGCGGTTGAAGATCGCCAGCCGGTCCGTTATGCCGCATCTTATTCTGACGCGAGGCGGCCAGATGAGCCATAGTCGATCAGATGAGCTGCGTGGAACATATTGCGATCAAGGTGTAGGTCCGTTGACGGCGTGAGAAACCTAGCGAGGGACGTTTCGACAATAACTGAGTCCTTCCACGGTGCGATTGGAATGGGGAAAAGGGAACCGGAGAACGGGATGAAGGCGCATCGTCTGCTGGACGATGATGTCAATTTGTTTGGGGCACGTCACCAGGATGCTGGGTCGCGTTCGTCGCGCTTTGACGGCATCGAGGTGCGACGGCACACACTTTTTCGGCGGCTCGCGATGGTCATGATTTACACTGCGCTGGCGGCCGTAATCTATTGTGCATCCTTTCTGATCCGTTTTGATGACGCGGCCCCGGCAATCTATATCAAGCTAATGCTCCGGGGACTCCCGGTTTTCGTGGGCTTCCAACTTGTAGGGTTGTGGATGTTCGGCGCTTACGATAGCCCCTGGCGCTATGCAGGCGTCGTAGACCTCTCCGCTCTGATCAAAGCCACTACCTTAGCGGTTTGCGCCAGCGCGACTACGGTGATGCTGTCCGGTAGACTGGGTGGATTTCCTCGTTCGATCTTCTGTATTGATTGGACGCTGTCTATCGTCGGTTTCGGTGGCGCCCGATTCGCCATCCGGCTGCTATCCGAAGGCTCACCCGGTATCCTGCGAGGGGAACGAAAGGGCCTGCGCGTCCTTATCATCGGCGCCGGTAGTGCGGCGGAAATGCTGCTCCGGCAACTCAGGCGCGACCCGTTCGGGGGGCTGCATCCAGTGGCTCTGGTCGATGATGACATGGCCAAATGGCATACGTCGTTGCACGGGGTGCCGGTGGCAGGCGGTCTCGACCAAATTGGCCGGGTCGCCCAGCTCTACGGAGCCACCACCGCCATCGTGGCGATCGGGTGCGCGACCCACCAGCAGATGTTTCGGATTGTCGCATGTTGCCGCAGGGCCGCGCTTGCTTGCAAAGTCATCCCTTCCTTATCTGCAGTCTTGCAAGGCAAGGCGGAGCTGACCCAAATCCGCGACGTTTCGATTGACGATCTACTGGGTCGCGGCGCCATTCATCTTGATTTATCAGAGGTAGAGCGGCAGATTCGCGGGAACATTGTGCTAATTACGGGTGGAGCCGGATCGATCGGTTCGGAACTGGCCCAACAGGTGGCCAAGCTGGGTCCAGCCCGGTTAGTTCTGGTCGAAATTGCCGAGAGCCCTCTGTACTTTATTCAGCTTGAGCTGCAGGAGGGGAACGGTGGCCTGGACGTGGTGGCCGTAATCGCTGACGTCACCGACGAGCACAGGATGAGCAAGGTTTTTGAGGCTTACCGGCCGCACATTGTGATTCACGCTGCCGCGTACAAGCACGTGCCCCTGATGGAAGCAAACGTGTTTGAGGCGGTGCGCAACAACGTGTGTGGAACTCTATGTGTCGCACATTGCGCGGGTGTCTACGGTGCCGCACGCTTTGTGTTGATCTCGACTGACAAGGCGGTGCGACCCTCCAGTGTGATGGGTGCGACCAAGCGCGTGGCGGAACGGGTGGTCCTCGGTTGGCCCGATCTGCGCCGTTTCCGCACGGATTTCCGCATCGTTAGATTCGGAAACGTGCTGGGTTCAAACGGAAGCGTAATTCCTCTGTTTCAGCGACAGCTGGCCAAAGGCGGCCCGCTCACGGTGACGCACCCGGACGCGACCCGGTACTTCATGACCATATCGGAGGCTTGCCAGTTGGTGCTCCTGTCGACATCGCTGCCCGAGGCGGCGGGTCGGATAGCCATGCTCGAGATGGGCGAGCCAGTGAAGATCAAAGAGCTCGCTGAGAACATCATCCGTTGCAGCGGCCTTGAACCTTACGTAGACGTCCCTCTTTGCTACGTCGGGTTGCGACCAGGCGAGAAGTTGACCGAGGACCTGATGTCATCTGTCGAGCGGACTGTGGCAACCAAAATTGACAAGATCCGGCTTGTCGATACGGTTCTCGAGGACCCGGCAGCCTTAACCTGGAAAATCGGTCACCTCTTGGGGGCGTTGGCCGGCGGAGAAGCAGAGGAACTTCTCGACGCTCTGGTTGGACTCGTGCCCGAGGCCGCACCGCCGTTGACAGGTCGAACACAGCCGAGGCGGAACAGACGTCCCGAGCTCCGCGAAATCCAAGATGGGTGCGCCGCGAGTCTTCCGCTGAGCCGCTGACGTGCACTTCAATTCTCCTGCGCTTAATTAAATCCGAGTACTAAGTTGATTCAGGATGTAACGCTCCATAGAGCGGATTCAGTATCGATCCACTCAACCGAGACACCCGATGCCTCGTTGATTCTCTCGCTCGTCAAACCATACTTTACGAAGCTCCAAACGCAGTACGCTGTAGAGCGGTATTGCCGATCATCTTCCCTCGGTGCAGCGCTCTTTCATTTCGCATATTGGGGAAATCGGTTAGCTGGTTTGCTTTCCAGCTTTCCCTTTCCCCTCATAATAGATTGCGAGCGGGTGATTGTCTGGAAACCAGAACTTGCTTCCCTTCACAGAGATGTCGCGTTCGATATCTACCGCCCTGATATCTATGCGATTCTGCTCGATGAGTTAATCCGATCCGCACGCGAGCGTGGCGTCCGTTTCCTTCAGACCTGGCCTTCACCCGTTGCTCGGAATCCGCACCGAAAAAAGGGGTTTCAGATGGTGGGGATGCCATTTACCAACATTTTCTGGCCTCTGCGGGCCAAGCTTGTGGTGGATCGCGCATCGAGAATTGTAGCAGCGCGGCTTGGCCAAAGGGTTGCAGTTGCCGAAGTAGCAAAGTATCTCGCTCAGGCATTGACATTCTTGCCTCTGAGAGCGGTTGCAAAATTAGTCACGACAGGTTCGCAACGTTTTACATTTAGAGTTGTCCCCATCGAATCGCTTGGCGATCTAGATCTGTCTCCTGATATTTTCACTTGTACTGATCGTAGAATCTACACACCCTGCGACCTTGACCTGTTATCCAGCCGCTTGCGAGAGGAAGACGGCTACGAATTTTTATCTATCGTTGAAAGCGAGACCAGCATGGTAATCGGCGCTTTGATTCTGCAACTGAAAAGCGACGGTTTTATTCTCGTTGACGGAGGGCCTTCTCACGTCTATAGCACGAGAGAGTTTTGGATATCCTTTATCCGTTATGCAATAAACAGAGGAGCGAGCTACGTTTCCGTGCGTCTGTATAAGAACAACTCTGCGCATTGTGCTGCACTGAGTGCCATTCGGCACAGAATTCCGGGGTTAATGGTAGATTCTGAAGCCGTATTTGCAGTTCTAGCTTTGGACAAACGCCTTGAGTTCGCCTACTCTCCTTTGGTGTGGGCTGGTTCAGACATGTTAGGTGTCGGTTTTTGAGATGGATCCGTTAGAGCGTGATTATATTGCCCGCTGGGCCTCGACAATACTGGGATTTCCGTGCATCGACTACCTGAGTGAAGAAACGGCTTCGACGATATTCCACGAACTCTCCCGAAGCGAGGAGACGTTAAACCCGATACGCGATACGTGGGGAAACTGGGATTGGCAGTATTGCGCCTCGCAGCGCAAAGGACTCACCTACGTACCGCATGTCGACCAGCTATTACGAAGCGCTCTGTCTCGGAGGGTGCGTGGCTCGAACGCCACAATGTGGCCGGCAAATAAGAAATTTGCTTTGGTCCTCACTCATGACGTCGACATGGTCTCGGAATCGGCAATTTCCCTTTGCGGTCTGCGGCAGTGTGCTGCCTGCGAGCTGGTGAAGCCCAACAGCCTGCTAAGGAAGAGTCTCTCCTTAAGCAGGATGTCCGCCCGATATATGTCACAGGCCTTTCGGGACCGCCTGGACGATTGCCTATGGCATTACGAGGATTGGCTTAAAGTGGAGGAAAGCTACGGCTTTCGTTCCACGTTCTATTTCTTTCCGTCGCCCGTTAAGAAGCCAGCTCAGTGGGACTGTATATACCAATTCCCGGATATTGTACGGTTCAATGGCAAGCGGATGACAGTACGCGAGATGATGCAAAGCATTCACCGCGCCGGTTGGGAAATCGGAGTTCACGGTAGCTATCGCTCTGCATTCGACGGCGAAGTAATGAAACGGGAAAAAGGATGTATTGAGGATGCGCTCGGATCAAGAGTGACATCTGTGAGACAGCACTATTTGCACTATGATGTCCGAATTACACCCACACTGCAAGGCGAAGCTGGCTTAACGACCGACTCCACTCAGGGATTCAATCGGTCCATTGGTTTTCGGGCAGGGACGAGCTTTCCTTATTGGTGCTGGGACCACGTGCATCAAAACCCATTGCGGGTGTTGGAGATCCCGCTCCACATAATGGACGGAAGCCTCTTCCATCCTGCAGCGCTTGAGTACGACGAGGAATTTGCTGTTCGTCACGCGCTGCAGTTGATGGATGCAGTGGAAGCTGTGGGCGGATGTTTAACGCTCCTTTGGCATGCGGAATACCTCAATCGGCCAAAGTACCGGAACTCATATAAGAGATTACTTGACGAGGCTGCACAACGGGGGGCATGGGGCTGTGGCGCTGGCGAGCTATACGAATGGTGGCTGAATCGCGAGACCAGTGTTGCCATGGACCATCTGCGGACGGCATCAACAGCATCTCCTTCACTGTAAGGCTGTCGGGCTAGAGGGCGCGCGCACTCGTGAGAAAACGATGCTGTAACCGTTGCGGCGTAGTCTCTTTGACGAATGCCATATGTCCGCGATATCGTAGCGATTCGCCGTGGGTAAAGTGTGCCTGACCAGGATCATCAAGCGATGAGCTCCCACAGGGAGGCAGAACTATCAATTCGTAGGCCAGTTGCCATCTCGATACCATCATCGACCGATAGGCGCGAACTAGCCTGGTCGGAACTGTTTCAGATTCTCAATAGAAATCGGTGGCTCAGCATAGCAATAATCACTCTCGTACTGCTTGCGACAGCGATCGGCACTTTACTTATGCAGCCGATCTACCAGGCGATAGCCCGACTTGAGATTGACCCTCCTAATGGCGAGTCCTTCTCCCTGCTGGATTCATCGAGCCTGGTGCCCGCTGATCCGGACTATCTGGAAACGCAAGCGCAAATTATCCGTAGCCAAACGCTTGCACTAGAAGTCATTCGAAAATTGAAACTACATCAAAATCCGGATATAGTCGGGACACCGTCCAAAAGGCTCACGCTTTTAGAGATAATAGCCGCTCCATTGAAAGCTATTTTGCCCCGACGATACTCACAGGCAGCGCCCAATGCCTCATCTGATGGCGTCGCGTTAAGCCACGACGAGCGCGCCGCGTTGGTTGTTTATGAAACAAACCTCACCGTGGGCGCGCTCCGAGAATCCAAGCTGGTAAGTGTCGGATTCTCGTGTCCTAACCCATCCCTTGCGGCGACTATTACAAACACTCTTATCGATGAGTATTTGGAAAAACACTACCGAACTCGCTACGAGACTGTCATGGAAGAGACGCGGTGGTTAGCGCGGGAGCTCGATGACCTGCGTGGCAAAGTAGAAAGCTCCAATCAAGCGTTGGCGGATTTTCAAAACCGAAACGGAATCGTGAATCTGAAAGAGAACGAGAATACGACGACACAGACTGTAGAGCAACTTACGCAACTCCTTAATACTGCAAAGGGCGATCGTATTCAGTTGGAGGCGGAGGTTAAGATTTTATACGAATCCGGTGTCGATGCACTGCCCCAGACGCGCGGCAGCAACTTGATTATGGAGCTTTCCAAGGTGCTGGCAGATGCGAGTGCAAACCTTGCTCAAGCCAGAGCAATATACGGTGAGAACAATGCGAATGTCCGCAAATATCAGAACCAAGTAGACGAACTCCGTAAACAATTGGATGCTGAACGCGAGAGAATCGCTCAATCGCTTAAAGCAAGTTACAATTCATCCGTAGCCCGTGAGCAATTGCTTACACGCAGCCTCGACCGGATGAGCGGAAAAATTCATGAGATGAACGAGACCGCGGTTAAGAACAGCGAGTTGAAGAAGCAGGTTGAGGTAAACGAGAACCTTTATAATGCGCTATTCGCCAAATTAAAGGAGGCCGGAATCTCAGCTGGGCTGAGATCGAGCACGATTCAAATAGTGGATCGTGCGTTGGTTCCTGACCGACCAATAAAGCCCGAGCTAAGAGTGAACTTGGGCTTGGGGTTTGTACTGGCCCTGTTGTTGGGTGTTGCTGCCCCCGTATTGAAAGAACTGCTTGCAGATAGGGTACATGGTCCGCAGGACGTACGAAAAGCAACAGGCTTATCTCCGATAGGTGTTGTCCCTGTCTTTCCGGTTTCAAGAAAACGAGAGATTCTAAGCGGAACGGGCAATGTGCTATTGGGCTCGGAATCAAGCGAAGGTGAGGTGGTTAGCGATGAAGTGGCGTCTGTTCCGAACTCGATCGAGGCCGAAGCTGTGCGGAACCTTTGCACCTGGATCAAGTTAGCAAGTCCAAAGAGTCCACCAAGAGTGGTATTGGTGACGTCAGCTACTCCTGGGGAGGGGAAAACGACCATAGCGGTGCGCCTTGCTCGGGTTCTCGCGGAATCAACCGCCACGTGCGTGCTTGACGCCGACCTGCGTAACCCTTCAATCGCGCGGGCATTTGGAGTGAAGTCAGAGAATGGATTAAGCCAAGTCTTGTCTGGCGCTACATCTCTAGAGCGTATCGTGCGTGGCATGGGCGGCATCGAGAAGCTGACGATGGTACCCGGCGGTTCGGTTCCAGTGAACCCGGGTAGGTTAGTCTTTTCGGAAAATATGCGAGAAATTATCCAACGGCTATCCGAGCAGTTTCAAAATGTCGTAATTGACTCTCCTCCTGTTTTGCCGTTTGCTGATGCGCGTCTGATCTCGAGATTCGTAGACGGCGTCTTGGTGGTGAGCCGTTCCGGCCTGACAACGAATGAACATCTAAGGGCAGCTCTCGAGATTTTGGCGGAGGTGCACGCTCCAGTGCTTGGAGTCATTCTGAACGGCCTCGATGAACGATCTTCTTACTATAAGCGTTATGAGTCGCTCTACGCGTTGGCAGCAGACAAGCAGCTACTTGATAAAAAGAGCTGATTGGAGCGCGGGCAGTTTCAGGTATCTGAATCGAGGGGAGTTGCCCGCTCAAAAGAAGCTTCGACCAACGCTCGCGATGTTATGCATTGTCTCCGCTCTGGGGTCAACGCTGCCGGCTCTTGGCCAGTCGGGCAGTGCTCCAAGACCCAGCGCCGTCCCTGCGGCAAAGGTCCCTACTTCCTATACCAATGCAGACGTGAGTTCGTACACAATCGGGCCAGGCGATGTTTTGGCTATCAGCTTTTCGAATTCACCGGAGCTGAATGAAAAAATCCAGGTGAGCCGTACGGGGGACATTTCCGTGCCACTGCTTTCAAGTCCGATTCATGCCGGGGGCCTGACGCCTTTGGAGCTTTCGGAAAAGGTAGCTAAGGCACTCGAGGAGGCCAAGCAGTTGCACAACCCCTACGTAAGTATCTATGTCGAAGAGCACAATAGCCACTTTGCAACCGTACTTGGAGCAGTGGCGCGTCCCGGGATTTACCCCCTGGTGAGGCCCACCACGCTATTGGAACTGATTTCGATGGCCGGAGGCGTGGCGACATCGGCTGGTGGGACCGTGACGGTGGCCCATGCCGCCGACGACGAGGGAACTGGAGCAACGGGTGCAAGCACCATTAGCGTGCAATTGTCAGAGGTGAAGGACAACAAAGATCCATCGTTAAACGTTGCGATCCATTCAGGGGACGTTGTGAACGTGTCGTCCGCACCCGTTATCTATGTTGTGGGCGCCGTTGGCAAGCCCGGGGTATTTGTTTTACAGGATCCGCAGTTTGGAATTACAGTTCTGGAAGCTCTCGCGGAGGCGCAAGGCTTGCAATCGACCGCATCAGCGAGTCATAGTCTTGTAATCCGCCATGGCGATGTAGGTAAGCAAAAAGAACTGATCCCGGTTGATGTTGCTCAAATCATGAAGGGCAAGAGTACCGACCAAGAGCTTCAGCCTAACGACATTCTTTTCATTCCAGAAAGTCAAACAAAGAAGAGCCTGCAAGCAATGGCTCGAATTGCCGAGACGAGCGTAGCTCAAATCGCCGGATATGGACTCGGGCTTCGGGTGGGAGGCGTTTACTAAGAACCTCGATTTCACTTGAGCCAGCGACATGTCCGCTGATTGTGTGAAGCCGCGATCTAACAAGAGTATGTAATGAGGTACGTATTGTGTCAGAAGTATCAGTAGCAGTCGTAGGATGTGGCTATTGGGGAAAAAACCTAGCTCGTAACTTTCAAGAGCTTGGTAGCTTACGACAGATCTGCGACGTTGATGAATATCGGCCGCGCGAAATAGCAGCACAGTATGGAATCACGTATACGCCCGACATAGACGACGTCCTCGCCAATCCTGAGATTCGGGCCGTTGCTATCGCTGCTCCTGCTGTTCGACACTATGAGTTGGCAAGGCGAGCAATGATGGCGGGAAAAGACGTGTTTGTGGAAAAGCCGCTTGCCCTTCGGGTAGAGCATGGGCAGGAGCTAGTCGACTTGTCGCACCGTCTGAATCGCATTTTAATGGTCGGGCATATATTGCAATATCATCCTGCCGTTGTCGAACTAGGGCGAATGATTCGCACTGGTGGCCTTGGGAAGATTGAGTATATTTATTCGTCCCGCCTCAACTGGGGCAAGCTTCGCGTTGAGGAGGATAGTCTATGGAGCTTTGCTCCCCATGATATTTCGGCGATTATAGGATTGTTGGGCGAGAGCCCAATTTCAGTATCGGCACACGGGGCCGCGTGCCTGAGTCATCAGATTTCAGACATCACCATGAGTGCATTCGATTTTGCGAGCGGCGTGAAGGCGCACATTCTCGTAAGCTGGCTAAATCCTTACAAGGAGCAAAAGCTAGTTGTGATCGGTGAGCGGAAGATGGCGGTATTTGATGACGCTGAACTGCAATGCAAACTTGTAACGTATCCTCACCGGATTGAATGGGTCGATCGCCGTCCTGTAGCATGCAAAGCAGATCGTGAGATTGTGCCAATCGATAACGGCGAGCCTTTGCGGCTTGAACTTCAGCATTTCTTGAGCGCCGTTGAGACCCGTAAGCGTCCGCGCACCGATGGAGAGAACGGACTTCAGGTTCTGCGTATCCTGGACGCCTGTGAGAGATCGATGAAGAGCCAAGGCCGCTCGATGTCTTTGACAGCTCACATCGAGCCCTATCACATTCATCCGACCGCGGTCATTGATGATCCGTGCGAAATTGGTGACGGGACACACGTCTGGCATTTCTCGCACGTGATGGCGAAAAGCCGATTGGGAAGAAACTGCAATTTGGGGCAAAACGTTCATATCGCGTCTGGCGTCACGATTGGCGATAACGTAAAAATCCAGAACAACGTTTCCGTGTATACAGGTGTGTGCCTGGAAGACGATGTATTTTGCGGTCCTTCAGTGGTATTTACAAACGTGATCAATCCTCGCAGTCACGTGAATCGAAAGAACGAATATCTCCCTACGTTGGTAAAGCGCGGCGCTAGTCTCGGGGCGAATAGTACGATTGTGTGCGGCCTCACCATTGGAGCGCACGCCTTCGTCGCAGCCGGTGCAGTGGTGACACGCGATGTTCCGGATTACGCTCTCGTGATGGGGGTTCCGGCGAAACAGACGGGGTGGATGTGTGAATGCGGCGAACGACTATATGTTACTAGCAAACCCAGACCGTTTTCTCAGATTGAGCGAGGGTCACGAAGCGGGCGATCGAATGTGACATGCGAAGCCTGTGGAGTGACGTATGAATGTTCAGGTTCAATTCTAAAGAGGACGGCTGAGTTCCCGGCTGTTCCGGAGGTTGTAAAGTTCGATGGACACATGCACGCCGCTCAGGCGTAAGTGTCGCCGTCACCGAAGTCTGAAATACCTCTGAGGACATTGTCAAGAAGGATTTGTGTGACAAACCGGAGGGTACGGGACAGCGCGGTAGCGGTATAGGGCTCCGTCAGGTATCCAAACGTGATGCAATCGCTAGTGAATGCAGCGAAGCCATTTCGGATCAGCAATGCGGATGCGCCCACGTTGTTGCTTCACGCGAACGCAGTCGGCGAAGATCGAGGGAAATCGACGGCATCACATTTCCTTAGAAAGGGCGCTTTCGGTCACCGTGTCCTTACATTGATGTCGGCGATAGTCGTTGCGCAGGTGCTTAGCGTCTTGGCTGCGCCGATTCTGAGCCGCCTCTACGATCCGGCGGCTTTCGGTGTTTATGCGATGTATACAACGGTGTTGATGCTGTCAGCACCGTTCGTTTGTGGACGTTATGAACTTGCTATTGTTCCGGCCGATACGGATGACGAAGCATTCGGACTGCTTTTAATTTCCTGTGTGACAGCGGTGCTCTTCGGCGTCGTCACTCTCCTGGCGTTACAAGAGTACCGGGCGCTGGCGTTTCTCGGACTGAAGCCGATCGCTAAGTACTCCATTGCAGTTGCCATCAGCGCGGTGCTCAACGGCCTCTTCCCCGCCTTTGTGCAGTATTGGATTCGCGAGACGCAATTCCGCAAGCTTGCGGTATCGCAAATCGTCCGGTCGGTCGCCATGACCGGCGGGCAGGTCTCAATCGCTGAGATCAACCCGGCAGGTGCATCAGGCATGATTATTGGCCAAATGGGTGGAATCGCCCTGTCGATTCTTATCCTCGGCCGTACGCTCCCAAGTAGATTTGCATCCTGGAAAACCCGACACCGTGGTGAAGCCCTGCGAACCCTGCGAACTCTTGCGGTCCGCCATCGCAACCACCCGATATTTCTCCCTTGGGGGGGACTGGTGGATGCTCTGGGGCACAAGCTGCCGGTTCTTATGCTCTCAGTCTTCTATGGGCCTGTCTTCTTGGGCATGTACTCTCTTGCGGACCGTCTGTTGAAGACTCCATCGATGCTGATCGGTGAGTCTAGCGCGCAAGTCCTCTTTCAAAAGATGACCGAGCCTGACGTCAAGGCCAGAATGCCGCGATTAATCGCGGTTTGGGCTCTCGGCATGACACTCCTAGCAGTTCTTCCGTTCACGTTGTTACATTTTTTCAGCCGCCCTCTATTCACGTTCGCTTTAGGAAAACAATGGGCACTGGCTGGTAGCATAGCGGCGGTGTTGATCCCGATCTATTGGGGAGGACTGGTTGTTTCTCCTATTTCGAATCTTCTGGTGATCGGTAACCGGCAGGCGCTTTCAGTTCTAATTCAGGTTCTGTTTCTCGTCGTGGGTTTTGGATCCCTCTGGATTGGTCATCGCATCTTCAGCGATGGCGTGCAAACTCTCCGGCTTTATTCGATCGCACAATGGTGTGTCTACGTAATCTATTACGCGGCGCTCATCGGGACCGCCAAGCTGGTAGCCCGGAAGCAGACGGAATGGAGTGACCAATGTGCGGTATAGCCGGCCTAATCGACTGCAGTCAACCGGTCGACGCGCGCTTTGCGAAGCAGATGGTTGACGTGGTGAAGTTTCGAGGACCGGACGATGAAGGCTTCGCTTACGGAGGAGACGTTGTCAACACGGGCTTGTTGCCCAAAACTAAGAGTGTGTCACTGCCCAGTTTAAGTGTAGGCGACTCCTTTGGCAAAAAAGGCGGCTTGGTGCTGGGCCATCGCCGGCTCTCAATCCTAGATTTGAGTCCGGCCGGATGGCAGCCAATGTGTTCATTGGATAGTCGCTTCTGGATTGTCTTTAACGGGGAGATCTACAATTATCAGGAGCTGCGGACCGAACTGCGGACTGCGGGTCATGAATTCAGATCCAATTGCGATACCGAGGTGCTCCTTGCTGCATATGCCCACTGGGCCGAGGAATGCGTTCACCATCTCAATGGAATGTGGGGCTTTGCGATTCTTGATATACAGAGGAAGCTTCTCTTTGCCAGCCGCGATCGGTTCGGAGTAAAGCCCTTCTACTACGCTATTGACGGCGATCGATTTGGATTTAGTTCAGAGATAAAGCAGCTTAGAAAGGCGGGGTTCGGTACCGGTCGTGCCGATCGCTTTCGCGTAGCCCAATTCCTTCTCTATCAGACCTCGAACGCTGAGAGGGAAACGTTATTCCAAGGAATCAGGCAGCTACTTCCGGGCGAGGCGATGCAGTGGCGAATAGACCAAGGAACGAAAGCTATCGAAACCTTTCAGTACTACAATCCAAGCTACAATCGCGCGATGCGGCCGAATGGTTCGTTGGGCGCACATCGTGAAGAATTCAAGTATCTCCTGCAAGATGCCGTCCGCCTTCGTTTGAGAAGTGATGTCCCCGTCGGCACATGCCTTAGCGGTGGGCTTGACTCGTCCTCCATTGTCATTACAGCCAATCGTCTGCTTGCACGTAACAATGGATGCTGCAAACAGAAATCCTTTACTTCCTGTTTTGAAGACGCGAGATTCGACGAATGGAATTTCGCTGCCTCCGTTGCCCTGGCAACGGGAGTGGAAGCCCACAGGGTTTTCCCGAACATGGATAAGCTGTGGGACGAGATAGATCAGATTACCTGGCACCAGGAAGAACCGTTCGCATCGACGTCGGTATATGCACAGTGGAATGTTATGCGACTCGCTCACGAAAACGGCATTAAGGTGCTGCTAGATGGGCAAGGGTCTGATGAAGTGATGGCCGGATATCACTTGTATATCCCGTTTTTCCTCTTCAGTCTCGCAAAGGAAGGGTTATGGCTTCGGCTTTGCCGTGAAATTCGAGCACTTCATCGAACAGGACTTTGGGATGCAGCGATAAACGCTATTGGAGATCCGTTGCCACTGCTGATGCTCAAGGCTCTACGCAAGGTTCTCGGGGTTCGTCCCATGATGACGTTCCGCCTGTCTCCCATAATGAAAGAGGAATTCGCGCTCCCTCCCGCAAGCCCAATACCTCAACGCTTTCAAGACCAACTGCACCACAGCATTTTCGGAAGCCTCCAGCCACTTCTCCGCTTTGAGGATCGCAATTCTATGGCGTTCTCAATCGAGGCGCGGACTCCGTTTCTTGACTACCGTCTGGTCGAACTGTTTCTACGGATGTGCGGTGCCTTCAAGTTTCGAGACGGATGGACGAAGCCGTTTATCCGCGATGTGATGCAAGGGACGATGCCCGAAGATGTGCGCCTTCGTGCGGACAAAAAAGGATTTGTCACTCCCGAAATTGTGTGGTACCAGAAGGAGTTTGATCGCATCCGAAGCCTATTACTTTCGGCTGATTCGCCTGTTCATTTGTGGGCAGACGGGTCAAAATTGACCGCATGGCTGGATAGACAAAAGTTCGACCGTCCTACCGATTTTCGTCTGTGGCGACTTTTGTCAGTCCATTTGTGGATGTTGAGATTCGGACTACAATGAGGCTCTCAGAGGGACTTGTAATTCCTAATTGGCGAGGGCCCTTTGAGAGCGTTGAGTATGTTCTCCTCCTCATTTTGCTCCTGTCCCTCTACGGCGAGGCATTTCCGTACGGAATACCACTCGTACTGCCAGTGGCTGTCTGTGGCTTTGCCTGGTTTGCTTTCATCAACCGACGATTGTCGTTACCGTTGAATTTAGGCTTTGTGCTTCTGCAGTTATGTTTCGCTTTCTACCTTCTTGGCATAATCCACACATCGCATATCTACGAGACCAACACACGTGATTTGCGTAACGGGTTATGCGTGTTGCTAACAAGCATCCTACTGTTCTGCGAAAGAACGCCACTAGACTTTCTGCTCTTTCGTGATAAGGCTCAGATGACAGGTGCGCTTGCTGGTACGCTTCTTGCGGTCATTGGATTATATAAGTTTCATTTGATGGCGAGCGGCCAGATGTTGCAGCTGCTTTGGGTAGATGGTTATAAATACCCATGGGGCACCTCTCTGACGGTAGATTACAATTTCTATGCGTTTGCCATACTGTGTGGCGCAATTTCGTGTCTGTTTTGCTTTTCCAAGGTTTCATCTATCATTGCGAAAGTAATGTACGGCGCGGGATTTGTTCTGAATATTATGTCCCTCTCGCTCTCCGGCTCCCGCCGGGGTTGGGTAACTGAGACGGTGCTACTGATGGCGGTGCTCTTTATACTTTTCAGGTGGATATTTTTGAGTCTTCTGTGCTCGCGTGGCGGCGTGTTTCTCTCACAACAACGGCTCAAAGCGCTGACCGCGATTGTGCTTCTGGCGGCAGCGGGCCCAATATTGATGGAGAAATATCTGGCATGGTTCGCGGAGAACAACCATACGGATTTTGAAAGTGAGAAAAAAGACCTGCAATTTAGGTTCAGTACCCTTAGCGATCCCAGCGAAAGTTTTGGGCCGAGGATAAGCCGCTGGGAATTTGCCGCTCAGCTACTGGATCACGCATCGCCAGTTGAGTTAGTGTTCGGTCAGGGATTTGGCTATCTCGACCTATTTGCGAACTCGCTAAATATCACCAGGAAGCATACGGAGGCGGCCACGTGGCCCGAAGATTACCCTCACAATCCTGTCATTTCAGCTGCCCTATATTCGGGGGTAATCGGCGGTGTGATTGTCCTCTCTTTCATTCTCCTCGCAC
Source organism: Acidobacteriaceae bacterium (assembly GCA_019233755.1). Lineage (GTDB taxonomy): Bacteria > Acidobacteriota > Terriglobia > Bryobacterales > Bryobacteraceae > Bog-105. The sequence continues at coordinate 24,905 of JAFAMD010000053.1, read as the reverse complement.
TGTTTCGCTATGTAAAACAGAGACACATTGATGTGTATTTCGGCATTTTGTATTTTGCTTCGCTTTGGTTTATTCTACCTGCCTATAATTCACTGTTCTCTGGGAAGTTTTTTGGAATACTGATGTTGATTCCTTGGGGAATGCCACCGGGGGGAGGAGCCATTGTAAGTGTCGATAGATTGCGATTGCGTGGGCCGGGGGGTTCTGTCTGGAGCTGAAGCGGAGATGCCACAAACAGCGGAGGAGGAAGAGATTTGCCGCCTCAGACGCGTATACCATTGCCGCGATTCGTATCACACAGAAAGCTATGGATTGTGTCAGCGCAGTAATGTGCTTCAGATCGAGGAGGTGCAGCGCGAGATGCAGTTCCTGATCAGTCGTCGGATTGGACCTGATCTAAGTAAGAAGCGAATTCTGGAAGTCGGATGTGGTAGTGGTTATTGGCTGAGACAATTCATTCAATGGGGAGCACGACCAGAGAATCTTTCCGGGATTGATTTGATACCCGAGAGGATAGCAAAGGCGCGAGAGCTGTGTCCGACGGCAGTCTACGTGCAGTGCACGGAGGCATCCAAGCTTGGCTTCGATTGCGGCAGCTTTGACATGGTTCTTCAATCCACTGTGTTTACATCCATTCTCGATACGCGAATGAAGGAGGCGGTTGCCGCGCAAATCATCCGCGTGTTAAAGCCGGGTGGGTGCTTGCTCTGGTACGACTTTTTTGTTGATAATCCGTGGAATCCAGATGTTAAAGGACTACGAAAAGCCGAGATTGTACATCTGTTTCCGGGTTGTCGTATTGAGTTGAGACGGGTAACTGTGGCTCCTCCACTAGGCCGAATATTGGCTGTGATTGCTCCTCTGATGTATTACGCTGCCTCGTCAGTTAAGATTTGTTGCACCCATTATTTGGGCGTTATCGATAAACCATAACGACAGGAACGGCTGGAAGCTGCGCGAAGGAAGCTGAGCCGCGTTACTGAGGATGCGCTTCTTGGTGGCTAAAGTGCACGCATCGCGAGCAACTCAAACGAACGTTCATTACCAAGCGGTTTCTGACTCTCCCGTTAGCAAATGCCGTGAAATAGTGATGCTGACGACTGTTCACGATGCTATTGACGTACGGATTTTTCATCGGGAAGCAAAGACGTTAAAAGAGGCCGGTTTCAGGGTCAGCATCATCGCGCCACACCCGGTGACAGAGAGGAGAGACGGAATTCTCATCGATGCACTTCCGCATCCGGCGAACCGTCTTAAGAGATTGCTTCTTTCGCGTGTTGTGATTGAACGTGCGAGATGCCATCCGGGTGCGCTGTTCATTTTTCATGATCCTGAACTCCTGGGCGTCGGAATTGTCCTGCGTATCCTTGGAGAACGAGTGGTCTATGACTGCCACGAGAATCTGCCGATGCAGATCTTTCAAAAACCATGGCTGCCGTTTATTCTCAAATGGTGCCTGGCTCCTGCGGCGTGGCTCGTCGAGCACGTGTGCTCCAGGCTTCTGACCGGCGTGATCGTTGTAGGTGAGACATATGCAGGGCGATTTCCAAGGAAAAGGACGGTGGTCGTCAGAAACTTCGCTTTGCTTGGTTCAATTCCTGATGACGGAGATGTAAAACCTATTGGAGAGAGACGGGCGGTCGTTATATATGCTGGTGGCCTCAGCCACATTCGGGGAATCGCGGAGTTAGTAGAGGCATTTATTGGATTAGAAAGTGTGGGAGCCGAGTTATGGCTGGTAGGGGCGTTTGATTGCGAGAAATTCAGACTACGGATCCTTAGCTCGTTACCTCAGAATGTAAAGTGGCTGGGTCGCAGAACATACTCCGAGGTTCTGCGGCTTTACAAACAAGCCAAGATTGGCGCTGTTCTTCACTGTTCAGCTCCTAATCACCGACACGCGATTCCAATCAAAATCCTTGAATACTTAGCTGCAGGATTGCCGGTCGTTGCGTCCAACCTTCCACAGTTTTCGGATATCGTCCGGGACTGCGGCTTGCAAGTGGACCCTCACAATGTTGAAGAGATTAGAAAAGCGATCCGAACGCTGTTGAGCGAGGACTGTAGGATTGCAGAAATGTCGAAGATTGCTCGCGATCGCGCCGCAAAGTGTTATTCTTGGAACACCGAAGGCCAGAAGCTCGTCGACTTTTGCTGCAGAGTGCTATCAGCGTAAAAGGTGTTGTTCAAAGGGATGCGAATAATCCAGGATGCTCTCGCAGCACCGGAGCAAACAGTTACGCGGGATGCTTTTTACCCGACTCTTGAGCGAATTTTAATTCTGGCTCCGCATACAGATGACGCGGAGCTCGGGTGCGGCGCAACAATCGCCCGGTTGGTCGAGGCTGGGCGGGAAGTCTACCTGGCTGCGTTCTCGAGAGCTGAAGCTTCTTTGCCACTCGGGTCGAAGCCCAATCGCCTCGGGGAAGAGTTCGTCAAGGCGACCGATACTCTGGGCATTGTCGAAGAGCGAGCAGTTATCTACAACTACCCTGTTCGAGAACTGACGTATCACAGACAAGAAATACTGGAGGAGTTGATAGCGCTTCGCTGCAAGATCAAGCCGCAGGCTGTGCTCTTACCCGCCGCGACGGATCTGCATCAGGACCATCAGGTTGTCCATCTCGAGGGTGTACGAGCGTTCAAGGACATCACTGTTTGGGGCTACGAACTGCCCTGGAACCACGTTACGTTCTCCGCGCATGCATTCGTCACTGTTCAACTGCGCCATCTCCAAAAGAAATGGGATGCGCTGAAATGCTACGAGTCTCAATTCGAACTTGGCCGGTCGTATTTCAGCTGGGAATTCATCGCTGGACTCGCCCGCGTGAGAGGCACTCAAGTGCATGAGCAGTATGCGGAAGCGTTCGAAGTGATAAGAGTCAAATGCTGATAGCGCGCGACGAATCGGGAGCCGATCGTCTGGCACTTCTAATTACTGGTGTAGGTGCCCCTGGGACGCGGGGCACGATTTACGCCCTGCGGCAAAACTGTGAACGACGGCCCGTGCGAATTATCGGCGTCGATGTCAAGCCGGAGATAGCAGGGCGATATCTAGTTGAGAGTTTCTATACGGTTCCCAATCCGGAATGCCCGGCATACATCGATGAACTGGCCAGTATCTGCGCGCGGGAAGGCGTTGAGATTATCCTTCCCCAGACATCGCGCGAGGTTAACGTCCTGTCGAAATATAAGCACATTTTGGCTCAAAAGGGCGTCGGAACAATGGTTTCGGATTGGCCGGCTATTGAGATCGCCAACAACAAATGGCGATTGATGCAAAATTTCGAAAAATTGGGCTTGCCGATCCCTGCCTATTTTCTTGCCAGATCAGAGCGAGAACTGACAGATGCAGCTGTCGCTCTTGGTTATCCAGGGCAGCCGGTTGTAGTGAAGCCCCCGTTATCGAATGGTATGAGAGGAGTTCGAATTCTCAAGGAGGAAGCCTGGAGTGTGGAGCGCTTTCTCACCGAAAAGCCGAGCGGTTTCGAGATTTGCCTGAACGATCTCTTAAAGATCCTGCGCAGGGGCGAAGCTTGGCCTGAACTGCTTGTAACGGAGTACCTGCCCGGTCCCGAGTACTCCGTGGATGCATTTGTGGGTACGGACACCCAAGTTGCCATTCCGAGGTTGCGACGATCTATTCGGTCTGGGATTACATTTGAGTCGGAGCTTGACTTTCGCGAAGACCTTCGCGCATATACGATCAGAGCAGCTAGGCATATCGGTTTGCGATACGCCATCGGCTTTCAGTTCAAGGTCGATCGCGTCGGTGTCCCAAAATTGCTGGAGTGCAATCCCCGAATCCAAGGGACGATGGTGGCCAGTGTATTTAGCGGCGCAAATGTAATCTGGCTTGCCGTAAGGGAACTCCGTGGTGATTGTCCGAGGGATGCTCCAATCCACGTGAAGCAGGGATTGTTCCTTCGGTTCTGGGGTGGCATCGGTATTTCTGGAGGGTACTGTGAGGAAATCTAGTATCTTCACCGGAAGATACCTGTTTCATTTTCATACCCGGCACACGGATGGTGAGCTCTCAATTGAAGACTATTTCACCTACGCTAGGAATGCACGGGTCGATCGGTTGATTTTTCTCGAACATATCCGTCGCCAGCCGACATACGACGTTGAGAAATTTGCCAGCGAAGTCATACAGGCCTCACAGCGGTTTGGAATCGACGCGGTGTTGGGTTTCGAAGCAAAGCTGCTACCGGAAGGAGATCTCGACATCAGCGATGAACATTTCACCCTAGCCAAAGTGATAGGTATCGCTGAACACAGATTCACTGCGGATATTACTCTGTTGCAAGATGCCTTGTGCCGGACCATTGATAGGTACCGCGTCGCCGCGGGAGACACAAGTTTGGTATGGGTGCATCCTGGCCTCACATTTCTAAAGAGCGGAGTGAATCCTGTGGACAATCCGATTTACGAATCCATGATTCGCTGGGCCCGTGGGGAGCAGCTGCTTGTGGAACAAAATCTTCGTTACAAGCTCGTTCCAGAATCTGCACTCCAAATCGTCGAGAATGCCGGAGTCGTTTTGGGAGCGGACGCACACACCGCTGCGGATTTGGAGTTGTGGGCCGATACTCTTCACCGATCGCGGATTCAATACGTGGGCGAGGGAGCTCTGCAGGAAGAGGTTCCAGGCATCTTGTCTTAGTGATGGATTACGGCTGGGCTCAACACGGATTCAGCGCTTAGTTATCTGTGCACCGATTAGTGATCGGTGCACGGATAGTCTGGAGTTCAGAGCTTTCGCGAGAAGCGAGAGCGTCGGAGTCCACTTGGGTACTGCGGTGACTTAGGGGGTAGCCAGCGCTGCGATTTCACTGGGCGACAACGCCGTAGGATAAATACGAATCTGCTCGAGTGAGCCCGCTCCGAATAATGACGAACCGCCTCGGGACATTACAAAGAGCTGGTTAACACCAAAGTTGTTCGTATTTTCGGCTGCGTATGCAGACTTGGTATAGGAGACAGGCTTTCCATCTACGTAGGGAATGACCTGACTGCCCGTCGCGGCCCCTTTGTTAAGTACGAATGCGTAATGATGCCAGACGCCAGCGGATGGTCTGGGGAAAGCTGCGTTGTTATAGCCGGCATTGCCGTGCACACTCACCCAAAACTGGCCACTGGAGGATTCGTCCGGATCAATGATGAAACCGGTGGTCGAATTGTTGAAATTGCTGCTGAATTCAAACGCCAGCTTGTTGTCATTGGCGTAGGCATTCCATTTCATCCAAAATGTGATTGTAATCACCTTTGTAGAGGAAAGATCTAGCGAGGCAGTCCCATACTGATTGGATCCATTGAAACCGAGGCATCCAGTTGCCTTGCAGTTCGTAGATGCTTCCCACGTGGGAGAGTTAGCCAAGGTCATGATATGACCGTTGCCGCTAGAATCTGCGGCCGCGGACCCTCTGTCGTCATCTAGTGTCCAGTAAGCAATCGGAGAGGGATCGCCAGTCGGAGTGCCGGTCCCCGAAGAGGAAGGATCGTTGAACTGATAGGCCCCTTCAGTGATCGGAGGCGTTCTCGTGATGCCCGCATAGTCTGTTGCAGGCGCATCCGTGCTTGTCCCGGCGCCGATGGCCGGACTGCCAGACAGCACAGCATAATTGCCAAACGCTGTGCCCGTATTATTCGCGAACAGAGGGTCTTTACCTGTAATGCACTTTGTACAGGCTACACCACTTCCCCCATAATCCTCCGAGTTGCCGAACGTCAAGTTGTTTTGGTATGAGACGGTTCCCATGCGACCTCCATCAGAGGCGCCTTCGCCGATGCCATAATTTGTGTTATCTACTGCAACGTTATTGATGACAAGTGTATTGGTATCGCCGGAACAACCAGTCGTGCTGCATGGGGCGTCGCCGGACCCAACATATATACCCACACTATTATGAACAACGGTATTGTTCACGATAAGGGTGGAGCTGGCTGCATGCCAAAGTACAATTCCGGTGTCGCAAACGTTCACCACTAGATTATTAGCGACGGTGCCTCCTGGGTGCTCGTGATAGATTCCCTGGATCGTGCCGTTCGTTCGGTTGACGCACGATGCATTCACCATCCCGATATCATGCACGAAGTTGGCATATTGGCTATTTCCCGTCGCGGCCCAGTTAGAGTCCACAATTCCGCCGCCGCCGCCCGAGTTATCACAACCCTGAGCAGAATTATGAACGTTGTTGCCGATGGCGGTCTGATTGGTGTTGTCTTGTTGAATTCCGGTGCATTCACTTCCACCTACATCGAAGTTCTCGATAATAGAATAAGCGGCGTTGTTATAAATGCCGGGGCTACTGGCGGAAGGTGGCTGTATCGAAGCAGCCCATTTAGTATCTGAGATATACGTGACAGGAGCGCTTGACGTTCCAGGCACAGCATTACTGATGGCAACGTTCTCGCTATATGTTCCAGGCGCCACGTGAACAATCGTGCCTGTGGAGCCGAGAGTAATAGCGTTAGAGGCGTGCGTGATGGTCTTCCACGCTGTGCTGGGACTTAATCCATTGTTGCTATCACTGCCTGTCGGCGATACGTAATAGTTATTTGTGGCTACCGAGGCGGGTGCTACAAGAGCTCCGCAGAGAAATAAGAGGCAACTGGCAGCCTTAATTGCGCGCTTTGGTGTATTGAAAGTTGCAAAAATAAATTTACGCACATGTATTTCTGAATTGGTCAAATGGATCTCCTAAAAACAGAAGTCAACAATCGCGTTTCAGCGTGTTTTACTGGAGGAAATGCGAGAGGGGTAACACCCAGCTCAGGGAGCTGACACACTCAAAAACCGAGTGAGCTTCGAAAGGTAAGTGCGCTCACACTGATTGCGTGCAGGGCACTTTCTTTATGGAAGGATAAACAGCAGCCCATCTAATTTCAAAATCATTATAGCTGATGTGCGACACAGTGCAAGGGTTAAACCCAGCCAAAGTAGGAAATGCCTAGCAAAGTTATGAGCTTTGCCTAGTACTAGTACGGGCGAACAGCCGATCTCATGAGAAGGGAGGGGTTCTACGCGGTGAGGCTGTACCGATCTACGATATCGCTCTTGTGTGAAAGGTCTTGCACTGCTGTGCAGCCGTTGCAATGCGAATGCCCACCACTCGGCATGGCATCGCTAGTGAATAATGTCTGCGAGTTATGGTGGATGGGGTTGCTATTAGGCTCAATAGAGGTGCTTAGCGAAATATGCCGTCGGTTGCAGGCGTTTGGCCGGTGAAAAATCACTGCGAGAAGCGAATGAAATCGGCAGTAATTATTGTCCTGAATCCATTTTTGTATGATTCGCGTGTTCTGCGGCAAGCGGAAGCGCTGGTAAGACGAGGGCACCCAACCACCGTCTTTTCCTTGCACGAAGGCAAACTGGCAACGGATGAAGCGCGAGATGGATATAGGCTGCGGCGATTCAGACTGAAAACGCGGCCCTGGCCAAAGCGAAAACTTGTGCAGGGTATCAAATACTTGGAATGCATGTTGCAAATGACGTGGACGGGTGTAAGGCTCAAACCCGATTTCATCCACGCCAACGATATCGATGCGCTGCCTATCGGGTATTTGATTGCGAAGATTGCGAGATCGAAGCTGATATACGATTCACATGAGCTCTGGTCAGATCCAACGTGCAGTGAGTTCCCGAACTGGGTGTTCAAGATAGTTACTGCAGTGGAGGCGTTCTTGGCTCGACGTGCCGATGCAGTTATCACTGTAAACGACAGCATCGCGCGTACGATGGCGAAGGAGATGGATATTCCAGTTCCTGCCGTAATTCGTAACGTCCCAAAATATACGACGAAGATGTCGGAGGCAGGAGAGCATCTGCTGCGTCGCGCTCTCGGTCTCGCACCCGGGCGTCCGATCATCCTATATATTGGAAGGCTCGCGTCGGGAAGAGGTCTGGAGACGCTGATCGACGCAATGGCGTTTGTGAACCCGCGCGCGGTAGCCGTATTGATGGGTCCCCCCGAAAGTGCGGAATACCTGGAAAATCTGAAGAATCGAGGGTCGGCGGCGAATGTGAGCGGCCGCGTGCTCTTCCATCCGCCCGTAGCTCCAGCAGAAGTAAACCGATATGCGACAGATGCCACAATAGGCGTTTGCCCGATTGAGAACACCGGCCTGAATTTTCACTACTGCCTACCTAACAAGATATTCGAGTGTCTGCAGGCGGGGCTGCCATTGGTCGTCACGGATCTGCCGGAAATGTCATCATTGGTGCGGCAGTATGGGGTGGGTGAAACTTTCCCCGATCGCGATGCCAACGCGCTAGCGCATGCCCTCAATCATCTGCTCTCGTCACCTACGGTTCTGGCGGAATATCGGGCCAGAGTGTCCGTCGCAGCGCACGTTCTGACATGGTCCAATGAAGAGCCGAAGCTGCTAAAGGTTTACGATTACGTATCCCATTTAGATAGACAGATCCATAACAATCTTGCTCCTGAGCAAATGGCTGCAGCTGCTGGAACGGATCGCACTACGGACGCGCGTGAATAGAGCTTTTTGCTCTTGGTTCGTGTTTTTCGCGCTTCACCGCAGCGCGCGGCAGGAATATCACTGGCAGTCCCCCTATCGGAGCCAGTTCAGAGTAATTGAGCCGAGTCTCTTGGCTGAAAAGTGCGATTCCTCATTCTGACCCAGTACTTTCGACCCGAAATCGGAGCCCCCCAGACGCGACTCGACGCCATGGCGCGCGAGTTGGTATCGCGAGGCCATGAGGTCGAGGTAGTCACGGGGTTGCCGAATTATCCCGCAGGGCGGATTTTGCCCGGCTATGAGAGATGCTTCTATCGCTGCGAACAAGACGATGGCATTCGTATTCACCGCGTCTGGCTGTATGCATCTGTTGGCGCAGGATTCAAACGACTCTTAAATTATCTCTCGTTCTCCGCGAGCTGCTTGGTTGGGTTGCTGAAGTCAAACAAGCCCGATTATCTCTTCATTGAATCGCCGCCGTTGTTTTTGGGCGTTCCGGGCCTCACGCTGGCTCGAATCTGGGGCGTGCCGGGCATTTTTAATGTTTCGGATCTTTGGCCGGATTCAGCGGTCGCAATGGGGCTTATGAAAGACGGGCTGTTGATCCGCATTGCGACGCATCTCGAGAGATGGGCGTATCGCCGCGCCATGTACGTGACTACCGTCACCGAGAGTGTTCGTGACGTTCTAATCAGCCAAAAAGGTCTTTGCTCTGATCGAGTCCTCCTTTTTCCTAATGGTGTTGATCTCCAGCAATTCCAGCCCCAGAGCCCTGATTTGGAACTGAAGAGGAGCCTTGGATTAGATGGAAAAAAGATTATCCTTTACCAGGGCACAATGGGTTTTATTCATGGTATAGGGGCCGTTTTACAAACAGCAGCACTCTTGCAAACCGATACTGACGTTCATTTCTTGTTTGTGGGGGCTGGATCACAGCGTAGAGCTTTAGATGCACTCAAATCCGAGCTGAATCTTGCGAACGTGACATTTCTGGATCCGGTCCCAATTCCGGAGCTAGCGCTCTTTCTTTCCATCGCAGAGTGCGGTTTGATTTCGCACAAGGATAACGCCGTTTCGCGCGGGGCACGCCCGGCGAAAACCAATCCTATCTTTGCGTCCGGCAAACCGGCGATTGTTTTCGGCGGCGGCGAAGGCGCTGACCTGGTGCGAAGCGCTCGGGCTGGCCGAGTAGTCCCCCACGGTGACATTCATGGTTTGGCTGAAGCGATCCGCCAGATAGTCCGAGATCCGGATCTTGCGGCAGAGTTCGGCCGGAATGGCCGGCGATATGCTGAACAGCACCTCAGTTGGTCCGCCATTGTCGGCGAATGGCTGCGGCAACTGGAACAACGGCCATCGTCCAGTTCAGAGGCCAACCATCACATGTTTACACGGGCGCGCGAAAGCCGGCCGGTTTAAAGACCTGCATTCTCCATCTGCAGCCACTTTGGAACATTCGACGCGTTCTCCTGCTGTGAATACGTGGAACGTTGATATGACACCCACAATTACGAAATTCCTGCCGTTTAATATTCCATTGATAGAGAAAGAAGAAATCGATGCCGCTGTTGAAGTTCTAGAATCTGGGTGGCTAACAACTGGCCCGAAAGTACAGCAATTTGAAGAAGCCTTCGCTGCGTACCTAGGCGTAAAGCATGCAGTTGCTGTGAGTGCTGCAACGGCTGCCTTGCACTTGGCATTAGATGCAATCGGTCTGAAAGATGGCGATGAAGTAATCATCCCTACTCTTACCTTTGCTGCCACTGGCAACGTCGTGACGTATTGCGGCGCCAGGCCCGTTTTAGTCGACTGCGAGCCCTGGCACTTTACAATCGATCCGGGCGCGGTGGAACGCGCGATCTCCCCAAGAACAAAAGTCATAATCCCAGTTCATTTCGCGGGGCATCCGTCCGAAATGGATACTTTACTGCACATCGCTAAGCGCAACAATCTAAAAATTATCGAGGACGCAGCACACGCGCTGCCGGCAAGATATGACGGCAGGATGGTCGGAACAATCGGCGATATTACTTGCTTTTCCTTTTATGCGAACAAAACGATGACAACCGGGGGCGAGGGAGGGATGGCCGTGACAGCCAGTCTCGAGATAGCCGATCGCATTCGTATGATGCGGCTTCACGGGATAACAAAGGATGCATGGCAGAGATACACGCCAACCGGTTCCTGGCGCTACGAGATTCTTGACGCAGGCTATAAATACAATCTTTCGGATCTCTCTGCAGCGATAGGGTTGGCCCAGTTGCGCAAGTCCAGCCGCATGTGGAACCGAAGGGCAGAACTGGCCCAACGATACAATCTAGCGCTCGCGAACTGCGATGCGTACCAATTACCTATGGTAAGCCCAGACGTATCACATGCCTGGCATCTGTACATAATTGTGGTTAACCCAATCGCCTTAGGCATTGGAAGGGATCAGCTTATGAAGGAACTCAGAGAACGAGGCATAGGAAGTTCCGTTCACTTTATCCCTCTTCATCTACATCGCTACTATCAGGAATTCTGGGGATATGCGCGGGGCCAGTTTCCGGTTGCCGAAAACTATTCAGAACGCTGCCTTTCACTGCCGCTCTTCCCTAGAATGTCCGACGATGACGTAGACAGGGTGGCAGAAGCGCTATTGGACATAGCGCACGAGTTTTGCGCATAAGCAGTCCGTATGAGCAGGGCACCTCGGCGTATGTCTGCTTATCAAAGGTGGGGCAAGCGAGTGTTGGATCTCTGTGTGGCCCTTCCAAGTCTGCTCTTGCTGCTTCCGGTATTTTTTTTCTGTGCCGTGGCGGTGGGGCTCGATTCGCGTGGGCCGATTTTGTTCCGGCACATACGTGTCGGTAGATTCGGTCGACCGTTCCGGCTGCTGAAGTTCAGAACTATGGTGCACCAGGCAGCAGGAAAAGGATCAAACCTGACCGTATCCGGCGACCCGAGGATCACGCGTAGTGGACAATACTTGCGGAGATCTAAACTTGATGAGATTCCTCAACTTCTGAATGTAATCGCCGGGCATATGAGCTTAGTTGGGCCCAGGCCGGAGGTGCCGGAATATGTCGCATTGTATAACCCTGAGCAGGCCGCCGTTCTGCAAATGAGACCTGGAATCACCGGAGCAGCAAGCGTGGTTTTCGACAATGAGGAACTCGAACTCTCGAGGCATCCGTTACCTCACGAGTACTATGTACGAACACTGATGCCTCGCAAGCTGGCGTTAGATCTTTCGTATGCGTCTGCAATGTGTTTCAAAACGGACGTGAAGCTGCTCGCATCAACAGCTAGAAAAATACTCGGGGCTGGCTTAGAACGCTTCAGGCGTATCGAAGTAACACCGACGGGGAATGTCGACAAATGGACTCGCCTGTAAAGCGATAAAGTCCCGTTTCAAAGAATATCGTGAGAGTTGAAGACGGTAGAGTATGCAAGAGTACGCGATGAGTATAGAGGCGCTTCAACACCAACCACCCAGCACAGTAAAGCCTGCCATCTCTTTTCTCGATCTCAAGGCGCAGTTTGCGTCAATTAGAGACGAGTTGACTAAGCGTGTTCTTGAAGTGCTCGAGAGTCAGCGGTTCATTTTGGGCCCGGAGGTCGAGGCTTTCGAACGGGAAATTGCCGCCTGGAACTCAAGTCGCGCTGCGGTCGCTTGTGCATCCGGTTCAGACGCATTGTTGCTCGGATTGATGGCTCTTGGAATCTGCCCGGGAGACGAAGTCATTACGACGCCTTTCACTTTCGTGGCTACCGTCGGCTCTATCGTACGGCTTGGTGCAAAGCCGGTCTTTGTGGATATCGAGCCAGAGACTTTCAATCTCGATCCGCAGAAGGTCGAACAAGCGATAACAAGTAGGACGCGGGCGATAATACCAGTTCACCTTTTCGGTTGTCCCGCGAACCTCGATCCAATACTTGCTGTTGCGAAAGGAAACGTGATCCCGATAATCGAGGATGCGGCGCAAGCAATCGGCAGCAGATATCGAGGCAAACCCGTAGGGAATTGGGGTGCTGTCGGTTGCTTTAGCTTTTTCCCTGGAAAGAATCTTGGGTGCGCTGGCGATGGCGGCCTGATCACGGTCAATGATGAGGCAATTGCTGATCGTCTGCGTATCTTGCGTACACATGGAAGTCGGCGGCGTTACAGCTATGAACTAGTGGGGATGAATAGCCGCCTGGACGCTTTGCAAGCCGCTATCCTGCGTGTCAAACTACCTTACTTAGATAGTTGGACCCAAGCACGGTGCGACAATGCTGAGCGGTATCGTGCATTGTTCCTGGAATACGGACTTCAGGGTCATGTGCGGCTTCCCCAGGTGCCGGAATATGCGTATCACGTGTTTAATCAGTTTACGATTCGCACCCTCAGCCGTGATGCTCTCCGAGCGCACTTGAGCTCTTGCAGGATCCCGACCGAAGTCTACTACCCGGCCCCACTCCATCTAGAGCAAGCGTTTGCATATCTGGGCCATAGGCCGGGGGATTATCCTGCGTCCGAACGCGCCTGTAGTGAAGTCCTCTCACTCCCTGTTTATCCTGAGCTTCCTCCCGAACATCAAGTCGCTGTGGTCCGGACGATTGCAGAATTTTACGGTCGATAATTGCCCCACCACTGGGCATCGGAGGGATGGAATGAATCTGGTTGAACAAATACGTACTTATATCACTGAAAATCTGATCTTTGACAAGTCCATTAAATTCGGCAATGATGATTCCTTCATCAGGGAAGGATTAATCGATTCTATGGGAGTGATGGAACTGGTCGGCTACGTGAGCTCGCAGTTTGGCATTACGGTTGAACAAGACGACGTCATTCCCGACAACTTCGACTCTGTCAACAAATTGGTCGCGTTTATTAACCGAAAGACTGGGTCGTCCCAGTCGAGCACATATGCTAATCCAGGACGGGCTAGAGCACAACGGCAAGTGTCGTCCCGATAAGATTGCGCTCATTTGCGAGCGTAGGCGCTTCACATACGCCGCTGTGGATGCGATGGCAAACCGGTTTGCGCATGCGTTGATAGCGCGTGGCCTCAAGCGAGGAGACCGCGTCGGTATCTATCTTGACAATAGCGTCGAAGCGGTCATCGGTATCTACGGAATTCTTAAGGCCGGCGGGACATTCGTGGTAGTAAACCAATCCACGAAAGTTGACAAACTGTCCTTTATTCTTCGAAATTGCCAAGCGGTCGGGCTTCTCACAGGTCGAAACGCATTCGCGCATGGGACCGCCGGGAAACTGCTCTCCGAGTGCCGGGATTTGTCGTTTTTCGTTACAACAGGCTCCGATTCTACGGAGGGAACGCACGTATGCAGCTTCGACTCGATTCAGACCGGCTTTTCCAGCGAGGAGCCATCAATCTCAACCATCGATCTGGATATTGCCTGTCTTGTCTACACCTCGGGGAGTACCGGCGAACCGAAGGGGGTCATATGCGATCACAGCAGCATGGTTTTCGTCTCGAACTCTGTCATGAGCTACCTCGAAAACGTGGAGTCCGACGTCATCCTGAATGTCCTGCCGCTGTCGGCTAGCTATGGCTTGTATCAAGTGCTCATGACGTTCACATTTGGGGGCACTTTGGTTCTGGAGAATTCATTCGCCTATCCGGTCGCGATTCTCCAGCGGATCGCCGAAGAAGGAGTAACAGGGTTTGCGGGAGTGCCAACCATGTATTCCGTTCTTGTTCAGATGGATCTCCGAGGTTTCGATTTATCCAGTTTGCGCTACATCACCAATGCCGCGGCAGCCCTCCCGCCTAGCCATATCGAACAACTGATTACGAAGCTTCCAGGCGTCCGGATCTATTCGATGTATGGGCAAACTGAAACGAAACGGACGCTCTACTTACCGCCCAGTCAGCTTCGGAACCGCCTGGACTCGGTTGGGATTGCCATCCCGGGCACGGAGGTTTGGATCGAAGGTCCGGATGGCTCCCGCCTGGGGCCGAACGAAGTCGGCGAACTCGTAGTCCGCGGACGCCACGTCATGCGCGGCTATTGGCAGGATCCGCAAGCCACCGCCGCCCGATTCCGCCCGGGAACGGTTCCCGGCGAGCGGATTTACTATACGGGTGATCTGTTTCGGACGGACGAAGAGGGTTATTTCTACTTTGTCGCCCGCAAGGACGATGTTATCAAGACCCGCGGCGAGAAGGTAGCCCCAAACGAGATAGAAAACATTCTCCATCGAATTCCGGGTGTTTTGGAGGCTGTGGTTTTGGGAGTTCCTGACGATACTCTCGGAGAAGCGGTGAAGGTCGTGCTGGTCGTAGACAAAGTATTCGGTCTTAACCATCACGATGTTCTTACTTACCTGCGATCTCGCGTCGAAGACTATGCGATGCCGAAATACATCGAGTTTCGGGACGAACTTCCAAAGACGAGCTCCGGGAAACTGCTTCGCAGGCTGCTACGCTGATGTGCGGAATTCTCGGCATTGTTTCGGATTGCCGCTCGCCGGCGGTACGGCAGCAGCAGGCGCGTACTATGCTCGGGACGATTCGCCATCGCGGACCCGACGAATTTGGTATCTACCAGGACGAACATGCCACTTTGGGCAGTGTTCGTCTCAGCATCGTAGACCTTAGCACCGGCCAGCAGCCCATTTGCAATGAAGACGAGACCGTGTGGATCGTCTTCAATGGGGAAATCTTTAACTACATCGAACTGCGTCCTGATCTCGAACGGCGGGGCCATCGTTTCATGACAAATACCGATACGGAGGTCCTGCTGCATCTTTATGAGGACCTTGGGGCTGATTGCCTCCCAAAGCTCAACGGTGAATTTGCCTTCGCCATCTGGGATGCCAGACAGCAGCATCTTTTTTTGGCGCGCGACCGCTTCGGAATCCGCCCGCTGTTTTGGACCGAAGCGCATGGTGCGTTCTATTTCTCATCCGAAATTAAGGGAATCCTGTCTGATCCCGCTATAGCAGCCGAACTCGATCCTGTATCGCTTGATCAGGTTTTTCGATACTGGTGTCCGCTCGCCGGGCGGACGATTTTTCGTGGCATCAGTGAGCTTCCGCCGGGTCACTTTCTGAAATACTCACACGGGAATGTGACGCTTCAACGCTATTGGTTTCTCTCTTTCCCTCCGTCCGCGGAGCGCGCCTCCGGGCAAGTGGACCACAGATTGGCCGACGAACGCGCCGAGCAACTGGCGCAACTGTTGGGGGATGCTACGCGGATCCGGCTACGCTCCGATGTTCCCGTAGCCGCGTACCTTAGTGGCGGTCTTGACTCTTCTCTCATTGCGCGCATGGCGGCCGATCGATCCCGGAAAGATTTGGCAACATTCTCGATCACCTTCGACGACCCCGTTTTCGACGAAAGTCTGTTTCAACGGCAGGTTTCTCGCCTCTTGGGAACGCGACATGAGGTGGTTTGCGCGACCTATCGGGACATTGCGCAGGTTTTCCCGCAAGTGATTTGGCACACCGAGTCGCCGCTGGTACGCACCGGGCCGGCTCCCATGTTTTTGCTCTCCCGCCTTGTACGGGATTGCGGTTTTAAAGTCGCCCTGACCGGCGAGGGGGCCGATGAGATCCTGGCCGGCTACGACATTTTCAAGGAGGCAGCGATCCGACGTTTCTGGGCTCGGCATCCCGAATCCAGGATCCGGCCACTCTTGTTTCGACGTTTATACGACGACATCCCCGGGTTTGGTACGGCCAGCGCGGCGTTTAAGGCCGAGTTTTTCAGAATGGGGCTTTTGAACGTAGACTCGCCAATGTATTCCCATATGGTGCGTTGGCGAAATAATGAACGAACACGCCGATTCTTCTCGGCCGAACTGTTGGCCATGGTTAACGGTGAGATCGGAACACCTCCAGAAGTTCCAGGCGAATTTTCCACCTGGGGTAGTCTCGAAAAGTCCCAATACCTAGAGACCACCATCTTCCTGTCTCAATATCTACTGTCCTCCCAGGGCGACCGCATGGCGATGGCCCACTCGGTAGAGTCGCGGCTTCCGTTCCTCGATTACCGGGTGGTGGAATTCTGCTGTCACCTGCCCAGTAATCTCAAACTGCGTGGACTGCAAGAAAAATACCTGTTGCGACGCGTCGCGCAGAGTCTTTTGCCCCCAGAAATCGGGCAGCGTCTGAAACGTCCCTATCGCGCCCCTGTTTTCCGCACCTTCTTTTCGCGGCCTGTTCCTGATTACGTCCTCGATCTGCTCTCCGAACACGAGATAAAACGTACCGGATTGTTTAACGCGCTTGCCGTCGCGTCGCTCGTTGCGCGTCTGCTCCGAGGAGAGGCGATTGGGGAAACGGACAGCATGGCGCTTGCTGGAATCCTGTCGACTCAGCTAGTGCATCATCAATTCATCGGAAAGTTCCCCATTCCACAGCCTCTGCCCGATGAGCGCATCAAATTCCGTAGCCTCAGCATGGCAGCATAGCCCGGAAGTTCAAGAACTTAGGAGATCAACAAATGACGTTTCAAGAGCATTCGCTCGATTTGGACGCACCAATCGAAGTCGAACGCATCACGTCCTTCTTAAAACGCACGGTTACAGAAGAACTCCGGCGAAAGGGCGCCGTCGTAGGCATTAGCGGCGGCGTCGATTCGTCTGTTGTGTTAGGCTTGTGCGCCCGTTCATTTGGCGCCGAACGTGTCAGAGCACTGATTCTGCCGGAAAAGGAGTCAGAGCGCGAAAGTGAGCTGTTCGCCCGGCAAGTCGCGGCTCATTTTGGAATTGTCCCTATAGTCGAAAACATCGCCTCGGTTCTAGAGAGTTTCGGATGCTACGAGCGGAGAGACGAGGCCATTCGCCGCTTGTTTCCCGAATACGACGCCACACGCGGCTACCGCTCGAAAATCGTGCTCCCGGGCAATCTTCTCGACCAAGACTCTTTCAACGCGTTTTCGTTAACCATTTTGACTCCGGAGGGCCATTCCATGACAAAGCCGCTTCCTGCCGAGGAATTCCGGCAAATCACGGCCGCCACGAACCTCAAGCAGCGCACGCGAATGGCTAAGCTTTACTACCACGCCGAAGTGAACAATTACGCGGTTATGGGCACAGCTCCCAAGAATGAGCGGGACCTGGGCTTCTTTGTGAAGTACGGCGACGGCGGTGCGGACGTTATGCCAATTGCCCATCTTTACAAGACGCAGGTCTATGGGCTGGCCGAGTATCTCGAAATACCGGAACAGATCCGTAACCGGACGCCGACGACCGACACATACAGCGCACCCTCATCCCAAGAAGAGTTCTTTTTCCGTCTGCCCTTCGAAACATTAGACATGCTTTGGTACGCCATGGAGAATGGTGTCTCGAGTTCGGCGGCAGCTCGCATCATGCACTTAACGGAGGAGCAAGTCGACCGTGTCTGGAGAGATCTGTCGAGCAAAAAACGGGCTACGGAGTACCTTCGTCTTCAGGCGCTCGAACCGGAGCGACCCGGTTTCGCAAAAGGCGCTGGCGCATAGAACATTGATAGGGTTTTTCAGCGTGCGGAGAAGGTCTTGTAGTGCTAACACTCTCGACCGGCCCTAGACAGTATGCGAGTCTCACCATCAGTGTTGTGACTACACAAGGCGGGAGCTACGGAATGGATCAATCCGGCTGCTTTCGCAGCGTCGCCTAACTATACGTTCGGAACCGTTCAAGGAGCGCTATGCGTTTGAATTCCGGGCCGAGTCGTTCAACCTGACCAATACGCCGGTATTTGCCCAACCCCAGAGCCGCTGGGGAACCCGAATTTCGGTGTAGTCACTTCCACTCGAAATGTCGAACGTAAGCTGCAATTTGCATTGAAGTTCCAGTCCTGAATCGCAACGATTGAGCGGCGCCGGTTTGAAAAACCGGGCGTCATCGCGAACAACATTTCGGCGACTGGAAGGCGCCAATGGTGATCGGCGCCTTCCGCGCTTCGCCGACGTAGTCGGTGCTCGGAGCGTACGCCACCGTACCCGCGCCCACGGCGGGGCTGCCGGACCGCAGTTGATAATCGCCGGAGGCCGTGCCGGTGTCGTTCACGAACAGCGGATTGCCGGTGGTGACGCAAGCGTCGCAGGCGGGCTCGAGACGGAAACTGGCGCCGTTGGAATACGTCAAGTTGTTCCGATATCGGTTGTGAGCGCCAAGACGGCCGCCATCGGACGCGCCCTCCGCGATCCCCGCCTCCGTATTGAACGCCGTAATGTTATTGATGACCGAAGTGTAGTCGTTGCCGGAACAGCCGGTGGTGTCGCACGGAGCATTCCCGGAGCCGACGAAAATGCCCTCGCGGTTGTGGACGATCGTATTGTTGACTATGATCGTGGCGCTTGCCGCATGCCACAGCGATATACCGGCGTCGCAGACGTTCACCACGACGTTGTTGGCGATGGTCCCGCCCGCATGCTCATGATAGATTCCCTGGATCGTACTGTTTCTCCGACTTTCGCAAGATGCGTTCACCATTCCGACGTCATGTACGAAATTGGCGTATAGACTGTTTCCCCTTCCGTCCCAGTCGGAATCGACGATTCCGCCGCCGCCGCTCGAGTTGTCGCAGCCGGCGGCGGAATTATGGACGTTGTTCCCGATCGCGATCTGATGATGGCTGTCCTGCTGAATCCCGGTGCACTCAGCCCCGCCCACATCAAAGTTTTCGATGATGGAGTAGGCGGCATTGTTGTAAATGCCCGGGCTGCGGGCGGAAGGCGGGCGTATCAGCGCCGCCCATTTGACATCCGAGATATACGTGACCCAGGCACCTGGCGTTCCCGGCACCGAATTGCTGATGCGGACGTTTTCTTCATAGATTCCCGGAGCCACATGGATAATCGCGCCCGCCGAGCCAAGCTTGATGGCTCTCGAAGCATGGGAGATGGTTCTCCAGGCCTTTTCCGGGGCTATTCCGTCGTTGGAGTCGCGACCCCTCGTGGAAACATAAAAGTTGTTCACGGCCGCAGAGGCGGGTGGCGCCGCTAAGGCAAACGCCGTCCAGGCAAGTGACGCGAGGAATAGCGTTCTGCCGGCAACGAAACCGCGCTTATCCGGACGCATAAGCCTCCTTCGAAGTTGTTGTGCTGCGGATCTCGACCGTAACAGGCGGCGCCTTAGAAAGTAACAAAAAAGCGCAACGTCAATTTGTGCGATGCCTTTTGCGCCGGCAGGAAGTCCGGTTCGAGAAATCAGAGACGCACAGAACTATCCAGCTTATGTATGTTAACTGAATCCGGATCACTCTGGCAGGCGACACCAAGCCCAGACATGGGCGACCAGGCAGGGCAGATTGCCAGTAGATTCCCCAACCGGCGCGGCGCTCCAGATCTCGCGCCAAGGCGCATAGACTGGGTGCTCTCGTTGGGCCGAAAATTCGAATCGTTCAGCTCTACACTCTCAGGCTCTGAAATTGTTTGAAATGTGGGCCGCAACTGCACTAACTCGGGGGTGGGCGCCACAAAAACGAAGTACCTTAGACCGCCGTCGCGCAGCGGGAACGCCAACATCCAATCGTGCTCGCCCCTGCCGTTGTTCGCGGACGGGTTCTCGGATTCCAGTCTCCGCCCGTGCACGCCGGTTCACAGTGATTGCCGTTTGAGCACTCGGCTGGATGCCAGGATTATCGCGTGTGATTTCGCGGATCAGTTCGTCGAGCGCCGCATCGTCGCGGAGGTTCTGTTGCGATCGATAGCGGTCCGTCAGCATTCCGTAAATCACATTGCCAATGCGGCCATCTGGGGACCTGCCGAACCCTCCGGGCGGAGCGAACATCGCGGCCAGAGAATTACCATAGCCGGTGCAGTTCACCGGAATCATAAGCGTGAATTCGGAACCGCGGAATTCCTTCCATGCACTCGTAGTATTCATGTCCGGCGCAGCTGCATTCTCGCTTACTGCTTCGTTTGCGCCTGTGTTGACCGGGCGGTTCGGGCTTTGGGTTTTTCCAGGCACCGAGGAGAGCTCGCGCGCAGTGTACGCGTGCATATTGGCGACCTGCACTTTGATCCGCTGGAAGGCCACGCTGGTAGTAACGTAATTCGGACGTGGCACAAACGTAGCAATTTCTTTGTCCACGTACTCTGTTCGATTTCCAGGGTTCGGGTGGTCACTCAGGCTTCTTTGGTGTTCAAGCGAGCTCTGAGGGCGTCCACGGTTGATCGCGTTCGCGCCGTTCCGTGGGAGCCACCAGCCGGTCAGCAACTCCCCAGCAACTACATCGCACCCCTGCTCGTTGCGCGCGACGGCCCGAGCGCAGCGCATCACAGCAAGTCGCGCGCGATGACACTCAGTCACGAAAAGTTCCTGCGCCGCTTCATCCAACATGTCCTTCCGACGGGTTTTTCGCGCATCCGCTACTTCGGTTTCCTTGCCAACCGTAACGGCAGAGAGTTGCTTCCGTTATGCTGTAGGCTGCTTGCCATATCGCCTCCGGTGGTCGGCACGACTGCTCCAGCCACATCGGGTCATCCGTGTCCGCGCTGTCACCACATCATGCGCGTCGTCGAGCGCTTCACCGCGATCGATCTCCTCACGCACAAACACAGGATAGTCACCTCTATTGACAGTTCCTAACCATGATTCAGTTTCGGCTCTCGGACGTGCTTCACGGCGCGGCGCGCTAGACGTGTGCGCACGTGCCTGTTTGCGCACTCGCAAAGCCCGCTGCCTGCCCGTGGATGCTTGCGATTGGAACCAGTTCCACCATCACAGCAACTCCGAGCGAGGCAATCTGCCCGGCTCACCATCCACAACCAGCGTCCTCGCAAGCAGAGCAGCTTTCAAAACCCCATAACTCGCAGTTGCCAAATCGCCGCCCCATCGGGGACCAAGGTGGCCGCGAAGCGCGTAGACGCAAAGCGTCGACGATAAACTTTCCCCGCATGACTCGCCGATACCGGGTCACCACATTTTCCATTGCTTTAGCGAGTGCCCTGGCGATCGCGGCGTGTAGTACGGAAGAGGCGGTGGCGGACGGCCTGCACGGAGGTGACCGCTTAGCGCTTTTGATCATAAGAAGCATTAAGCAGGGTCCTGTTTTATGAACCAGAATTTCGCCGCAATTATCCTCGGTGGTACCGGGCAAGTCGGTGGTGCAGCCGTCACGGAGTTGCTAGCAATTCCGGAATGTCGGGAAATGGTAATGGTCACCAGAAAGCCCATTGCGGCGCGATCGCGGGTACGCAACGTCGTTCTGGATACCGGCGCTGCTGATTTTGCCGAGCGCACTGCCGCCCTTGCCCGCGAAGTTTTGAGTCACGGTCCCGCGAGCGCTGTGAGCTGTGTAGGTGTCGGTTCTGGATGGAGGCGCTGGAGCGAAGAAGACTTGAAACGACTTGAACTCGGCGTCGTGGGTACCTTTGCGCGTGGCTGCTATGACGCGGGAATCGCCCAGTTTTGCCTACTTTCAGCGGTAGGAAGCACAGCCCGCAGCCGGTTTCGCTATGTCCGAGTAATGGGCATGAAGGAAGACACCGTGCGCAACATCGGTTTTACCCGCCTCGCCATCTTTCGACCCGGCATCATTGTCGGCAACCCTCATACCCCGGCCTGGGTCGGTTTGTTGGGAAGCCTCGTGCCTGGGCCGTTTGGCAATATTGATCAGCGAATTCTCGCTCGCTCAATCGCCGCAGAAATAGCTTTGCACAGTCGAGAGGGCGGTGAAGTTATCCGCGAAAATGCAGCAATGAAAAAACTCGCTGCGCAGCTCTCGGTTCTAAATTGAGCCAATGACACATCGCTTTTCTCAATTGGTGCTATCAGGGCCATGTACTCATTGATGCCGGCCCGCAAGCGACGGCGTGCCAGACGCGGGCCGCCCACCTCAACGATTGACGCGGCGTCAGTGCTCCATCGGCGGAGCAGGCGACCCATCGGACCAATTGCCGACCCAGACCATGAGGATTGTGGTCCGCTCCTCAGGATCATTCGCAGCCATAATCGGCGAACCCGGCAGATCGGCTCCCCAGCTTTTCGCCGCGTCGCCCGACACAAAAAACATCAGATGGGGGTGCCAGCTCGCGCCCTGGTCGTTTAAATATTGCTGCTTCGACATCATGTAGCACATGGCTCCCGGCTCCAGCGCGGGCAGTTCCTTCTTATCCAGTGCCGAAGCGGTCGCCGCTACAATCTCCGCTTTCGATTTTCCTTCCAGCACCAGTTTGGTCTTCATCAGGAAGATGCGAGCAAACGTTCGTGCGGCCTGCGGATTAAAGCAAATGGGGGAGCGGATTTTGGGATTCCAGAATTCCGGAGCATCGGTGGAGGCGCCCCATGATCGCTCCACCATGCAAAGAAAACCATTCGTGCCTCTTGCTGCGGTCGCGAATCCCTTCCGCCCCAGGATCATCACCTCGGCTCGATCTGAAATGGATGCCGGAGCAGCGCTGCGGGCGAGCGCGATCTCAGTATTCTCGTCGGGGATCAAATACTCATCAACGGTAGCCATGGCCGGATACGGCGCCTTTTCTGCCTGCGCTGCTGCCGGGCGGGTTGCCCCAGCCAAGCCAAGCTGAACAAGAAAGACCAAAGTGATGAGCTTGAAACGATGTTTCCGCACGAGATTTTCCAAGATGTGCTTGTCTTGTGTCAGGGAATACCCGGCCGATGCCGCCTGTCTTAACTCGATCAGACACAAAGAGATCTCTAGCCGTCAATGCGCGAATGAATACGTGAATGAATGCGAGAGTAACGGAGACATTTTACCCTGACCGCCTGACTCCGCACTGCCCGGCAGAGTCAACTACCGGGATCAGGGCAATGCACTCATTGACAATGATCTGGGCGTCGCTGAATGAATAGGTAACGAAAAACGCGGCTACCATACGCATCCACGTTGACGGAAAGTTGGCATGTCGGACTCACGGCGCTTGCCGATTCGTAAACGGCTTCCGCCGAACAAAGTTCAGATAATCCGGATGACTTCGCCGGGCTTTGATCGAGTCCAGTGTCCTAATCGCCCCCGGAACCAATCGTTTGAGATCGACGAGCCTGTTTGTCGGAGCGCACAAGACAATCATCGAAATCTGGCGAGCGGTTAGATTCTGTTGAAAGGGGATCTCCTGGTTCGGTCGTAACAATCACCTCGAAACCGGCGGCTTCCGCCGCGGCTAGCAAGGCGCCGTTTTTCAACCCTGAGAGCTTGGCGAATGCGGCAGTTTCGCAGTCGTGTCCAGGGAACAGAAACCGGAGCCGTTGGTCAACACATTCATCAATCAGGATGCGCATCAAACTCGAGCTAAGCGCAGCTCCCGTGACTCCTCAAGGACCTGGACGGCGAGTTCACGGCTGACCGTGGGGAAGCCTTCCAGAAAATCGCGTGCCGCGAAAAACCGGTGTTCCGTGCATCACTTCAGGATCGCGCGTGATGGGTTGCTGCATGCCTCGATTGTCGCTCAATGTGACGCTGACCGTGGGTTCGCGGAATGGGGAGCCACACGTCTAGCCGATTTCGAATCGCACTTGACTGTCCCACTAAGTTAAGCGAGATCAGAGCGTTGCAAGACCAGCGCGGTGCCTTATGACCGATCTTCGGCCATAATAGGCGTATAAGCGTTTAGGTGTATAGATGCTTTATGGAAGAAGCTGTCCGCTGGAATATTAAGGTATCGAAGGAAACCGACCTCAGCCTGCGCACCTTCCTGGGCGCACAGGGAATGAAAAAGGGCGATCTCTCGAAGTTTATCGAAGAGGCTGTCCGCCAGTTCGTGTTTCATCGGACGGTGCAGGATATTAAGACGCGCAACGCCGATGCGAACCCGGCCGAACTGGAGAAAATCATCGACAATGCTGTCCGGGAAGTACGCGCGGAACGACGCGCCAAAAGCAAGATGGCCCGTAAAGCCTGATGCGCCTGGTGTTCGATACCAACATTCTGGTGTCCGCACTGATAATCCCAACGGGCCATCCCGCCGCTATCTATGGCGCATGGAAGGAAGGGCATTTCACGCTGCTGACATGCGCCGAACAGCTCGACGAACTGCGCGCGACACTGCACAAACCAGCCGTCGCCGCCCGAATTAAACCTCACAACGCCGGTCGCCTTGTTAACGAGTTGAAGCATCTCTCCGAAATAATCGGTGCGCTGCCGCATGTCGAGCGGTCGGCCGATCCCGAGGACGATTTTCTGCTGGCGCTGGCGGAAGCCGGCGGTGCGGACTATCTCGTCACCGGCGACAAGGCGGGACTTCTCGCCCTCGGCCGTCACAAGCGGACGCGCATTGTGCCGGCGAAGAAATTCAGTGAGCGCGATGAAAGAAGCCATAGCCGGGAAGCGATGGGCCGATGATGTGGGCCTGCGGGGGCATCCATCAGCACCAAGCCGCCGATTTGTTCGCGCTGCGGGCTCTGCACGGCCTTGTAAGGCTCACAAGCATTGAGCGCTTTAGTCTCAAAGGAGCGCCGCTCCGTTGGACCCGCGCAAATCGGATTCGCAGTCGCGCAGGCCACCCCACAATAAACGAGCGTTCCTCCGGTGA
>JAFAMD010000040.1 GCA_019233755.1 Acidobacteriaceae bacterium | reverse complement strand
CCACAGGAACTTCGGCCTCGTCACTGAACGAAACCTGAACGTACGAACGGCGACTCTAAGAGTCGGCCACCTCGCGCGTGGATTGTATGCTACAGTCACTACCAGAATTCATTTCGACTGGACCACCTCCTTCCTCAGTGATGCTTTGATTTTATAAGTACACCTCGCACGTGTCAACGAATACCTCCGAAGCTATTCCTTCAAGCACAGTCAGCCATTCACGCGCAGCCAACTATTGGATAGCCGGCTTCCTTCTTCTTGGCGTGCTGCTGGGTCTGCTCGGTTCGCTTCTCATCACCTGGCAGTACCACATCGAGGTGGAGCCGCAGCTCATCGGCGTGCATTTTCTGGCATTGAATGCCGGCTATGTACTAGCGGCCGCTTTGGCACAGCGTTTCATCCAACGTTTCGGCATCCAACCGATAGCAGTCGGCTCTTCCGCCCTGGCGCTTGTCAGCTTAGTTGCCCTGTCGTTTCTCGCTCCCCCGGTCGCCGCCACGTGGAGAATCCTCGGTGTCGCGATGGTCGGTGTTTCGAGCGGCGGCCTGGCTACGTCGCTGCTCTACGCCTTAGAGCAACGGTTTTCCGCCGCGCCTGCAGCCACCGCTAATCGCGCGGGTGTGTTCTTCGGCTCCGGCTGCCTGCTCTCTACGCTCATCGTGGGTTTGACCTATTTCACCGGCTTCCTGCGGCTGCCTGTACTCTTGCTTGCGGCTGTCCCTTTGGCGTTCCTCGTTCTGTTCGCGCGTCAACAGGCTCGCGTAGCGCTTGCTCCCATGCGAACCCCGGAGAATGCGTTGCGCGGCACCCTGGACGAAACCCTGAAGGATTTGCGAAGTATTGCTGCCGTGCTCCTCAGCCTTCTTCTTTTCTTCCAGTTCGGAAACGAGTGGGCGCTGGCGGGATGGTTGCCTCTGTTCCTCATTCATCGACTTGGCAGCAATCCGGTTTCAGCCGTCTACACACTGGCCGCTTACTTTCTGGCGCTCATGACCGGCCGCCTGGTCGTGCAGAAGTTGCTCCCGCGCGTGAGTCATCGCAGGCTGCTTCTCATTAGCATGACGACTGCGATGTTGGGTTACCTTCTGCTGAGCATCACGGACTCGCTTGCCGGCGCCGGCATTGCTGTAGTGGTGATCGGCGCCTCTTACGCTCCCATCTATCCGCTGGTCGCCGAGCGTCTGGATGATCGCTTCTCTTATCATCCCGGCTTCTACAACGGCACGTTCTCTATTGCGATTACCGGTGCCACGTGTATTCCCTGGCTGCTTGGCTATGTGGATGCCTATCTCGGAATGCGCTATGTCATGCTGCTGCCCGCGTTGGGCTCCATCCTGGTTCTGATTCTTGCTCTCCTGATCATGCTCGAGGCGCACCTGATGAGTGGCAAGCCGGCTGAGCCGTCACCCACTCAGTGAGTGCGCCCTTGCGAAAGCCGGGCGATATACTCGCACGTACATGCGGCGAAACTACCTCGCGCTCGACCTCGGCGCCGAGAGTGGACGCGCCATGCTTGCCCATCTCGACGGGCACAGGCTCGAACTCTCCGAAATCCATCGTTTCCTGAATACGCCCGTTCCTCTTCCTACCGGGCTCTACTGGGATACGCTGCGCCTGTTTCATGAAATCTGCCAGGGCATTTGCGCCGCCGGCAAAGCAGTGGGGGAACTGGACGGAATTGGCGTCGATACCTGGGGTGTCGATTTCGCTCTTCTCGGTCCCGACGGCTGTCTTCTCGAGAATCCGCGGCATTACCGCGATGCCCGCACCCAAGAGGCGATGCAACAAGTCTTCGCCACCATTCCGCGCGAGGAGATTTTCCGCCAGACCGGCATTCAATTCATGAACATCAACTCGCTCTACCAGCTCTATGCTGCCGAGCGGGATGCGCCGCATGTGCTCGATGCAGCTTCCAAGCTGCTCTTCATGCCGGACCTGTTTAATTACTACCTCACGGGCACGTTCGCTTCCGAGCGCACCATCGCGAGCACGTCGCAGTTCTACGATCCCGTAAAAAAAGGCTTTGCCACAGACTTGCTCCGCCGGCTCGGCATTCAGGCCGGCTTCTTTGCCGAACTGATCGATCCCGGCCTGGAACTCGGCCCGGTTCTGCCGTATGTCGCAGAATGCTGCGGGCTCGACGGCGAACCTCACGTCTACACTGTCGGTTCTCACGACACCGCTTCGGCCGTTGCCGCCGTGCCTGCCCGTCCCGATGAAAACTGGTGCTACATAAGCTCCGGAACATGGTCGCTCATGGGAGTGGAATTGAACGAGCCGATGATCAACGACCAGGCGCTCCAGGCGAATTTCACGAATGAAGTGGGCGTGGAGGGAACCATCCGATTTCTCAAAAATATTCCGGGACTCTGGGTGCTGCAGGAGTGCCGCCGGACCTGGGCGCGCGAAGGCGTCGAGTACTCCTATGCCGAACTGATGGAACGCGCGCGCGCCGCGCCGCCCTCCGTCACCACGCTGGATCTCGAACAGTTCAGCGAGCCCGGCAACTATCCTCAACTCATTAACGATCATTGCCGCCAAACGGGCCAGCAACCGCCCGCCGATCCGGGTTCCGTCGCGCGAGTGATTCTGTACAGCATCGCCGTTCGCTACAAGCAGGTTCTGCAAACGTTGGAGCAGATTCTTGGCCGCCCCCTGGATGTCATCTATATCGTGGGCGGCGGCTCGAAGAACAGGTTGTTGAACCAACTCGCAGCCGATGTCACCGGGCGCCGCGTGGTAGCGGGTCCTGCGGAAGCTACTGCTATTGGGAATGTATTGATGCAGGCGCTCGGCTCAGACGCGATCGACTCGCTCGAGGAGCTTCGCACTATTGTGCGGCAATCTTTCGTGGTGGAAGAATTCCAGCCGGAGACATCGCTCATTTCTTAGTGCCCGCCTCTGGGCGGGGCGCCTGTCCGAACGAAAAACTGCTGCTTGTCGATCGTTGGATCCACTGCCACATCGAAGAACCCGACCATCATCTCCGCCCAGGTCTGCTCACCCCACGTCACCGCAGAGTCCGGGTCCGGATTGTGCGGATTGTTCTTCGAGTTGTCAAATGTAGCTACCGCCTGCAGGGTTGTGCCGGCCTTTAGCGGAAGCGGCGCCGCCAGCCGGTAGCTTAGTTGCCAATAGAAGTCGTAATGCGGAATGCGCAGCAGCGTTTTTACCCTTCCGCCCGGCTCCAGAATGTTGTACTCGAAACTCTTGCCGCGCAGATGCATATGCGGGAAGAAGCTCAGCAGCTGTGCGTCATTCGGAAGTGTGCCGCGCACTTCCACCCTGTGATCCGGATCGCCCGGCGGTATTAGAAATCGATCGTTCGTCAGTTGAAGAGTGAGAACGCGCTTCATCGGCGGCTCTTTCGAGAAAACCAGGCCGATACTTGTGCGGTCCTCCATTGCGTGGCCGTGGGTGGTGTAGTGCATTTGCAGCACGATATCGGAACCCGCCGGCACCAGCTTCGCAAAGCCGTGCGGCCACTGGTCGGGCTGGCTGCCCGGTGCGTACACCAACAGGATGTCGCTGGTAGTCCACATGGCGTCGCGCCGAAGCTTCGCGTCGGTCAGATCGTCGGCGCTGAACGGCACGCCAACCGGTGCACCCCGCAGCCAAGTCGATTCGGGATCCCGCACATACGCGACAGCGTGATGCACCACCATGTGGTTGCTCGGCTTTATCTCCGACATGCGCACCCAGCGGTCTTCTTTGAAATGCGTCGGAAGGATGAGGTATTGGTACGGCACATCGCCGCTTGCCGGAATGTGTTTTGCCACCGGCATCTCAAACACCACGTCGGGCTTTTCAATGTTCCATCCCGTCACCCATTGCGGAGGCGGCGGTGCTTCCTTCGGGTTGCCCGAAGCCGCCTGCGCATCCGCCCAGGCGGCAAGCGTCTTGATCTGCTCCGGCGTGAGCGAAGGATCATTGGCGAAATGTCCGCAGCACGGATCTGCAAACCAGGGAGGCATCAGCCGCTTCCCGGTCACATCCCGAATCGCAGGCGCAAACGGCTTTGTCTGCGCATAAGTCTCGAAGGCCATCGGCGCCATCTCGCCTTGGCGGTGACAACGCTGGCAGTGGCTTTCGAGTATAGGTTGAACGTCGCGATAAAACGTCGGTTGCCCGCGGCACAGCACCGCCGCAGTGCACGCCCCGAGCACGGTCAGGAATAAGCTCTTCTTCACCACAGAAACTCTACAAGGTCAGCGTATCGGACCAGCCATGGCGGCACTGCTCTTGACTTATGATCTGGTCATGGCGGCCGGGGCAGAAGGCTCTTCAGGAACGCTCGCTGCCTTCTCAAGAAGCACGACGGCATTCCTCCAGGCGCGTGACTTCCTTCTAACGAATCGATCCGATTATGGTGTTGCTTACGAAGGATTTCAGTGGCCAGAACTTGAGCAATTCAATTGGGCGTTCGATTACTTCGATGCGATCGCCGCGGGCAACACCCGGCCTGCGCTAATCGTCACCAGCCAAAATTCGACCGATCAAACCGTCAGTTTCGCCGACATGCGCGAACGATCCAATCAGGTCGCAAACTTCTTTGTTCGACTGGGAATATCCCGCGGGGACCGAATCCTGGTGATGCTTGGGAACGAGATCGCTCTTTGGGAAACAATGCTTGCGGCCCTGAAGATTGGTGCCGTCCTCGTTCCGACGAGTACCCTGGTCGGTACTGATGAGATCAAAGATCGGATCGAACGCGGGCGCGTTCGGCATGTGATCTCGAGCCTTGACGGTTGCAACAAGTTTGAATTGCATACCTGGAAAGGCACGCTGCTATCGATCGGCGGCGCAGCGAAAGGATGGACCAACTTTGATGAATCATACAGCGAGCCGAAACACTTCGCGCCCAGCTATAGCACGAATGGCAGCGATCCCCTCTTGCTCTATTTCACGTCAGGTACAACTGCGAGGCCCAAACTGGTTCTACACTCGCAGCACAGTTACCCTGTCGGTCACCTTTCGACAATGTATTGGATCGGCATCCAGCCGGGTGACCTGCACTGGAATATCAGTTCTCCCGGATGGGCAAAGCACGCTTGGAGTTCGTTCTTCGCTCCCTGGAATGCAGGAGCTTGCATACTCGCATCCCAGGACGCGCGTTTCCGTGCCGGCTCGGCGCTCGACATATTGGTGCGAACCGGCGTGACCACGCTTTGTGCACCGCCGACGGTGTGGAGAATGCTGATCAAGGCGGATTTGCGCAAATACAAAGTGAAACTGCGGGAAGCAGTAAGCGCGGGCGAGCCTTTGAACCCGGAGGTTGTTCGGCAAGTCGAGGACTGCTGGGGTCTCACCATACGCGACGGATACGGCCAAACAGAAACGACAGCGCTCGTTGGCAACACACCCGGCCAGAAGCTTAAACCTGGTTCGATGGGACGGCCCTTGCCAGGGTATCGGATTCGAGCATTGGACATAAGCGGCGAAATCTCTAATGAAGGTCAGTTGTGTGTAGATCGCCGGAACGTTCCTCTGGGTCTCATGCTCGGGTATGAATCGCAGGAGCGAGGTGATGTGGAATCCGGAGACCATCATTTGACCGGCGATATCGGAAGCATCGACGACGAGGGGTACGTTTTCTTCGTTGGCCGTGCGGATGACGTGTTTAAGTCTTCGGACTACAGAATCAGTCCATTCGAATTGGAAAGCATCGTTATCGAGCACCCGGCGGTATTGGAATCAGCCGTGATACCGAGTCCCGATCCGGTGCGATTTGTCGTCCCGAAGGCATTTGTGAGTCTGGCGCCTGGTTACCCACCTGACGAGAATACGGCTCGCGACATCTTTTCTTTTCTGAGACAGAAATTGGCGCGGTACCAGCGCATACGCCGCCTGGAATTCGCGGAGTTGCCGAAGACATCTTCTGGCAAGATTAGACGTAGCGAACTGAAACAAGCGGAGCAGGAACGCTCACCGGAAATGGCGCACCGCCCGTTTGAATATTTCGATCAGGATTTTGAGTAACTGTCGCGGAAGAGTGGAAGAGCGCCGACCGTCCGGAAGTTATTCCGGTGTACAGTCTTCGAGCCTGCTGTTATCTTGGTTGTGGCCTGTTCAGGACGCCTCCGTGTCCGCGGAAAGGGACTGCGTCCCGCCTGAATTTCGACCTGGACGATTTGGCTGAGTGAACTCTTTTCTACCCGAGTTAGCGGACACCGGGTGCTATGGAAAGGAGCTCATGTGAAACAGAAGCTGCCCACTCGCCGGATGCGTGAGCACCCGGATCTCGAACAACTCAAACGACAAGCAAAGAAGCTGCTCAATGCCTTCAAGGCAGGCGATTCAGCGGCCGTCGACGAGGTCAACGCACATTACGACAGTGCGCAAGCTGCGACCTTCGCTTTGCACGATGCGCAACTGGTTATCGCGCGGAGCTACGGGTTCGATAGCTGGCCGAAACTAAAGGCCTACGTTGACGGCGTAAGCATCAGGCGATTAGTAGAAGCCGTGCGCGCCGGCCACGTCGAGCGCGTACGAGCGATGCTGCAGGCGCGGACCGAGCTCGCCGACATGACGGTTTCATACGGCGACGAACACCGCGCGATCCACTATGCCGTGATGCACCGGCGCCCGGAGATTGCGCGATTGCTCATGCAGAAGGGCGCGAACGCGCGAGCGGGCATCCATCCGCATCGCGATGCCACGTCCGCCTGGACCTTGGCCCGGGAGCGCGGTTACGAGGAGATTGTCGCGATCATCGAGGAGGAAGAGGAACGCAGAGCGAAACCCGTACCCCCTCGCGCGACGGGTCCAGCACCCGAGCCCAAAGATGAGGTCGAGCGTGTGGCTGTCGCGAACGGTGATTTGTCGTGGCTGCGCGTCCGCCTTGCGGAAGGCAAGCTCACGAACCACGTTCGCTGGGACGATGGCGGCGTGCTTACTGTCGCCGTGCGGAACAATCGCATCGATGCACTCGAGTTTCTGCTCGAGTGCGGCTTTGACCCGGATGAGCGCGTCTCGTCGGGTGAAGGAGACTGGATCGCATACTCGCAAGGTTATCCGTTGTGGTATTCCGCGGCCTTGGCACGGAGTGACATGGCGAAATTGCTGCTCGATCGCGGCGCGAACCCGAACGTGCATGTCGACTCCAGCGGGTCGGCTGTGTACAGCGCGTACAGCCATAAGCAGTGGCAGTTGGTAGAGTTGCTGCGGGAGCGAGGGGGGATCGTGACGGGCGACATCGCGGCGATCTATCGGCAGACCGATCTTGCGCGGCAGATGTTGATCGAGGACGAGCGCGGCGTCTTGCCGCACAGCATCAAGCCATCCGACAGGCCGCTTGCGGAAGAGTTGCTACGCTTCGGCGCGGAGGGAGGCGCTACCGAGATCGTTCGCATGGCGCTGGAGCGCATCGACTGGGCCCGCCATGACGCGCGCTGGTTCGGTATGCTCGTGTCGCCGTTGTCTTTCTGGCATCACATTCCATGGCTCTACGCGGGCAACAAGGACTTCGACCGGGAAAGCTATCTGGAGTGTTTCCGTCTTATTCTGAACGCGTGCGATGTCAACGTCGTCGGTGGGTTCGGTCGAACCATCCTGCACGAAATTGCCGCGATGGGCGAATGGATCACCGAAGCCGAAGTTGCAGCCTTTGGCCGTGCGGCGTTAGAGGCCGGCGCGCGCATGGACCGGCGGGACGAGATCCTGAGCAGCACCCCCCTCGGTTGGGCGTGCCGTTGGGGGCGGGTCCGGCTTGTGAGGCTGTTGATTGAACACGGAGCGGACCCGGAAGAGAATGGCGCCGAGGCATGGGCACGCCCGCGCTCATGGGCGCTGAAAATGGGTCACCACGACGTTGTACAGGCGCTCACCTAAGTACCAGCGCCGCTCAATTCGAACCTGAAGAGAGGTCAAAATTCGTACTCTTTTTCGCACTCTCCTATTTCCAGATTGGGGAGTCTCAGGGCACCCAACTCGCGGATCACCTGTTCGCGATAGCGCACCTTGATGTGTATCGCCACTACTTTCACTCCCGGGGGCATCTTGGCCACTTCGCAGCAGAACATTTCCGGGGTTAGGTGAAGCGACTCTTCGGCCAAGCTCCTCATCGAATTGGGAAAGCACGCTTCCAGGAAGATTGCGCGAAGGCGGGGCGTCTGGTGCGCGACTTCCCACAAGCGGGCGGTTGGACCGGAATCGCCTGCAATGATGACCGCACTTTGTCCGTCACTAACGACATACCCAAAAGTCGGGACCAGGTGATTGACTCCAACGGGAGTGATCCGGAGACCATCTGCTTCTGCGGGCACTTCCGCCTGCAGAGAGCATAGGCGTAGGAAGGGAGGCATATTCTTGGACAGGGCGACGAAATTGGGCCACATTACGTCGTTGAAGATATACCTTTGCACGCTGTCTAACGTCTCGCGACTTCCGTAAATGCATGGGCAAGTTTCCGCCGGTGTCCAGCAGTTCTCGACGAAAATCGGCAGACTGGCCGTGTGGTCGGTATGCGAGTGTGTGAGGAACACGTGCCGGATAGCCTCCTGTTCCTGAGGAGTGCCGTGGAACCCCAGGCAGCCGGCATCGATGGCTACAGTTTTGTTGATCAGGCAACTGCTGACGAATTGCCGCCTGGGTGTATCCTCGACCGACGACCCCAGGAGCAGTACCTTCATCGAGAAACCTCCACGGGATGTAACTGGCCGTGAAGAATCCACGCTTCGATCTCTCCCTTCCCCTTCACATGGACGACTCCGCGGCTCTCGAACTCGAAGCCGTCCTTCAACCGCTCATAAACACTTCGTGTCACCTGAATCTCGCTGGGCACGCCCGTGGATTCCATGCGGCTGGCGAGGTTCACCGTGTCGCCCCAGAGGTCGTAGATGAACTTGCTCGTGCCGATAACGCCGGCTACTACGGGCCCGGAATTGAGTCCGATGCGCAATTGCAGGTTCAGTCCTTTCTCTTTGCCGTAGTCTCGTGTCGCCTCCAACATGCGCAGCGCCATGCGAGCCATTCTCTCGGCGTGATCGGGACAGCGTTTAGGCAGCCCGCACACGGCCATGTAGCAATCCCCGATCGTCTTAATCTTCTCGACGCCCAGCTCACTCGCCGCCTGATCAAACCGGCTGAACAGGCCATTCAACATATCGACGACTTCGGCGGCAGATATCGTGCTTGACAAGGCCGTGAATCCAACGAGATCACCGAATAAAACAGTGACTTCCGCAAAACTATCGGCAATCTCATGTTCACCGCTTTTCAATCGATTGGCGATCTCGCCAGGAAGAATATTCAATAACAGCGCTTCGTTCTCGCGGTTCTTCTGCTCGATCAACTCAGTCTTCTCGCGAATACTCGTCGTCATGGCGTTGAACGTATCGGAAAGTATTCCGAACTCATCCCTCCATTTCCAGTCAACCCTTGCCGTAAGGTCTCCGGCTCCCACTCTCCGTACTGCGCCGAGCAGAGCATTGACCGGACGCAGAATCTCTCTTGTTGTGAACCAGGCCAGCAACAGCGTCAGCAGGAACAGTCCTGCGCCCCACCAACTGAACAGCCGGCGCATTTCCCTCACCGGCTTGAGTGCCTCATCCAGGTACATCCGAGACTCGATCGCCCAATGCAGTCCTTCGATATTCAAAGGCATGTATGACGCGAGGTTAAGCGTTGGTCCAAATACGGATCCCTCGATTATGGTTCCTTCTTTTCCTTCGAGCGCAGCGGTCACGGACGGGAGTTTGGCCTCCCACTGAAGAATGGTTGTCTTGTAAGTTCGGATCTTGGTGATTTTGTCTTCAGAAACGCCGTTAACCTTTAAGAAGGCAAGGAACCGTTCAGGATCTTCAAGAAACGGGCGAACATTCGTGCGGAGAAGATAATCCGATCCGACAAGGACGGACTGGCCTGATCGCCCCAAACCGTCTTGCTGCCAGCCGCGGCGGCCGGTCATGACATCGTCAATGGCAGCAGTCGAGAGTTGCAGGGCGAACACGCCGAGGCGCTCCTCCCCGTCGAAAATAGGACTTGCAGCGTACTGAGTCGGCTCTCCACGGGAGGCTTCATAAGGTTCAAAGTCCGAGAAAAAGACATCGTCCGGATTGTTCGTGGCCAGGCATAGCCGCATGACTTTGGCGAGATTGCTGTCCCGATAGGGACCATCCTGCAGGCTGGTGCCAAAATCGCGGTCCTTGCTCACGTCGTAAACAATACGCCCCGTCTGATAGTCGATCAGATAGAGATCGTAGTACCCGAATTTTTCGACGATTCTCCGGAAAGCGCGATGATACTTGGCGTGGACCCGATCGTAATCGGTGTTGTCGCCGGAGCTCTCCAGTTCGCGACGGCGCCCGGAAGGATACGGATTCTTCACGATGTAGATGTACTGAAGCTGAATCGAGGCGGGGTGAAACGGCAAATAATCCGCCACGCGAGGCCGGGCGAGATGGAGCTTTTGCATTTCCGGATAGAAGTGAGTGCTGTAATCTTGCCGCACAGCATCCAGGACCTCCGCCGGAATCGGCGCAGCGTCCAGCGCTTGGTAGGCCGTGCGGAATTCTCGCATCGCATCAATAAACATCCGGTCTTCGCTGAGAGTCAGAGCGTGGCTGTGGATCGTCCGATAGTACGACTCAATTTGAAACGCTTTCGTGCGGCGGATGCCCGTGAGTTGGTTCATGGCGCCGTTCTTTAACGCCTGAAGGTACTTGATATAGGCGATCGTTCCTGTCGCGGCGAAAGTCGTGATCCCGAGGAGCAGAAGAAGAGCCAGCAGCTTATACCGAATGCTCCAGTCCGCGAATTTTTTCATTGCGTTCGTCCCGACTGCGTCACCGTCTCCAGTCCTCGATCAGAGCAGCTACCAGCGCGCTCCAACCGGTCTGGTGTGATGCCCCCAAGCCGGCGCCGTTCTCACCGTGGTAGAACTCATAGAACAGAATCAGGTCTTTCCAGTATGGGTCTTCCTGGAATAACTTGGCGCCGCCGTAGACCGGCCGCTGCCCATGCTCGTTGTGCGTGAAGATGCTGATCATCCGGTTGGCGATCTCGCCCGCGATGTCGAATAGAGTTCGGGTTCCCCGGGAATCGTGCGGCAGACTGAGCTTAAAGTCCTCGCCATAGCCCGCGCCAAGCGTTCGCAGTGAATCAATAATGAGAAAAGTTGTAGGGAACCAGAGAGGGCCGCGCCAGTTTGAATTGCCGCCTTTGATTTTGTTGTCGGACTCTGCCGGATCGTAGCGCACCTCGCTGTATCCGAAGGTAAAAGGATGCTGCTCGTGATACTTGGACATGCTGCGGATGCCGTGTGGAGAAAGAAATTCCTCGGGATTGAGAAGCCTCTCCAGTAGGCGCCGCAGTTGCCCTTCGTCAACAATCGTGAGCTCGTATTGCTTCTTCCTTTCGATGAAATGGCAGCAGCTTTCCGTGAATTGAGGACGGTTCTTCACAAACCACAGGAAATTGGTCCGGAACTCGTGCAAAGGCTCGATATCGTCAAGCTTCAGTGTTTCCGCGGCGTAGAGCGGGATGATGCCGACCAGCGAGCGCACGCGGAATTTCTGGAAATTCCCGTCAGGATAGCGGAGCACATCATAGAAGAAGCCGTCGTCCTCGTCCCAGAGGCAGTATCTCCGGCCGCCCATATTCTTCATGGCGGCTCCAATGTAGATGTAATGCTCGAAGAATTTTAAAGCCAGGCTTTCATAGGCTTTGTTCTCTTTGGCGAGTTCCAACGCGATCCGCATCAGGTTGAGGCAGAACATGCCCATCCAGCCGGTGGCATCGGACTGCTCCAGCACTGCGCCGCCGGGGAGTTTTTCACTCCGGTCAATGACGGTTATGTTGTCGAGGCCGAGGAAACCGCCTTCGAAAACGTTGTTTCCGGCGCTGTCAACCTTGTTGACCCACCAGGCGAAGTTGATTAGCAGTTTGTGGAAACACTTTTCAAGGAACTCCCGGTCGCCAGTCCCGTTGCGTGACTTATCGATGTTGTACACGCGCCAAACAGCCCAGGCGTGCACAGGCGGGTTCAGATCCGAAAATTCCCACTCATAGGCGGGAATCTGGCCGCTGGGATGCTGGAACTGTTCGAACAGCATCAGAAAGAGCTGTTCTTTCGCAAACTCTGAATCGATCAGCGAGAAGGGCACGGTGTGAAAGGCCAAGTCCCAGGCGGCGAACCAGGGATATTCCCACTTATCGGGCATCGAGAGTACGCGCATCGAATTGAGGTGCCGCCAGTGCCTGTTTCGAATCCATAGCCGTGATCCGGGCGGAGGAAACCTGGGGTTGTCACCCTCAAGCCACGCGTTCACGTCGAACAGGTAGATCTGTTTCGTCCAGAGCAGCCCGGCGAACGCCTGCCGCTGAACGCGCTTTTCGTCCTCCGTGGCCTTGGGCGGGTGAATGGTGGCGTAGAATTCATCAGCTTCCGAACGGCGCCGAGCAATGATCGAATCCACATCCCGCAGCGGTAGGTTCAAAGGTTCGGGCGCAAGCCGCAGCCGAACGACTACGGAACCGCCAGCGGGGACGATGTACTGATACTGAATGCACGCCTTGGTTCCCGTCCGGGCCGGATTGACAGCCTGCTGTTCGCCGTTGACGATCGCGCGATGGAAGCCGTCCTTCGTGTAGCGGTGTACGTTCGGAACCCCGTAAAGTCGCAGCGCGTTCGTTTCATTGTTCGTGAAGAGGGGCTGCCCGTCTCTTTGTCCGTAGAAACACCGTCTGCCAAGCTGATAGTCAAACGGTAAGTTCTTGAGCCGCTCTGCGCCGGAGTCATCGGCGATCAGGCAGATCGCTTCGTCCGTCTTAGACCCCTCACAGATGGCGGGTGCTCGACCAGGAGGATCGTTCCAAGACCAGATGTTCCGAAACCAGAGATGAGGAAGAATGTGCAGTGGGGCGGGCTCCCGTCCACGGTTTACTGCTTCAATGCGGATGCAGAGATCCTCGCCGGACGCCTTGCCGTATTCAACAAAGACGTCGAAATAGCGGCCCTCATTAAAGACTTTGGTGTCCAGAAGTTCAAACTCGAATCCTTGGCCGCGGCGCCTTCGGTTCTCCTCGACCAGCCACTCGTAAGGGTACGCCGCGTGCGGGTACTTATAGAGGTATTTCATATACGAGTGGGTCGGCGTGTTATCAAGGTAAAAGTAGTACTCCTTGACGTCCTCGCCGTGGTTCCCTTCGCTTGGTGTCAAACCGAAGGCCCGCTCCTTCAGAATCGGATCGCGGCCGTTCCAGAGCGCGAGACTGAACACCAAAAGCTGATAGCGGTCACAGACTGCGGCCAAACCATCTTCGCCCCACCGATAAGCCTTACTCCGCGCCATGTCGTGCGGAAGATAGTCCCACGCTGCTCCGTTCGAGCTGTAATCCTCCCGAACCGTTCCCCAGGAACGTTCGCTGACATACGGACCCCAGCGCCGCCACAGAAGTGGCTTCCCCTGGGTCTCCAACAACCGGCGGCCTTCGGCGGTATTCGCTACGGGCGAGACAGCCTGCACCGGCGAGTTGTTTAGGACAGCATGCTCCGGTGGCGATTGTGATCCCGCAACGGTTCCGCTCATGATAGTCCTTGCCGGTAGTCGATTAGGTGCAACAAAATGCGGCGTACTCGCACGCTTATGGTCCACACACACGAGCCCCGTTGCACCGTATGATGAACGCCTTTACTAGCTGGTGCAAAATCTCTTGGCGCTTTGGAGCCCGTTCACCGAAGATGCGCTTCCTTCCTGGCTCGTAGCAGGCACCTCCGCCATAGACAGCCCCTGGATGTCTCGAAGGAGGATGGCCTCACGCAGGATCGAGGGAACGCGCGAGATTTCCACGTGCAGAAGAGTGTCCACCTCCTGAGCGCCGAGTTCTTCCTCCGGGCTCCTGATCTGATCAATCAGTTCAAGCCGCTTATTGGCGCCCGTGATCTAGTCGATTGAGACGAACCCCGCCTGCCGTTGTTCACGCAGCCGCATCCAGCACTGAGTTTGTATGATCCGGTACAGCCATGCCGCGAAAGATCCCTCGAAACGCAGCAGTTCAGGTTCTGGAATGCTTTCGCGAAGGCATTCTGTACTTCATCTTCGGCATCGCTCCGGTTGCGTAGCATCGAGAGTGCTTGCCTCAGGCAGACCGGGAAAATGGCGCTGAATCAGTTGAGGTGAATGCGTCTGCCCTACCCCGCTGCACCATCCGGAGTAACTTGCTCGTCCGTAGCATCAGCGTATGTAATACGTTCTTTTTTGGCGAACATCTTCGCACGTCTCTGATGCGTAAGCACAGTGCATCTGATCGAGTATTGGCAGCGCAACGTGCGCCTCGCAGGTATGTCGTTATTGTTGGCGGCCCTTCCCATAGGTGTGAACTCGAGCTACCGGCAGAGATAACTAACCTCCCAACGAATCCAAAGGAACGTAAGGAATTTCGCCGCCCTTAGAGTCCAGTTGTCAGGGTAGAAATGCAATGTTTTTCGCTCGCCTCGTTGCCCATTCCGGATTTTTTCCGGGTACGCGCGTCAGAGGCGGCCAAGACGCGAAGGACAGACTATTGAAAGCCCCAGTCGGGGCAGCTCTGTCGCCGTGCACGCGCTCACTCCAAACTGCTGCTCTATCGAAAAACGGTGATTCGTGCAGGCGCCCGTGACACGTTTTCTTCTGACAATCAGGTGGAGACTGTAATAGTAGTTACATAGCAACCTGCGTCGAACCCTCAGTCGGGATCAGCCTGGCGGCTTCGAGTTTTCTTGAACCGATGCTTCTCCCTCTGCAGTCAAACGTTTGTTTCTAAACGGTCGTGGTGTATTGACTCGCGTTATGGCGCATTTTTCGCGGCGAAGCGGCTTTCTGATCACCATTGTCAGCACGCTAGTTCGGCTTAATGCGCAGAAAGGAGAATTCCCATGGGCGGCATCCTCTGTTGCCCCACTCCACACGATAAGCGAGTAGATCGCGAATCGGTTTACCCGACGAAACAATTACAGGAGGTCGCCATGATCCAACAAAAGACATGCCATCGACTCACAAGGGCACTGTTCAGCATTGTCACTGCTGCTTTGTGCTTCGTCTCATTGCAGGCGCGAGCGGCTAATGAGAACGAAAGAGTTACCAGAGCCGGTCAGGTGTTCCAGGAGCTTGTCAACGCCTCCAATGGCATACCCACCAACCTGCTGAACAAAGCTGATTGCGTGATTGTGCTGCCCTCTGTGAAGAAGGGCGGGTTCATCATTGGAGGCCAATACGGCAAAGGGGTCATGAGTTGCCGAAGCGGTGCGAACTTTAATGGCAAATGGAGCGCACCCATCATGATGCAATCGAGTGGCGGAAGCTTCGGTCTGCAGGCTGGCGGAGAGGCAACGGACTACGTCATCCTCGTGATGAATGACGATGGCGCGCGCACGGTGATGAAAGGGAGGGCGAAGTTGGGTGCTGACGCTAGTGTTGCTGCGGGTCCTGTCGGGCGGGACGCCGAAGCATCAACCACCGCAGTCATGAGCGCCCAGATGCTTTCTTACTCCCGCGCGAAAGGCGTGTTCGGAGGTCTGTCCCTCGAGGGAACCTCTTTAGGCCCCGATTCGGGTGATAACGAAAAGCTATATGGGAAGAAAGTCTCGGGGGAAGAAATTTTTTCAGGAAGCGTACCGGTGCCTGCATCCGCTGGGGCACTACTATCGGAGTTGCAAAAGGCGTCACCAAAGAATCTCTCGAAAGGAAAGTAATGATATATGGGGTCTTCGAGGAGCCTCCGAGTTGTTCTCTGAATCAGCTTTGCCCGTTGAGTTCGGCTTCTTGTAACACACGACAGTTCTCCGGAATCTGGCGCGGCGCCTCGGCGTGAACCGATTTCGCTCCCCGCCGTTCGGATATGATGCGTCGCCAAAGCAGTTTAGGCAAGCGGTAGCGGGCGAACTGGAGCGAAATCCTGCATCGCCCTCGTGGCGGCGCGCTTACGGGCGAAGAAGGAAGGCCGATCCTAAGCTGACTTGAAGTGACAGAATGATGGAATTGGAAAGGAGACTCTGCGTGAACAATAAGCTCACTTGTGCTTTGGCTCTCTCCATCTGCGTCGCGGGACTTGCAGCTGGACCAGCAATTAAAAAGACGTTTGCTCAAACCGCGACAAACTCGCAGTCCGGAATCGATCAAGAAGTTCAACTATTGAGAGAGGATATCCGCTCAAAGAAGAAACAACTGGTCGCTGCCAATTTAAAGCTGACCGACACGGAGGCGACGACATTTTGGCCAGTGTATGACCAATACACAGCCGACCTCGTCAAAATCAATGACCAGAAGTATACGCTGATCAAGGAATACGCAAGTAGCTGGGGCACGGTGTCCGATGAGCAGGCTCTCTCCTTGACAAACCGGGCATTGGCGATCGAGAAAAATGTCACAGAACTGCGAATTCGTTATGTGCCCATCTTCAACAAAGTGATTCCAGGCAAAAAAGTGGCAACCTTCTTTCAAATCGAACGCCGCGTTCAAGCCGTGATCGACCTTCAGGTCTCCGCGCAATTACCACTTGTTCAGACACAAGAATAGTCGCGTCGTTGATGGAATCAACGTTGGTTCTCGTTGCCCCTTGAGGCAAGCTCTCTAATCGTTTACTAACGAAGGGTTTACCAAGACCGCCCTCGACTGCAGTCTTGAACCTCGTTTGTCGTAGAATTCCAGGAGCTTGTACCCTTCGGGAGAATCATGCAGCGGACTATACTCGCATTATTCCTTGCATTTTCGGGCACTGCCTGGTCGATGTCCGCCGCCGGTCTCGCGCTGGTGGCGATTGGGCTGTTGGCCCCGAAGAAAGATATCGCCCAGGCTCGCGGCATCGACAAGATCGTAGGCCTCACCCACTTGTGCTTTGCCGTTCCGTTGGCGGTCTTCGGTGCAGAACATCTTTCCAGTTCACAGGCCCTGCTGGCCGCGGTGCCGTCCTACATGCCTTGGCGTATGTTTTGGGTGTATTTCGTCGGCTTCGCCTTGATTGCCGCATCGCTGAGCATCGCCACCAAGCGTCAGGTGCGGTGGTCCGGCCTGCTGTTCGGCGCCATGATGTTCCTCTTCGTGGCAATGTTGCATCTCCCGGGAGCACTCAAAGCTGGCGGCCGGATCCCATGGACGATCGTTGTCCGGGAAATGTCGTTCGGCGGCGCCGGCTGGGTTTTGGCGGGAACTGCGATGGGCGAGGATCGCTATCGGCAGGGTGAGCGTCTTATCACGGTGGGCCGCGTGTTGATCGCGATCGCGGCGCTCTTTTTCGGCGTTCAGCACTTTCTGCATCCGCTGGGACTTCCCGGAGTTCCGCTCGTGAAACAGATGCCCTCGTGGATTCCGGTTCGCGCCCTTATCGGCTATGTGACGGGCGCATTTCTGACTGTGGCCGGGGTCTGCTTTCTGTTGGCGCGGAAAACGCGCACGGCAGCCACATGGGTGGGCGGCTGGATTTTGCTCCTCGTTGTGGTGATCTATGGGCCTGTCCTGGTTGGGGCGCTGACAGACCCGAGTACCAGCGTGCAGGTCGAGGGGCTCAACTACTTCGCCGACACGCTTCTGTTTGGCGGAGTCATTCTCTCGCTCGCCAACATCCACCGGAAGCAGCCTGCGGTCGTCCGAAAACCTGTGCGGATGACCGACAAATCTGTTCAGAGCCATTCGTAAACGCTGGCCGTAACACGTTACGACGAGAGTGTAGGGCGATACCGCCGAGGGCACAAGCTGCTTTCTGTTATATGACGTTATGAATCGAGCTCATAAATCGCAATCGCATCACCCCAGACCCCGAAGGTCAGCTAATAACGGAAGACACTAATCACTGCCTCCAAAGAAGCTGTCTGTTGTCGCCGGCTCGGATAGAAAAGAAAGAAGCCCGGGAACGGCTGACACCAATCTTCGAGCACGCGCACTAGAAAACCCGCGGCGAGTTGCGAAGCCACCTTGTGTTCCGAAACAAACGCAAAGCCCACTCCATCTAGCGCGGCACGAAGAACCAACTCTTCGTCTTCGACAACCAAAGGCCCGTTGACCGCAATCGACATGGACTTACGTCCCTTCTCGAATTCCCAGCGATAAATCCCCGCAGAGCCATGACGAAAGTTGATGCAGCGATGCTTGAGAAGATCACGCGGCAGTTTCGGTTTGGGGCGAGACCGAAGGTACTCCGGTGACCTACGATCGCCGGGCGATGATCAGGCGACACCCGCACGGCAATCATGTCCTTCTGAATGTACTCTCCAAAATGAATGCCAGCATCGAAATGGTCTCGAACGATGTCCCTACGGCTATCATCCGTGGTGATATCGAGAATGATGTCGGGATACCGACGGAACAATTCCCCAAGCTTCGGTGCAATCACCGAGGATGCGAAACGAGGTACGAGCAAGCGAACACGGCCAGCCGGTTTTGCGCGGGAGCCAGCCACAACCCGAAGGCTCTCCCCAACTTCATTAAGGGCTGGTCGCAATCGATCGAGAAGCTGTTCTCCCGCTTCGGTAAGGGCCACGCTGCGCGTGGTTCGAGCGATTAAGCGAACGCCAAGGGTCTCCTCGAGTCCGCGCATGGTATGGCTGATCGCAGACGGCGAGACGCCTTGACGCTTGGCAGCCCGCGTAAAGCTTTTCTCTTCCGCGACTGCCACAAAAGCAGTCAAGGAGCTGAAGTCTGTCGGAATCATTTATGAATGATACTCACAGGACCGTGCAAGAATCATCGTGAAAAAAAAACAATTTCTCAGCCATCATAAGCGTAGATTTGCCGATCGCATCGGCTCTGAAGACAGGAGAAATCATGCGCGGAACAGTTCTTTATGGCAGCAAAGATGTCCGGTTCGAAGAAGTGCCGGAACCAAAAATCGAAAAACCCACTGATGCAATCATTCGGCTCGCCGTTACGTGCGTCTGTGGCTCGGACTTATGGTCGTACAGCCTGAGCCGGTTCGAATAGATGGGGGGCTGGACGAGTTCCGTTGTTCGACGAACTATGCTCTGACGACGAGGACATACGAGGCGAGGTGGAATCCCTGCAGTATCGGACAGTCGGCCTCAGTCCGCCAATCCATTCGATTTGCTTTCAGTTTGCCGTGTAACGCGCAACCGGAAGGTGGCCGAGGGATGGAGCGGACCTACAAAATTCTGCGGGCGAGACCGAAGCCGAGAACACGTAAATGCAGCCATGCCGAAGATAGCGTGGTGGATTCATCGGAACGATGCGTGCAAGGGTATAAAGATATATCGAGCAACTTCGGCCTCCTTCCGCCCGTAGAGAGGAGGCCCGAAACCAACCCAAGAGCGGCGAGTATACGAAGCTCCCTTGTTTCTCGGGAACCGCACCCAATCTATCGAGTAACGCTTAGCTGACCGAAGAAGCGGCCGGCCCTCTTTCGAAATACTCCTCGATCTCCTCTAACGTTTTCCCCTTCGTCTCAGGCAGAAAGAACGCGGCGGTGAGGAAATAGATCACCGTGAAACCGGCGAACAGAAAGAAGATCGTCGAGTACCCGTACTTACTGACAATCGGCAGGAAAAT
The DNA here is from genome assembly GCA_019233755.1 of Acidobacteriaceae bacterium. Lineage (GTDB taxonomy): Bacteria > Acidobacteriota > Terriglobia > Bryobacterales > Bryobacteraceae > Bog-105. Next base: position 10,509 of record JAFAMD010000040.1, on the reverse strand, counting down.
CGCCGCCAGCGTAGTCGAAACAACTTGGTTTATAACCAGAGCGATACTCATGCCGTTTGACCGGATACGTGTCGGCATCAGTTCCGAAAGCGCCAACCATACGCACACGCCGGGGCCAAGGGCAAAGAACGCCATGAACGTGTAAAGGCTGATCGCCACAATCCAGCCGTTCCGCGTATCCGGCACAGGACTGACCAAAGCCTTTTCAATTTTCAGCGGCGCTGTTCGGGCGGCATCCAGGTTCGCAAACGGATTCTTGAAGAATGCCTCGAGCTTGTTTGCAGGCACGCTGCCTTCCCGCGTGATCCTGACGGGCGGAGCTGCATTATCGTCGGAACGCACCACGTTGCTTGCTGCCGTAAAATCCCCGTACGAATAAACGATCGTGAGGCTCGCGCGGTTGGGATTAATTGCTCCACCCCTGGTGGTGAGGAGCCGGTTCGCCTCGGCTGGATCAAATCGGAGCGTAACCGTCTGCTCTGGACCGACCATCGCCTGAACGGCGTCGCGACAATCCAGGTTCAGTCTTTCCGTACGGCGGAAAAGAATGCCGGTACCGATGAGCGACACAATAATGCCGGCGCTTCCCACCATTAACAGAAACTTGCGTCCCTTCCGATCCACCAGCATCAGGCCGCCGATGGTCATGGAGAAGTTCACCAGCGTGAAGAGGACGTAGCCCCAGTGCGCCGCTACATCGGAGAGGCCGCTTTCGAGCAGAATGTTTGTGTTGTAAGCGATGATCGAGTTAATTCCGGTCGCGGTGTTGCAAAAGAGAATTACGCAGGCCAGCACGAACGGGATCACGTATTTCCGGCTCAGAAGCGAATCTTTGACCTGCTCGCCCGTCGATACCTTGTGCTTTTCGGCCGTGAGGGTCTCTTCCATTTCCCTCAACTCGATTGCCGCTTGTTCCACGCTGCGCGAGCGCAGCAGCGCTGCGTGCGCGGCTTCTTTCTTTCCATGTCGAAATAGCCAGCGGGGAGACTCGGCCACCAGGAAGCTCCCGATCACGAACAGGATGCCGGGCGGCAGCGAGACCCAGAAGATTCGGCGCCAGGCCTGGTCCTTAAAAGCGAACACAGTTGCAGCATCGGCAAATCGCGTCACCTCGGCAACACGGTAACTGTAGTAGATGCCGATGAGGGCTGCCGCCACAATGCCCAGTGTCAGCAGCCATTGAAAGACGCCGGTTCCTTTGCCGCGGTTGGTTGCTGCCAGGCACTCGGCAAGATAGAGCGGGACAACGACTCCGATGAAGCCCCCGCTGATCCCCTGTAACAGCCGGCCGAAAAATAATGGGCTGTAGCCGTGCGAAAGAGCAATGATCGGAATGCTGACGACAAACGTCAGACCGCTGAGGACCATCAGGGGTTTGCGGCCTATCCAGTCCGCCAGCGCGCCGGCAAATAAGGTGGAAATCACGCTGCCCAGCAGCACGGCGGCGACGATAATCGAAAGTTGCCCTGCATCCAGGCCGGAGGTAGCCTCCAGGTACGGCAGCGCGCCCCCGATGATGCCGACGTCGACACCGTAAAGCAGGCCACCGAGACCGGCGACCAGAAGAAGAAAGCGGTTGTAAGAAGATTTTTGATTGTTCACGCTGCTTGCTTAGCTGTGGGGTGGATCCCCTGGGTCTACGGCTGGCGTTTGCGTCGGCTTCCCGTGAACGCCATAATTCGGTACTCCTCAACACCTGCTAGGAAACGAGCTTGTTCTTCTGGTAGAAGTTGGCCGGCATGCTGGGCCAGCGGGGCTCGCGCCTTTCTTTGAAGGCCAGGCAACCTTCGATGAAGTCCTCGCTCGCCATTACTTTAGTGCGCAGTTCAGCGGCGAGTTCTCCTGCTTCGGCCCACTGCATGTGCCGCGCCTGGCGGAAATATTGCATGCCGGCAGCGATTGCCACCGGACTCGCCTTGGCTAAATCGCGTGCCATAGCCTTTGACCGGTCTTCTAATTCTTCCCCGGGGCTGCACTGGTGGATCAATCCCCATCCCATCGCTTGTTGCGATTGAAATAAGCCGCCGGTGAGGCTCAGCATCAGCGTCCGATGCGGCCCGATTGCTGCCTCGACTGATCGGTAAACCAGGAAGGGCCATAGGCCGATCTTGATCTCGGGCAGGCCCAGGGTCGCTCCTTCCGCCGCAAGCACGACGTGGCCTTGCGCAACCAGGCCCAGTCCGCCGCCCAGCGCCGCGCCGTTCACCGAGATCACAATCGGCTTCACGGTATTCGCCCCCATCGTGAACAGCGCCTCGTGTGCCGCCGTAAGGTCCGCTTCATTCGGACCCCGCGCCTCGTCCAGGTCCATCCCCGCACAAAACACGGTGCCCAGCGCGCTGATCAGAATGGCGCCCACATCCTTCCGGTCCTGCGCCTCTGAGACTTCCTTGAACAGTGTCCTGCACATCTCCGCATCCAGCGCATTGCGTTTGTCTGGCCGGTTCAAAGTCAGGTGCAGAACCCGATGTTTGTGTGTGATCAGTATCTTCATGAACGCTCCGACTCATCTTATGTGAGCTGTTTGCGAAAAGCCGAGCAGTTCCAACGGCAGGTGCTCCGGCTTCTGGTTGGCGCAGGCTATCTGGAGGGCGAAGTCCAACACGCATCTGGTCTTCTTCGGGTCAATCACTGCATCGCAATGGCCGCGCGCCGCTGCATACTTCGCATCCAGCCAGTGCTCGTAATCAGACCTTGTCTGTGCAATCTTCTCTTCCAGCTCTTTCGGTATCGGGTGGCCGGCTTTTTTGAGTTTGTCTAGATCAGGGCCGTAGATAGCCTGCACAGCCGAATCGCCCTCCATCACACCAATGCGTGCCGTCGGCCAGCTGAACGTGAAGTTCGGATCGAAGCCCTGTCCCGCCATCGCATAGTACCCGGCGCCGCTGGCGTGATTGACCGTCAGAACAATCTTCGGGACAGTAGCACACGCCATGCTTTCCACCATTTCCGCTCCGGCCCGGATGATGGCATCCGTCTCCGCCTCTACCCCCACCATGAATCCCGAAACATCCTGCACATAGAGCAGAGGCAGACGGTGGCGTTCGGCATTCTCGACAAAGTAAGCGATTTTGCGTGCCGATTCCGTATAAACGATTCCCCCCACGCGCGGCCCGGAGGGCGTCTTCAGGAATCCCCGGCGGTTCGCGATCACCCCGATCGGCCGGCCTTTCAGCCGTGCTCCGGCGCACAGAAATTCCGGCGCATAGTCCGGCTGGAACTCCAGAAAATCGCCTGCATCCAGCATGCGGCCGAGCAGGTCTTCCATGTCATACGGCAGCCGGTGGTCGCCCGGCAGAACATCATAGAGGCCTTCCGCATCCAGGCGCGGCTCCCTTCCGGAACGCTGCACGGGTGGTTCAGGCATCTGCCGAAATTGGGCCCGGATCATCTCGAGACAGGCCGCGTCATCCGCCGCGCGGTAATGCGCCACGCCGCTGACACTGGTGTGCATTCTCGCCCCGCCCAGCGTCTCTGCATCCGTCACTTGCCCCACCGCCCCTTTTACGAGATTCGGCCCGCCGAGTCCCATGAAGCTCGCCTTCTCCACCATAATGATCACGTCACTCAACGCCGGCAGGTAGGCGCCTCCCGCGATGCACGGCCCCATAACTGCGGCAATCTGCGGAATGTGCATTCTGCGCCGCATGAGCGAGTTGTAGTAGAAAATTCGCGCCGCCCCGTACTGGCCTGGAAAGATGCCGTCCTGCAGCGGCAGATTTACCCCCGCCGAGTCCACCAGGTAGACAATCGGTACGCGGTTGCGCATGGCTACTTCCTGCGCGCGCAGCATCTTGGTGATCGTCTCCGGCCACCACGCTCCCGCCTTCACGGTGGCATCGTTGGCCACGATCACCGCCGGGCGCTCCTCGATCTTTGCCAGCCCTGTAACCACCCCCGCCGCTGGAGCTTGCCCGTTGTATTTGTCGTACGCGACCAGCAGGCCGAGTTCAAGAAATGGCGTTCCGGGGTCGATTAGCCGTTCGATTCTCTCCCGTGCCGTCCACTTGCCTTCTTTATGCTGCTTCTCGATTTTTTTCGGGCCGCCGCCTGAGCGAATCTGCTTTTCCAGCTCGTCCAATTCTTCTGTCAGGCGCCGCAAGTCGCGCGAGTTTGCTTGCATGCAATGCTCTGTTTGAATCGGCCCCAATCATGCCAGGGCCGGTAAGCTCCTGTTAGTCTAACAATCATGCTGGGGATAGAAAAACGAGCGTTCCGCATAGCCTGGACGGTCTTTCTTCTGTTCCTGCTCATCACGGTTATCTATCAGATCCGGGAAACCATCCTGGTCTTTGCCGCCGCCATCTTCTGCTCTTACATCCTCTCGCCCACCGTTTCGCTCGTCCAACAATTCACCACCAAGAGGCGCGGTACCGCGCTTGCCATCGTTTATGTGTTGCTGATTGGGGCTATTGTTGGCGTCGGCTTCGCCATTCTGCCGGCAATCGCATCCCAGGCAACCAGCCTTTTGACCCGCCTGCCGTCTCTCGTCGCCGGCGCCCAGGTCTCAACCATCCCGCTTCCTGGTTTCCTCGAGCCGATGCGCGAGCAGATCATTGTTGCCTTGCAGAAGGAAGCCACGAACCTGGAGAACAGCGCGGTTCCACTCATTCAGCAGGCCGGTTCGCGTCTGCTCTCCGGGTTCAGTTTGGTTCTGCCGATCATTCTGATTCCGATCTTTTCCTTCTTCTTTCTCAAAGATGGCCATGAGATGAAAGAGGCGTTCGTGGCTGCCTTTCGCGATATGCGCACGCGCGCCACGGCCGAACTGATCATGGAGGACATGCACAATGTGCTGAAGAATTACATCCGCGCTTTGGTCATCCTAGCTCTGATCTCGTTCGGCGTTTACTCGCTGGTGCTCAAACTGATAGGTATTCCGTATGAGCTCCTGATCGGCGGCGTCGCGGCCGTGCTCGAGTTCATTCCAGTCATCGGCCCTGTTGTAGTTTTGGCCATCCTGATAGTGCTTACCGCCGTGACATCGATCGGCAAATTGATCTGGGTTGTCGTCTTTTGGGTGGTATACCGCTTCTTCCAGGATTATGTACTGAATCCGCTGTTGATGCGGGCCGGGCTGGAACTCCACCCGCTGCTCGTCCTTTTCGGCGTTCTCGCCGGTGACCAGATCGGCGGCGTTGCCGGCATGTTCTTCTCCGTTCCGGTTCTGGCCATCTTGAAGGTTATATATCTGCACATGAGCACCGCAGGCGTCCGAAAAGATCTCACCCCGGCCTGAGTCGCTCGCCCTCTACTCCGGCGCCGGATTATCCACCCAGCAGGTGTGTACTAACTCGGGCGTGAACTTCTTCACCACATCTTCCGGCACATCTTTCTCTTCAAGCTGTTTGAACTCGAACTGCACCGGATTCTGCTCGGAACTCGTGACCGTTGCCAGCATATATCCGTATACGTGGGTCTTCGCCACAATAGCGTCCTTGGCTGCCGGTGGTAGCGGATAGCGCTCGGCGCCCGCTGTACCGATAATCCAGCCCGGTAGCACACCGCCGTGCGTTCGCCAGTATTCCGTGTTGTACACGCCTTCCATGTAGTAATGTGAGTGGCTGCCCAGCGTGTAAACGGCCTTGCCGCTCTTTTTCAAATCCAACAGCCACGCATAAACCGCCACACCGCTGGCGATCCCGTCCGGTGTCTGATTCATGCTGTGATCGGCCGAGATACTGTTGGGCAGCGCCTCGTGCATGCCAACTACAATCGCGCGAATAGCCCCATCGGCTTGATCCCTCCGCAACAGGCGGTGCAGCCACTCCAACTGCTCCTTATCGAAGTCTGATCCCGCGTTATCCAGCGTGATGAAATCGATTCCATCCTTGATCCAGTGATAGTAGCCATGCAGCGAGTGGTTATCCGGGTCATCCCGCAGGCGCTGTTCTTTGATTATTGGTGCATCCAGCCAGTCGGCGAACTGCCCATACCAGTCCTCGCGCGTTTTCGGCGGCATGATGTCATGGTTCCCGAACGCCAGGAAAACCGGCATGTTTCCGAACGGTTTGAGCTGGTGCTCGATGAAATCCGGCCAGGCGTTCGCCAGATAGTCAGTGATCATGAGTGTGCGATTCGGGCCGGTTGGCTTATGTAACTGTGCGTAATCCTGATCAAACCGGTTGATGGCCCGGAAGTCGCCCAAATGCCAATAGAACTCCGCTTTGTTAGCTATCGCACCTTTGGCAATCGCCGGCATAACCACATCGCCGCAGTTTCTCGAGTCGCCGGACACCACGAAATGCCAGTTCTGGGCAAATAACGCTCTCCCTAGTAGCAGCAGCCAGACAGCCAAAAGACGCATGCTCCCCAGTCTAGAGCGCAGGCGCTGCGAGTAGCTTGAAAAAACGAACCCAATTCAGACTCCTGTTGGCCAAGAATCTCCTTTTTTGGGGGAACGAACCCAGGCACGGGAAAGTTCGTTTGGTAAATTCGCCTTCCAGCGTTCGTGCGCGCCCCTGCGAGCTCGGCTTGCTTTGTCGGCTGCGATACTCTGGAAGTTAAATTCCAGATTGAAGTCAATGTCTTTCATCGCAGTGGGAGTCTGCAAAAAGCAAGTCGTCCACGCGATCGCAATCGATCTCATAAGTTAGGAAAACCAACATGGCTACAACCGTGATCGGCGCGCGTGAGACTCGCCCCGCGCGTTTCTGGGCAGCCACCAACGGCAAGAAAGTCGTAATGGCCATCACCGGCGCGATCCTGTTCCTTTTTGTCATCGGCCACATGCTCGGCAACCTTCAGGTCTTTGAGGGGCCCGATAAGCTAAACGCTTATGGCCGCTTCCTCCGCATCGTCCCGGAGATCCTGTGGACGGTCCGTATCGTGCTGCTGGCGTCAGTCATTCTCCACATCTGGGCTGCTGTTCAACTCGCGGCGCGGAAGATTCAAGCGAGGCCGGTTGGCTACGCGAAGCACGAAAATGTGGTCTCTGATTATGCCTCGCGCACGATGTATTGGAGCGGGCCGATCCTTTTGGCTTTCGTCATCTTCCATCTGCTTCATCTGACGGCCGGCGTCATTCACCCCGGCGGCGAGTTCGTGGAAGGCGACGTTTATCACAACGTCGTTGCCGGCTTTCAGGTCTGGTATGTGTCGGCGTGGTACATCTTCTCGATGATCCTGCTGGGATTTCATATACGGCATGGCGCTTGGAGCATGTTCCAGTCTGTCGGCATCAATCACCCGCGGTACACGCCCATCCTCAAGAAGGCGGCAGCCGTCCTGGCTGTAGTGATCGTGCTGGGGTACATCTCAATTCCAATCAGCGTCCTGCTGGGTTTAGTGAAGTAACTGGTCAAGCACATGGAACTCAACGCTAGAATTCCCTCGGGCCCGATTCAGGACAAGTGGGACAAAGCGCGCTTCGAGATGAAGCTGGTGAATCCTGCCAACAAGCGCAAACATTCGATCATTGTTGTAGGCTCAGGACTGGCCGGAGGGTCAGCCGCGGCGTCGCTCGGCGAGCTTGGCTATAACGTCAAATGCTTCTGCTTCCAGGATTCTCCGCGCCGTGCGCACTCAATTGCCGCGCAGGGTGGAATCAACGCCGCCAAGAATTACCAGAATGACGGCGATAGCGTCTATCGCCTCTTCTATGACACTGTAAAGGGCGGCGACTTCCGCGCCCGTGAAGCGAATGTCTATCGGCTGGCGCAGGTCAGCGTGAACATCATCGACCAATGCGTCGCCCAGGGGGTTCCCTTCGCCCGCGAATACGGCGGCGCGCTGGCCAACCGCTCGTTCGGCGGCGCGCAGGTCTCGCGAACCTTTTACGCGCGCGGGCAGACAGGGCAGCAGCTCCTGCTCGGCGCATACCAGGCGCTTGAACGGCAGGTCCAGGCCGGGACCGTCCAGATGTTTCCCCGGACGGAAATGCTCGACCTGATTGTGATCGACGGTCATGCGCGCGGCATCGTTACCCGGAATCTCGTGACCGGCGATATCGATACGCACCTCGCCGACGCCGTGATCCTCGGTAGCGGCGGTTACGGCAACGTCTTCTACCTGTCGACAAACGCCAAGGGCTCCAACGCAACCGCCGTGTGGCGCGCACACAAGCGCGGTGCTCTGTTTGCCAACCCGTGCTTCACCCAGATTCACCCCACCTGCATTCCGGTTTCAGGCGATTATCAGTCGAAGCTGACGCTGATGAGCGAATCCCTGCGGAACGATGGACGCATTTGGGTTCCGAAGAAGAAAGGCGATAAGCGTCCGCCGGATCAGATTCCCGAAGACGAGCGCGACTACTATCTTGAGCGCAAGTACCCCAGCTTCGGCAATCTCGTCCCGCGCGACGTCGCATCCCGTAACGCCAAGCATGTCTGTGACGAAGGTCGCGGCGTCGGGCAGACGGGCCTCGGCGTGTACCTTGACTTCTCGGATGCCATCAGGCGTCTGGGGCGGAAAACGATCGAGGACCGTTACGGCAATCTCTTTGAGATGTACGAGCGCATCACCGACGAGGATCCCTACAAGGTCCCGATGCGCATCTACCCGGCAATCCACTACACCATGGGTGGGCTTTGGGTGGATTACTACCTGATGAGCACAATTCCGGGTTTGTTCGTCATCGGCGAAGCGAACTTCTCAGACCACGGCGCGAACCGGCTTGGCGCCAGCGCGCTGATGCAGGGCCTTTCGGACGGATACTTCATTGTTCCTTACACCGTCGGCGATTATCTGGCTACGAACAAGCTGGAGAAAGTAAACGAGAGTCATCCCGAGGCTCGGAACGCCGTCGCGTGCGTGCAGCAGACCGTTCAGAAACTGCTCTCCATCAAAGGCAAACGCACCGTCGATTCGTTTCACCGGCAGTTGGGAAAGATTGTTTGGGATTACTGCGGTATGTCACGCACCGCTGAGGGGCTCGAGACCGCCATTGCGCAGATTCGGGAACTGCGCGACGAGTTCTGGGAAAACGTGAACGTGCCGGGGAGCGCCGACGATCTGAATCAGAGCCTGGAAAAGGCGGCCCGGGTCGCGGATTTCTTCGAGCTTGCGGAATTGATGTGCATCGACGCGCGCGAGCGCAACGAATCGGCCGGCGGTCATTTCCGCGAGGAGTACCAGACGCCGGACGGAGAAGCGCAGCGCGACGACGAGAACTACGCGTATGTGGCGGCCTGGGAATATCGCGGATACGGAAACTATCCCACGCTGCAGAAGGAACCGCTCGAGTTCGAGTACGTTCATCCCAGCCAGAGGAGTTACAAATAGATGCGAGTCAGACTCAAGATCTGGCGGCAGAAGAGCCCGAATACACGAGGCCAGTTTGTTAGTTATCCGGTGGACAACGTGAATCCGGACATGTCGATGCTCGAGTGTCTCGATGTTCTGAACGAACAACTGACCGAGAATGGCGAAGAGCCGGTCGCGTTCGAGCATGACTGCCGCGAGGGCATCTGCGGTTCGTGCGGCTTCATGATCAACGGCATCGCGCATGGTCCCTTGCCGGCAACAACCGTCTGCCAGTTGACCATGCGTCACTTTAAGGATGGCGAGGAGTTACTTCTCGAGCCGTGGCGTGCGCGCGCGTTTCCTCTCATCAAGGATCTGATCGTAGACCGCCGTGCTTTCGATCGCATTATCGCGTCTGGCGGCTATATCTCCGTCTCTACCGGCAGCGCGCCCGATGGAAACACACTTCCCGTGCCGAAAGAAGCCGCGGACCGGGCCATGGACGCAGCGGCGTGTATCGGCTGCGGCGCCTGTGTAGCCGCTTGTCCCAACGCTTCGTCCTCGCTCTTTACCGGCGCGAAGATCGCTCATCTCGGAACACTGCCGCAAGGTAAGCCGGAGAAAGATCGGCGTGCGATCCGCATGGTGACGCAGATGAATCTGGAGGGCTTCGGCGGCTGCACGAATATCGGCGAATGCACGGGTGTATGCCCGAAAGAGATTCCGCTCGAAGTAATCGCGGCCATGAATCGCGATTACCTCCGGGGAAACTGGCATGCACGGGACAACGTCGTTACCACGATCCGGCCATTCACGGAATGGAGCTACGGCTCAAAGCTGCAGATCGACGAACAGTCGCAGAGTTAGTTAGTCCGCAATTGTAATCGTCGGGCGAGCCTTTTGCTTGGTAGCTTCGGCTCGTTCGATCACTGTTCGGGCTAACTTTTCGAATACTGCGACCTGATTATTCGGATCCTTCAGCGTGGCGATCGGCTGGCCGGCGTCACCCATTTCGCGCGTTTTCGGATCGAGCGGGATTTCGGCGAGCAGCGGCACCTTCATCAGTTCCGCCGTTCTTGCTCCGCCACCCTTTCCGAACACGTACAATCTCTCGCCATTGTGTTCGAGGTAGCTCATGTTTTCGACGATCCCCAGTACCGGCTCGCGAACCTGTTCAAACATGTTGACGGCCTTGCGGGCGTCTTCGAGCGCGACGTCGGATGGAGTAGTGACCACCACGGCGCCGGTAAGCGGAGTCGTCTGAATCAGCGTGAGTTGCACATCGCCCGTGCCTGGCGGCAGATCGATGACCAGGTAATCAAGATC
>JAFAMD010000036.1 GCA_019233755.1 Acidobacteriaceae bacterium | reverse complement strand
ACGATTCACGCCAAAGCGATCCAGAATCCAACCGGTCAGCAGAGAACTTGCCGCATAGGCGACCGAAAACGTCGAGATCAGGAATCCGAAACCGGTCTGGTTGAAGTGCGTCTGGCTCATAATGAGCGGCGCCAGCACGTTGAGGATCTGCCGGTCGAGGTAGTTCAGCGTAGAAGACAGGATGAAAACGCTGACAGCCACCCAGCGCAGAGAGAAACTAGAAGTCATAGAGTGTCAATGTCTATGATCGGGCACACCAAGAACAGAAAGCGTATGCGTGCGGGTTCTATCAACCGGCGCGAGGTGCTGGGTGCGGCAGCCCTTCTGGCCGCGGGCGCCGGCTTCGCGAATGCGGACCAGGAGGAGCCGGATGAGCCGCATGGATGCATCACGGATGTAGGCGGCATCCGCGTGGGTCATTTCACTGATGAGCGTAGACCTACCGGCTGTACCGTTGTGCTGTTCGATCACGGCGCCGTAGCGGGCGTGGACGTACGGGGATCGGCGCCAGGCACGCGCGAGACGGACCTGCTGCAGCCGATTAATACCGTCCAGGAGGTGAATGCCCTGGTGCTTTCGGGTGGGAGTGCGTTCGGACTGGAGACTGCAAATGGGGTGATGCGTTGGCTGGAGGAACACGGGCAAGGCTACCGCGTGGGGCCAATCGTGGTCCCGATTGTGCCCGCGGCGATTCTGTTCGATTTGCAGATTGGAGACCCGAAGATCCGGCCGGACGCGCGAGCGGGATTCGCGGCCTGTGAGGCCGCTACTAATTCCGTTGTGCCGGAAGGCTCCGTGGGTGCCGGTGCGGGTGCGACTGTTGGGAAGTTGTTCGGCCTGCGGTCGGCAATGAAATCGGGACTCGGAACGGCAAGCATCGCAATCGGCGATACGGGCCTCCTCGTGGGCGCGATCGTAGCGGTGAACTCCGTAGGCGATGTGCGGAGCTACCGGACCGGCAGGATTCTGGCCGGCGCCCGTGCCGCCAATGGGCAGGGCTTTCTCGACAGCATGGCGCAGATTAGAACGGGCGCGCTCCTGGGCCGCCAGGAGCGCCCGAGGTCGGGAGCTAATACAACTATTGGGATCGTTGCCACGAATGCCGCCTTGACCAAGACTGAATGTACGAAGGTGGCGCAGATGGCGCACGACGGATACGCCCGCACGATCAACCCGGTGCATACACCGGCGGACGGAGACACGATTTTTGCCGCGGCAACCGGGAGTGTACGGTCGAAGGCGGACGTGACTACAATTGGGGCTGTTGCCGCAGAAGCAATGGCTCGGGCGGTGAATAGGGCGGTGATTACCGCCACTGGTATTCAGGGATATCCGGCCTATCGCGATCTAGGGAAGTGAGCCATCCCAAATTGACGCCAAAAGCGCTAACGTACAGCAAGGAGGTACAGCCGTGCCTGTATCGTTCGCCGCACCCCTTCCGCCTGAGTTTCCGTTCCCTGAACCGAACCCGGCCGTCAGGGAGGAACACGCCTCGCCTCTGATACCCGTGGTCTACGAGGTCACCGAACTCGAGAACATGACGCTGCGGATATACGCGGCAATTCACCTTCGGGTTCCGGATTCCGGTGTTGACTGGCTGGACAAGATGATCCGGCGGTCTCGCAAACTCGATTTGGAATTTCCTAGGGAATGAGATAACCGGAACGGATCAAGACTCCCGCCGCAGCACTTCACCCCCATAGCGTCTCCAGTTGGGGTGATCAAAAGCTTTCTGAACGTACATGATGAGGAGGGCTGTGCTCCGATGGATCTCCGGCAAGCGCTTTACTGCCACTTCACACTCTTTGCCTGAAACGAGTCGGGCTCGATGTTGATCGTTTCCTCTTGCCGAACAGACCCGTTTGTGATCGCGATGCGGTGGACACCGGCCGTTAAATGCAGCGTCGCCGGCGTCCGCCCGGCAGGCGTCCCATCCACAATGATTGTGGACCCGCTCGGGACGGAGGTCACCAGAAGAACGCCGGTGCTCTTTGCGAGAGGAATGTAGAGGCTCGCGTCGCCCGGGATTGTAAAGATTCGACGCGCGGTCTCATAGCCCTTCAATTCGGCCGTCAACGTGTGGCGCCCGTTTGGTAGCGAAACGTCGCACGGAGCGGTGCAGGTTGCATCCGTACGCCCGTCGATCACAATCTTCGCGCCGGGAGGATCGGTAAGCAGATCAACATCGGCCACCCTATTTTCCGGCGACGATTGCGGCTGTGCGACTGGCTTAGGCGGCTGCGTCTGCGCGGCCGCTAAGGAAGGTTGCGATTCCGGCGACGGCGGGGCCGGCTCCGGCGGAGTTTGTGTGAAGTCTTTCGGAATATGACGTGGATTGGCGGCAGAAGAGGACGGAGGCGGTACGGCCGTGCCTGCGTTCGGGTTGAGGATCTGTACGGGCACACCAGGGCCCGAGTTCATGCGTACGATAAACACGATTGCAGCAGCGACGGCGAAACAAAGCGCCACGATGAGCGCAAGCTTGGTTCTGCTGGAACTGCGTTGGCCGGTAACCTCGGTTGACTCATCGTCCGTTTCACGCCGGCGGCGGGTAATGCTGGGCAGTTCGTAAACAGGCGGCGCAGCCGGCTGCGCTGCCACCACAGCTTGCGGACGCGGCACGATAGGGTTGCTCGCCGGTCCCGGAATGATGGCCGTTGCCGAGGGCGGCGGCGCATCGGCTCCCATCGGGCGCCAGTCCGGCGACTCGGTAAGCGCGATTGACAACGCTCCGATGAAGTCACCACACGTTGGGAACCGTTCTTTGGGATCTTTCGCCAGCGCGCGAAGCATCACTCTGTCGACGCCCTCTCTCAAACTGGAGTTGATCTCGTGGAGCGGACGCGGATCCTGCCTGCAGATCGCATAGAAGAGCGCCGGAAGGTTCTCAGCCGTAAACGGCTTTTCGCCTGAGAGAACCTCATACGCAACGGCGGCCAGCGAGAATTCGTCAGATTGCCGGTCGATGGTAAACCCCTGGATCTGTTCCGGCGACATGTAGCTCGGGGTGCCGATCATCGCGCCGGTGTGGGTGATGTCGTGTGAAATCAATTTGGCGACGCCGAAATCTGTGATCTTCGCGACGCGCTCGCCCTGCGCTGGCCCTGCAATGATAATGTTGGCCGGCTTGATATCGCGATGAATGATGCCTTTGCGGTGGGCGTAATCCAACGCAGCGGCTACCTGGCGAAGGAACACCAGCAGCGCACCGGCATCCGGCAGGTGCCGCTCCCGCAGCATGGAATCCAGCGAAGAGCCAGGCACGTACTCCATCACGATGTAGGCGTAGTGTTCGGTCTCGAGAACGTCATACACCGTGACAATGTTTGGATGTGAGAGCATGCCTGCCGCCTGGGCTTCGCGAAGCAGCCGTTCGCGCATGGCCTGCCTTTCTGAAGCGTCGGTAAGCGCGGTGAGGTGGATGCTCTTGATGGCGACCGTCCGCCCGATGGCGGGATCGAGCGCCTTGTAGACGACTCCCATACCGCCGCGGCCAAGTTGTTCGAGGATTTTATACCGGCCGGCCTGATCCACGATTCTCAGTATAGATGCGCCGGGAAAACGGCTAAGTACCTCAGAACGCAGGGGACAGCCGGGGCCGAAGGGGTCAATTGTTACGATGGGAACAGTTGACATGATTCCTGAGGTGATAGAAGAAGGACTGACATTTGACGATGTCCTTCTGCAGCCTGCTTACAGCCAAATAACTCCAGCAGAAGCAGATACAACAACTCGTCTGACCCCGAAGATTGAGCTGAAGATCCCCATCATCAGTGCCGCGATGGATACCGTCACGGAATCGCACCTGGCGATTGCGCTCGCGCAGCAAGGCGGCATCGGCATTATTCACCGCAACATGCCGATCGACAAGCAGGCGGAAGAAGTGGATCGCGTGAAGCGCAGCGAGAGCGGCATGATCGTGGATCCGGTGACAATCGAGCCGGAGCGCAAGATCTCGGAAGCGCTCGAGCTGATGAAGCGGTTTCGTATCTCAGGCGTACCGGTAACGAAGAATGGCCGCCTGGTGGGTATTCTCACGAATCGCGACCTGCGCTTCGAGACACGATTCGACTTGCCGATTCAGGAGGTAATGACGAAGGAAAACCTCATCACCGTGCCCGTCGGCACAACCCTTGAAGCGGCGCAGAAAATCCTGCACCAGCACCGCGTGGAAAAGCTGCTTGTGGTGGACGATGGGTACGCACTGAAAGGCCTGATCACGGTCAAGGATATTCAGAAGAAATTGAAGTACCCGAATGCAGCGAAAGATGAGCAGGGACGCCTGCGCGTGGCGGCCGCGGTCGGTGCAACCGGGGATTTTCTGGAACGCGCCCAGGAGTTGGTGAGGAAAAAAGTCGACGCAATCGCCATCGATTCCGCTCACGGCCATAGCCAGCGCGTGATGGACGCGGTGAAGGCCATCAAGCATGCACTGCCTGAGGTGGAAGTACTGGCCGGTAACGTGGGTTCGTACGAGGGTGCGCGCGATCTGATCCGCCTCGGGGCTGATGGTATCAAGGTCGGCATTGGACCCGGTTCGATCTGTACTACACGCGTGGTGAGCGGTGCAGGTGTGCCGCAGATTACCGCTATCGCGCAATGCGCGAAGGCCACGCGTGCTGCGGGCATTCCGCTGATCTCAGATGGTGGTGTGAAGTACTCGGGAGATATCACCAAGGCAATCGCAGCGGGTGCGGATTCCGTGATGATCGGAAGCCTGCTCGCGGGCACGGATGAGAGCCCTGGCGAAACGATTCTCTACCAGGGCCGAACGTTCAAAAGCTATCGCGGAATGGGCTCACTGGGAGCCATGTCGCACGGCAGCTCGGAACGTTACTCGCAAACCGCGACCGATGGCGGCAAGCTGGTTCCGGAAGGCATCGAGGGGCGTGTGCCATACAAGGGGCCGCTGGCGGAACTTACCTATCAACTCGTAGGCGGATTACGCTCAGGGATGGGCTACTGTGGGTGCAGCACCATACCCGAACTGCAGGAACGGGCTCATTTCCTGCGGGTAACGATGGCGGCACTGCGAGAGAGTCACGTTCACGATGTGATCATCACAAAAGAAGCCCCCAACTATCGGGTGGAATAGCCGATCTCATTGACCAAGTCGGGCCTGCCTGGAGCTTTTCCGGAGTAACTCTCCAGCCAGGTGTTACAAGTCTTGAGATGGCTCTTCATCAACTGGTTCGCTCCATCCGTCCCGCGCCGTTAGGCGCAGCAACCGCCCGCCTCCTCGGTTTGACGAAGCGGCGCGTTCTCGAAACGCAGCAAGGGATTTTCTATGTGAATCCGTGCACCAGGCTCGGGACGGATCTTCTGACGGGCGTCTATGAGCCCGAGATGGTGCAGGTCTTACATAGGCACCTGCACGCAGGAGCTACGTTCATCGATTTGGGAGCGAATGAGGGTTACTTTACAGTAATCGGCTCGAAGCTGGTGGGTCCTGGCGGGAGCGTGATCGCTATCGAGCCGCAATCCCGTTTGCAGCCGATCATACAAGAGAATCTGTACCTGAACTCGTGCTTCAATGTCCGGGTCCTCAGGACGGTAATTGCAGAAAGAACAGGAGAGTTCTCTCTTTCGCTGACCTCTGATCTCAACACCGGAGGATCATCGATTGCGAACGGCCGCCCAGTGCGGGCCCGGACCGAAACAATACGAGGCGTTTCACTTGCGGACTTTCTTACGAAGGCTGCAATTTCACATTGCGACCTCATGAAGGTGGACATCGAGGGCGCCGAGTATGACGTGTTCATGAACGCCGGGGATGTATTGCGCCAGCACACCATTCGCCGCATCGCGTTAGAAATCCACAATTCAACTCTCGAGCGGCGCGGTCTTTCGGGACAGGATCTCCATCGATTCATTCTCGATTGCGGATACGCCCTCGATGATTCTCTTGGAACCTGGGTGTACACGGCGAATTCTGAGCGGAAGTGCAACGATTAATTAAATCAACGGTTAGTTCCAGACGCTCTGGCGACTCCGCCAGAAACAAATGAGCCATCGTGTCCAGCCATGGCTCTGAGTCAGCGCAAGTACCTGCGCCGGATTCGCAGAATATCCCAAAAGGCGGTGAAGAAGTCAGTGGGATGGACCTTTGAGCCCGCAACGTCAACCCAGACTTCAAGCGGGTACTCGTAGACGGCTGCTTCAAGGCGCCGGGATTCCCGGCGGTATGCATTCAGATAACGGGCGATGATCTCGACGTCGAATACCCAGCGGGACAGGAAGGGTTCGGCGAAAATCTGGCGGGTCTCCGGGCGGACACGAAAGAGCTTGGCGCCGCATTGCGTATCATAAATCGGCATGCGGAGCATAGTCGATACCGTAGTCGCGAAGATGCGGCCCAGGTAGTGGCGGGTCGCATGGCGCTCTACGCACCGGCCGAGAAGTTTAACCCGTGCCCCGAAAACCATTTCGATCTCGGGCCTCGTGTCGAGCACGCTGAGGAACCTTTCTAAAGCATCAAGCGGCGTGGCAAGATCAGCATCCCAGAAGCCCACAAATGCCGGCTCGAGTTCATCGAGTGCATGCAGGATACCGCGGCGCACCGCTTCTCCTTTTCCCGCGTTCCGCTTGCACGCGAGAATACTGACGCGGTCTTCATAGCCCTGCCGGAGTTGTTCGAGGACCGCGAGCGTATTATCGCGGCTGCCGTCATCGACGAACAGCAGCCGGGTTGTGCGGTCTGCTGAGAGGAACTGGCGAAAGCGGCTCGTATCCAGGCGGCGAGCCTCGTTATAACAGGGGACAACCAAACAGACGCGACGCGCAACGGCTGCCGGAGCGCGGTTGTTAGTCATTCAGCGGCAACTTTACCGTCTCTCCCGTTTCGGCCGAGCGGCGGGCCGCATCCAATATCTCGCTCACAGTAATATTCGTTTTCAAAGAGGAAGGACTGTTACCCTCCTGGACTTCACCCCGAACGACCGCCGCCAGGTAGTGTAACGGGTCATCGTAGGGAGCCTGAACCGGCTGAGCTGCTGTAGTCTGTGAATTGTTCTCACCCTCGCGGCGAGTCTCCACCTGATCCCGGCGGATCGTTTTGACATAACCCGTGCGGCCGAATACGTCCATGTTCTTTACATCGAAGGGCCAGTTCCACGAACCCTGCAGGATCGCCACGGCTTTAGAGTAGGCAAGAATGACATTGGCTTCGTCATCGACCTTCGGGTAGACGTCCGGCTGCAAGTGCTGCGTGACGGCCGTAACGGTCTGGGGAGCTTCACCGTTCATGAGCCAGGTCATCAAGTCCGCGCCATAGCACCCGAAATCGTAGAGAGCGCCCGCGCCGTTCAGTTTGGGGTCGGTAAGCCACGCAAAGAACTCGGGCTGAACGTGAATGAGCGCGGGACCGCGGTGACCGTCGCGCACAACCACCTTGCGAACCTCGCCGAGCTTGCCCTGGTTCAACAGGTCGTGAGCAGCTTTGTTGCTCGAATACCAGGTGGTTTCATAGTCCACCAGCACATGAATATTGCCCTTACGGGCCGCCGAAGCCATCAGCTCAGCGTCCCTGTAACTGACCGCCAAAGGCTTTTCCATCATCACGTGTACGCCATGCGCCGCACAGGCTTCGACGGCTTTGGTGTGATCAAAAGTGCTGGTGAAGACCAGGGCGGCTTGGGGATGGGTCTTATCCAGCATGGCGTCAATGCTGGAAAAATAGAGACTCGGAGAGAAATGATATCGGTCGGCGTAAGCTTTGAAAAGGCGGGCGTCCGGCTCGGCGATACCAACAATCTGGACGTCGGACCGATGGAGGGCGCCACCGGCGGGCACCAGGGCGCCTCCGCTGAGAAAGCCTGCGGCATGGCCATGGGCCAGACCGATAATGACTATGCGGAGGGGCGGCGACGATTGCGCGTAACCACCAGTGCAAAATGTACACAGGAAGAAAAGGATAGCCCTCAAACTTCGCATATCTTTCTTATTATGCAGAGGCCATCCATGAAATCTATACAATCCTGCGGCAGGTTGAGTCCAACGCTTTAGGAGGCGGCGTGCGCAGTTTTGTTCTCAGAATCTTTGTTACCGCGCTGGCCGCGCTGGTAAACCCGGCAGCGGGCGATGTTCCGGCGGTCAACGCCGAGTTGGAGGCCGGGTACACGGATATGTACAACCTTCAGTTCGATGCCGCGCATGCTGCTTTCAAACAGTACGAACAGGCGAATCCCGAAGACGCAATGGGACCGGTTTCGGATGCAGCAGCTTATTTGTTTTTCGAGCTCGACCGGATGAAGATCCTGCGGTCTGATTTCTTTGTAGAAAACCACACCCTTCTGAACAGCAAGAAGGTTCCACCGAATCCGGAGGTAAAGAAACAGTTCGAAGCGGCTCTCGCAAAAGCGAAGCAGCTCGCCGAGGCCAGGCTGCAGAAGTCGCCGGGCGATCACAATGCGCTGCTGGCGAACGTTCTGGGGACAGCGCTGCACGCCAACTACGAGGCGCTCATAGGGAAACAGTACTGGCAGGCACTCACCGAGATCAAAGAAGCGCAAGTACTGGCGGAACAATTATTGAGAGTGTGCCCGGATTGTCATGATGCGGACTTGGCCGGGGGTGTGGAGAACTACCTTCTAAGCCAGAAGATGGCAGCGGAACGATGGCTTTTGAGGCTGACCGGCGCGCAGACCGATAAACAGGCTGGTATCGAAAAATTGCGGACGGTTGCGGAGAAAGGTCTCTATCTCAAGCCCTATGCGAAGATCCTGCTGGCGATTGCCGCGCTCCGGGACAACAACAAAGCGGAAGCGAAAGAGCTACTGGCTGAACTGGCGGGAAAATTCCCTCGTAACGACTTGTTTCGTGAGGAGCTGAAGAAGCTGAGTTCCGGCAGTGGCTGTTGCGGTTGCCGCACGCCAGGGTCGTGTGCACCTGACCGCTGAGCGCGATCGACGCTTTCGCGGCCGATTTTGGAGCGTCAGATCTGGTCAGCGGGAGCGGCACAGTGTCCGGCTTGGTTTAGTATCGTCGGAACCCCAGTTCCCGGTCCGCCCCGCGGGTGACGTGCGGCTCATCAGATGCTGCGGACCGGCATGCTGACGATATCGTCCACCTGCATGGCCTCTTTCACCACGAACGGTTCACCGTACTTGACGCCGATCAGGTTGCCATAAAAGCGCGCGATCGAAGCCAGGCGCTCTTCCACCTCCCGGTGCGATGGAAAAAGATCGGAGGCTGTGTCGGTATCGCCGTACTGCGAGGTATAGCTGAGGAGAGCCGCCATGCGGCGCTCAAACTGACCGGAAATATCGACTACAAAAGAGGGCGTTACGTTCGCGTACAACGAAGAATAGAGGATCTTGAACGGACGGTGCGGCGGAACGTCTTCTTCGAGACGCCGCAGACCGGCAAGGAAGCATGCTTCATAGCCGAGTTCGGAAGCGCGGTAATGGTCCGGATGCCGGCCGGTCCAATACGGCAGAATGACTACGCCCGGGCGGATGCGGCGAATAACCCCGGCGAGCGTCATCCGGGCAGCGACATTATTTTCCAGGCGGGCATCGGGCCAGCGCAGATTCTGCCGCCATGACAGCAGCAGATGCTGCGCGGCGGCCTGTGATTCCTGGATACGAAGCTCGGGTGTGCCGCGGCTCCCCATATCGCCGGCGGTAAGGTCGAGAACACCGTTGCGGTAGCCCATCTCGGCCATGCGGATAAGAGTGCCGCCGCAGGTCTGTTCGACGTCATCCGGATGAGCGGCGATGGCGAGGATATCAAGCGGGCGCAGATTTTCAAACGGCTCGTTCGGGTCATGCATGCGGGTAATCGGGAAACTCAAAACGAGTAGCGGCTATAGCGCGGCCGGTTGCCCACAAACAGGCGGACAAGCACGATTCCAGCGACGAAGCCACCCACATGAGCGAACCACGCGATGCCTTGGGCTTGAGTAGAACTGGCAAGCGAACCGAGACCGCTGACTAGCTGCAGCGCGAACCAGTACAGCAGCATGAAAGCTGCAGGGATATCGAACGTGGTAATGAAGATCACGATAAAAACCAGCGTGACGACACGCACGCGCGGATAGAGAATGAGAAACGCTCCCATCACACCGGCAATGGCGCCGCTTGCGCCAATAGTCGGGACAGGGCTGCCAAAGCTGGTCACCAATTGAACAATGGCCGAAGAAACGCCCGCAATCATGTAGAAGATGAAGTATTTGGCCGCTCCCATGGCGTCCTCCAGGTGCGATCCGAAGACCCAGAGAAACCACATATTGCCAAGGATGTGCAGCACGCTGCCATGCAGAAACATCGAAGTGAGCAGCATCGTGGGATGGAAGTTGTCAGGCACAAGGCCGTAGATCTCAAAGAGACGGTCGCGCGCAAATGTGGGCAGCGCCGTTTCGTACACGAACGCGAGTACGTTTACGGCAATCAGCAGCAACGTGACGACCGGAGTCGACTTCCGCAGCAGCAGGACGCGAAGCGGGATCATCGATTAGTCACCGGCTGCGAGTTTGCCGCTGCGACCGTTTCGAGAATATTAGCGGCCGTGTGACGTTTGACACGTCCCGACCTTTCAGCCTGGATCAGGGAGTTAACTTCGCTAACCGTGGGAACATGCCCGCGGGCGCCGATCTCGGTGCAATTCAAGGCCGCCGCGGCATTGGAGAACTCGAGAACCGAGCCCATCGGCATACCCTGCAGAACGGCGTAGCAGAAGGCGCCATGAAAGACATCACCGGCGCCCGTCGTATCGTGGCAGGTGACATCGAAGGCAGGTGAATAGGACCAGCGGCCGTGCTCGAGCGCCAGCGCGCCGTCGTCCCCGAGGGTCATCGCGGCGACGCGCATCCCGTATTCGTTCTGCAGCCGTGCGAGCGCAACAAACGGGTCGGTTTCATTCGTCCACTTCAGAGGCCAGTTGGACCCGGCGACCAGGTAGTCGACGTTTTTCAGCACAGACTCGAATCCGGGATAGACTGTGTCGACGTCCAGAGAAACCGGTATGCCGTGCTGCCGGGCAATCCCGGATGCGTAAGCAGCGGCGGCGATATCGTAACCGTCGATGTGCAGTAACCGCGCGCCCAGAATATCCTCGGGCCGGATCTCCGAAGGCTCCAGGCGTAGGGAATCAGCGCGCTGCCACAGCACTGTGCGTTCGCCAGTACGCTCGTCGACGATGATGTATGCGGTCTGATTCGGGCAACCCTGGCGAACGATAAGACTGGTGGTATCAACGCCGGTACCTTCCAGACTCTGCCGCTGGATCTGGCCTCGCAGGTCGTCGCCGACTGTGCCTATGTATTTAGCCCGGAGGCCCAAACGCGCACAGGCCACGATCGCGGTAGCGACCTGGCCGCCCGGACTGAGCAACTCGCGGCGGAATGGAACCTTGCCGGCGTAGGGAGGGAATTCTTCCACCAGGAGAAGGGTATCGGTCGCGTTAAGCCCGATTCCGAGGACGTCGTGAAGGGCGCTCAACCTAACCTACTTCTTGTTGATGGAATTAGGGACCTCGTACAGGTAGATAGTGTGGGTATCGCCGTAGTGTCCTTCCGTTGCCGAGGTAGCAATGGGCGTCCAGCCGGCGATTGGATAATCGTAAGATACAACACGGGTATTCGGCTTGAGGTAGTGTTCCAGATTCGGTCGTAGCGTGTCGTTGGCGCTGGTTGCAAGATAAAGTGTGACAACATTTGCCGGACTGAGATCGACCCGCATGAAATCGCCATGAATGATTTTGATGCGCTTATCAAGCCCCTCATCTGCGACGTTGGCAGCGGCAACCTTGGCAAGACGGGACGAGATCTCGATGCCGACACCTTTGACCTTATATCTTTTGGCCGCAGCAATGAGGATTCTGGCATCCCCGCAGCCGAGATCGTAGAGAGTTTCACCGGGCTTAAGCTTGGCAGCTTCGAGCATTCGATCGATCGCCTGCTCTGGCGAGCCGACATTGGGCGCGAGATTGTTCTTAAACTCGTCGAGATCCGCCTCCTGCCCCCATGCTGTGAGAGCCGTTCCGAGCAGGCCGGCCAACAATATCGAGACTACAATGCTTCCGCGGAGCACCCGTACTCTCATAGTCAACACTCCCCTGTTCTCTTTAGTCTATCCCGAGAATAGTTTCGACGCGCAAGTGCGGACGCTACTGAGAAGAACCGTCGGTTTGTCGCGCCCCGGAACCCGTTGACGCGGTAACAGCTTTCTCTCGCTTGAGGCGTACGATACGGCTGACCATTTCCGTGGTCGAGAGCCACAAATCGCGTGGTCGCGAGATCGTATACTCGGTTCCCTTGAACACGCGAATGGCGTGGCTGATGGAATCTTTCCAGGGTGTCGCCTGCGGGTTCGGGTTGTAATTTAAGTAAAAAACAGGGCACTCGATGTTTCCGATGCGCCGGAGATCGTCTTGGGGTACATTCGCGTCAAGCCTGGCCTTAGGCCCGGCAAAGATGACTGCATCGGGGTGAGTCGAGGTGCCCATTTCGTGCTCGATCAGGCTTTCCAGGAAGTTCGTTTCGCTGTGCTTCTCTTCCAGGTGCCGAAGGTCGACGGTACCTAATTTGACCGTTTGCAGAGCCCGGCCAAGCGCTGGAAAATCAATCTGTTCCGCGGTGTCCTGGCGGTAGATGATGCGCGCGTCGCCGATATTGAAGGCAACCAGAGAGATGTGGCCGACGCGGGGGTCGCGCTGGATGGCCTTGAGGATGCTGACAAGGGCGTCCGCATCGCTGCGCGGCATGGTAGCGGAAAGTGAATCCTCGGGCGCGAAGTTGACCAGCAGCCGCACGTTAAGGCTCTCTCCGTCGTGCACAGGTTTCAGCGTGTCGTTTACAAACGGCTCAGGGGTGGATTCGGCGAGCTCGTTGGGGCGGATAAGAAGGGCCATTGGCTTGTCTTTCGGAGGAAGGGCAACATCAAAGTCCCAGTTCGTGGAACAGATGCGCTCTATTCCGTCACGCATTAGCCAATCCACATGGTAGGAGCCCTCGCCTAGATCGATGCCGCCCTGCAGGAATGCGTCGCCCTTGGCATCGTCTTCGATGGCCGGCGCATGGAAGCGTTGGAGGAAGTAGGCGGCGCGGCCCGGTTCGCCCTGCGGATAAATCCTGAAAAGAATGGTCACGCTCTGCCCCTCGCCCGATAGTTCGTTCATGGGCAACGTGACGTCGTAGCCGCTGTGGAAACGAAGGTCGAAGCCGAGCTCCGGTCTGCGGGGAGTAACCGTGCAGGGCAGATCCCTGCGCCCGTCTGCCGACTCGAAGATGGCCATGTCAGAGGGTAGCAGCGTTATCCGGTCCTCGGGTTGGGCCGGCCTGAGCAGGTATTGGGCGCGTGCCGGCACGGAGCAGAAGTATAAGAACACCGCAATGCCGGCAAGCGCTGCCCGCGCCAGCCGATAGAGGTAGGGATTGGCACCCGATTTGCGATCCGGCAAACACGCTGCGACATTCCGCGAAGCCATGTCTTCCCCAAGTCCGGTAAACGGAACTGCCCAAAGGCAGCTCGCTGGTTTCATTATTATGCCCCAACATCCGCTTAGATGAGGCGCCGTTTCGCACGGTGGAAATAATTCGAGGTCCTGGTACGGAGCACAGCGGAAGGTCGCCCGGATACGAATTGCCCTGCACGCATTCGACGCTGATTCGCTGTGATACAGTTCGAGTGATTATGGCCCGCAGCGTTAATAAAGTTCTTCTGATCGGAAATCTGGGGCGCGACGCCGAAACGAAATTCACGCCGTCCGGAGCCGCTGTGACACGTTTCTCTGTAGCTACCGCCCGACGCTGGAAAGACCAGCAGACCAACGAGTGGAAAGAGGAGACAAACTGGACAAACGTCGTCGTGTGGCGTCAGGAGAATGTGGCGAATTACCTGACGAAAGGCAAGCAAGTTTACGTAGAGGGCCGTCTTCAAACGCGCAGCTACGACGACAAGGACGGAAAAAAAGTCTATGCAACCGAGGTGGTTGCGGACGAAGTGATTCTCCTGGGCGGCCGTGGCGACGGCAGCGAAGGGTTCGAGGCCGGAGTGCAGAACCCTCAGCGCGGTCCAGGCGGTCGCGGGGGGCGCGGTGGAGCACCAAGTGCGCCGGAGGACGACTTCGGCAGCATGGGCGTCACTGATGACGACGTTCCGTTCTAGGTTCCGGCTGGAGCTGGCCGGAAGCTGGCCCCATATCCGACAGCATTGCTGGCGATAGCCCGCACAAGGCCAGCGCGGACAGGCCCCAACAAACAAAAAGCCACAAAAGGGTTGACCCGATTCGGTGCTCGGCGGAGGGTTGTATCTGCACGCTTAGACGGGTGCAATCTACCGGCCGTCCGCGAACACGGCAGCACGGGCCTGAAAATCCGGCTGCCCGTAGTTTCAGGCCCGGCAAAGTATTGAAGAAAATCGTTCACGCGTTATCTCTTCTTCAACGGAACACTACCCGCTTCAAGTTGTCTCGATCGGGCATGACTGACGACACAGAGGGACCCTGATCCTGCGAAATCCAAGCGACAACGCCGTTTATCGGGAGCTGTTCGGTCGTGCGACCTCAGGATTTGACAAGTCGTGACCAAGCCGGCTGCGGTGACCCGCAAACTTAGCGGTATGGTTCGAGAACTGGTCTTCGGAAATCCTGCTCCCTGGCAGCATCTCTCGCCGGGCCGAGACTGAGCACTACCGCTCGCATTCCCTCGGGCAGATCCTGCAAGAGAACTTCGCGCCCGTTCGGGAACCGGAGAAGGTCGCGGTAGGAATAGGTTTCGGTCGACAACTCGTCGAACACAACCTCCGCGCAGGATGGAATCCCCAAAGCCACCTGCGCGATTGCAGGGACGTTGCTCACTCCCAGGCTCGCGCCCGGAGGGATGCAGACGGCAGGTAACGGCGATTGCGGGCCAAGCCGCAGCGAATCGATTAAATTCCGCAGGAACCCGCGTTTTTTCTGAGACTTGGCCATTTCCTGCTGAAGTTCACAAGCGGAAGTGAATCCGATACTTCCGGTTTCGAAGCGATGCAGTACGAGCTGCTCTCCTTCGGAGGCTAGACGAGTGCGAAATGCGTAGAGCGAATAATCACACATAGAGGCCCTCCGTTTCGATGAGATGACTGCAGAGGCCAGAATGTCTCCCGCGAAATGGACGCTGTGGTAGCCCAATGCCGATGGCCGAGGCCCCGTATGACACCGGCAGACATCCTCAACGAACAGAGATGGCGTGGAATTGGTAAACTGTGTATGACATCTAGGTAGAAGTTCTTACGACACAGTTAACGCCTGCACTGAATCGTACTGCGAGGAGTACTATATTTGAGCGCCGGAACTGCACTCGTTACGGAACCTTCGTTGCCGAAGGTTTTACTCGCTGACGATCATCATCTGATCCTTGACGCGCTTGGCGCCATGATGAAGAGCGAATTCAATGTGTTGGCCGTCGACAATAGTCAGGCATTCATCGAAGCGGTCGAAGACTTCCAGCCGGATGTCGCAATCCTTGACGTGAGTATGCCTGGCGGCGATGGTTTCATCACGGCACGGAAGGTACTGGAGCGAAAGCCATCGTTACCTATCGTTTTCCTATCCATGTACGCCGATTCGAGCTATGTGGAGCAGGCAGCGCAAATGGGAGCGAAGGCATACCTCTCCAAGCGCGCACCCGCACAGGAACTTCTGTCGGCCATTCACGCCGTACTTGAAGGCGAAACACTTCTTCCCGCAACCGCTGGCAAGGAGGGCGCTGGCCTGCCGGGAGGCAAGAGCGAATTGACGGCACGGCAGCGTGAAGTGCTGCGGCTCATTGCCATGGGTTGCAGCGCAAAAGACATCGCCAATCAACTAAACATCTCGGTGCGTACTGCCGAGTTTCACAGGGCCGCGATCATGCAGCGCCTCGGTCTGCACTCCACTGCGCAGATGACGCGATATGCAATCGCCAACGAGATCGCATAACCGGGCGCGGAAGTGCTCAATTGACGGCGGGTTCGCCTGCTCTGAGCGCCTTCGGCTCCAGCGCTAGCAATATTGCGCGCTGAATTCGGGCAGGATAGTCTGCGGTCAACGCCGCAAATGTGTCGAGAGCTTCCGTGCGCGTAGCGAACCGGCACTCTTCCCACTCGCCGTTTAACTCGACCTTGAGGAGCCAGGATTTCAGGTCTTGCCGCTTCGCCGAAAGCATTACTGGGGTAGACGCTCATTTCTGTTGCACGGAAACAGGCAGATATTCTAGTCCAAGATGCGATGGAATTTCGGGCGCGGCACCGGGCCCGATCGTATGGTCAACTTAGCGGGAGGGCTCTCATCCATTTCCACCTAGGAACCTCTTTGTGCATGGGCATCATTGGCGCATTCCTGGTGTTGCCGCCACCCATCGCCCTCACACAGAACACCAGCAGGCCTTACCTGGACAACGGGGCCAGACGATTGACCAGCACCGCCGATACAGTCTTCGCAATGCAAGTCTCACAGGGGGGCCTCGCGGAAGTTCAACTCGGTCATCTTGCAGTTAGTAAGGCCACAAGCCCGGCCGTGAGGCAATTCGGGCAGCGGATGATCGACGATCACAGCAATGCAGATGATCGACTGAAACAGATCGCGCAGCAGGAAAACATGACCCTGCCGGCAACCATGAACCCAAAAGATCAGGCGCTCTACGACAAACTGCAGATGCTGTCGGGACCGCAGTTCGACAAGACGTACATCAAAGCGATGGTGAAACGTCACCAGGAAGACGTCAAGGAATTTCAGAAAGAGGCTTCCAAGGGAAAGGATCAAGCCCTGAAGAGCTTCGCTTCCCAGACCCTTCCCATCCTGCAGGGCCACCTCAGCGATGCGAAATCTGCGTTTGCGCAGGTCGGCAGCACCGGATACTGATACGAGTCAGAGACCGATTCCATAGAATCGCAAAAGGCGCTGGAAAGAAGTCTCTCCAGCGCCTTTTGCGGCATGGGCTGCATGCCTTTTGTACAGCGTAGGCCTATCCCGGCCCCGGGGTGCATGCTACGCCCGAAGAGCAAAGAACCGGGGCACCCTCTTCAGGATCATTGCTCTACGCCTCGACGAATGGAGCTCCGCATATCCGGAATCCTGCAGCGACGGAAATCACGAGGAACATCGGCGCAGCGGACCATCCCTTCGCTTCTGGTAGAAAACGAAGGTGCGCGAAGCGGAAGCTCACGCCGATGTCGGCGTCTTCCCGGTTCTCTGCCGAATAGGATACACGCACCGGGCGTGAAGTTTCAAAACATACCGCCTCACATAAATTACGGGTACGTGCATGATGAAGACATGCGAGTGCTGGCAATTGACATAGGGGGGACCAAGTTTACGCTTGGGGCCTTCGAATGTGGGAGGCTTACGTTGCGGGAATCGCGCATTACCGACCGGTCCGGCGGGCCCGCGTGGATGTTTTCTCAGATCGAGCGGATTTTCGACGAGTGGCGCCAAAAGGGTTTTCAGCCCGATAGCTGTGGCATCGGATTTGGAGGTCCGGTGCATTTCTCCTCTCAAACGGTCACGCTCTCCACTCATGTTGCAGGCTGGGCAGAGTATCCGCTGGTTGAGAACGTGAAGCGGCTGACCGGCGCCCCAGCCATTATGGACAACGATGCAAACGTTGGTGCGCTAGGCGAAGCCTGCCATGGAGCGGGTCGTGGCGCCGACCCCCTGTTCTATATGACGCTCTCGACCGGTATCGGAGGCGGGATGGTTATTGACGGCAGGGTCTACCGCGGAGCGGATTCGTTTGCCGGCGAAATCGGTCACCTTACTATCGTTCCGGACGGGCCGGACTGTCTGTGCGGATCGCGTGGCTGCTATGAGCGAATGTGCTGTGGGCTTTGGCTGGAGCGGGATTACGGCAAGCCTGCAAAGGAATTGCTGCTCGAGCCCGAATTTGTTCGCCGGTACGTTGTGTACCTGGCGCGCGGTCTCAAAGCGGCGCTGATGCTTCTTAATCCCGCGCGTATTGTGATTGGCGGTGGCATCAGTAAAGCCGGAGAGCGTTTGTTTGTGCCGCTGCGTGAAGAATTGGGAAGGCAGATGACCTCCTGGTCCCGCGCGAGACGAACTGTGGTTCCAGCGGAACTCGGAGACGACAGTGTTCTTTATGGTGCGCTCGCACTGGCTGGGACACTGCAGCCGTCGGATCTGGCCACGACCCGCGTTAGCCAAATTTAATCTGAGCAGCCAGTATTTTCAGCAATGCCGGCATCCCGAGTTGCGTCTTACAGGTGGGCATTTAATGGAAGGGCCGCAAAATGAAATCACTCTATCGACGATTAACGGTTCTGCCCGTCACTCTGGGGTTGGCCATGGGAGCAACAGTCCCGCTGGCGGAGGCGCACGCCGCCTACCAGTATGACCACGATCATGACAGCTACGACGGTCTAAGAGGGCTTGTTCAGCGGACCCAAACCGATCTCCAAATGGCGGAGCAGAGCTCGCCTAACAATCAAAAACAACACGAGCGCTACCGAAACGCACAGGAGCACTTATCGAACTTCGATCGCCGCATTACTCACGGCCACTTCGATAAAGGCGATCTGAATCATGCAATTGACAACGTCAAAGACATTCTTGACCACAACACTCTGCAGCCGGCGACGCGCGATGCGCTTCAACGCGATCTCGAAGACCTCAGGGTGGCACGCGATAGACGCTAGGTCCTGAAAACAGCTTCCATGTCGGAGGGTCCCGCGCCGGCGCAAGCTCAACTGGTCACAGTTTGCTCTTGCGCCGTGCCTGCGAGACCGAGTTCTGCCGCACGCGCCTTCATCGCTTCAATGCAGAAGGCGATGTGTTCGTCCATTGGAACACCGAGTTCCTGTGCTCCGTTCACAATGTCGTCACGGCTCACATTGCGCGCAAACGCTTTGTCTTTTAGTTTGCGCTTCACCGACGCAACATCGACTTCAAAAATATTGCGGCCCGGTTTGACGTAGGAACAGGCTGCCAGAAAGCCGCTGAGTTCGTCGCAAGCGAATAGAACTCGCTCCATGAGCGAGACGCGTGGTACGCCGCTGTAGTTCGCATGTGAAAGTATCGCCCGCCTGATCGTCTCGTCGACGCCTCGTTCGGCCAGTATCCGTTCTCCTTTCATGGGGTGGTCCGGCGCCGCGGGATGGATCTCCCAATCGAAGTCGTGAAGCAGGGCCGTGATTGCCCAAACCTCACGATCTTCACCAAACTTGTCCGCATAGGCAGTCATGCACGCCTCGACGGCCAGCATGTGCCTCCGCAGGCTGTCGCTTGCGACAAATTCACAGACGATCTGCCAGGCTTCGTTGCGCGTCATGGTTATATTGGATTGCGGAATATAAAGGGGCTACAACTCTTCGACTGTGACAGAGTTGAGCGTATCGCCCTGCTGGATTGCATTCACCACATCCTGCCCGGAGCGAACCTGGCCGAACACGGTATGCTTTCCGTTTAGCCAGTCTGTGACCACATGTGTGATAAAGAACTGGCTCCCGTTCGTGTTCGGTCCGGCGTTGGCCATCGAGAGTGAGCCGACTTGATGCTTGTGCGGATTGTTCTTCACCTCATCCTCAAACTGATAGCCCGGACCTCCGCGCCCTGTAGCCGAGGGATCGCCGCCCTGAATCATAAAGTCCGGGATGACGCGATGGAAGACGGTTCCGTCATAGAAGCCTTCTCGTGCAAGGAATACGAAGTTATTGACCGTTTTGGGCGCATCCTTGGCGAAAAGATCGACCACGATGCTGCCGCGCGAAGTGTTGAAAGTGGCGGCGAATTTCTTCGAGGTATCAATCGTCATGGACGGCGGAGCGGGATACTTTTTGCTCATGCTACTCCCCAGTGTAGGCCAGCGATCTGGGCGATCTTAAGTAATAGATCGCCGATGCGAGAAGAGTTGAATCGATGCAGCTAGACCCGAGTTCTTTTCTGACGCCGTGTTGGCTCTTCTGAACAAATCAAATCAAGGTGCGATTCCGTTAACGCGCGCGGGCCAATGCGCCATTGAGGAAGCCGGTCGGTTGCTCGCGACCCCGCCGCCGTCTCTCTTTCTGAAAGCACGCGACGCCCCGGCAGCGTTGAGCGGATTGCTGCTTCTGCTCGGATGCTGGGAAAAGAGTCACGATATTGCGCAAGGCGTCGATTCGCGCGAAGGCAGCTACTGGCACGCGATCATCCACCGCATGGAACCCGATTCTGGGAACTCCAGCTACTGGTTCCGCCGCGTTGGTGAGCATCCCATCTTTCCGCAGTTGTATGATGCCGCGGCCGGTGTACTTGCAAAAACCGCCCCGCCGGGATGGACCCTCACGAATCGATGGGATCCGTATCTGTTCATCGAATGGTGCGATGAAGCGAGAACGGCAAAAGGGAGCAACAAGGAGCTTGCCGCAGTCGAAATACAGCGTGCCGAATGGGAATTGCTCTTCGCCTGGTGTGCCGGCAATTATTCGTAACGTAAGGCTTCAGTCGGGTTTAATTGCGACGCACGGCGCGCCGGCAGCAAGCCGAATCCGACCCCAACAGTAAACGAAACAGCAAACGCGACAAGGATTGAGAGAGGCGAGATGGGCACACGAACCCGATTCGTGATCAGTTGAACGCTCAGCGGCAAGGCGAGCCCGATCGCAATGCCGATAGCTCCGCCGGCAAGACTCATAACCACTGCCTCAACGAGGAACTGAAGCATAACATCTTTCCGGGATGCTCCTACCGCCATACGAAGGCCGATCTCGCGAGTTCGTTCCGTAACAGTCACGAGCATGATATTCATGATGCCGATCCCGGAGATGATGAGCGCGATCGCTGAAACAATGATCAGAACGATCGTCAAAATGTTTGCGATCTGATTGGCTGTCTCGAGGATGGCGGTCAGGTTCTGAACATTGTAGGCTGCACCGGGGCGGTGACGGGTCTGCAGAAGCTGGGTGACGGCCTGCGTGACCCGTGGGACGTCGGCAGCGCTCCGCACTTGAATATAGACCGGCTCTATGCGCTCATACTGCAGGAAATACTTCATCACCGTGATCGGGATCAAAATGGTCTCGTCGGTGATTTCGCCTTCGCCGAAGGTGCTCGTCTTTTCGCGGAAGGTCCCGATTATGCTGAACTCCAACTGATTGACCTTGATGGTCTGGCCGAGCGCGGCTGTCAGGCTGCCGAACATACGAATGGCGAGTTTCTCGCTCAGCAGGGCCACGTGCTCACGAAGGCTCATGTCGCCCGCATCAAATGCCCGGCCGCTCAAAACAACGATGTTTCGAACCTCGGCGTAATTCTCGTCGACGCCATCCAGGGTGACTTCGCGGATCTTGCCGTTGACAACGATCTCGGTACTCGAATTCATCACTGCGGCCGCGGCGACAATCTGGCTCGCGAACTGCTGCCGCATTGCGTCAACATCAGCGAGCTTGACGAAGTCGGCTTGTACCTGCGCCGCATTCTGGCCACCTGCCTGGTATGACGCGTAAACGAGGTTTGAGCCGATGCCGCGGATCTGATTGAGTATCAAGTCCTTACTCGCAAGCGAAATGGTCACCACCAGAATGACCGAGGCGTTGCCGATGATAAGGCCCAGGGCGGTAAGGAATGTACGGAGGCGGTTCGCCTGCAAAGCCTCCAGGCTGAAATGAATCGCCTCAGAAAGGTTCATTGCTGATTGCGCCGCAGGAGCCAGTACGCCCGGCGTCGCCGTTTAAATCAGACCCCACCGGCTTCCTTGAGAAGGCGGAATGCCTCTTCGCGGGGCGGGTCGTCCGCCGTGATCGGCAACTGCAAATACTTCTCCAGCAGGGCCCTCGCTTCATTCAGATCACGCTTCTGTTTAATTAGAACATCAGCCTGGGCAAACAGCAGTTGGGGTGAATTGGGAGCCAGCCTCCCGGCCTGTTCGAAAACAGCGTCGCTCTCCTGAATGCGGCCTTCCTTCGCGAGCAGCTTCGCCAGTTGGATCATGTGCCCGATGCTGTGGGGAGCAATAGCAACAGCTTGCCGCAGATGTTCCTCGGCCGCGGAATATTCTTTCCGCTTCTCCGCCAGCTTTGACTTGTCATAGAGGCCTTCTGCCGGATCGATTGCCGCGATCATGCTTGCAACCCGCTCGGCTTTGTCGTATCCGCCCCCCATGAACCCCGGAGCGTTCAAGTAGTAGTCGAACAGATCGTCAAGCGCGTCGGAATTCTTCGGATTAAGTTGTACCGCCTTCTCAAAAGCCCGCCTTGCCTTAGAAGCCCACCCGGGAGCAGCGATCATATTTGAGGTTTCAGCACACTTGCCGTAAGCCCTTCCCAGCCAGTCTTCGTAGTCGCTATTGGCCGGGTCTCCAGCAGCCGCCCTCTCCAGATATTGAATTGCCTTTTTGAATTCTCCCGACATCAGGTAATCGCGGCCAACAAGAAAATTGGTCGCCGGATCAACGCTGGCTTTGTCCAGCAGTGCCAGCGAGGCCGTGTAATCGGTTCGTCTAAAAAGGTCTTCCGCGCGGGAAAGATCTCCGCCCTTCGCAAGCGGTTGGAGCACGCCAATACAGGCAAAAATTAAGAGCAACCCTCGTAGCATTACGACCCCTGTATACTTGATTCTATCTGTCTACTCTTTCCGATGCCTAGCCGCAGCAGCAAGTTGCGAAACGAACCGGCTCAAAGAGGAGCGGCACACAACGCCGGCGGCCAGACCGCACACCCTTATGCCCGCCAACATCGGCTGCATTACGCCTGCGTGAAGTAATGTAGTATGCTGTGGCTGAAATCTTGATTTTCGAAAGGGAAAGACGACCTATGCTCGCCCAGTTGCGACGTTTGCTTGTGATAAGTGGTTTCGCTTTGTTCGTTGCCGTTTCCGCCTGGGCCCAGACGACAACGATTGAAGGAGATGTGAAGGATGCGAACGGGCAGCCGTTTAAAGGCGCTGTCATTGTGCTCGATCGTACTGACATCAAGGGCCACTATCAGGTGAAGTCGGATAAAAAAGGCCACTGGCTGTATACCGGCCTGCCATTTGGCACCTACGATATTTCCTGTGTGGTGGACGGCAAGACGGTAGACAAAGTCAGCGCCGTCAAATCGAAGTATGGTGAACCCACCGAAGTGAATTTCGATATGAAGCAGGCGGCCCAGCAGCAGGCCGCAACAGCCCAGGCGAACGCCAGCGGCCAGTTGACGCAGGAACAGGCGCACGGCATGTCTAAGGAGCAGCGCGAGCAGTACGAGGCGCAGCTCAAGAAGAACGAAGAGGCCATCAAGAAGAACAAGGCCCTCAATGATGCCTATAGTGCCGGGCAGGACGCCCTGAAGGCAGGGCAGGCTGAAACCGATCCCGCCAAGAAGGCACAAGACTTCCAGACAGCTATCGACAGCTTCAACAAGGCCGGCGAACTGGATGCCAACCAGGTCGCGGTTTGGGACAGCCTGGCGGAAGCACAGTACGGATTGGGTCTGACCCAAACCGGCGACGCCAAAACAAAGTCCCTGGACGCCGCAATCGATGCCTACAAGAAGGGGTTGGCGATCAAGCCGGACACCGCCGGTGTTTATATTCAGATGGGCAATATCTACGGCGCCGAGAAGAAGATTCCGGAAGCGACGGACGCCTTCAACAAGGCGGCCCAACTGGATCCATCGCTCGGATCGAAGGCCTATTTCAATATCGGCGCGACCATGGTGAACAATGGCCAGCAGGCTCAGGCTGCGGAGTACTTCAAGAAGGCGACGGATGCCGACCCGAAGTATGCGGAGGCCTGGTATCAACTCGGTAGCCTGCTGATGATGCAGGGCAAAGTGGACGCCAAGACCGGTTCTCAGACCTATCCGCCCGATACCGCAACCGCGTTAAAGAACTACCTGAATCTGGAGCCAACCGGCAAGCACGCGGCTGAAGCGCAAGCCATGCTGGAGGCGATGGGCGAGAAGGTCCAGACCAACATCCACAATCCGGCCGCAACCAAGAAGCATTAGCCCGCGATATCCGCGAGCTAGTAGCATCAAAAGAGAGGCGCAGGCTCAGGGAGCGACGTAGCCCCTGAGCCTGTTTCGTTTTGTTATGCTCCGCGCGTTGATAGAACTCCTGATTACGATCTTTGCGGTGATGGTTGCACGAGCAGTGCTCGCCAGCGTCCTGAAAAATATTGCAGGCGCAGCGATGGGGTCGTTCCAAAACCGGCCGCAGCAGGCTGCAACGGGGACCAGCCATAGCAAGAGCAATACACCACCCGCCCCCGAGATTGGCGGCGAGCTGCACAAAGATCCGATCTGCGGCACCTACGTTGCGGAATCGGCTGCGCTGCGGCAACAGTTGGCGGGTCGCACGTTCTTTTATTGCTCCGACGAATGCCGCAAAAAACACGCGCTGGCTGCGCGGTGAGGCGATCTGCGTTCAGCCCATCCACTGCGGATTCTGGATCGTGCCGTCGAACATCGTACTGACCTTGAAGAGTTCGTACTGGCCGTGAGCGGCTGCCAAGCGGGTCTTATCGAGAATGGCGATCACATCCGCTTCCGTCATAGGCTTGAAGGTGCGAGCCGCCTCGAATGCCTGATCGAGGATTTTCATGCTGTCACAGCCGGTAATCACAACCGAAGTGGGCAGGTTGAGGGCATAATGCAGACACTCCATCGGAGTTACGGTGTTGCTCTTCAAAATAAGTCCCGAGGCCATCGGTTTCATTCCCAGCACTGCAATACCCTCTTCCACCAGCTTCGGCACGACGTTGTTCGCGAAGCTGCGGAAGTGGGCATCCATCGGGTTCAGCGGCATCTGGCATGAATCGAAGTGGAAGTTGTGTTGCTTCGCCACATCGAGCATGCGTTCGTGTACCAGCGGGTCCTTGTGGCCGGTGAATCCGATATAGCGAACCTTCCCTGCCTGCTTGGCCGTAAGAACCGCTTCGAGTGCCCCGCCCTCGGCAAAAAACCTGTCGGGATCATCCAGGCGGATATTCTCGTGATACTGGATCAAATCGATGTGGTCCGTTTGCAGACGCTGCAGTGACTGGTCGATCTGTTGCGCGGCAGCCTGTTTCGTCCGGCCGTCGAACTTTGTCATCAGGAACGCCTTTTGCCGGTAGCCGTCCCGCAACGCTTTCCCCATGCGGACCTCGGAAACTCCGTCCGCGTAGTCCCAGCAGTTGTCCAGAAAGTTCATGCCGCGATCTAACGCCGAACGAATGATGAGGATTGCCTCCTGTTCGCTGGGCACTGAGAGGTGATAGCCGCCCAGCCCGATAGCAGAAACGCGCTCACCCGTGCTGCCCAAGCGGCGATAGATCATTCCGCTTGATTCGTGAACGGCCGGGGATTGTGCCCGGGCCAGCGCCGCCAGGCTCGCGCCTGCGATGACGTTCAACGCTTGTCTTCGATCCATGTCGGAGGGGTCCATACCCGTTAGCGTAGAACTTTGCAGGCAGCCCCGGAAATGCGGGAAAAGCGAGCTGCGGAAAATTGAAGCGGCGGCAGCGGCTGCTACAAAGGAAACATGAACTGGACAGCGGTGGGCGCGATTTTGATGGCTCTAGCAGTGGCTTTGGGCGCTTTCGGCACGCATGGATTGCGGGACAAACTGGACGCGTACTCGATGTCGGTCTACGAAAAAGCGGTGTTTTACCACTTCATCCACGCACTGGGTATTCTGCTTGCCGTCCTCTTGGCGCGAACCGCTGCCATCACGCCTGCGGGTCAGGCCCGCGTCGCCTGGCTGCTCTTTTTAGGCATCCTGCTCTTTTCAGGAAGCCTGTACGCGCTTGCGGTCTCCGGCGTACGAATTTTGGGGGCAATTACGCCAATAGGCGGGCTGGCGTTCATCGCCGCGTGGGTCGTGCTGGCTTATGAGGCTTTGCGCGCTCCGCGGCCTTGAAGGCGAATACTGACCAGCGTGCGCGTACCCAAACCGTCGGGAAGCTCGTAACGGCACAGAATTTCGGCTTCCACTTTCGAATCCTGCGCTTCCTGCAATTCGGCCTCTACTTCGGGCCCCTTATAGAGCAACAGCCGCGAGCCCTGCTTTAGAGCTCTTCCGAAAAGGTCCAGTAACCGGTGAATGGGCGCAACGGCGCGCGCCGTGATGATCTCCGGAGCTTGCGCAAGCAAGTTGGCCTCCGCGCGCTCCGGCGCCACATGGACGTTGCCCAGGTCCAGGGACTCCACCACCGAATCAACAAAGCGCGCTTTCTTTTGGATCGACTCCGCCAGGGTAAACCGCACATCCGGCAACACCACTGCAAGCGGCACGCCAGGAAAGCCAGCCCCGGTTCCGGCATCGAGCACGCGCCTTGCACCGGCGAAGTGCCGCCAGGGCGCTACGGAGTCGTAGATGTGCTTAATGGCAGCTTCCTGCGGGGTCATAATCCGCGTCAGGTTCATGTATTCGTTCGCCGCGGAAATCAACCGTAAATGCTGGGCTGCTTTATCAATCAGCCGCTGGCGATGGGGAACGTCCCCCGGCAGTACCCGCGCAAGTTCCTCCTCAAATTGCACACTCTCATGATGACACCCTAAGCGTTTGCACCAAGGAAAAACGGTAGTACGCGAAAATAAAAAATGAATGTTAACAGCAGGAATTGTGGGCCTTCCGAACGTCGGGAAGAGCACCTTGTTCAACGCCGTCACCCAGACACGAAAGGCGATGGCCGCGAACTACCGTTTTTGCACCATTGAGCCGAATACCGGCGTAGTAATCGTTCCCGATGAGCGCTTGGAAGTGCTCGCGAAAATGAGCGGCTCGCAGAAGATTGTGCCGGCGGTTTTCGAATTTGTCGATATTGCTGGCCTGGTGAAAGGCGCCAGCAAGGGCGAAGGCTTAGGGAATCAGTTCTTAGGACACATCCGCGAAGTAGACGCCATCGTACAGGTTGTGCGTTGCTTTGAAGACACCAATATCGAGCATGTGATGGACACGGTAGATCCAGTCCGGGACATTGAAATCATCAACACGGAACTGGTGCTCGCAGATCTCGAATCGGTGGAAAAGCGCAAGGCCAAGCAGCAGAAGGCTGCGAAAAGTGGCGATAAGAAAGCGCTGGCAGAAGTAGAATTGCTCGAAAAGCTCGAAGCGCATCTGAATGCCGGCAAGACGGTAGTGACGCTTGATCTCACGCCCGAAGAGAAACACATGGTCAAGGGATTCTTCCTTCTGACCGGGAAACCGACGCTATTTGCCTGCAATGTCGCGGAGGGCGATTTGGCAGCCGCCGACTCCAACAAGTTCGTGCAGGCGGTTCGCGCCTACGTACGCGAGCACCACGATACCAGCGCCGTCGTAGTCTCGGCCGAGATCGAATCGGAACTGGTTACGCTGTCACTGGAAGAGCGGAATGAATATCTGGCCGGCCTCGGCGTAACCGATACGGGCGCGAGCAAGCTGATCCAGGAGGCTTATCACCTGCTTGGCTTGCGAACCTATCTGACTACCGGTGAGAAGGAGAGCCGCGCCTGGACGATCCACGCGGGAGACAAGGCCCCGCAAGCCGCAGGCGTGATTCACTCTGATTTCGAAAAGGCATTTATTTCGGCGGAAGTCATCGCCTACGACGATCTTATTGCCGCGGGCTCGTTTGCCCGCGCTCGCGAGCTCGGCAAGCTTCGCACGGAAGGCAAGGAGTATGTGATGCAGGATGGCGATGTGGTCGAGTTCAAGACTTACGTTTAGCGCCGGCGGTTTTGCGAAGGCCTGCGACCTCGGCTTTTGTGAGCTCCCGCCACTTCCCGATCTGCAAGCCTTCGAGCGTTAGCGAACCCAGGCGAGTGCGAACCAGCTTCAGCACTTTGCTGTTCACCGCTTCTAACATGCGCCGCACCTGGCGATTGCGGCCTTCCATGATCGTGATCTCGAGAAATGTGTACTTGCCGCTATCGCGCACTCGCTTGACGACGGCGGGACGGGTCACGCCATCGCTGAGTTCCACCCCTCGCTCCAGTTGATCCAATTGCTCGTCGGAAAGAAGCGTGGAAGCCTTGACCAGATACGTCTTCGGTATTTTGTGTTCCGGGTTCGTGATGGCTTCCGCCAGCCCATTGTCATTCGTGAGAAGAAGCAGCCCGGAAGTATCAAGGTCCAGCCGCCCAACTGTACCGACAAACTGGCCGAGACCGGGAACCAGGTCGTAGACCGTAGGCCGATGTTGTGGATCGCGATAAGTAGTCAGGTAACCTTTCGGCTTATAGAGCAGAACGTAACGGCGCTCTGCCTGCGTAAGCGGCTTACCGTCGAGCGTGACAGTGTCGCGTGCGACGTCTACCCAATGATCGGGAGTCTGCACGAGCTTGCCGTTTACTTTTACCCGGCCGTTGCCGATCCAGCTACGGGCCTCGGTGCGGGAACCGGCGCCTGCCTTTGACAGCACGCGGTCCAGAGTTTTGAGAATGCGCTGCTGCTGCTTCAATCTTTATCTTGCGTAAAGAGGTCTGGGCGGTTGATCCGTTCCCCCCGAAACACAACCGAATAGATGTGCTCAGTGTTCGAGATGTCCTCTAACGGATCACCATCAACCAGGATAAACGTGGCTTCGCGGCCTTTCTGAATCAGCCCGATGCGCTCGTCGGCTCGCAACACTCTGGCGGCGTTGTAGGTGGCCG
The DNA here is from genome assembly GCA_019233755.1 of Acidobacteriaceae bacterium. Taxonomy (GTDB): domain Bacteria; phylum Acidobacteriota; class Terriglobia; order Bryobacterales; family Bryobacteraceae; genus Bog-105. The sequence continues at coordinate 27,548 of JAFAMD010000036.1, read as the reverse complement.
CCTGCAGCGCCACGGAAGCCGGAATACCGGCCTTTACCCACAATTCCATTTCATGCTGAACCGTTGGTCCATGAATCACGAGCATGTTGCCGGCGTCGCTGCCCGTGATCAGGGTGACGCCGGATTTGTAAGCGCTCATCAGGTTCTGCTCGATGCGTGAGAAGAATGCTTGCATTGCCTCGGGCTGTACAGGATCTTTTTCGCCTTTCAGCAGCTCGCGAGTGGAGTCGATCAGGTCCAAAGGGCCTACCTGCTGCAGCAGGGAGCGGTTAAGCAGCTCCGGATTCCCCGTTTCCATGTCAACTATACCCTCGAAAACGCTGACGGTGGGATCGTATGCGATTCCTTTCTGCTTCATTGCCGCGAACAGCGCATCCGGGATGAGATCCACCATCGAACCGTGCTCGACGCTATTGGTGCCGGCATCGACGGCATCCTTCACATCCGAACTGCTGCCGGTATGCGTCGCGGAAGGTAGCCCGTCCTTTTTCGCTTGGGCGATCACCGCAGCATAGATGCCGGTGTCCAGGCGGTTGAACAAACCCCATTTTTCGTTACCTGCATCGAGAACCGACTTAATGCAGTCGACACCGGAGCGCTTGAGAGCATCGACCTGGTCCCGCGCCTGCTGAGCCGATTTCGGCTGGCGCACGAACTGCGCCTTCGCGGTTTTCCGCATCGATTCCGGAAAATACTTCAGCAACTCTTCCGGATGCCCGCCTTCGGCCGTGAACAGCGGCCCACAAGCGAATAGTTGGGCCCCAAGGTATCTGCCGGAATCAACCTCTTCCCGAAGCTGAAGCGATTGGTCAAGCAGATCCCCGGTGCTTCTCACCGCAGTCACTCCGCTGTAAAGATATGCAGCCAGACGCCGTTTCACGGCGTTCGGGTCGGCGTATTTGGACGCATCCTTGTAGACTCCACCCGGTGCGCCAAAGTGTACATGCATATCGATGAGCCCCGGCATTAGCGTTTTGCCCGAGGCGTCAACAACTTCAGCATTCAGCGATTTCGTATCCGCGGGCGGCGTATTGTAAACCTCGGCGATTTTACCCTCACGAATCAGCACCGCGCCGTTCGGAATGACAGCTCCGTTCCCGATGAAAATTTTCGTGTTTTGAAAGAGAACAGACCGGTTGCGGGCCGCCTGGCGCGCCAGAATTTTGGCCTGCTCGATATTTTGCTTCGTTCGGGCCTGGTAAAGACCCATCAGGAAAAACGGAGCCAGCACTCCAAGAATCCAGAGCTTTGCGGTGTTCGAGATCTTTTCCTCTTTCTCCCAACGAAAAAGCTTGATTCCAATGATGAGGGCGACCGCCAGCGTGATCAGCAACGCGACAACGGAGACAATATTCGAGCCGAGGCCAGCCCCGCCGATCATGATGGACTCCAGACCCTGATACAAGTAGGTCGCCGGTATGAACTGCGCGATCACCTGCACCCAGCCAGGCATGATGCTGACGGGAAATGTCGCCCCGCTGAGAAAGAGCATCGGCAGATAGAGGATCTGCGTGAGTATCCCGGCTTCCTGAGCGGAGTTGACCACCGCCGCGACCACCATGCCGATAGAGCGGAATGCAATCAGTCCGATAGAGACGAACACGAATACGGAAAGCAGTTTATGCGGCAGCGGCATATGGTACAACCGCTCCGCGAACAGAAAGAAAAGAACCACAACCGGCAGGAAGCTGACCAGGCCGGAAACCAGTGACGCGACGATAATAGGGCCTGCGCCAACAGGCGTCACCTTGAACCGCCGCAAAACGTTCGTTTCGCGGTCCTGCACCGCACGCATGCCGGCTCCGAAGAATCCATTGCCCAGCACCCCAATGATCAGAACCATCGTGATGACCTGCGCCATGGCAGCCGCACTCTGTTTGCCGTCGAAAAGCTGGGCGAAAAGGAAAAAGAAGACCAGCGGGAACAGATAGCTGAAGAACAAAACCGAGCGGTCGCGGCCCATCAGACGCAGCGTGCTCGAAATTTGAGCCAGGTAGGGTCTCATTACTCGCGAAGCCTCTTTCCGGTAAGTTCAATGAACACGTCTTCTAGCGTCGGACGCTTGAGGTGAATATCCACAAGCTTCAGACCGCTCTGGTCCACCCATTTGACAAGCTCGACAATCGTTGCGGCGGGCAAATCAGTCTGCATCGATAACGTGCGGCCGCCATCGCGAGTGGCGTGCTTCTCATTACGTAGCTTCTCCGGCATCTGATCAACCGGAATCGGATCGTTCGTGCTGATCTCGACGAGCGTCTGGCCAAGCACGCGCTGCTGAATCTCGCGCGGCGTGCCGAGTTCGATGATGTTCCCGGCGTCGATGATGGCTACGCGATCACAGAGCCGCTCGGCCTCTTCGATGTAATGCGTCGTGATTAGAATCGTGCGCTGGTTTTCCTTCAGCTCCTGGATGACGCCGTGAATTTCGTGGCGCACCTGTGGGTCGAGACCGGTCGTCGGCTCATCGAGGAATAGCAGTGCGGGATCGTTCAAAAGCGCCAGCGCCAGCGCAACGCGCTGTTTCTGACCGCCTGAAAGAGATCTGTAGAATGCGTCCTTCTTGTCCCAGAGCTGAAGGCGCTTCAGGATCTGATCTTTGTCGCTGTGCCGCTCATAAAACGCGGCAAAAAGGTTCATCGCCTCGCGCACCCGCATCTTGTCCGGCAGGTTCGTCGCCTGAAGACAAACGCCGATGCGGCCCTTGATCTCCTTGCTCTGTGTAGCCGGATCCAGGCCGAGGACAGAGACTCTCCCCCCCGTGCGGTGTCGCAGGCCTTCCAGGATTTCGACGGTTGTTGTCTTCCCTGCCCCGTTAGGACCAAGGAGGCCAAAAACCTCGCCGGTAGAGACTTCGAGATCGATCCCGCAGAGAGCTTCGAAATCGCCATACGACTTGTGAAGCTGCCGAACCGCAATAGCTGGCGCATCGGTCATGTTCTAGGACAGTATCTACCAAAGGCGGTGTACGTACTCTGTCCGCTGATGAATGGCCATCATCCGGTGATGAGAGGACGCAAAACTCAGGCGGACTCGCCGCGGATCAAATCCGCAAACTGCTCGCGGCGGCGGGCGATATGCACGTCATTCCCGTCTACCAGCACTTCGCATGGCCTGGGACGTGAGTTGTAGTTCGATGAGAGAACGAACCCATACGCACCTGCCGTTCGGATAGCAAGTAAGTCCCCCGGCTTTACCGCGGGTAGCTCTCGTCCGCGCGCAAAGAAGTCGCCCGTCTCGCACACGGGTCCCACCACATCCGCGCGAAAATGACTCTCATGCCCGCATTGCCGCACAGGCACGATCTCGTGATGGGCCTGATACAAAGCGGGACGGATGAGATCGTTCATAGCGGCGTCAACGATAACGAAGTTCTTCTCGCCGTTCCGCTTGACGAGGAGCACGCGGGCCAGCAGCACACCTGATTCGGCGACAACTGATCGGCCCGGTTCGAGCATAAGGGTGAGATTCAAGCCTTCGAGCTTCGGCCGGAGACGCTCGATGAACGTATTTACAGGCGCGGCCCGGTCCCCGGGGCGATACGGCACGCCGAGGCCGCCGCCGAGGTCCAGGTACCGGATCGGAAGGTTCAGCGCACGCAAGCGCTTTACCAGTTCGATTACTTTGCCGGCAGCCTGCAGCAGCGGATCCGGATCGAGAAGTTGTGAACCGATGTGACAACTCACGCCCTCGATAGCGAGCCCGGGCAATTGGGCGGCGCGCGTATAGGTTGCTTCAGCAGCGTGTATATCCACGCCGAACTTGTGCTCGCGAAGACCCGTGGAAATGTACGGGTGCGTGACTGCGTCCACGTCGGGATTAACGCGAATCGCGATGGAGGCGGTCTGTCCGAGTTCCGTCGCGATTTTCGAGATCCACTCGATTTCGGATTCGGATTCGCAGTTGAAGCTGTGGATGCGCTGCTCCAAAGCGAAGCGAATCTCCTCCGGAGTCTTGCCTACCCCGGAGAACACCACCGAGCGGGGGTCACCTCCCGCCTGGATAACACGAAACAATTCTCCGCCCGAGACGATATCAAACCCGGCGCCTTGCTTCGCAAGAACGGCCAGAATCGCCAGGTTCGAGTTCGCCTTCACCGAGTAGCAAATCCGGTGCGGTAAACCGGAGAGCGCATTTTCATACGCACTAAATCTCGAAAGAATGCCGTGCTTTGCGTATACGTACGTGGGGGTACCGAACTCCGTCGCAATTGAATCCAGAGCGACGCCCTCGCACGACAACACGCCTGCCTGGTATGTAAAAGGATCGTTCAACATCCGCTAGAGCACTCGAAGGGCCATGACTGTCTGATCGTCAGTCAACGGCGTCGCCCCGCGGAACACATCGATATCTTGAAAAATTCTGTCAGCAATTTCCTGTGGACTCTTTTTGAAATTCGAGATAACAACCTTCTGCAGACGCGCGCCCTCATATGACTCGAGATCCTGGCTGCTGGCCTGCTCTTCGGACAGCGAGCCCGCATGCTCCCCGAGCTGGTCCTCGACACCATCAGAGTACAGGAGGAAGAGATCACCCGGCTTGGCGACGATCTCTATCTGCTCGTATTCCTGATCTTCAAGAAGGCCGATCGGCACTCCGACAACGCTTGACTCAATTACTTCGCCCTTGCGAAACAGGATGGGAGGAAGCGTACCGGCGCTCGCCACTGTGAAAGTGCGGCTATGCGCCTCCCACACTACAAGCGAAAGGGTCGCATATTGGGCATCCACTTTGCGTTCGAGGAGCGCTTCATTCAGCGCCTTCATTAACTTCGCAGGGTTGTGCCGGCGCGGCGCGAGGGTACGCAGCAGACCGGAAATGAGCGCACCATACAGTGCCGCAGCCGCGCCTTTTCCGCTAACGTCGCCGAAGGCGATTAGCGTGTAATCCTCCCCATGCACGAAAAAGTCGTAGAGATCACCGCTAATCTGGCGCGCCGGCCGTGTTTTCAACCCGACGTCTACTCCGGCAACGTCTGAAACCCTACGCGGGATGAGCACGGATTGCAGCTTATAAGCGGCCTGTAAGTCCTGCTCCATGCTTTGCTCCCGCTGTGCCAGTTCTTCGTACAGGCGTGCATTTTCAACTGATGTTGCAATCTGCGGTGCAAGCAGGCTGAGTGCGCGAACGTGGTCGTCGGTAAAGAAAGCCAGGCGAACGCTTTCAAGATCTACGACGCCGATAATGCGGTCATGCAGCACCAGCGGGACTGCTACTTCCGAGCGAATATCGGGATGCGCCGAAATATAGCGGGGATCCTGCGTCACGTCTGCAACGCGTATCGGCTGGCGGGATTGCGCCGCGGTGCCCGTTATACCCTTGCCAATCTCGATATCGGCAATAGCCGTTATCTCGTCATAGCGCTGGCTGAAGCGGCACCGCAGCAGTTTTCGTTCTTCATCCACCAGAAAGACACTGAACGCATCGAAGGGGATCAGTGCTCGAATTGTCAACGCAATTTTGGTCAGGAGTTCATCGATCTCGAGAATGGAACTGAACTCTTGAGAAATGTGCGCCAGCACGCGAAGGGTCCGGTTCTGGCGTTCCACCCGGCGGTACAGACGCGCATTGTCAATAGCCGTTCCTACGCGGTTGGCGATAAGCGTAAGCAGCGCGCGATCCTGTTCGGAGAAAGCGTCGACGCGGGTGGATTGGAGATCGATCACGCCGACCAGTTTGCCCCGCACCATCATCGGCACTGTCAGCTCAGCTCGAACCGCATCGAGAGCGTTCAAGTACCGGGGATCCTGGCGAACATCATCAACGAGGATAGGCTGGCGCGTGGCGGCTGCGGACCCCGTGATGCCCTCCCCGAGTTTGATGGCCAGATTCTTGGCGACCTCATCGCGATGCCCTATCGCATACCGCATGCGCAGAGTTCTGGTGCGCTCATTAAACAGCAGGATGGCGAAGAGCTCGTAAGGGATGACATCCTTGACAATTTCGGCCACGTTCGCAAGCAGGCGATCGAGATCGAGAGTTTCCGCCGTTAATGCACTTACTTCGAGCAGGAAGTCGAGCAGTTCGGCCCGCTCGCGGAACCGCACCTGCGCTTTTCGGGGGGGAGGCATCAGTATGTATCCGGCTCACCGCCCGGAACCCTGCCACTGCTCAGTGGCTTCGGACTTTCCGCGGTGTACCCACTTTCGAGCTCACCTATGATATTCGCGCCGGAGCTCGTTCCGATTCTAGTAGCCCCGGCATGCACCATTTCGCGTACCGCGATCAGTGTTCGCACTCCGCCTGACGCCTTTACACCCATCGAATCGCCCACCGTGCGGCGCATCAGCGCTACATCCGCGACCGTGGCGCCTCCGGCTGCAAATCCAGTGGACGTTTTCACGAAATCGGCTTTGGCTTCGGCGGCCAATTCGCAAGCCGTAACTTTCTCTTTGTCGGTGAGAAGGCAGGTTTCAAGAATGACTTTCAGAATGGCGCCGCGCGAATGCGCCAACGCCGTCAATTCAGCAATCTCTTCGCGGACTGCCGTTTTGTCACCCGACCGCAATGCACCCACGTTCTGCACCATATCTAATTCCGTGGCGCCCTGAGAGAGCGCCAGCTCGGCTTCGGCCATCTTGATGCGGCTTTGGCTCGCACCAAGCGGGAACCCGATCACAGTGCAGACTCGCAGAGGCGAACCATGCAACGCTTCAGCGGCGAGCTGTACCCAGTAAGGATTGATGCACACGGAAGCGAAATGGAAACGTCGTGCCTCCTCGCAAACGCGAGCGATGTCCGCACGCGATGCCTCGGGTTTCAGCAGGGTGTGATCGATCAGCGCGGCAACGGCCGCTGCATTTGCTAGGTTCTCTTCTAGATTCACTGCTTTAGAGGGTTCGGGCGGCGAGATTAAAGGCGCTCGGGCGACCTTATGTGCTGCAAGCATAACACGCGAGAGCTCGTGCGGCGATGATCTGGATATAAACGGCAAATCGGGGACGCGAGCGGTTGAGAATTCGGCCCGGACAGCGCTTGATGGTGGCCGGTCCGCGACGCGCTGCCTGCCGAAACCAGGCACTCGCCGGTACATTGAACGTCCGCGAAATTTCATTTGAAATACTAGGTGTCTTATGAGATTCGGCACCGCACTCGCTTTGTGGGCGCTCGTACTTTTCCTGCCCGGGTTAAGCGCCGCCCAGGCGCATCAACCGACGCCGGCGCCGCGACAGCAGCAAGCGGAAGACACGGCCGCCGTCGAACGTGGCCGCGCACTGTTCAAATCGACGTGCGGCTTCTGTCACGGAACTGATGCAACCGGCGCGCGAGCGCCCGATCTGGTCCGCTCGGCAATCACCCTTCATGACGATCACGGCAATCTGCTGGGGCCCGTCATCCGCAATGGCCGCCAGGACAAGGGTATGCCAAGCTTTTCCACGTTGAAGGATGATCAGATTGCCGACATTGTCGCCTTTCTTCATCACCAGGCCGATGCCGCCCTGCACAGCGCCCACGTACCGGGTGACTACCCGCTCGCGAAGCTGCTGACCGGCAACGCGGAGGCAGGTAGGGCGTTCTTCTATGGCGCTGGGAATTGCTCACAGTGCCATTCCGCCACGGGAGATCTGGCCGGTATCGCCAAAAAGTTCTCCCCAATCGATCTGCAGCAGCAGATGGTCTATCCGTCCGGAAAGAAGGTATCCGAAGCCACTGCCAGGACGGCAACCGTAACCTTGCCGAACGGCACGAAATATGAAGGCAAGCTGGCGCTTTATGACGAGTTCAACATCGGCATCATGTGCCAGGACGGATGGTACCGGTCATGGCCGCTCACGGACGTGCAGGTGGAAGTGCACGATCCGCTGACGGCGCACCGCGAACTCATGGACAAGTACACGGACGCCGATGTTCACAACCTTTTTGCGTTCTTGGAGAGGTTGAAGTAAATGAAGATAATAGCCTGCGCCGGTTTACTTTTCACCTGTCTTGCATTCGGTGCTTCGGGCGCCGACGAGGGCCTCAATCCCCAAGATCTGCTCAAGCGGCTGTCAAATAGCTGGCCGACCTTCAATGGCGACTATTCGGGCAAGCGTTACAGCGAACTGTCGCAGATCAATCAGGCGAACGTTCACAAGCTCACCCTGGCGTGGATCTTGCAGCCGCAGTCCGTGGGTATCAAATCGACGCCGCTCGAAGTAAACGGAATCCTTTACTTCACCACGCCGGATAACGTATGGGCCGCAGATGCGCGCACGGGTCACATCATCTGGCATTACTACCGGGAATCGACCGGAGATCACATCGGGCAGCGCGGGGTTGGCATGTACGGCGATTGGCTCTATTTCGAAACCCCGGACTGCCACCTTATCTGCCTGGAAGCAAAAACCGGCAAGGTGAAGTGGAACATCGAGCTTGCCGACCCGAAACTCGGCTACTTTTCGACGATGGCCCCGCTCGTCATCCGGAAGCACGTGATTGTCGGAGTTTCGGGCGACGTAACAGACATACCGGGATTCCTCGAATCGCTGGAGCCCGAGACCGGCAAGGTGGAATGGAAGTGGAACACCGAGCCACGCCCCGGGGAGCCGGGTTCGGAAACCTGGCCGCAGGGAACCGACGCCATCAGCCACGGTGGCGGGATGACCTGGATGACAGGCACCTACGACCCGGAACTGAACCAACTGTATTGGGGCATCGGAAATCCGAATCCGGTGTTGAACGGTGCCATCCGCAAGGGCGACAACCTGTACACCTGCTCGATTGTTTCGTTAAATCCCGATACGGGCAAGTTGAACTGGCATTTCCAGCCCTCCCCGCATGACACCCATGACTGGGATGCAGTACAGACCCCGGTAATTTTTGACGACGAATATCAGGGCGTGCACCGCAAGCTGCTCGCGCAGGCGAGCCGGAACGGCTACTTCTTCGTGCTGGATCGCACAACCGGCGAGCACATCCTAACAGTGCCGTTCATCAAGACCGATTGGGCAAAAGGCATCGATTCCAGGGGAGAACCCATACCGAACCCCGAGAAAGAGCCGAAGCCCGACGGGACGCTGGTTTCGCCCGGCTCGGATGGCGCAGCGAACTGGATGGCGCCAAGTTTCGATCCCGAAACAGGTCTCTTCTATGTCAGTGCGCGCCGGTTGTGGAGTATCTTCTACATGACCGCCGAGGGCAAGCCCGAGGGATGGGCGGGCCGCGATCGCAACCTGTGGGCGAGTTCGGTGCTGGAAGCGATCGACTATAAGACCGGTAAAGTCGACTGGCAGCATGAAATCGGCGATGGCGAGGGATTGGCAGGAAGCCTGACCACTGCGGGCCAACTTCTCTTCACTGCCGATAATGAGAACAACCTGCTGGCACTCGATCCCAAGACCGGTAAGGCGCTTTGGCACGTCAACTTAGGCGCGCGGATGGAAAGCGCGCCAAGCACCTACGAACTGGATGGTAAGCAGTACCTGTTAACACCGGCTGGAAGCGTCCTTCTCGCCTGGGTATTGCCCCAGGAATAGTCAGGCGGCAACTTCGCAAAGCCCGGCGGCGTCGATACTCCCAGGTGCCGTCGCCGGGATCATGCTATTCTGGCGCCAGCCAGCTCTTGCTTATGCCTTTGCGGAGCCTGCCTCTCGCGACTTTACCGAGCCTGGCGCCTTTCAGCCGGCGGCACGTCGCTCTCCTTTCGCCCGGCCGCGCAAACCGATCTGCTCCTCCCGGTCATTGCCATTCTTCGCCGTTTTTGCGGTTCTACGTTTTTAGGGCAGCTGCCCGTTGAGGATCAGGCCGCGGTATGTTCGAGTTCCTCTTCAAGTACCCACCAGCAGTTTTCCTGAAGGGGACCCTCGTGCTTTTGAGCAGTTGGCCGAGATGGATCCTGTTCTCCGCCAGCCTGGCGCTCGTCGCCGTTCTCGCTCTTGTTTTCTGGCAGCGGCGCAGGTCCTTCTCGCCGCGGCTGCAGGCGGTACGTGCCGGCGTGCTCTGGCTGCTTCAATCCTCGCTGCTTGTGCTTTTGCTTTTGTTGTTATGGGAGCCGGCCATCAGCGTAACTGCTCTGCAGCCGCAGACGAACATCGTTGCCGTCGTAATTGACGACAGCAGCAGCATGAGCCTTAAGGACGTGGGAGCAAGCCGCCAGCAGCAGGCTATCGACGTGCTGAATGGCGGCCTATTAAAGAACCTGCAAACCCGTTTTCAGGTACGTTTATACCGCCTGGGAAGCGGCATCGAGCGAATACCGGGCATGACCGGGCTGCATGCCGACCAGCCGGCCACACAAATTGGACAGGGTTTGCGGCAACTGGCGGATGACGCCGCCACTCTGCCCATCGGTGCCGTGGTTCTTCTTAGCGATGGCGCCGACAACACGGGGGGAGTAGATTTCGAAACACTATCGGAGCTGAGAAGGCGGCGGCTTCCTGTAAATGCCATCGGATTCGGCAGACAACAGTTGGCAAACGACGTGGAAGTGGACGGGCTGGACGTGCCGGACAAGGCCTTAAACGGCTCACGCTTAGAAGCCGAGGTCACCATACGCCAGAACGGCTTTGAGGGAAAGGTTGCGCGGCTGGTGTTGACAAGCGCCGGCTCGGTAGTGGCCACGAAACAGGTGACCTTACAACAAGCTCCCGAGCAAGTGGAAACCGTGGAGTTCAATGCCGGCAAGGCGGGGGTGAAAAATATCGAAGCGCGGCTGGACCCGTTGCCCGGGGAAGAAAATCCCAGCAACAACTACGCCACACGCGTTCTTGCCGTGGACAATGCGACGCGCCGGCTCCTGTACGTAGAGGGCGAGCCGCGCTGGGAGTTCAAGTTCATTCGGCGTGCGGCCGATGATGATCCTGCCTTGCAGGTCGTGTCCATGCTTCGCACCACCCAAAACAAGATCTATCGCCAGGGAATCTCGAGCCCTATGGAACTGGCGGACGGGTTCCCGACGAAACCAGAGGATTTATTCGAGTACCAAGGCCTGATCCTCGGCAGCATTGAGTCGGCGTTCTTCACACCGGTGCAGCAGCAACTGATAAAGGATTTTGTCGACCGGCGCGGCGGAGGTCTTTTGTTTCTTGGCGGCCGCTGGGGGTTGTCAGACGGTGGTTACAACGTGCCGCCGTTCATCGAACTCCTACCCGTCACGCTTCCGCCCGGAAAGAACAATTTTCAGCGGACATTCGGGGCGGCGGAACTCACGGACGCCGGAAAGCGAAGCCTCATCTGCCGGATCGAAGATGACCCGCAGAAAAGCGCCGACCACTGGGAGGTGTTGCCGTACCTGGCGAATTATGAAAACGCCGGAAGACCGAAACCGGGCGCGGTGGTGTTGGCGAACGTCGCCGCCGGCGGCCGGCTGCCGCTGCTGGTGACCGAGAACTATGGTCGCGGCCGAACGGCGGTATTCGCTACCGGCGGGAGCTGGCGATGGCGCATGCAGCAGCCCGTTGGCGACACCAGCCAGGAAACATTTTGGCGCCAGCTCTTGCGCTGGACCGCCGGCGCGACGCCATCTCGCGTGGTTGCCTCCGCCTCTACGCACGTGCTGGAAGACAACGGACGCCTACAACTCCGCGCGGAAGTGCGCGATCTCTCGTATTTGCCCGCAGCGGATGCCGAGGTACGGGCGCATGTTGTTGCGCCTGACGGCACAGCGGAGGACATTCCGTTGCACCCTGAGCCGCTGGCGCAGGGCATTTATGTCGCAGATTCTAATGCTTCGCAAGCCGGCTCTTACATCGCGCAGATAACTGCCCGGCGAGGCAGTCAGGATCTCGGAGGCGACGTGACCACCTTTCGCCGCGAGAACGGCGTAGCGGAAAACTTCCACCGCGAGCAGAACAAGGAACTGCTGCAGAAGCTGGCTGACGAAACAGGTGGCCGTTATTACACTCCGAGCGACGCATACCGGCTGCCCCAGGAGATCGCTTATTCTGAAGCGGGCATCACCGCGCATGAAATGAAAGACCTCTGGAACATGCCCGCCGTCTTTCTATTGGCGCTGGCTCTCAAATCCGCGGAATGGCTGCTGCGCAGACGGTGGGGTGCAGTTTGAGATTGCTCACTGTGCTTTTCCTGGCCGCGCTGGCGGCGCGCGGCGCGGACTACTTCGTTACGATCGCCGGTCTGGGCGGCCTTCCGGAGTATGACAAGCAGTTTTCCGATTGGGCTGCGCAACTGGATCGCCAGTTTCGCGAAAATGGCCCGGCCGCCCACGTGATGACGCTCAGCGGAAGCGCAGCCACAAAGCGTGAGATCCAGCGGGCATTCGAGCAGTTAGCGGCCGAGATTCAAACGGGCGATTCGTTCTCGTTGCTTCTAATCGGCCATGGCACGTTCGACGGTACCGATTACAAAATGAATCTGCCAGGTCCGGACATCACGGCCGCTGAGCTGGCAGCACTTCTGAACCGGATTCGCGCCGAGCGCCAGCTTGTGGTCAACATGACCAGTTGCAGCGGCGCCTCGCTGAGCGCCCTCGCCAGAAAGAATCGGATCGTCATCGTTGCGACGAAATCGGGGAATGAGAAGAATGCTACGGTTTTTCCCCGTTACTGGATCGATGCGCTGCGCGATCCGGCTGCCGATACCGACAAAAGCGGAAGCGTTTCCGCGCTCGAGGCTTTTGAGTATACGGAGCACAAGACCGCCGCATACTTCGAGTCGCAGAAGCTGCTTGCTACGGAACATCCGTTGTTCACCGATACCGGGACAGCCGATGCTGTTCGCGATCCGAAACCGGAAAACGGACAGGGCTTGCTGGCCGGCAGTTTTCTCGTGTTGCATCCGGAGGCGGACGAGTCCAAGACGGTGGCGCCCGGCAAGCAGAAGCTGATCGCCAGGAAAGAGGACCTGGAGGCGAAGATCGATCGCCTGAAGTACGAAAAAGCGGCCATTCCGCCCGACGAGTATAAGCAGCAATTGACTGCCTTGCTTCTTGAGTTGGCGCGAACTCAGGCGGAGATCGATCAGTAATGCGTAGTCGGTTTCTATTATCGTTGCTTTTGGCGTTTTCGGCCGCAGGTGCGCGCGCGGGCGCGCTCGATACCTGCCGGGAGTTACAGCATCACGGCAAATTGGCGGCTGCGCAAACCTGTTTTGCAGGTCTCCTGACCAGTCCTGATCCATTTGTGCGGGCCGAAGCCTACTTTGGGCTAGGCCGGTTTGACGAGGCGAATGAAGAGTTTCGTACGGCCTACCGGAACCAGCCGAAGTCGGCGATAGTGAAAGCGGAATGGGGCCAGCTTTACCTGGAGCACCATCAGCCCGGGGATGCCGCCACGCTCTTTGAGGAAGCAATTGAGGCAGATCAAAACTACGCGCCGGCTTATCTGGGCATGGCGCGCGTATTTGCCGTGAGCTACGACAAAAGGGCGAAGGATCTCGCCTATGAGGCTCTGAAACGAGACCCCAAACTGGCCGCTGCTGACGAATTGCTCGCCTATCTTGCGCTGGAGGACAACGACTCCACGGCGGCAACAGAGGAGGCCAGGAAAGCGCTGGCCACTTCGAATGAGGCTTTAGACGGAATGGCTGTGTTGGCTTCCATTGACTGGTTGAACGAAAAGCCGCAATCGGAGTGGATGGATCGCATCTTGAAGGTGAATCCGGCGTACGGCGAGGCGTACGCGACGGGCGCTCACTTCTTCGAGATCAACCGCCGGTACCAACAGGCCATCAGTTACTACCGGAAAGCGCTGGAGCTGAACGACCATCTTTGGTCCGCACGGTCCCAGCTAGGTGTCAACCTGATGCGCCTCGGCCTTGATACGGAAGCGAAACAGCAACTCGAGCTTTGTTACGCAGCCCACTTCCGAGATGCCGAGACCGTCAATTCGCTCCGCTTGCTGGACACCCTCAAGGACTACGAGACGTTTAAAACCGGCACCACCGAACTGGTGCTGAACCGCAAGGAAGCCGCGTTGCTTCGGCCGTACATCGAGCCTGAGTTGCAGCGCGACGTCGCCGTCTACGAGCGCAAATACAAGATGAAGCTGCCCGGTCCGGTCAGGCTTGAAGTCTTTCCGAATCATCAGGATTTTGTTGTCCGCACGCTCGGCCTGCCGGGCCAGGGCGGTCTTCTCGGCGTAACCTTCGGCCTAGTTGTCGCTATGGACAGTCCGTCGGCGAGGTCGCCGGGTGAGTTCAACTGGGCCAGTACTGTGCGTCATGAGCTGAGCCACGTCTATGTTTTAACGGCAACTCATCATCTGGTCCCGCGCTGGTTCACGGAAGGCCTGGCGGTTCATGAAGAAGGCGCGGCTTCGCCGGACTGGGGCGACCGGCTGACGCCGGATGTCATTGAGGCCCTGCGGAAGAAGCAACTGCTTCCTGTATTGGAACTGGATCGCGGCTTCGTGCATCCTGAATATCCAGCGCAGGTGCTCGTGTCGTACTACGAAGCTGGAAAGATTTGCGATTTCATCGTCGAAAAATGGGGCGACGACGCGATTCTCGGCATCATCCGTTCATATGCGGACCGGAAGACTACAGCGGAGGCGATAGAAGAGAACCTGCACGAACCGGTGGCGGCGTTCGACAAAGACTTCACTGCCTGGCTTAATCGTAAAACCGGCGACACCGTGAGTCACTTCTATGAATGGAAGCGCGGCATGCAACAGGCCTATGCGGACCTGAAAAACGGCAAAAAGGACGATGCAGCCCGGGAGGCCAACGCGGTTCACGGTTACTATCGCGACTACGTCGGGGGGGACAGCAACTACGAGCTTACGGCGAATCTTTTCCTGGCCCGGGGCGACAGCGCGGGTGCGGCTAACGTGCTCGAGCAGTATCGGGACGCGGGAGGCACGAACGTGGAAACCTTGAAGAAGCTGGCGCATCTCGAAACGGATTTAGGTCACCCCAAGCAGGCGCAGGTCACGCTGCAAAAGCTGAACTATGTATACCCGGAGGACGCGGAGACGCATCGTATGTTCGGCAAATTACTGCTCACCACCGGGGACGCGAACGGCGCCATCCGCGAAGCCGAGGCTGTACTCGCGTTGAAGCCTGGGGATGTCGCGGAATCGCATTACGAGCTGGCGAAAGCATATCAGGCGGCCAATCGGCGGGCCGAGGCGAAAGACCAGGTGATCGCCGCCCTCGAAGTCGCTCCCAATTTCAAAGCAGCCCAGCAGTTACTTCTTCAACTGAGCGATTAAACATGTCCACAATTACAACTGCGCCAGTCTTGAGGGACCCATCCGAGGTCAAGCTTCGTGTAAAGCGTTTTCAGGATGTGCAGGCCGCCATAAAGCGAGAGGTGCACAAGGTTATCGTCGGCCAGGATGAAGTGATCGAGAGTGTTCTTATCTCGCTGTTCGTGGGTGGACATTGCCTGCTGACCGGTTTGCCGGGAACGGCAAAAACGCTGCTGGTACGAACCTTGGCCCAGACGCTCGGCTTGAAGTTCAACCGCATCCAGTTCACCCCCGACTTGATGCCGTCCGACATCACGGGAACCGACATCATCGAGGAGGATCCGGGCACCGGGCACCGCACCTGGACGTTTGTCCCCGGACCGATTTTTTCAAACGTGCTGCTCGCTGATGAAATCAACCGGACCCCCCCGAAAACACAATCGGCGTTGCTCGAAGCGATGCAGGAACTGTCCTGTACAGTGCGCGGGCACCACTATCGCATAAATGCGCCATTTTTCGTACTCGCGACGCAAAACCCGATTGAGCTGGAAGGCACTTATCCTCTGCCCGAAGCGCAGCTCGACCGCTTCCTGTTTAACACGGTGCTCGATTATCTTACGGCCGAAGATGAGCTGAAGGTAATTGATCTGACCACAACCGTTCACTCTGCACAAGTGGAGGTTGTGACAAGCCCGGAAGAGATTCTCGAATTCCAGCAGCTCGTTCGCATGACTCCGATCGCCGAAACCGTAGGCCGGTACGCGGTAGAACTGGTGCGCGCTACCCGGCCCGCGTCCAATGGCGATGCGCCCGATTTCATCAAAAAGTATGTGAATTTCGGCGCGAGCGTTCGTGCTGCACAATTCCTGGTGCTCGGCGGGAAAGCACGGGCTCTGATGCACGGCCGCTTTCACGTGTCGTATGAAGACGTTACGGTGTTGGCCGTTCCGATATTGCGTCACCGTGTGCTTCTTAACTTCCACGCGGAATCTGACCGGTTAAGCACCGACGAAATCATCCGGCGCCTGCTTGATTCGAAGGCTCCGCCGCGAGCTTAACGGCAACAAAAGGTAGAAGCATTGCCGGCAGAAATCACAAACCGCTTCCTTGATCCGACAGTCCTGGCCGGAATCTCCAGCCTGGACCTCGTGGCCAAGACGGTAGTGGACGGTTTCATTGCCGGCCTGCACAGATCGCCCGAATTCGGGTTCAGCCAGGAATTCGCCGAATACCGGGCCTATACACCCGGGGACGATCTACGCCACGTCGACTGGAACGTCTATGCCCGAACCGAGCGTGCCTATTTAAAGCGATATCGCGGTGAAACAAACACGGCCGTGATGGTTCTGCTGGATGCGAGCGCCAGCATGGGTTTCACCTCCGGAGCGGTTCAAAAGTTTACGTTCGCGAAGTATCTGGCTTCGGCCATCGTCTACCTTGCGCATGTGCAGCGTGACAGCGCCGGCCTGATCGCTTTTCATGACGACGTCGCCAATTTCGTTCGCCCCTCGGCGCGGCAGGGCCAACTGATGCGTCTTCTTCATGCCATTGACCAGGCTCAACTAGGCAAGCGCACGAATTTCCAGCGGCCGTTCTTCGAGTTGCAGCAGTTCCTGAAGCGGCGCGGCATCACAGTGCTGATATCCGATTTTTTCGAACAGCCCGATACGATCATCCGAACCGTGGAACCGCTTCGCTTCCGCGGCAATGAACTCATTCTGTTTCATGTGCTGGACCCGAGAGAACTTGCACCGGTAATCGGTGACGCTGCGCTGCTCATCGACATGGAAAGCGGCGACGCCATCGAGGCCTCGCCGGACTATGCCCGCACCGAATACCCCGCAAAGATCGGCGCGCATATCGAGAGCTTGCGATCGAAGGCGCAGTCCGCGGGGATGGATTACTTCCTGCTGCGCACAGATCGTCCTCTCGACGAGGCATTGCGTGAGTACTTCACCATACGTCAGGGGAGAATGTGATGGGCTTTCTCTCTCCGTGGTTTCTGCTCGGGATTGCTGCGGTGGCATTGCCGCTGTGGCTGCACCTGCTGCGCCAGTTCAAACGAACCCCTCAGCCATTCAGCTCGCTGATGTTCTTCGAACGCCGGGTACAAAGCTCGGTGCTGCACCGGCGGCTGCGCTACCTGGTGCTGCTCGCCATGCGCATGGCGCTGATCACGCTGCTGGCACTGGCATTTGCCAGCCCTTTTATCAATCGAACGACATCGCTCGGAAACCGGCGCAGGCTGGTCATCGTCGCCATCGACCGATCTTTCAGCATGCGCGCAGACCAGCGTCTGCAGCAGGCGAAGGATCAGGCACGGCGGGTCCTGAATGCCTTGCCGGGAAACGCGCTGGTGCAGGTTGTGGCAATCGATTCGCGTGTGGAGGCACTGACCCCGGCCGACACAAACCGCGATGCAGCAGCAGCCGCTATCGAGCGGCTACAGCCGGACGATCTGGCAAGTTCGTTTGGCGAATTTGCCAGAGCAATGCGGGTGATGGATCAGACCTCCGGAATGCGGCTGAACGTCCACCTCATCAGCGACATGCAGCAAAGTTCCATGCCGCCCGCCTTTAAGGATATGCAGCTCGGCTCGCACACCAGTCTCAACATCTATCCGGTAGGAGCTGTGACTACTCCGAACTGGGCGGTGGAGAACGTTACGGTGCCGGCGCACGTCTATGACGCGACACATACGCGGCTGACGGCGACCATCGCCGGGTGGGCTACGCCGGCTGCGAATCGGACGGTCAGCCTGATGCTCGATGGCCGGGTCCTGGCTTCGAAGGACGTAAGCATTCCACCCAATGGAGCCGCGCAAGTGGACTTTAATGGCTTCGAGGTGCCGTATGGCGCCCATCGCGGGGAAGTTCGTTTGGCAGAAAACGATGAATTGCCCCAAGACGATTCGTTCCCGTTTGCGATTGAGCGTAACGATCCGCGCAAAGTTCTGTTTCTCTATGCGGATGGGCGGCCGCGCCAGGCCCTGTACTATAAAGCCGCGCTCGAGTCTGTTCTCAACCCCGGCCTGGTGTTGCAGGTTTTGCCGGTAGAACAGGCAAACGGGCAGGATTTTTCGAAGTTTGCGTACGTAGTGCTGAACGACGTGGGCGATCTTGGATCAACTCTCGCGGACGCACTGTGCGGATACGTCCAGCACGGCGGCGCGGTGTTCATTGCCTTGGGACCCAACACCGCGCAGGCCGGCCGCATCCCGCTTTCAAGCGATCGATTCGGCGAGCTTCGCCAGCTACAGGGGGCCGGCTTTATTGATAGCGAAAGCCCGGAGCTGGCGTCGGCGGGGAAGTTCGAAAACGTGCAGTTTTCAGAGACCGGCGAGTTCACGATGAAATCCGGCGCGCGCGTGCTCGCCAAACTGGCGGATGGTTCGCCCTTGCTGCTCGAGCAGCATATGGGCGAGGGACGGAAGCTGATTTTTGCTTCGACGCTGGATGCATCCACCAGCGATTTTCCCTTGCATGCCTCCTACTTGCCGTTCGTCATACAGACCGGGCGCTATCTGGCCGGTTACGAAGAAGGAACGTCGAGCCTGGTGGCAGGTAGTCCGGTCGGGCTCCGGCGCGCGCGTAGCCAGGACACGACAGCCGATGTGATCGGCCCTGATGGCAAGCACGAGCTCTCTCTTTCGCAGGCAAGCAAAGCGCTCAGCTTCGACCTGGACCGTGCCGGATTCTATGACGTACACCGGGCGGACGGGCATCATCTGCTGATGGCCGCGCACTCCGACCGGCGCGAATCGGATCTCAAACAAGTGCCGGGCGAAACGCTCGATTTATGGCGCAATACTGGGGATACGGCAGCGAAGGCCGATTCGGGCGGTGTCGAACAGCAGACCAGACCGTGGAGCTTTTGGCGATACGTAATGATTCTGGTCTTGCTTGTCGCGGTGATGGAATCGGTGTTTGCCAGTCGCTATTTGAGTGAAGGAAAGCGGGCAGCATGACGGCACTCGAACAACTGCGCGGGTACCTGCGGAAGCTGGAACTGCGGTTCCGGTTGCTTTTGGCCTCTAGGGGAGCAGCGATCGTAGCGGGTCTCGCACTCGCCCTCACACTGCTGCTCGTATGGATCGGCAACCGTTACGAGTTCGCCGCGCGAATCGTCATCCCGCTCCGTTGGGGACTGTTTGCCGGCATCGCCTGCGTTGCCGTGGTGGCACTCGCGATTCCAGTTCTCCGGTTTACTCGCAAACGCACGACTCAAATCGCTGAGACTCGAATTCCAGGCTTGCAGGAACGGCTGCTTACGGTGGAGGAGCGGCCGGATCCCGGAGATCCGTTCATCGAGGTACTTGCTGAGGATACGCTGCGTATCGCCAATAGAGAGCAGATCCACGAACTGGCTCCTGCCCGCCAGTTTTGGACATATCTCGGCTGTGGAGCATTCGTCGCGGCCGTGCTTCTTTGGCTGATTGTTTCCGGGCCCGGGTACTGGGGTTATGGATCGTCGTTGCTATGGACTGGCACCGCCAGCGCGAACCGCCGTCCGCTCTATGACATTGCAGTGGAGCCGGGCAACCGGACCATTCGCCGCAGATCGGATCAGCTCATTACCGCAAAGCTGCTCGGGTTCTCGGCGCGATCTGTCATCCTGCACGCCAAATACGCAAGCGCGAGCAAATGGGAAGAAATTCCGATGCAGCCGGCACCGAACAGCAACGGCTATCGTTTTCTATTCGCCGCGCTCTCCGAGCCGATCGAATACTACGTCCAGGCCAATGCAGCGCAATCGAAGCACTTCAAATTGGCGGTAAAGGATCTGCCTGCGGTGAAGCGGGTGCGAGTAGCAGTCCACTTCCCTTCCCGCCTGCAACTACGGGACGTGATCAATGATCCTGGCGGGGATATAAGAGCCGTGCAGGGAAGCCGCGCGGACATTTCCGTGCTTACGGACCGCCCGCTCGAACGCGGCATCCTGGTTTTGGAAGACGGATCGAAAACCAAGCTGGCGCCGGGTGAAGGGAACTGGCTCAAGGCCACGCTGCCCGTTGAAAAAGACGGTTCGTATCACGTTGCAGCCGTGGACGGCAGCGAGGCCATTCGCATCAGCGACGACTACTTCATAGAAGCCAGGAAAGATGAGCCGCCTTCTGTTCGCATCGTTCGGCCCGGGCGCGACCCGCACGTGAGCCCGATCGAGGAAATGCCGGTAGCCATTGAGGCCGCGGATGACTTTGGCGTAGAAGCCTTGGAACTGCATTACTCCGTCAATGGCGGACCGGAGCAGACCGTACCTCTTTTGAAGAACAAAGGAACGAAGGAGACGCAAGGAGCCACGACACTCTACCTGGAGGATTTCAAACTCGTGCCGGGCGACGTAGTGAGCTTTTACGCCAGCGCAAGGGACGCCAGTACCACCTCGCGCAGCGACATCGTATTTGCGCAAGCCGAGCCGTTCGATTACCAGTTCACTCAATCGCAGCAATCCGGCATGGGCATGGGGATGGGAATGGGTGGAGGGCAGGATGAGCTCATCTCCGAACGCCAGAAACAGGTCATCGCCGCAACGTGGAACGACGTGAAGGCCACCGGCAAAGATCGAGCGGCCCTGGAGGAAGACGCCCGTTTCCTTTCCGATCTCGAAGGAAAGCTCGAGGCCCAAGCGAAAACGCTGGCGGAGCGGATGGGCAGCCGTGAACTGACCGGAACGAATCCCCAGTTTGAGGAATTCTCGAAAATGATGACGCTGGCATCGTCGCAAATGAGCGACGCCGCCGATGCCCTGAAGCCCGGGAAATGGCACGACGCGCTGCCACCCGAGCAAAAAGCATTGCAATCGCTGCTGCGCGCCGAGGCCGTATTCCGCAATATCCAGGTGGCGTTCGGGCAGCGTGGCGGCGGAATGGGGGGAAGCGGCGCTCAGCGCGACCTGGCACGGATGTTCGATCTCGAGCTCGATACCACGAAGAATCAATATGAGACCCAACAATCGCCATCGCAGGCCGGAAGCAATCAGCAGAAGGCGATAGACGAGGCATTCGAAAAGCTGCAGGCGCTGGCGCGCAGGCAGCAGGAGCTTGCGGAACAGCACTCAACACAGCAGGCATTCGATGAGCGCTGGCAGGAAGAACAGTTGCGCCGGGAAGCCGAAGACCTTCGCCGGCAGTTGGAGCAGTTGTCCCAGAACTCGCAAAACCAGAATGGTTCCTCTTCCCAGAGCGAAGGGAGCCCGTCGCAAGCGAGCGGTGCGGCAGGCCGCGCCGGAGCCGCGGGCCGCAGGGCTCAGACGGACCAGCGGAACCGGGAAATGAACTCCGCGGTGCGCGACGCGATGCAATCCTTGCAGCGTGCCGAGGACGAGATGCGCAAAGCCGTGAGCGAGCAGGACTCGACCGCCCGCCAGCGCGCGGCAGCGCAACTGGCCGAAGCCCAGAATTCGTTGAATCGTGCTCTGGGCCAGCGTGCCGGGAATTCCGTCTCGGATCTGGCCGATAGGGCGCAACAAATCGCGAATGCCCAACAGGATCTCGCCAGGCGTCTCAAAGAACTGTACGGCCAGCGCGGGGCCATGGGTGCCCGCGGGAATGAATCTTCAACCAATACCGGCGGCGACAGTGAGATGCCCGAAATGAATGACCCGGAGAATCCACGGTACGGCTATGGCTACGGCTATCGGCGGCGTTATTGGGCGGCAGATCTACCCGTATCGCGTCCCGCCACGGAACAGGAAAAATCTATTGCGAACGAGAAAGAACGGCTGGCGCAAGAGCTCGAGCAGCTAGAAAAGCAGATGCAGGATCAGGAGCATAGTCTTGCGGCTACGCAGCCTGACGCTTCTTCAAAAATGCGCAAGGCGCTCTCGGAAGCGGAACAGAAGGAGCTTGCCCTGCGCATGCAAAAGAATGCCGAATGGCTGCGGAAAGGGTACGGTGATCGGAACGTTCAAATGGAAGACAGCGTCACGGCCGGCCTCCAGCAGCTCAGCCGCGACTTACAGGGTGTGCAGCAAGCTGTGGGATCGAATGCTTCCGGCAAGGACAGTCAAGCAACGGAGGCGCTGTCGCAGGTACAAGCCCTGCGCCAGATGCTCGAATCGGCCCAGCGGGGCGGGAACGGCCAGCAGAGAGGCGGAGAGCAGCAGGACGGGCAATCGCAGAGAGGTAATTCCGCACAAGGCGGCTCCTGGGCTCCGTTCGGCGGCAGCAATCCCACGATTGATCGAAGCAGCGTCGATACGACAATCCGGCAACTGTATGCCTTGCGCAACCAGATCGGGACAAAAGACCGGGTGCTCAATACATATATCGATGGCACACTTGGCTATTTGCATGATCTAAATGCAAATCCGGCCGTTTTGCAGTCAACCATAGGCGAGGACGCGGTAGCGAGTCTGGAACGGCTGGAAGTCGAACTGAGCAGGAGAACGGGTGACCAGCGTGCGACCGGGGCGCGAAGCACTGCCCGGGAACCGGCGCCAGAGAAATATCAGGACGCAGTGGCCGAATACTTCAAGAAGTTGAGCCAGTCGCAGCCGCAGTAGCTGGCTTTTGGCCGCTGCACGCCACAAAACTTTGACAGACGCCGGAGGCACATTCTAAGCTGCAAATGTGCTTTGAAGCGCATGGCAATTTCCATCAAAGACATTGCCCGTATTGCCGGCGTCTCACACTCCACGGTCTCGCGAGCGTTGCGAAACAGTCCGCTCATTCCTCGCAAAACCTCCGAGAGAATTCAAAAAATCGCCAGCCAGCACGGATACACAGCCAGCGCCATTGCGCGCAGCCTCGTAACGCGGAAAACGCAGGCGATCGGCGTGGTGGTCACAAGTATCGCGGACCCGTTTAACGGCGAAGTCGTCGCCGGCATCGAGGAAGTTGCCAACCAGCACGGTTACTCGGTGATCCTGGCGAACTCGCAGGCCGAGCCGGAACGCGAGATGGCCGTAGTACGGTCCTTTCACGAACGGCGGGTAGATGGGATTCTGGTTGCATCTTCACGCGTCGGCGCCCGATACATACCGCTGCTTTCTGATCTGAAGGTTCCGATTGTGCTGCTGAACAACCAGCACCCCGATGAGTTTGCGTATTCGATCACCATCGACAACGTAGACGGGGGATACCAGGCTACCCGGCATCTCATCAAACTCGGGCACCAGCGCATCGCCTACATCGGCGACCGTTGCGGCTTTCAATCGGACACGCAGCGATACCGGGGATACGTAAAGGCTTTCGAGGAGGCCGGTCTGTCAGTCCAGCCGGAACTGGTTGTCAAGGCGAACGGCAAGCCGGAAGAGGGAGCCGAAAGCGCAAAGGACTTGTTCGCGCTTAGGCGCCCCCCTACGGCGGTGTTCTGTTACAACGACATGACCGCCCTCGGAGTTCTGCAAGAGGCGGCCCGAAGGGGGATTCGGGTACCGGGTGACCTTTCCGTCGTCGGATTCGACGATCTCTTCTTTGCCGCCCTGCTGCAGCCTCCGCTAACCACCGTGCGGCAGCCCCGTGAAATGCTGGGAAGACGAGCAATGGAGATTCTGCTTTCCCTGCTGAGCGCGGAAGCCGCACCCAAAGCCGCAAAGATCAAGGGTGAGTTGATCGTCCGGCAATCGAGCGCGGCGCCAACAGTTACCAGTCGATCTCTGAAGGGAAGAACTCAGCGACCAGATCGCGGTAATAGGGCATAATCTCTTTCACGTTCGGACGATCGGCCCCTTTGGAATACAAGTCATACGGATTGAATTTTCTGACCCACTCGAACATCTGCTCGTCGTGTTCGTTCATCAGGTGACGATAAGCGCCATGCCGGTGGGCCGGGTAGAAGGAGTGATACCGGAGCATATACTGGGCGGGCTCCGGTAAGTAATTCCGGGTGACCATGTAGATGTACTCGTCGTGGCCCCAGGAGAGGTGGACGTTGTCCAGCCCGCAATTGGGCAGATAGATCCCGTACTTCGTCTGGTATTCGGTCACTTTGCTGTCGGGATTGGCCGCGAAGTATTCGGGGAAGACGATCTGGTCGGAATAGGCGCACCCTACCGGGAACGTATCACCGACCACCGCCCATTGAGGTTCGCCATAGAGGCAGAGCACCTTCCCCAGGTCGTGTACGAATCCCGTCAGCACGAACCAGCCGGGATGGCCGTCCTTGCGGATCGCCTCCGAAGTTTGAAAGAGATGCTCGATCTGGGTCAGATCGGTATCCGGATCGCTGTCATCCACCAGCGTATTCAGATAATCCGCCATATCCCAGATACTTTTCTTGCCGCGCGCCAGCGCACCGTACTCGGCCTTCTTCTTCAGAACGAAGTCGAGCGTCTGGTAGGCATGGTTCTGGCGATAGAACTCCGCGACGCCCGGATTGGCATCCGCTTCGTAATTGCGGAACTCGCCTTCGGCCTTGCCTTGTTTGTATCGGCTGGCGACGAAATCGTCCCATTCATCCAGTTCTTTCAGAGGAGCGTGATTCTCTTCTACGGTTTGCATGATCTTGCTGGTCCCACCCCCAATTATGCACACGTGTGCATCAACGCGCAAGAGTACAATTTCCGGAGGATGAACACGCTTTTGCCACAATGACGGCATGGCAGCTCCGCAGAAACTCAGCGAAGAAGACCTTGAGTCCCTCCTTCCCCGGCTTCCGGGCTGGAAGATGCGTGGCGGGAAACTGTTCCGGGAGTACCGCTTCAGTGATTTCGCGCATGCTTTCGGCTTCATGGCGACCGCAGCCGTTCTCATTGAGAAGAGAAATCACCATCCCGAGTGGTCGAATGTTTACAACCGCGTCACTGTAGAACTTACGACGCACGATGCCGGCGGAATTACACATCGGGATGTCGAACTGGCTGAGTTGCTGGAGAAGATTGCCGCGAAGCTGGCCTGATTACTACAAATGAAATGTCTGCTAGCCGTTTTCCTTGTTCTTAGCTCGCTCTCTTACGCCCGACAAGCGGAGCAGCAGTTCCCTCAAGTAGACGCGATCATCAATGAGGCCGTCCAGACCGGCCTCATCCCCGGCGCGGTGCTTGCCATCGGGCATGACGGCCACGTCGTCTATCTGAAGGCATACGGATCTCGTTCGCTCATACCGACGCGTGAGCCGATGACAGTAGATACGATTTTCGACGCGGCGTCTTTGACCAAGGTGGTCGCGACAACGCCGTCGGTAATGCGGCTGTTCGAAGAAGGCAAGCTGCGATTGGATGACCCGGTAACAAAATACCTCCCCGAGTTCCAGGACGGGAAGAGCGATATTACGATCCGCTTGCTGATGACCCACTTCTCCGGGATGCCGCCGGATGTTGACCTGGTGCCGCGGTGGAGTGGCTACCAGACCGGCATCGAGAAGGCCCTACATGCGAAGCCGGTCGCGCCGCCCGGAGCACGGTTTATTTACAGCGATATCAATTTCCTTCTGATGGGGGAAATTGTGCGGCGATTGTCAGGCGAATCTCTGGCGCAATTCGCGAAGGAACAAATATTCACGCCTCTTGGGATGAATGAAACGGGTTTTCTACCCTCCCCTGCGCTGCGTTCGAGGATTGCACCGACGGAGATCGACCCTGATACCGGACTTCCCTTACGGGGAGTAGTACATGATCCGACGGCACGATACATGGGCGGAGTCGCGGGCCACGCAGGTGTTTTCACGACCGCATCGGACCTGGCCAAATATGCCGAGATGTTGCTCGGGATGGGGCAGTGCGGCGATGTGCGTTTGTTCAGTCCGCTTACGGTGAAGAAATTCACTGAACCTGGGAGCCCGGCAGATCAACCAATTCTCCGGGCGTTGGGCTGGGACATGGACTCACCTTTTTCCAGCAACCGCGGAGAGTTGTACCCGATGGGCTCATTCGGCCACACGGGCTACACGGGCACTTCGATGTGGATGGACCCGACTACCAACTCCTTCGTGATTCTGCTCACGAATGTTGTGCACCCTCACCACGGAAAATCGCTTAGCTCGTTACGAAGCCGGGTAGCAACCGCTGTGGCAGCCGAGTTCGGTCACATAACACCAAATACCGTGTCGTTGACCGGTTACAACGAGACGATCTCCGGCGCCGGAGTTCATCGGGTTGTGAATCGCAATGCAACCACGCTCACTGGACTGGATGTACTGGAAGAGAGCGAATTCAAGGAGCTGAAGGGAAAGCGTATCGGGCTGATCACCAACCAGACGGGCCTTGATCGAAATGGCCGGCGGAACGTGGATCAAATGTTGGCGGCAGGCGTGAACGTCGTGACGCTCTTCTCCCCCGAACACGGATTGCGCGGTATCGAGGACACGGCCGTAGGCAACTCCAAGGATCAAAAAACGGGCCTGCCGGTCGTCAGCCTTTATCAGCCTAAGGAGCGCCGGTTAACAGCAGAACAAATGGAGGGGCTGGACGCAGTTGTGTTCGATATCCAGGACATTGGCGCGCGTTTTTACACGTATTCATGCACGATGCTGTATGCACTGGAGTCGGCAGCAAAAGCCAAAAAGCCGTTTTACGTGCTTGACCGGCCCAACCCGATTACCGGAACGCATGTAGAAGGCCCGATGATGCAAAGCGATCTTGAATCGTTCACGGGTTGCTATGACATGCCGCTCCGGCACGGCATGACTTTCGGGGAGCTTGCAACCATGGCAAATTCCGAGCAGCGGTGGGGAGCAGACCTGCACGTGATCCGGATGAGCAACTGGCAGCGCGGAGACTGGTTTGACTCCACCGGGCTGACCTGGATCAATCCGTCTCCCAACATGCGCAGCCTGAATGCGGCTCTTTTGTATCCGGGGATTGCAATGCTCGAAGCTAATTCAAACTATTCGGTGGGACGAGGCACCGATGCTCCGTTTGAGCAGGTAGGCGCCCCTTGGATCCACGGACAGGATTTGGCGAACTATCTCAACTCCCGGTTCATACCGGGAGTGCGGATTTACCCGACCAGATTTACCCCTGGGTCATCAAATTTCGCAGGCCAGGAAATTGAGGGAGTTCGTTTGGTAATCACCGATCGGGAGGCATTTGATAGCAGCCGGCTGGGCATAGAAATGGCAGCGGCGCTCGGAAAACTCTACCCGGGCGAACTCGATTTTGAGAAATGCCGGTTCCTGATCGGCAATCACGAAATCATCCAGCAACTGACTTCGGGACAGGGGGATCCCTCTGTTCTTTGGTCAACCGCCGAACGCGAGGCAAGCAGCTTCGCCGAACGACGGAAGCCGTACCTGCTGTACTGACGCTCAGGCCTCGACCGGCTCAACCGTCAGCTTGGCTTTGCTGCCCGGCGGACGACCGCGCCGGCGCGGCTCAGCTCCAGGCGCCGGCGCCGAATC
Source organism: Acidobacteriaceae bacterium (assembly GCA_019233755.1). Classification (GTDB taxonomy): domain Bacteria; phylum Acidobacteriota; class Terriglobia; order Bryobacterales; family Bryobacteraceae; genus Bog-105. The sequence continues at coordinate 205 of JAFAMD010000036.1, read as the reverse complement.
AGTCTGCTCATGCTCTCCTTCTGCCGTTTCGGCAGCAGCGGCATCTTTAAGCCAGGCAGGCGGGCGACCCCGCCGGCGCCCTCTTCCTCGCGCCAGCCGCTCCAGCGTCAGTATTGCTTCTTCGATCTGTTCCCGCTCGAGCCTCAGCTCCGCGAGCATCTTGTCGACGTCCAAAAGGGCATCCTCCTGAAGTGTTCCCGACGCG